>JAIEQG010000090.1 GCA_019747905.1 Burkholderiales bacterium
GCCCGCCGGTCGCGGTCCGCGAAGGCGTTGGTGAGGTTGTCGTCGTGACTGAATCCGGCAGTCGCGTCCAGCCCCCACTCGGCAGGAACCGCCGCAGATGGCAGCAGCAAGGCGCCGATGACGACGAAAGCCGCGGTTGGAGGGGCGTTGCGCATGGGTGTCCGGCCGGAAAGTGGAGCCCGGGGCAAATCCCAGCAAGAAGAACACCAAAAGGCCGGCCAGGTGTCGCCTGTCCGCCGCATTGAGCGCTTCTTCTTCGAACCGGATACCACCCCCTCTTAAGGGATTCTTACGATTCCGATAGGAGGGAATTAAGAGCGCTCGCCATGTCATCTGGATAACGTGGGCACCGTGATGCAAACCCGATCCGACCCCGTCAACCATTCCCGAGGAACACACCCATGAACGCTTTGCGCATCCTGCTCTCGATCGCATTCACGGCCGTCATGCTCAAGACCACCCTGGCCGAAGCGGCCGACACCCGGGCGATCGAACGCGGCCGCTACTTGGTGAAGATCGCCGGCTGCAACGATTGCCACACGCCCGACTATGCGGCCACGGGTGGCAACGTGCCCGAGAAGACCTGGTTGATCGGCGATCATCTCGGCTGGCGCGGCGACTGGGGAACCACCTACCCGCGCAATCTGCGCATGTACATGGGGTCGGTCTCCGAGAACCAGTGGGTGAAGGTCGCGCGTACTGCCCAGTTCCGCCCGCCCATGCCCTGGTTCGCCCTGCGTGACATGTCGGAGACGGATCTGCGCGCCATCTACCGGTTCGTGCGGTCGCTCGGGCCGGCGGGCGCACAGGTACCCAGCTACGTTCCGCCCGACCGCGACCCGGTCGGACCGGTCATCAACTTTCCCCGATCGACCCAGTGAGGCGACGGTCGGCGCCAGGGCTGTGTGCGAACGCGGCCCTCGTTCCCCCCTGCGAGGCATCGTCATGAATCCTCAATCCACCTGGCTTCACACGCTCATCGAAGCATGCGGCGCTCACCTGATGATCCTGGCCCTCGCGACCGCGGTCTCCCTGGTGCAGGGTCCGCCAGCGGAAGCCGGAGGCTTCGGCGGTCCCCGGGCTGAGCGGGTCGCGGTGGCGACACCCGGCGCGAATCGGAGCTCCGCCGAAGCACCGCAAGCACCTCTCCGGGCCTCGCCCAGCGGCCGCCTGGTAAAAATTTAATCCTTATCCGTCATATACATACGCATTCTCTTGACAGATTCGAACAGATCAGGTGCAAGTTTCCCCTAAACCTGAGAATCTTTCGTCCGAAACTAGGTCTATCAGGCACTTGGAGTAAGTTTCTGAGAAAGCCAATGAAGAAGAGTTTCGATCAACAGCTGTTCCGGCTCGCCATGGCAGCCTCCAACGACGGTCTCGCGATCGCCGATGCGAGCCTGCCCGACATGCCGCTGATCTGGGTCAATCCCGCCTTCGAGCGGCTGACCGGATACAGCGCGGAGGAAGCGCTCGGACGCAACTGCCGGTTCCTGCAGGGCGAGGACACGGAACAGGTCGGGCTCGCCCTGGTGCGGGCTGCGCTCGAGAAGCGCGAAGGCTGCGTGGTGACGCTGCGCAACTACCGCAAGGACGGTTCACCCTTCTGGAACGAAATCTCCTTGTCGCCGATCGCGGGTGCGGACGGCAAGGTCGAGCACTACCTCGCGCATCTCGACGACGTATCCGACCGCGTCTCGGCAGAAACCAAACTGCTCGCCCGCCAGAAGCAGTTGCTGGCGCGCAAGCGCGAGCTGGAGACCCTGGCGCTGCGCGACGGCCTGACGGGCCTGTACAACCGCCGCGCCTTCGACGAACAGCTCGAGCGCGAATGGAATCGCGCCCGTCGCGACCACACGCCGCTGTCGCTCATCATGATCGACATCGACCACTTCAAGCGCTTCAACGACACCTTCGGCCACCCCGCGGGTGACCAGTGCATCCAGATGGTCGCGAGCATCGTGCAACGCTGCTTCGCGCGCGGCTCGGACCTGGTGGCGCGCTACGGCGGCGACGAGTTCGTGGTGCTCGCGTCCGCCCAGGACCGCAAGCACGCTCAGCAGCGTGCCGACCAACTGCGCGCCACCGTGAAGGCCCTGGCGCTGCAGACCGGCGACAACGTGGTCACCCCGGTCACGCTGAGCGTGGGCGTCGCGACCGCGATTCCGCTGGATGGCGGACGTCCGGAGCATCTGCTCGACGCGGCGGACCGCGCGCTGTACCAGTTCAAGCGTCTGCATCGCGATCGGCCGGTGCGCGCGGCGGCCACGAAGCCGCGCAGCCGCGGCGCGGTGGAGCGGGTGGCGTAAGGGCGCTTCGTTGTACAACGCCACCGCGAGGTGGCGTGCGTTGCGGCCCCCATCCCAACCTTCCCCCACTTCGATGGGGGAAGGAGTGCAGGTAGGACGCAGCCGCACGAGCTCCAAACGCAGGCACTCCTTCCCCCGCGCGAAGCGTGGGGGAAGGTTGGGATGGGGGCAATCTCCACGCGAACCGTGGGGCGATGGTGAGCACCCCTTATCATGCGCAAGGTTCCCGCACCTGCGCCTTGACCTCGACCACTCCATCCCCGACGACTGTCCCCGTCGCCACACTGCGCGACGTCGTGTTCGCGTGGAACCGTGAAACGCCGCCGGTGCTGCGCATCGCGCAGCTCGACATCGTCCCCCGCGAGCGAGTGTTCCTGCGCGGCCCGAGCGGCAGCGGCAAATCGACTCTCCTCAACCTGCTAGCGGGCGTCGTTCTGCCGCAACAGGGCTCCGTCGCGGTGCTCGGCACGGACCTCGGTGCACTGGGTGGGGCAGCGCGCGATCGATTCCGCGCCGATCACGTCGGCTTCGTGTTCCAGCTCTTCAACCTGATCCCGTACCTGACGGTCGTCGAGAACGTCGTGCTGCCGTGCCTGTTCTCCGCACGCCGCCGTGAACGCGCCATTGCGGCGAGCGGATCGGTCGACGCAGACGCCCTGCGCCTGCTGCAGCACCTCGACATGGCCGATCCCGCGGTGCTGGCGCGCCCCGCCACGGATCTCAGTGCGGGGCAGCAGCAGCGCGTGGCTGCCGCGCGCGCTCTCGTGGGAGCACCCGAACTGGTGATCGCCGACGAAGCCACATCGGCGCTGGACGCCGACCGCCGCGCGGCCTTTCTCGATCTCCTGTTCCGCGAGTGCGCCGCAGCCGGCGCAGCCATCGTGTTCGTGAGCCACGACGCATCGGCGGCCCCTGCGTTCGATCGCACCATCGAACTCGCCAGCATCAACACTACGTGAGACAGCCCCCCGCGCTCTCTTCAATCGCTGCCCTCAAGGTGCTGACATGATCTTCGGTCTCGCATGGAAGAGCCTGCGGCACCGGCGACTCACGGCGGCGCTGACCGTTGCGTCGATCGCGCTCGCAGTGCTGCTGTTGCTGGGTGTCGAGCGCATGCGCACCGAGTCGCGCTCGAGCTTCGCTGCCACCATCTCGGGCACGGATCTGATCGTGGGCGCCCGCAGCAGTCCCGTGCATCTGCTGCTCTCGTCCGTCTTCCATATCGGCAATGCCACCAACAACATCCGGCGCGACACTGCCCGGGCACTCGGTGAGCGACCCGAAGTAGCGTGGACCATCCCGATCGCGCTCGGCGACACGCATCGCGGCTATCGCGTGATCGGCACCACCGGGGCGAACTTCGAGCACTTCCGCTTCGGCGCCGGCCGGCCTCTCGCTTTCGAGGCCGGCAAGCCGTTCACCGCCGCCGACGAGGCGGTGCTCGGTGCCGAAGTGGCCCGGCGACTGCAATACCGCCTGGGCAGCCCCATCGTGATCGCTCACGGCGCCGGCGACGTGAGCTTCGTCCTGCACGATGATCGGCCATTGCGGGTCTCGGGAATCCTGAGCCGCACCGGCACCCCGGTGGATCGCGCCGTGTTCGTCCCGCTCGAAGCGCTCGATGCCGTCCACGCCGCCGCCAACGTTCAGGCGGAATCCGATCCTCTCGTGGCCGCCCTGAAGCAGCGTGACAGCAACTCGGGAGGTTCCCTGACCGCGGTATTGGTCGGGCTCAAGTCTCGCGGCGCCGCGCTGGGCGCCCAACGCTCCATCGGCGAATTCGCCGGCGAGCCCCTCACCGCGATCCTGCCCGGTGTGACCTTGCAGGAAGTCTGGGAGATCACCGGCGTCGCAGAGCGCACGCTGCTCGCGGTCTCGAGCATGGTGGTGGTGGTCGGGCTCGCGGGAATGCTGGTGGCACTCCTCACGAGCTCGTCCGAGCGGCGCCGCGAAATGGCCATCCTGCGCTCGGTGGGTGCTCGCCCCGGGCAGGTGGCAGGCCTCATCCTCGGTGAAGCAACCTTGCTGACCCTCGCCGGCATCGTATCGGGGGTACTGGCCCTCTACGCCGGATTGCTGCTGGCGCGCGGCTGGATCGCCGCCCGTTTCGGACTGTTCCTGGCCGTAACATGGCCGTCCACCCACGAGTTGGCGTTGATGGCACTTGTCGCCGCCGCCGGTTGTCTCATCGGATTGATTCCAGCGTGGCGCACCTACCGCGTGTCGCTCGCTGACGGCATGACCGTTCGCCTTTGAGGGTTCCCATGCAATTCGTGCGCATCGCCTGTCTCCTCGTCCTGGTACTCGCTGCGTCGGCCGCGAGTGCCCAGAACGCCCGCCAGATTCTCTGGCAGGACCTGGCTCCGAAGGCTTCCGCCATCGCGACGGACCCGTTCGAGAAACTCACGCGCGAGCAACTGCTGACCCTGTCCGACGTGGCAGCGACACGCGAACGCAAAGCCAAGGGCGAAAAGATCTCGGCCGACGACCTCGCTCGCGAGATGTTCGGCACGAAGCGGCTCGAGCAGGAAGGGCTGGACGTGGACGGCCTGCTGTCGAAGCGCAAGGAACTCGCGAAGCAACGCAAGGCGCAGGGCGAGACGGTGAACGGCGCCCTCGACGGCCAGGCGATCCGCATTCCCGGCTACGTGCTGCCGCTCGAGATCACCGGCAAGCGCGTGACCGAATTCCTCCTCGTCCCCTGGGTCGGCGCGTGCATTCACACGCCACCGCCGCCGCCTAACCAGATCGTCTACGTGAAAACCGACACGCCGTTCGAGGTCACCACGTTGTTCGCCCCGGTGTGGGTGACCGGCAAACTCGCCGCCGGCGCCACCAAGCGCGAACTCACGCTGCTCGACGGATCGAGCGACATCGACATCGGCTATTCGGTCCGTGCGAGCCGGATCGAGCCTTACACGCAGTAGCCCGTTACTTGAAAGTCGGCAGGGCGGCCAGCGAACCCGGCTGACCGGGAATGTGCTCGTGCGGCGCCGGCTTGTTCAGGATGGCGACAACCCGCACGTCTTCGACGCCGGGCTCCTGCACATCGACGCGAAACTGGGCCAGGGCGCGAAACTTGAGCTCCTGCGGATACCAGATGGTCATCGTGCTGGTATCGCCTTCGGTGCGCACGGTCACGATCAGGTTGACCGATTCCACCTGCCGCCAGAGGTTCTTCGAAGCCGCGAAGGAAGTGCTCATCACCGATTCCCCGTCCAGTTCCACCGTGACCGTGGTGTCGTCCGTGGCGCCGCCCTTCTTGATGACCTGCACGGCGCGGAACCAACCGGCGCCCAGCACCTGCAATCCGGTGCGCCCGCCCTCGGCGGTGGCACCACGATCGCGCTCGAGAATGACGGCTTCGCCGCGCAGGTCGCCTTCGACGCAAGCGAGGACATTGCCTTGTCCGAGCAGCAGCGCGACGCTCGTGGCCAGCAGCAGGAGGGTGCGGAAATTGACCATGCCGTAGCTTACACCGCTGGCCCCCACCCCGACCCTCCCCCGCCTTCGACGGGGGAGGGAGTGCATGTCGGCAGCAGCACAGCAAGCTCCTTCCCCCACGACAAAGTCGTGGGGGAAGGCGGGGGATGGGGGCAATCTTCCACGACAAACTCGTGGGGGAAGGCGGGGGATGGGGGCAATCTTCCGCGACGAAGTCGTGGAGGAAGCCGGGGATTGGGGCGCTAGAATGCCCCCATGCCCACCACCCCACTGCCCCCGCTCGCCCCGCTCGAGCTGCGCATCCTCGGCGTCCTGGTCGAAAAACAGCTCGCCACCCCCGATTACTACCCGCTCACTCTCAACGCGCTGGTCGCTGGCTGCAACCAGAAGACCAGCCGCAATCCGGTCATGAGCGTGGCCGAGCGCGAAGTCCAGGTGGTCCTCGACGACCTGCGCAGCCGCACGCTGGTGATAGAGACGTCCGGCGGCCGCGCCATGCGCTACGAGCACAACGTGAACAAGGTGCTCGGCATCGGCGAGGCCATGGTCGCGCTGCTCGCCGCGCTCATGCTGCGGGGCCCGCTCACCGCGGCGGAGTTGCGCGGCGCCTGCGACCGTCTCTACCGCTTCGCCGACGTCTCATCGGTCGAGGCGTATCTCGAAGACATGATCACCCGCGCCGCGCTACCGCTGGTGGTGAAGCTGCCCAAGCAGCCGGGTTCCCGCGAACACCGCTGGGCCCATCTGCTGGCCGGTCCGGTCGACACTTCCAGCGCTCCGGCTCCAGCCATGGAAGTCGCAGGCGGGACATCGGAGGATGTCGCCGAACTCAGGGCCGACGTAGCGGAGTTGCGAGAGGAACTTGCCGCGTTGCGCGCGCTCGTGGAGACGATGCGCGGCTGATCACTTCTCCAGCATCGTGACCGGCTTGTCGGAGGACACGAAGATCACCGAATCCTCCAGTGCGATCAGGTCGTGCTCTTCGCCGACATCGGTGAAGAAGTAGTCGCCGGTCGCCAGCGTGAAACCGCCGGAGAAGATGCGCCCCGACAGCACCAGCACGTCCTCGCCCGCCTGATGGCGATGGCGCTTCACGCGCGTGCCCTTCTCGATCGCAACGATGGATGTGCGCCCGCCATTGGGGCTGGTGCGCAACAAGGCACGCTGCCCGCCGGCGTAGCCCGCCGATTGCCACTCCCGCTCCGCCGCACTCTTCATGTACATGGCCGTCCTCCGCACCGGGCGTTCCGGTGCGGCAACGTTAGCACGCCCTGCCGCCTACCACTGATAGACCAGCGTGACCCAGATCTTCGTGGTGTCCGGCTTGCGCGCCGTGCCGGCGAGCCGGTCGGATTCCTGGAAGTACGCGAGTTCCAGCTTGCCCGTCAGCTGCTTCGTGAAAGCCCGTGACGCGCCGATATCGAATTCGGACCCGTAGTGGATCGATCCGAAGTCGGACCGGAAGTCGTGCGCTTCGGCGAGGAACTGCACGTCCCACGCCGTGGTCCCGGTCGACACGTAGACGTCGCGGATGCCCTGGGCCGGCGTGGTCAGGAACAGATCGGCCCAGCCCTGGAACAGGTGGTTCGTGCCGAGCGGGGTCTGGAATCCATAGACGCCAGCGTTGCTCCCGAGCCGGTCGTAGTCCAGGCGCACGAAACTCTTGCCGAACCCCGCACCGGCCCCGATGCGCGAATAGCTGGCGTCGATGCGGCTGTCGCCACCGGCGTAGGAATCCTGCTGTGCCAGTTCGGCGGTGTACAGGATCTTCATCGAGCCCGCGGGCCACGCGCCGTTCGCACGCACCCCGACGATGCGATTGGAGTTGTTGGCGAATCCCGTTGCCTGTCCCGTGTCGGGTTGATCCTGGAAGTAGGCGAAACCCACGAGCACGTTGTCCGGTCGCCAGGCCCATGCGGCCCGCAGCAGGTCGATGTCGGTCTGCCGCTGCTGGGCGAAGACGTTCTTGATGCGATCGAAGTGTGCGTAGTTCAACTCCACGTTCGGCAGCGACCGGTTCTCCACCAGCACGCCGGTCAACACCTGCATCACCTGGCGAAATTCGACGTTGCCCACGAAACGCACGTTGTCGAGCTTGAGCGACTGCTTGCCGACACGGATGCGCGTATCCGGCAGGCCGGCGTAGTCGAGATAGATCTGGTTGAGATCGGTATTGTCCGGGTCCGCCACCGTGGGGTACACGGGCGAAGCGGCCGGCCCTTCGTTGAAGCTGCCGTTGAAGTTCGCCACATCGATCATCTGCGCCACCGCGGAAAAACCCTTCCAGGGTGCGGTCTGCCAGCCGAGCAGCGTGCGGTTGGTGAATGCCAGCGCATCGCTCGACTTGCCGTCCTGATCCACGGATTCCACGCGCGGCCGCAGATTGAGCAGCAAGCGCCCCTTGGTGATTGCCTCCATCGGATCGGCAGCCACTACCTGTTCTTCCGCCATCGCCATGCTCGCCAGCAGCAACGCTGCCGCCGGTACCGCTCCCAACCGCCACGTGTTCATCGAGACCACCTCTTGTCGTAGTTCAGTTCGCGACGAGGAGCGTCGGACTCTTGGTGAGCGCGACGCCCAGGATGTAGAAGAAGACCACCTGCGCGCCGAACCAGGCCGCAAGGCGCCGGCCGCGGGTCCTGCCCCAGCGGAACGCTGTCATCCCGAGCAGGATGTAAGCGACGACGCCGCCGACCTTCGCAGCCAGGAAGCCGTGCAGGGCCGGATAAGCCGCCAGGTTCGCTGCAAGTCCGAGGGCACTCGCGAGCAGTACGGTGTCGATCACGTGCGGTGCGGTGCGCACCCAGCGCGCCTCGCTTGATGGCAGGGTGCCGAACCGCCAAAGACCACGCAGCACGAAGAACGAGAAGCTCGCCAGCGCACAGCTCATGTGCACCTGCCGCAGCAGTTCATGACTCACGGCGCGAACAAGCCCCCATGGACCCCGGCGGTCGCCCCAAGCACCGTCGCGAGGCTGGCGACAAGCAATACCCAGTGCAAGCGCCTGATCAGAGCGAACGTGCCGACGGCATCACGCCTCGCACGCACCTCGAACCACCGGTGCAGCACCAGCGGTTCGAGGACGAACAGGAGCAACGTGAACAGCGCCCAGATCGCCACCATGGCGTGCATCCACCAGTAGTGGGCGTCGAGAAAACGCTGCCACAGGTTCCACTGCCAGACGAGCCAGAACCCCGATGCGCCGGCAGCCAGCGTCGTCCAGCGCGACTGCGCGGCAAAGCGGGCCTCGATGCGCTCGAAGAAAGTGACCCGTTCGGACTCGGCCACCTGTCGCACGGTCGCCGGCAGCAGCACCGTGGTGACCATCGCCACGCCACCGATCCACAGCACGATGGCGACCACATGCACCGCACGCGCCAGGGCGAATTCGTTCATCGACTCATTGCACGAGCGGCGAAACCACGGCGCCCCGCGGCACCTCGGACCGGCGCTGCAGCCAGGCGACGTACTGCCGTGCCGCCGCCTCCCACGAGGCGCCGGCGAGTTCGGTGCGTATTCGTTCGAGCACTGCCTCTAATGGAACTGGTCGGCCCGCCTCGCGCCGGTCGACGCGAACGATGTGCATGCCGTAGCGCGTGCGCACCAACTCGGGCAGCACACCGAGTGGCCCCTGGGTGAACAAAGCCTGCTCGAACTCCGGCACCGAGTCGCCGCGGCGCAGGCGACCGATATCGCCGCCTTTCTGGCCGCTGGGGCAATTGGAGAACTCTTGCGCACAGCGTCCGAACTCCGCCGGTTCCGCCTGTAGCGACGCGAGGGTCCGTTCGGCCTGCCGGATCAGCGCCTGCACGTGTGCGCCGGGTGTCACCGCGAAGAGGATGTGCGCTGCGTCGACCCATTGGTCGACGACGAACCGATGCGGATTCGCATCGTAGAACCGGCGGCATGCGTCGTCGTCGGATTCGGGCACGCGGATCTCGCGCGCGAGCAGGCGTTCGATCACACCATCCGGACCGTCGGGTGCTTCGACACCGAGCTCGTCGGCGCGGGCCAGCAGCAGATCCCGTACCCCGGCCAACGTGAGGGATTCGTCCTGGTTCATGGTCTCAGCCCTCGCCGGGCCGCCCCAAGAGAGCTGGCCCCTTGGGGGAGGGACCGCAGGTCCATCGGGGAGACGTCATCTCACCCCTTCGCCTGGTGGCGAGTGCGCACCACCTGGTACGGTCGCAGCGCGTAGCCCACCGCGGCGAAACCGCTCCAGATGTGCACCAGGCGCGTGAACGGGAACACGAGAAAGATCGTGAGACCGAGCAGCATGTGCGCCTTGAAGACCCACCCGGCCTCGGCCAACAGGTCGACCGCGCCCGGCTGGAAGGTGACGATGCGCTGTGCCCACCCGGCCAGCCGCAGCATCATGCTGCCGTCCAGGTGCTGGGCCGACAGCGGGATCGTGGCGAGACCGAGCACGAGTTGCAGCCACAACAGCAGCAGAATGAAGATATCCGCCGGACGGCTGGTCTTGCGGATACGATCGTCGGAGAGCCGCCGATGCAACAACAGTGTCACGCCGATGAAGGCGGCTACGCCGGCGATACCGCCCGAGACCATCGCCAGCATCTGCTTCGATCCGGCGTTCAGAAGCCATTCGTAGGCCCAGTGCGGTGTCAGCATGCCCACGAAGTGACCGAAGAACAGGAACAGCACCCCCACGTGGAAGAGATTCGAGCCGAGCCGCAGTTGGCCGTGCCGCAACAGCTGCGAGGAGTCGCTCTTCCAGGTGTACTGTTCGCGATCGAACCGAAGCAGGCTGCCGGTGAAGAAGACGGCGAGCGCCAGGTAGGGATAAAGGCCGAAGGCGAAGTAGTCGAAGGTCATGGCGTTCTCCTCGATCAGGCAGCGGCGGGCGGCGCGCATCCGCGGCCGGAAGCCGCGGCGCTGCACGATGGGTTGCCGGCGGTCGGCCCGAAAGCCGGCTCCTCGGCCCAGAGCGCGTCGATGTCCGGTTCGTCGCTCGGGTTCGGCCCGGTCGTGGCGCCGAGACCCTCTTCGCCGACTGCGGCCAGCAGCGCATCGAACACCGCCGCATGCGTACTGCCACGCTCGCGTAGCGCACGCCCGATCAATCGCAGGATGTGCGCGCAATCCCGCAGCATCTCGCGCGCCTCTTCGAGCGGACGGTACGACAGGAACTCGAGCATCGCCGGCAGGAAATCCGGCAACTCACGGGGACCGAGTTCGAATCCCGCCGCTGCGTAGACCTGACCGAGATCCACCATCGCCTGGCCGCGATCGCGCGAATCGCCGTGCACGTGCTCGAACAGGTGCAGCGCCGTGGCCCGGCCACGATCGAACAAGGCCACATATTGCTCCTCGAGATCGAGCAGATCAGTTGCCTGAAGCTCGTGCATCAGATCCTTGATCGCACCGCGACGTGTCCGGTCCACCAGCCCCTCTTCGACGATCACCGCATGCACGTCGGGCAAAGCCTCGATGAGTGCTCTGGTCGGATAGGAGATCAGGGCGCCGAGCGCCTGGAACGTCTTCATGGGATGCGTCGATTTCATCGGTCTTTCCTCCTGCCGGGCATCGCGTTCATGACTTCGCCGCGATCGGCACGAACTTGCTGCGCTTGCCGCCGAACAGGCTCGGGGCGCTGGTGCCGTCGGAGCAGCCGTTGCCAAACGAGAAGCCGCAACTGCCGCGCAGATCGAACGCATCCTCGGCGTACTCGCGATGGGTCGTCGGAATCACGAAGCGGTCTTCGTAGTTGGCGATGCCGAACGTGTGGTACATCGCTTCGACGTCGGCCAGCGTCAAACCCGCTTGGTCCAGGACGGCAGGATCGTCGCGACCCTCCACGTGGCGGCCGCGCATGAACGCGCGCATCGCCAGCATCCGTTCCAGCGCGGTGATCACCGGCGCTTCGTCCCCGGCGGTGAGCAGGTTGGCGAGATAGCGCACCGGAATGCGCAGGCTGCGCACGTCCGGCAGCGCCCCGTTGATGCCCACCTGTCCGCTGTTGGCTGCCGCCTGGATCGGTGACAGCGGCGGCACGTACCACACCATCGGCAGCGTGCGGTACTCCGGATGCAGCGGCAGCGCCACTTTCCAGTCCACCGCCATGCGATACACGGGCGACCGCTTCGCCGCTTCGAGCCAGGCGTGCGGCACGCCGTCCTTGCGGGCCTGCTCGATCACCTTCGGATCGTCCGGGTCGAGAAAGACGTCGAGCTGCGCCTGGTACAGCCGCTTCGGATCGACGACCGCCGCGGCGGCCTCGATGGCATCGGCGTCGTAGAGCAGCACGCCGAGGTAGCGAATCCGGCCGACACAGGTCTCCGAGCACACCGTCGGTTGTCCGGCCTCGATGCGCGGATAGCAGAAGGTGCACTTCTCGGCCTTGCCGGAAGACCAGTTGTAATAGATCTTCTTGTAGGGGCAGCCCGAGACGCACATGCGCCAGCCGCGGCACTTGTCCTGGTCGATCAGGACGATGCCGTCCTCCTCGCGCTTGTAGATCGATCCCGACGGGCACGAGGCGACGCACGCCGGATTGAGACAGTGCTCGCACAGGCGCGGCAAGTACATCATGAAGGTGTTCTCGAACTGGCCGTAGATCTCCTTCTGCACCGCCTCGAAGTTCGCATCCTTCGAGCGCTTCTCGAACTCGCCGCCGAGAATCTCCTCCCAGTTCGGGCCCCATTCGATCTTCTCCATCCGCTTGCCCGTGACGAGACTGCGCGGCCGGGCCACGGGGGAGGCCTGCATCTCGGGCGCGACGTGCAGGTGCTGGTAGTCGAAGGTGAACGGCTCGTAGTAGTCGTCGATCTGCGGCAGGTGCGGATTGGCGAAGAGTTTCATGAGGAGCTGCCAGCGGCCGCCCTGCTTCGGCTCGATGCGCCCGTCGGGCTTGCGCACCCAGCCGCCCTGCCAGCGGTCCTGGTTCTCCCAGTCCTTCGGGTAGCCGATGCCGGGCTTGGTCTCCACGTTGTTGAACCACGCGTACTCCATGCCCTCGCGATTGGTCCAGACGTTCTTGCAGGTCACCGAACAGGTATGGCAGCCGATGCACTTGTCGAGGTTCATCACCATGCCGATCTGCGCGCGCACTTTCATCGCTCGTCTCCTCGTCACGCGTGCGCCGCAGCGGGCGCGTCCATCCAGTCGACATGGGCCATCCGGCGCACGATGACGAACTCGTCGCGGTTGGTGCCGATTGTTCCGTAGTAGTTGAACCCGTACGACAGCTGGGCGTAGCCGCCGATCATGTGCGTGGGCTTGGTCACGCAGCGGGTCACCGAGTTGTGAATGCCGCCGCGAGCGCCGGTGATCTCCGAACCGGGCACATTCACGATCTTCTCCTGGGCGTGGTACATCATGCACATGCCCGGATTGACGCGCTGGCTCACCACCGCCCGTGCGGTGATGGCACCGTTCACGTTGAAGAGCTCGATCCAGTCGTTGTCGACGATGCCGGCCTTGGCCGCATCGGTTTCCGACAGCCACACGATCGGACCGCCGCGCGACAACGTGAGCATGATGAGGTTGTCGGTGTAGGTGGAGTGGATGCCCCACTTCTGGTGCGGCGTAATGAAGTTGAGCACCAGTTCCGCATGTCCGTTGCCGCGCACGCCGAGCATCGGGCCGACGGTCTTCAGATCCACCGGCGGGCGGTAGGCCGCGAGCGCTTCGCCGAAGGCGCGCATCCAGTCGTGATCCTGGTAGAACTGCTGGCGCCCGGTCAGCGTGCGCCACGGAATCAGTTCATGGACGTTGGTCCAACCGGCGTTGTAGCTCACCTTCTCCGATTCGATGCCGGACCACGTGGGGCTCGAGATGATCTTGCGCGGCTGCGCCTGGACGTCGCGGAAGCGGATCTTCTCGTCCTCCTTGGGCAACGCGAGATGGTTGTGGACGCGCCCGGTGATCTTCGACAGTGCCTCCCAGGCCTTCACCGCCACTTCGCCATTGGTCTCGGGCGCCAGCATCAGGATCACCTCGGCGGCATCGATGTCGCTCTCGATGCGCGGCATGCCCTGAGTCGGGCCAGGCTCGGTCACCGTGCGGTTCAGGCGCGCGAGGGCGTCGACTTCATGTTCGGTATTCCAGGCGATACCCTTGCCGCCGTTGCCGACCTTGCTCATCAGCGGGCCGAGGGCGGTGAACCGGCGGTACGTGTTCGGATAATCGCGTTCGACCACGGTCAGGTTCGGGCCGGTCCGGCCGGGCACCAGGTCGCACTCGGCACGCTTCCAGTCGCGCACGCCGATCGCCTGGGCAAGTTCGCCTGGCGTGTCGTGCATGAGCGGGGTCATCACCAGTTCCTTCTCGACGCCCAGGTGACCGACGCACACCTGCGAGAACTTGCGCGCAATGCCCTTGTAGATCTCCCAGTCGGAGCGTGCTTCCCAGACCGGGTCCACCGCCGCCGACAGCGGATGGATGAAGGGATGCATGTCGGACGTGTTGAGGTCGTTCTTCTCGTACCACGTGGCCGTGGGCAACACCACGTCGGAGTACAGGCACGTGGTGGACATGCGGAAATCCAGCGTCACGAGCAGGTCGAGCTTGCCCTCGGGCGCGCGCTCGTGCCACACGACCTCTTCGGGACGTGCATCGTCGGGGCCGAGATCGCGGCCCTGTACACCGTGGCGAGTGCCGAGCAGGTGCTTCAGGAAGTACTCGTGCCCCTTGCCGGAGCTTCCGAGCAGATTGGACCGCCAGACGAACAGGTTGCGCGGGAAGTTCACCGGGTCATCCGGGTCCTCGCTCGCCATGCGCAGCGTGCCTTCTTTGAGACCGCGGACCGCATACTCCTTCGGATCGACCCCGGCTGCCGTGGCTTCGCGACAGAGGTCGATGGGGTTGGCCGAGAACTGCGGCGCCGACGGCAACCACCCCATGCGTTCGGCGCGGACGTTGAAGTCGATCAGGCTGCCGCTGTAGTGCGCCGGATCGGCGAGCGGGCTCAGGATGCCTTTCACATCGAGCTTCTCGTAGCGCCACTGATCGGTGTGCGCGTAGAAGAACGACGTGGAGTTCTGCTGCCTCGGCGGGCGGTACCAGTCGAGCGCGAAGGCGAGCGCAGTCCAGCCGGTCTGCGGCCGCAGCTTTTCCTGGCCAACGTAGTGTGCCCAGCCGCCGCCGGACTTGCCGACGCAGCCGCACAGCATCAGCAGGTTGATCACCCCGCGATAATTCATGTCGGAGTGGTACCAGTGGTTCATCGCGGCCCCGATGATCACCATCGACTTGCCGCCGGTCTTCTCGGCGTTGTCCGCGAACTGGCGCGCCACCGTGATCACGTCCTCGGCTTTCACGCCAGTGATGCGCGCCTGCCAGGCCGGCGTGTACGGAACGTCGTCCTCATAGGAACGCACCACGGTCTCGTCAGCGAGACCGCGGTCGAGCCCGTAGTTGGCGCACAGCAGGTCGAACACGCTCGCCACCAGCGTCTCGCCGTCGGCGAGCTGCATGCGCTTCACGGGCACCTTGTGCACCAGCACGTCGCCGCCCTGGGCCGAATGGGAGAAGTGCGGCGTCTCGATGCCGCCGAAATACGGAAAAGCCACCGGAGCTACTTCGTCGCGCTTCTCGAGCAAGGACAACGCAAGCTCGATCTCTTCGCCCGAACCGGCATCACGCGCTTCGATGTTCCATCGGCGATCCGCACCGCCTTCCCAGCGAAAGCCGATGGAACCGTTGGGCACCACCACCTTGCCGCTGCGTTCGTCGAACCCGACCGTCTTCCATTCCGCCCGCTCTGATTGCGTCAATGCCCCGGTGAAGTCCGACGCGCGGACGAAACGCCCCGGCACCCAGCGCTCACCCTGCCGCTCCAACCGCACCAGCATGGGCAGATCGGTGTAGCGCCGCGCATAGTCGGTGAAGTACGGCACCTGCCGATCGAGATGGAACTCGCGCAGGATGACGTGCCCCATCGCCATCGCGAGCGCCGCGTCGGTGCCCTGCTTCGGGTGCAGCCACAGGTCGGCGAACTTGGCGACTTCGGCGTAGTCCGGCGTCACCGCCACCACCTTCGCGCCCTTGTAGCGGACCTCGGTGAAGAAGTGCGCGTCCGGGGTGCGTGTCTGCGGCACGTTCGAACCCCAGGCGATGATGAAGGTCGAGTTGTACCAGTCGGCCGATTCGGGCACGTCGGTCTGCTCGCCCCAGGTCTGCGGGCTCGACGGCGGGAGGTCGCAGTACCAGTCGTAGAAGCTCATGCACACGCCGCCGATCAGGCTCAGGTACCGGCTGCCGGCCGCATAGGACACCATCGACATGGCGGGAATGGGCGAGAACCCGACCACGCGATCCGGCCCCCAGCGCTTGATGGTGTAGGCGTTGGCGGCGGCGATCAGTTCCTCCACTTCGTCCCAGGTGGAGCGCACCAGTCCCCCCATGCCGCGCACCGACTGGTACGACTTCACCTTGGCCGGATCGTCGACGATCGAACCCCATGCCGCGACCGGATCGTGGACCTTGCGCGCCTCGCGCCACAGCCGGATGAGACGGCCGCGCACCATCGGGTACTTGATGCGGTTGGCGCTGTAGAGATACCAGCTGTAGGACGCGCCGCGTGAACAGCCGCGCGGTTCGTGGTTGGGCATGTCGGGCCGCGTGCGCGGATAGTCCGTCTGCTGGGTCTCCCAGGTGACGACGCCACCCTTCACGTAGATCTTCCAGCTGCACGAACCGGTGCAGTTGGTGCCGTGGGTGGAACGCACGATCTTGTCGTGCTGCCAGCGCTTGCGATAGGCGTCTTCCCAGGTGCGGTCTTCGCGGGTCACGACGCCGTGGCCGTCTGCGAACGTCTCCTTGGCGCGGGTGAAGTACGTCAGTCGGTCGAGGAAATGACTCACGGCGGGGCTCCCGTAACTAGCAGGGCATCGGCGCGTTGCGGCGGGCGTAGAACCACCACGTGGCGACGATGCAGGTGAGATAGAAGGCGATGAACAGGTACAGCGCACCTTCGGGGCCGCCGGTCATCGAGATCGACGTTCCGTAGCTCTTCGGAATGAAGAAGCCGCCGTACGCCCCGACCGCGCCCGAGAATCCGAGCACGGCGGCCGCCTCCTTGTTGCCGTCCTTCAGCGCCTGTTCCTCGGCGGCCTTCCCCATGCCCGCCGCTGCGCGCGTGCGTTCGGTCGCGAAGATCACCGGAATCATCCGGAACGTGGAACCGTTGCCGATGCCGGTGGTGAGGAACAGCAGCAGGAACATCGCGAGGAAACCGCCGAAGTGTCCGCCGGATGGTCCGGACGGCAGGTAGTACAGGACACCGACCACCGCAAGCGCCATCACCACGAAGTTCCAGAACGTGACGCGAGCGCCACCCAGCTTGTCTGCGAGCCAGCCGCCGAAGGGCCGCACGATCGCGCCGACCAGGGGACCCAGCCATGCGAACTGCAGCGCGTTCACGCCGGGGAATTGCGACTTGATGAGCAGCGGAAAACCGGCGGCGTAGCCGATGAACGAGCCGAAGGTCCCGAGATAGAGCCAGCACATGATCCAGTTGTGCCGGCGCTTGAAGATGATGGCCTGCTCCGCGAACGACGCCTTGGCGTCGGCGATGTCGTTCATGCCGATCCACGCCGCGATGGCCGCGATCGCGATGAACGGCACCCAGATGAAGGCGGCGTTCTGGGCCCAGATCTCAACCTGCTGCCCGGCCTTGTTGGTGATGAGCTGCGGGTCGCCGCCGAACGCGAGCCAGATCGGCATCGTCACGACCAGCGGCGCCAGGAACTGCACCGAGGACACGCCGAGGTTGCCGAGCCCCGCGTTGACCCCCAGCGCCGAACCCTTGCGCTCCTTCGGGAAGAAGAAGCTGATGTTCGCCATGCTCGAGGAGAAGTTGCCGCCGCCCAGGCCGCACAGCAACGCAAGCACCAGCATCGTCGGATAGGTGGTGGTCGGGTCCTGCACGGCGATGCCGATGCCGATCGCGGGAATCAGCAGCGATGCGGTGGAGATGGCGGTCCAGCGCCGGCCGCCGAAGATCGGCACCATGAACGAATAGAAGATCCGCAGCGTGGCCCCGGAGAGCGCCGGCGCCGCGGCCAGCCAGAAGAGCTGGTTGGTGGTGAAACTGAACCCGAGCGCGTTCAGGTTGACCGCCACCACGCTCCACAGTTGCCAGACGGCGAAGGCGAGGAACAGGGCAGGCACCGAGATCCACAGATTGAGATTGGCGATGGCCTGCCCCTGCTGCTGCCAGAATTGCCGGTCTTCCGGCGTCCACACGGTCAGCAGGCGGCCGCGCTTCGCACCCGGCTCCATGGTCGATATCGTCATGTCGTCTTCTCCTCGTCGGTAGCCGCGATGCCTACACGGCGCGCGGCCCCAGCACCTCGATGCGCCGCACTTCGGTGAGATACATCCAGATCAACGAAACCCACACCACGCCGTACAGCAACATGAAGCAGCTCGAACGCACGCCGGTGAGGTCCACCAGCGCGCCGAACAGGATGGGCAACAGGAATCCGCCCAGGCCGCCGGCCAGGCCGACGATGCCGGAGATGACTCCGATGTTCCCCGGGTAGTCGTTGGCGATGTACTTGAACACCGACGCCTTGCCGAAGGCCCAGGCCGTTCCCATCACGAACAGCAGCGCGGTGAAGGTCCAGACGTCGAGCCCGATGTGGAAGGCCTTCGGTCCCGATACGGTCATGACCGTGAAGTCGGTCTGCGGATACGACAGCAGGAACAGGCACACCCAGCTCACCCACAGCACCCACCAGGTGACGGTGTGGGCGCCCCAGCGGTCGGACATCCAGCCGCCCACGGCACGCAGAACCCCGCCGGGCAACGAAAAACAGGCGGCCAGCAGCGCCGCCGTGCGGATGTCGAAGCCGTACTCGCTCACGTAGTACTGCACCATCCAGAGCGCCAGGCCGACGTAGCCGCCGAAGACGATGGAGTAGTACTGGCAGTATTTCCACACCTTCGGATCGCGCAGCGCGGTGAGCTGCTCGCGCCAGGTGACTCTGGCATCGACCTGATGCGACGGATCGGATGCCGTGAACAGCCAGAAGGCGATCGCGGTCACCAGCATGGCGATGGCGTAGACCTTCGGGACCATCGCCCACCCGGCCGCAACCACGATGACCGGCGCCACGAACTTGGTCAGCGCCGCGCCGGAATTGCCGGCGCCGAACACGCCCATCGCGAAGCCCTGGCGCTCCCGCTTGAACCAGCGTGCCACGTATGGGGTACCGACCGAAAACGAGCCGCCTGCCAGACCGACGAACAGGCCCAGCACCAGGAAATGCCAGTAGGCCGTGGCGTACGACAACAACCAGATCGGCACCACGGTGCTGAGCATCAGCAGGAAGAACACGATGCGACCGCCGAAGCGATCGGTCCACATGCCGAGCGGCACACGCACCAGCGACCCGGTCAGCACCGGCGTGGCGGTGAGCAGCCCGAACTGCGTCGCGTTGAGATCGAGCGCCTGGCGGATCGGAATCCCGATCACGGCGAACACCATCCAGACCGCGAAGCACACGGTGAACGCCAGCGTGCTCATCACCAGCACCGGAATGGCCTTGCCGGATCGTTCCGTCACGGTTGCCCCCTCGTCTCCCCGTTTCCCATGCAAGGAAGACTAGGGTTGCGTGCGTGCCCCCGCCATTCACCACACGTCGGTGCCATGCGCGCCGGAAGCAGGATGGGAACTAGTTCTTTCGAACTACTGCCCGCGGGCTGGTCACAGCTCAGTGGCGCCGGGCCGCCCCAAGCCACTGAAGCGCCCCCTCAGGGGGCAGCGACCGCAGGGAGCGTGGGGGTGCGTACATCTCAGTGGCGCCGGGCCGCCCCAAGCCACTGAAGCGCCCCCTCAGGGGGCAGCGACCGCAGGGAGCGTGGGGGAGCGTTCATGTCAGTGGCGCCGGGCCGCCCCAAGCCACTGAAGCGCCCCCTTAAGGGGGCAGCGACCGCAGGGAGCGTGGGGGAATGCTTATTACCCTGGGCGACCGTCCGCCCGCGGCCGCACCAGCAACGGTGCATACACCCAGAGATACACGACGAAGGCCGCGCTCCAGCAAAGTCCGGCGGCCTGCAACGCGACCGGATAGCCCGAGGGCCATGCGATCGGCAACAACACGCGCAGAAAGGCCGCGACGTGCACCAGGGCATAGGCCGCGATCTCGAGCCGGCCCACTTGCAGCGGCAGACCGCTGTGGCCGCGCGCAGTGCGCGTGATCATGCCGATGATCACGCCGCCCACGCCGCCGACGGCCAGGGCGTGGTCCGCGAGCATCACCGGGATCGGCGCACCCAGCGCTGCCAGCGCATGCAGCGCGAGGCCGACCGGGATCCACGCGTACGACAGGTGCAGGATCCACAGGATCGGCACCGCGCGTGTGCTCGCCGGATCCCAGTTCCACGCACGCACGAAGTGCAGCAGCGCAGCGATTGTGCAAAGAACACCGGTCAACACTGCGGGCGCACCCGCCACGATGCACGACAAGGCGGCGATGGAGCAGCCGATGGCAGCGCGATCCAGCGCAGGACTCTTGCGGATGCGCGCGCCGGGAATCGCGTTGGCGGTGAAGCTCGGAATCACGCGCCCTCCCATGATCGTCACGATGGTCACGATGAGATACAGGGCGAAGCGCGTCGCCGCCGACGGACTGACGGCAGCGACGCCGGTCACCGCGAGGTGGAACACGACGTTCGCTGCGGCGAGCAGGAGCAGCAGACCGACGAAGAACCGATTCCGGTTGCGCGCCCGCTGCAGCGGCAACCACAACGCGATCGCAACCGCTGGCAGAAACGCGACGTCGACGATCCCCGCCCAGGGTTCGGACGCCGCGAGGAGCGCGCCTCGCCCGGCAATCCACAGCGCTGCGATGGCACCGAGCGCGACGCCGGACGGCGTGGGCAGCCCGGTCCAGTTGCGGGCGGCCGTGAACAGGAATCCCGTGACCACCGCCACTGCAAATCCGAACACCATCTCATGGCCGTGCCAGTGCACGCCGGCGACGGGTCCGGCGAGTACCGCGTGGCCAGCCAACTGCGCCAGCCAGAGAACCATGCCAGCGCAGGCAAGCAGTGCTGCCAGCAGATAGAACGGGCGGAATCCGAGATTGAACAGGCCGAAGCCGCTCGGCGGACGCGGCCGATCTGCGAGCCGGGTGACGCGCATCACGACTCGACCAGACCGTGTTCCACGGAAAGCACGGCGGCTTGCACCCTGCTCTGGAGATTGAGCTTCTTGAGGATGTGCTGCATGTGGATCTTCACGGTGCTTTCCGCAAGTTCGAGCTTGCGCGCGATCTCCTTGTTGCTCGCACCCCGGGCCACCTGCCGCAGCACCTCGCGTTCGCGCGGGCTCAACTGCGCCAACGCCGTCTCGACCGGATCGGATGCCGGGGCGCGGATACCCCGCACCAGCTTGCTCGTCATCGCGGGCGACACGATCGAATCGCCTTCGTGGGTGCGACGCAGCGCGTCGACCAACGCGTCGATGTCGGTGTTCTTGAGCAGGTAGCCGGCAGCACCCGCGCGCAGACAGTCGATGAGATCCTGGGCATCCTCCGACACCGTGAGCATCAGCACCTTCGCGTCGGGGACTTCCTCGGTGAGCAGCTTCAAGGCTTCCTTGCCGGACGTGCCGGGCATGTGCAGATCCATCAGCACGATGTCGGGCGCGAGCTGCTTCGCCCGCTTCACGCCTTCGAGACCATCGGCAGCTTCCCCGACCACTTCCACGTCGGCCTGGCGCGACAACAGCGCGATGACGCCGCTGCGGAACAGGGTGTGGTCGTCGACCACAAGCACCCGGATGCGCGGCATCATGCAGCCGCCTCGGTCGTTGCCACCGGCAGGGACAGCACGACCCGGGTCCCACTGCCTGCGGTCGACCGCACGTCGAGGGTGGCGCCGATGCGGTGCGCCCGCTCGCGCATGATCGCGAGGCCCACGTGGCTGCCCGAGGAATCGCGACGCGACGCGTCGAACCCGCGTCCGTCGTCGCGCACCGTGAAGCGATACACCGGACCACGCTCGAGGTTGACGGTGGTGGTCGTGGCGTTCGCATGCTTGCGCGCGTTCGACAAGGCCTCCTGGATGACGTGCAGCACCTGCACCTGTGCTTCGGCTGGCGGTTCGATCCCGCTGCCGGATTCGACGAACTCGGTGCGGATGCCGGTCTGCGCCTCGAAGCGCACCAGCGACTGCTTGAGCGCGCCGGCAAGATCGGTATCCGCCACGCGCAGCCGGAAATGCGTCAGCAGTTCGCGCACGTCGTCGTAGCTTTCCTGCACGCCCTCGCGGATCCGACCCACCTCAGCGCGCGCCTCACCGAGTCGGCCGCTGCGCAGCGAATCGTCGAGCATCTGGGTCTGCAGGTTGAGAAACGCGAGCGATTGGGCGATGGAGTCGTGCAGCTCGCGAGCGAGCAGGTTGCGCTCGTCGGAGACCGCCATCTCGCGTTCGACGGAGCGCAGGCGCAGTGCCTGCAGCGCTGCACCGATCTGCTGCCCCAGCGCCACGAACAGGCGCTGTTCCCGCGCCAAGAACAGCCGGGGCTCCGCGAAGTAGAGGTTGAACACGCCCAGGACCTGGCGTTCGTGCCGAATCGGAAACGCCGCCATGCCGCGATAGCCGGCGGCCGCGCAATGCCGGCCGGGATCGTCCGCGACGGCTTCGACGATCGGCTGGTCGTGCAGGGCGGAACGGCCGCAGGTGCAGTCGCGCGCATGCTCGCAGGTTTCGGCGCGCACCAGTTCCGGCGACAGACCTTCGGTCGCATGGATGTGCAGGTCGCCCGAACCGGATTCGCGCAGTCGCACCGCACCGCCCGCAGCCCCGGAAGCCGACAGGATCAGCTTGAGGGATACCCCGCACAGCGCCTGGATATCGGCCGCCTCGTTGAGCGCCGTGGTCGCGTCGAACAGGGTCGTGAGCTCGCGGTTGCGCGACTCGAGGCTGCGGGTCTTTTCGGCTATCTTCGATTCCAGCGTGGCGTAGACGCCCTGCAGATGGTCGGCCATGGTATTGAATGCGCGTCCGAGCGCACCGAATTCGTCATCGGACTCGACCGGCACTCGCGCGCTGAAATCCTCCGCGGCCAGGCGCCCGATGCCCTGCTGGAGCGCGGTCACCGGTCGCACCACCAGCAGATACATGAGATAGATCAACGCCACCGTGCCCAGCACCGCTCCAGCGACGAGGATCAGCTGGAATGACCGCAACCACGAGGTCACCGACGCATTGTCGCGCTCGATCGCGTCGACCACGTCGTCGATCGCCGCGACGAACCCGTCCACTTTGCGCCGCAGGATCTCGGCCCGAGCCTCCGAGCCCGCCGGATCAGCGAGGATGCCGTCCACGATCGGCCGGAAATCGTGCTGCCACCGCACCGCTATGTTCGCCACGGCCACCGCAATGGCCGCATCGGTAGGCAGGGCGATGGGGCGTGCCGGATCGCCCTGCCGCACGCCGTCGAGAGTGCTCTCGAAGTCCTGCACCACCGCGCGCAGTTCCGCAGCGATCGCCGTGTCGCGCGGTGCGCGCGCCAACTCCGAACCCAGCAGCGCCACGCGATAGCTGCGCATGCGGGCACTGCCCATGTCGTTGATGGCAGCGGCCGCTCCCTCGAGCTTCCATGACTGCAGCAAGGTCATTCCGATGGCCGCCAGGGCGACCACCAGGAAGGCGAGCGCGATGCCGATCAGCTTGGTGGCGATGCCGCCGCGCCGTGCCCGTGCAGGAAGCTCCATGGTCGCAATCTACCGGTCCGCCGGGGACCGTCCTTGACCTGCATCAATGGACGCCGAGGCTGCTCGGGGGCGGCGCCGCCTGATGGGATCCCGCATTCGGTGCTACCCTTGTCTGCCCCCGCCACGTGCCCAGGAGCCGGCCATGAAACACATCAACTGGAACGACATTCCGTACGAGGAATTGAACCCGAGCTTCAAGCGCAAGCTCGCCTGGGACGGCAAGGTCATGATCGGCCTGACCGAAGTGGAAAAGGGCTACGTCGTGCCGCCGCACTCGCACCCGAACGAGCAGGTGACCTGGGTCTTCAGCGGCAAGTGGCGCTTCCATCTGGAAGGCAAGAGCGTGGACGTCGGTCCCGGCGAGATGATCTTCATCCCGGCCAACGTCGTGCACACTGCGGACGCCGTAGAGAAGGTCGTTGCCTACGACATCTTCACGCCGCCGCGTGAGGACTGGCTGTCCGGTACCGACAGCTACTTGCGCGCAACCGCGATCGCCTGACGGCTGCGCGCCCCGCGGGCACGCTGGGCGCCTTTAGCGAATTCTTAGGGTTTCGATAGCGGCGATTTAGCGGCCGCCGGTTTTCCTGTTCCCTAGAGTGGGGGCATGGGATCGATCCACGCTGCAAGGCGTCGATCCCGTGCCAACGCCCCCACACGGAGACAGGAAACCATGGAACACGCCGTCACCAGACGTGCAGCCGGCAAGGCTGCCCCGACCGCACCTCGCCACGACATCTACGCGTTCGTCCACAAAGGGCTGCGCGCCTGGATGGGTGAAGTGCTGGCCCGCGTCGGACGCACCGACCCCGACGACGTCGCCGAGATCGCCACCACGCTCGACGCACTGAGTGCGCTGCTCGCGTTCTGTCGCAGCCATCTCGCCCACGAGAACGACTTCATTCACCGGGCCATGGAGTCGCGGCGGCCGGGTTCGGCCGACCTGACGGCGGCCGACCATGTGGCCCACGAGAACGCGATCCGTGAGCTCGAAGGCATCATGACGTCGGTGCAGTTCGCGGCACCCGGCGACAGCGCCGACGGCCTGCAGCGTCTGTACCGGCAACTCGCGCTGTTCGTGGCCGAGAATCTCGAACACATGGCCATGGAGGAATCCCACAACAACCTCGCGCTGTGGGAAACCCACACCGACGCCGAGATCCGGGAGATCGAGCATGCCCTGGTCGCCGCGATTCCACCCGATGCCATGATGGCGGCACTGCGCTGGATGCTGCCGTGGATGAACGCCAGCGAACGCGCCACCATGCTGGGGGGCATGCGTCAGGGCATGCCCGCAGAGGCCTTCCGTGGCGTCCTCGCCATGATCCGCCAGCATCTGTCGGCGGACGAGTGGCGCAAGCTGACCGAGGCTCTGCGTGTCTGAGGTGGTGCTCTCCATGCCGTGCGGCCTCTCCCCTACGGGCGCCGCCCTCCTGGGGCGGCCCGGTGAGGGCAAGGACACCGGGGGCGCCTAGCGGACGTTGCCGGCGATCTCCACGGGCTTCACCGCGCCGGCCACGCGCAGACGGAACCGCCCGCGGCCGGTCTTCTCGATGCCGAGATCGCTGCTGCGTTCGGCCAGGCGGCGCGTCAACAGGATCAGGCGCGCCTCCAGATTGTCCGCGATGTCCGGCAGACGGATGCTGGGGTCTAGCCGCAGTTCGCGGTTGCTGAATTCCGTGCGGCCTTCGCGCTCGTAGTCGCGCACCAGCTTCCAGAAGATGGCGCCGGCCACGCCCTTGATGAGGTAGTTCTCGCCGATGAAGATGCTGTGGTCCGCCGGGTAGTAGCGGATCGGAATGGCCGGTCCGCCGGCCGGCGCGCGTCTCGGCAGCGGTGCCGCCCGCTCCTCGTGCACGTCGGGGCTCGACTGGAGGATGTGGATCGCCATGGAGAGCTGCGCCGCCAGTGCGGCCAGCAGGTCTTCATCGTCGTAGCCGAACCGCATCTCCTCCGGGCTCTCCGCGAACAGCACCCCGAGCAATCGGCTGCCCAGGGTGAGGGGCACCGCCAGCTGGCTGCCGGGTGCGGCGAGCCCCGGAAACGGAATCTCCGTCTCGAGGCGGTCGGCAAAGCCGGCCTGCGCAGCACTCTCGCGGATGGCACGGCCGTACACGTAGTCGGACGTCGTGTGCGTGAGCCGGATGGGCGTGCGTTCGCGCGCGCACACGCCGACGATGCCATCGCCCATGGCGATCTCGGAGCCGACCCCCGACACTTCGTAGCCGCGGCTCGCCACCGTGTAGAGCCGCTTGCCCGGCTCGTCGAACATCAGCAGCATCGAGTGATGCACGTCGCAGTGACGCTCCAGCGACGTCAGCGTCTGATCGATGAGCTGGTCGAGGTCGGCGGCGTTCGCCAGCCCCTGCGTGCACGCGCGCAGCGCAGAGAGCATGTTGATGGCGGACGGCGGCGGCGGCAACGTCCGCCCCGGCACCCGTTCGAGCGACAGCACCCGATAGACGTCGGCCCCGCGGAGCACGAACACGCCGCTCATCCCGGAGTGGGATGCGATACCGGCCAGCTTCGCCTTCATGCGCTCGAACAGCGGCCCCTCGGTTTCCGTCCGCAGGTAGCGCAGGGCAATGCGGAATTTCGCCGCCGTGTGGGGCTGCAGCAGCATGACGGTCACGAACGGATTCGCCAGCACGTTCTCGCGCGTCTTGCTGAAGAACTGGAACGTGAGCGCCAGGTGCTCGCTGTCCATGTAGTGCACTTCGGAGACGTAGCTCACGTTGGGCACGCCGTCGGCCGAACAGGTGGCGATGAGGCCCGGGATGGCGCCATCAAAACAGTCGCGGATCGAGTCGATGGTGAGCGTCATGGCGTCCCCGTCGATGCCAGCGGTGCGCCGGCCGCGGGACCCGGTGTCTGGTTGAAGGCCGCGTACGGCGTGAACGCGACGCCGACGATGTTCTCGTCGTCATGGCTCAGCATCGTTCGGACGTAGGAATCCATCCAGCCGTAGTGCGCGAGATCCGCCGCCAGGGCGACGATGAAGTTCTCGAACAGCGCGGGGTCGTCCGGTTCGCGCGCCACCACCCGCGCATCGGCCCCCTTCAACTGGATGGTGTGGTGCGTGCTGGGCTGGCTGAACACCACGGCGATGGCGCCGTTGATGCGCAGGTTGTCGAGCAACCGCGCCGCGTCGGGCACGGCGACGAATATCGTGACTGTGCAGCGGTCAGCGGATACGCGGCACCCGAGCGCGCGCGTGAGCGTGGGAATGTTGTGCGCGTCCCGCGCTGCCACGTTGATCGACACGCCGCTCGTCATGAACGCGACATGACCAGCATCGAGAACCGGTGCAGGCTGCGATGACTGGCTCATGGTCTGTGCCCTCAGCCCGCGAGCAGCCGGGCGCGCGCAGCCGCGTACTCACGTACCAGGCGTTGCACGATCTCGGCCGCCGCCGGCGCATCCTGGATGTTGCCGACACCCTGCCCCGCGCCCCAGATGTCCTTCCACGGTTTCTTGCCGGCTTCCTTGCCGCGGCCGGTCCCGAAGTTCATGGAAGTCTTGTCCACCTCGGGCAAGTTGGCCGGATCGAGGCCGGCGTTCGCGATGCTGCTCTTGAGATAGTTGCCGTGCACGCCGGTGAAGTACGGCGTGTAGACGATGTCGGCGGCTGCGCTGTCGACGATCGACTGCTTGTAGGCGTCCGTCGCATTGGCCTCGCGCGACGCGACGAAACGCGTGCCGAGATAGGCGAAGTCGGCCCCCATGGCCTCGGCCGCCAGGACTCCGGCGCCATCCGTGATCGCCCCCGAGAGTGCGATCGGACCGTCGAAGAAGCGCCGCACCTCACGTACCAGTGCGATGGGGCTCAACGTGCCCGCGTGGCCGCCGGCCCCGGCACATACCAGGATCAGGCCGTCGACACCCGCCTCGAGCGCCTTCTGCGCGTGACGGATGGAGATCACGTCGTGGAACACCACGCCGCCATAGTCGTGAATACGCTTCACCACGTCGTCCGGTGCGCGCAGGCTGGTGATGATCATCGGTACCTTGTGGCGCACACAGGCATCGAGGTCATGGTCGAGCCGGTCGTTCGACTGATGGATGATCTGGTTGACCGCGAATGGAGCCACCTTCGCGCCGGGATGCTCGCGTTCGTAGGCCGCCAGCGACGTGACTATGTGCCCGATCCACTCATCCAGCACCTCTGCCGGTCGGGCATTGAGCGCCGGGAACGACCCGACGATCCCGCTCGTGCACTGGGCGATCACGAGGTCGGGATTGGAGACAATGAACAGCGGCGCGCCGATCACCGGTAGCACCAGCCGGCGGCGCAGCCGCTGCGCCAGGGTGGATTCGGGGGCGTTCGTCGGTACGGGTCTCAACATCGGTGGCGTTTCCTCGGGCGCTCGTTCAGGGGTGACTGTCGGTCGTTCCCGCGCTGTCCTGCTGCCGCCGGAATTCGCCCGGTGCGCAGCCGGCCTCGCGCCGGAAGAACTTCACGAAATTGGTGGCCTCGGCAAAACCCAGATCATCGGCGATGTTCGAAACCGGCGCTGCGGTATGGGCCAGCAACCGCTTCGCCTCCAGGATGATGCGGTTCACCAGGTAGGCCTTGGCGCTGACCCCGGCACTTTCCAGGGTCGCCCGCGTCAGGCTGCGTTCCGAACATCCCAGCCGTCGAGCATACCCTGCGAGGCCGTGTTCCCGCACGTAGTCCCGTTCCACCGCCGCCTGGAACCGCCGGAAGCGCTGCAGGCTCGCCGCCGAAGCCGGCTCGATCGCCCTCTTGCCGACCGCCTCGATCGACAGGCGCAACAGCAGTGAATAGAGCTGATGCCTCAACAGCGCACCGGTATCGGCGGTGGGCGGCAGGCCACGGGCGTCCTCGTGGATGCGCTGCAGGCATTCCACCGCCGCAGTGAGAGTTTGCGGTCCGAGATGCAGCAAGGTCGGCAACGCTTCGATCCGCCCTTGACCGTGAACGTCGCCCGCCGGGCCTTGCAGCGGCAGCAGGAATTCGGGCCGGAACATGGCGACCCAGCCCTGCCATTCCGGCGCGCGCTGGAAGCGCTGCACCTGCCCTGGCCGCAGCGCGAGCAACGTGCCCTTGGAACAGGTGTAGTGCTCGAAATCGACCATGTGGGCGAAGGCCCCGCGCGTCACCAGCACCAGCATGTGGAACTCGATCCGGTGCACGAAATGCCTCTGGCCTACGGGCATCCGGCTCCGCAGTTCCGCAACCGTCATCACTTCGAGGTCGAGCGCGTAGCGCTGCGGTGGCCGGTACGGGAGGGTCGTGATGCGCTTCGCGCGTGCCATGAATTGCGTGGACAAGACTTTGTTGTCCGATTTCTACCACAACTGGTACCGATTGAACCTGTTTCAGGCGGGCTTCGATGACGAAAATGACCATCGTCGTCGCAGCCCTTCCACCCCTTCGACAGGAGCCCCCCCCAATGAAACACCTTGTCCCGGCACTCGCCGCCGTCACCATCGCCGTCCTTCCGCTCACCGCGCATGCCCAGGAGAAAGCCATGTCCACCAATCCGAAGGAACAAGTCACTGCCCTTCTGAAAAGCCTCGAGACCCGCGACCCGAAGCCGGTCGCCGCGATCAATCCCGACAAGTACATCCAGCACAACCTCGCGGTCGCCGACGGGCTCGCAGGCATCGGCGCGCTGCTGCAGGCAGTGCCGAAAGGAGCCATCAAGGTGCAGACAGTTCGCGTCTTCCAGGACGGCGACCATGTCTTTGCCCACTCGGAATACGAGTTCTTCGGCCCGAAGATCGGCTTCGACATCTTTCGTTTCGAAAACGGCCGCATCGTCGAGCACTGGGACAACCTGCAGGAAACACCGGCCAAGCCGAATCCCAGTGGCCGGACGATGATCGACGGGCCGGTAACGGCCTCCGATTTGGGCCGGACCGAAGCCAACAAGAAGCTGGTGCGTTCGTTCGTCGAGGATGTCCTGATGAACGGCCGCGGCGACAAGCTCGCGGGGTATCTCGACGGCGAGAACTACCGGCAGCACAACCCGCAAATCGCCGATGGCCTGACCGGCCTCGGGGCAGCCCTCGAGGCCCTGGCAAAGCAAGGCGTCACGCTCAAGTACACGCGCATCCACAAGGTGCTGGGCGAAGGCGACTTCGTACTGGTTGTGAGCGAGGGCGAGTTCGCTGGCAAGCATTCCGCGTTCTATGACCTCTTCCGGGTCGCCAACGGGAAACTCGCGGAGCATTGGGACGTGATCGAGGCGATTCCGGCGAAGGAGCAGTGGAAGAACGCCAACGGCAAGTTCTAGGGCCTTGAGCTAACGGCAGCCCCCACCCTAACCCTCCCCCGGCGAAGCCGGGGGAGGGGATGTACTACTCCTTCCCCCACCAGTGGTGGGGGAAGGTTGGGATGGGGGCCGCTGTGTACGCCTCCGCACACTGCATCCTGCTCCCGCCTTCGCTGCTCCAGCCCTCGGCGCTATACTCCCTCGCTCCATATGGAGGGGGCTACTTCATGGGCAACATGGCAGACCAACGCGCTGGCTTCAAAACCATGCGCGAAAGCACCAAGGCGGACTGGGACATCATCGTCGAGCGCTACCAGCCGTTCGCCCGCGAACTCCCCGACCGCATCCTCGGACATCTCAAGCTACTGGGCGGTGACGACGGCGGTTTTCTAGTGGACCGCCTGCATCACTCCCTGCTGACGGCCACCCTCGCCCACAAGGGCGGCGAAGACGAGGAGTACGTCGTCTGCGCGCTGCTGCACGACGTCGGCGACACGCTGGGGTCGTGGAACCATCCCGACGTGAGTGCGGCCATCGTGAAGCCGTTCGTCTCCGAAGCCAACCACTGGATGGTGGAAAAGCACGGCATCTTCCAGGGCTATTTCTTCTTCGACAAGATCGGCCTCGATCCGAACATGCGTGAGCAGTTCCGCGGGCATCCCCATTTCGAACGTACCGCCCGCTTCTGCGAACTCTACGACAACCCGGCGTTCGATCCGGCCATGGAATGCGCACCGCTCGAGTTCTTCGAACCGATGGTGCGGCGCGTGTTCGAATTTCCCAAGAACTCCATCTATCGCGACACCTGTCACACATGAGCGCCTCTCCCGAATCCAGCGTCGAGAAGCTGGTCACCGACTTTCAAACCCTGGTGGCCAACGCCGAATCCATCCTGCTCACCACGGCGGACGACGCGAGCGAGAAAACCGCGGCGACCCGTGCACGCGTGCGCGAAGCGCTCGCCCAGGCACGGGAGCAGATCGACCGTGTCGAAGAAAAGGTACTGTTCGAGGCAAAGGTCGCCGCCCGCGAGGCCGACCGTTTCGTGCGTGAAAGCCCGTGGCAAGCCGTGGGCATCGCGGCAGCCGTGGGCCTCGTCATCGGCGTGCTGGTCAGCCGCAAGTGATCTCCTTACTTCGCCCTCTTCGCTGACGTGGCGGAAGAGGAGCACAGGCCGACGGGGGGCATTCTCGATTCGGTGCGGCAACTCGGTGCGACGTTCGTCGGCCTGCTGCACACGCGCATCGAGATCGTTTCCGCGGAGTTCGAAGAGGAACGGATCCGGCTGAGGCAGGCGCTGCTGCTCGCGATCGTCGCCGGCTTCAGCCTGGCCGTGGCGGCGCTGTTGGCGGTGATGTTCCTGGTGGTGCTGTTCTGGGACACCCATCGCCTGATCGCGATGGGCGTGCTGTTCCTGGTGTTCTTCGGCGTCGGTGCCGGCTGCGTACTGACGCTCGTGCGACACAACCGATCGAGACCGCGCCTTTTCGCCACCACGCTGAGCGAGCTCGCCAAGGACGGCGAGCGCCTGCGCAAGTCGTCGTGAACGAACGGCTAGCCGCAGTCAGGACCCGGCGCGCGCTGCTGCAGGAACGCGCCGCTCACCAGCGCGACGACATCGCACGACTGGTACAGGCCGCCATGCCCCCCGTCACTGCGGCCGAGTGGGGCCTGCGCGCGCTGCGCCTGATCCGCTCGAAGCCGGTGCTCGTGGCCGGTGCGCTCGCCGCCGCGGCGATCCTGCGGCCCGGGCGCGCGGCACGCTGGTCGATTCGTGCTTGGGCCGCGTGGCAGGCCTGGCAGCGTATCCGCGGCGGACCTGAGGGAAAGTCATGAAGTTTCTGCCGGCAGAACTGGCTCTGCAACGCGAGGACATCCTCGGCGAGTGCCCGCTGTGGGACGATCGCGGGCAGGCGCTGTGGTGGGTGGACATCCGTGGGCCGAAGCTGTACCGCTGGAGCGGCACGGGCCACCCGCAGTCGTGGGCGTTCGACCAACCGGTCGGCAGCTATTGCTTCGCGAAGGACGGCACCCTGCTACTCGCGATGAAGGATGCCGTGCGCCGCTTCGACCCCGCCACCGGCACCCTCACCGAGTTCGCGCGGCCGAAGAGCGAGCCGGAGACGAACCGCTTCAACGACGGGCGCTGCGATCGCGCCGGCCGCTTCTGGGTGGGGACCATGAGCGACGGCCCGCGCGAGCCGGTCGGCAGCCTCTACCGCGTCGACCCGTCGGGCAAGTGCGCGCGGCAATTCGGCGACGTGGTCGTGCCCAACAGCCTCGCGTGGAGTCCGGACAACAAGACGATGTACTACGCCGACACGCACCGGCACACCATCTGGTCGTTCGAGTTCGACCTTGCGTCCGGCAAGCTGGGGCGCAAGCGCATGTTCGCCGACCTGAGTCCGCACAAAGGACGCCCGGACGGCTCCGCCATCGACAGCACTGGTTGCGTATGGAATGCGGAGTACGGCTCGGGGCAGGTGCTGCGGTACACGCCGGCGGGGCTGGTCGACCTCGTGATCACCGTGCCGGTCATGACGACGACGTGCTGTGCGTTCGGTGGGCCGGATCTCAAGACGCTCTACATCACGACCGCGCGGCAGCGGCTCACGCCGGAGGATCTCGCGAAGCAGCCGCTCGCCGGCAGCGTGTTCGCGTTCCGGACCGAGGTCGCAGGATTGCCGGAGGCAAGGTTCGGGGCGTAGTTCACCCACGATTCCGCACGAGCCGCGCCGCAGGCACGAAGACTCCTTCTCCCACCCCAACCCCCTCCCGGCAAAGCCGGGTGAGGAAGCCGTACACCCCTTCCCCCGACTGCGTCGGGGGAAGGCTGGGATGGGGGCAAGCGGCCCCGCGACCCGCCGCATCGATGCCCCATCCTCCACGACCACGTCGGAGCGGCGCACGTGCAACGCACCCGGATGAACCAGCACCGCCCGTAGTATCGTTGACCGACGATGGAAAACGGCGGACTACATCAGGAGCCCTATGTCGATGGCCTGGCGGCCGTCGGCACGGTCCGGTCATACCCGAAGAACGTCGTTCTCATCCACGAAGGGGACCGCACCGATCAGCTCTTCGTCGTATTGTCCGGGCGGCTCAAGGTCTATCTTTCGGATGCGGCCGGCAAGGAAGTCGTGATCGATACTCTGCGCGTCAACGACTGCTTCGGCGAAATGGCGCTCGAAGGAGAACCGCGCTCCGCTTCGGTGATGACCCTCGAACCATGCCGTCTTTCCGTCATCGAGCGCGACGATTTCAAGCGGCACCTCACGACCAATCCCGAGATCGCCTATGGATTGATCATGATGCTGATCCGGCGCGCCCGCGGCCTGACCCGCGCGCTCGGCGGTCTGGCACTTCTGGACGTCTATGGTCGCGTTGCGCGTCTATTGCTGGATAACGCCAGCCAGGTCGACGGAAACCTCCTGGTGCAGGAACGGATGACGCAGCAGGAAATCGCGAAACGCATCAATTCCTCGAGAGAAATGGTGTCGCGCATCCTGACGGACTTGCGCGAAGGCGGGTACATCGGTATCGAGGACGACCGGATCATCATCTTGCGAACCTTGCCTGCACGGTGGTAACGACACCTCCGGCCGGCGTTCAATTCGAGGCGATGACGCGCAGGTGGGGATGTTGAACCGATACGGCACGCATCTCGGCTACGAGAGCGACTGCTTCCTCCAGCGCCTTGGGCCCGTCAGTGCGGGCGGCCGATTCTGCCAATGGGCACAGGAGCGCGAGCGCCTCGTCGATGCGGTGTCGTTCCGCCAGCATTCGCCCCAAGGTGACGGCAACACGCAGTTCCCACGCCACGATTCCCTGTGATCTCGCAACGTCGATGGCTCGACGAAAGGTGGCTTCGGCGCGCTCCCATTGTTTCATCGCGAGCAACGCGGAACCCTGCACATGCAGAAGATCGGTGAGCGCGCCGCGCTCGCGCCAGCCGGGACGCTCGACTTGCACCAAGGCCTCGTCCAGCAGACGCGAGGCCTCCTCCGGATCACCCAGGTTGAGCCGGCATTCGGCGATACGGGCAAGGATGTTCGGAAGATGGATCTCCATACCGGCACCTTTCCAAGCGACCAGTACGGCGCGCAGCTTCTGTTCCGCCATCTCGAAAGACCCGAGTCGTAGCAGCCAGTATCCCCTGCTCAGCGGACAGTAGACCGTCTGGAAAAAAGCCAGGCTCTGTTCATCGGCCAGGCGTTCGGCATCGTCGAGCAGCGCATTCATCCAATCGGTATCTCGCGATTCGACCAGCAGCGTATGGGAGAGGAATGCCCGGACCCAGCAGTAGTCGAAAGCGTGCCCGCGAACCGACGAGTGCTCCACGGCAGCCCGAGCACTGGCGGCTGCCCGGTCCGGAAAGCCGAGGCGCCATTCCGCCCCCGCCTTGTAGGCGAGCGCGATGGTCTTCGGGTCGTGGTTGATCAGGTCCGCGATGCCCTTGTCTCGATCGAAGTCGTAGCGACGCAGGATCTCGTCCGCGTGCTGGACGCACTGCACGGGATTGCCGAGGAAATAGTGAGAGTTGCAGGAGGTCCAGTGCCCCGCAATTCGCATGACTTCGCTATCCCGAGCCTCGGCGACCACGAGCAGCCTGGATGCCCAGGCGAGCGACTCTTCGACTCGCCCCGCGCAGAGCGTGTACACCCAGAGCCCCCATAGCACGCGCACCAGGTAGGTATCGTCGACCAGAGCGGCATCGAGCTCGAGCGCCGGCTGGAGATTGGCGACCACGGCTGGATGCGTGTAGCCGTGGAGCTCGACCCATGCCATGCCGAGCAGTGCACGCAGCTTCAACTCGAATGCATCTCTTTCTATCGATTTCGGAAGCGACTCCGCCGCCGCGAGCCCGCGTTCGAAGTGCCGGATTGCCTCACGCAGGGCGACGCGCCGTTGTGCGAGCTCGCCAGCCTTCTGCCATAGCGGTACCGCGGCTTGCCACTGCCCGGCCTCACTGTAGTGGTGCGCGAGCACTTCCGGTTCCGTCGTTTCCTTGGACGAAAAGCGCTCCCGGATGGCCTCGGCAGCACGCAAATGCAACGCTTGCCGTTGGGACTTCAACAACGAATCGTAGGCTGCGTCCTGCACCAGCGCATGCTTGAACGTGTAGTGGGCGTTCGGCACCCTGCCTCGGCGAAACACGAGACCGGTCTCGACCAGCTTGTCGAGAGCGCGATCGACCTCGGGCGGCGACATCGACGAGACGGCGCTCACCAGCTCATAGGAAAAATCGCGTCCGAACACCGCACCGATCTGGGCCACTTCCTTCAGGGGCACCAGACGGTCCAGCCGGGCGGTGAGAGAGTCGTGCAACGAAGCCGGGATGTCGAGGCGGTCGCCAGATCGCACATACTCGTAGCGTCCGTCGATAGCTGTGAAACTGCTGGCCTCGATGATCGCTCGCGTCATTTCCTCCAGGAAGAGTGGCACCCCGTCCGTCTTTTGCACGATCCGGTCGACGAGTTCCGTCGGCAAGGGCCTGTCCTGGGCCACTCGAACAACCATTCTGGCGGCATCTTTCGGCCGCAATCGCCCGAGAACCATGCGGCAAACGTGAGGGCGGTCGACCCATGGAGGTTCGAACTCGGGCCGGTAGGTCATCAGGATCATGAGCGGCTTCGCTGCCGCCCGGGCCACCAGTAAGCCGAGCAGTTCGATCGAGCTCGGATCAGCCCAGTGCACATCCTCGAACAGCACTGCACGCTGCCGACCAGAGGCCATCGCGACGACGACATCGGCCAGCAGCGCGAGCGTTTCGTCCTTCATGCGCTGCGGGCTCAGCCCCAGTGGGCCGTATCGATCCAGGCACGGCAAGGCCAGCAACAGCGACAGGAGGTGACAATCGCGCGTGCTGCGCCCCAGGTCCTGGACCAGGTACCGCTCGACCTTGTGCAAGCGCCCTTCGATGCCGTCGGTGCGCTCGAATCCCATCGCGTGTTCGAGGCGCTCGGTGAATGGGTAGTAAGCACTGTGGACGTGAAACGGCGAGCACTGATAGCGGAGCGCGGCGTCGATGCCGTGGCCCAGTCGCTCGCGCAACGCACCGAGCATGCGCGACTTGCCGATGCCGGGCTCGCCTTGCAACAGCACGACCTGCCCTTGGCCGGATCGCACCAGGCCCCAGCGATCGACGAGCATTCCGAGTTCGCGATCGCGTCCGACCATCGGGGTCATGTGTCCTCCGGTCGCGGCGTCGAAGCGGCTCGAGGCCCTACCCAGACCCAGTACTCGCCAGGCCTGCACCGGTTCGAGGATCCCCTTGAGTTCGTGCACGCCCCGATTCTCGTAGTCGAACGCGCCCCGAGTCAGGATTCGTGTGCGTTCGGTCGTGATCACCTCACCCGGCGAGGCCAGGGCGTGAAGGCGCTGCGCGAGGTTCGGCGTTTCGCCTACGGCGCTCTTCTCAGGCGCAAGGATGTGGGAGACCACCACCAGCCCGGTGGCTATGCCCACGCGAACCTGCAGCCGGTGTTCGGACCCCGCATCGAGTTCGGCCAGTGTCTCGACGATGGCCAACGCCGACCGGATGGCTCGCTCGGCCTCGTTCTCATGCGCCAGCGGATAGCCGAAGTAGGCGAGCACACCGTCGCCTTGGATCTGAGCCACGAAACCCTCGAACCGCTGCACTGCGGCGACACAGGTCTCGTGATAGCGGGACAGGACGACACGGTATTCCTCCGGATCCAGGCGATTCGACAAGGCCGTCGAGCCGACGAGGTCGCAGAACTGAACCGTCACCTGTCGCCGCTCGCCCTCGGCCATCAAGGCGGGAATGCGCAGGCATTCCGAGTCGCCGTCTTTCCCGCGGGTCGCGGACCTTCCGGGTCGCAACGACATCGCGATGCGCTTGCGATGTCCGAGCGAGACGCCAAGCCACGCCAGTTCCGCATCGGACAGCAGCGGCAGCACGTCCAGATCCACGTCGTTCGCCTCGAAATTCTCGGCGTAACGCTCCAGTTGAATCGCGGCGAGCCATTGTCTGATGGTCGGCATGCCATACCTCCCCAGGCGCCTCGGTCCTGCTTCGACCATCATCACACGGCCAAGACCCAGGACCCGAAACCACCGACCGGCCCGCGCCGATCGGTCCGGGACAATCTACTTCAGATGCAACGTACCTTTCCAGCGGATCGCCGCGAGGGCAGGATCGTCCGTCGGCGACGTTTCGAAGGTCCCGCCCCCGGATGCCTTCGAGAATTTCCCTGTGCCAGGCCCCACCTCGTAGCTGCCCGCTCCGAACGCGAGTGACCGAAAACTGAAGAGGTCACCATCCTTGTCCGCGCCGCCGCACAACGTGACGCAGGCCCCGTCCTTGCCACTGGCCGGGATGCGGCAGATCCATCGACAGTCCATGGACGCTCCGTTGAGCGGATAAGTCGGATCCTCCGTCTCGACGATCTGCTTCGAGCCTCCGGTGAGATAGGTACTGCCGTCCGATAGCTTGCGCGTCTCCATGGGCAGCATGGCACCGACGTTTCGCCCCGCTGCAATCTTCCACGACTGGGCGAACGCGCTCGTTCCCGATGCTGAAATGATTGTCACTGCCAGGGCGACTGCAGCATGACGAAACAATGAAGTCTGCATGTTGGATCCTCCTCCATGAGTTTGTAACCACTGGGAACACCAATCCCCTCGGCGTCGCAACCGCCGAACGACGAGGTGCAGCCGCAGCCCAGTCTGAGCGCCCGCATACGATCGCAAGCACTCAGGGGCCAATCCATGACCCGCATCACGGATCCTGTGTGACCTGGGTCACACCCGGGGCGATGGCCTGATCAATCCCCAGACGGTCTGGATCGAAAGCCGATGGCAGACCAGGTGTTCGCATTCCGAACTTGGGACAACGGATTGCTTCCGAGCGCGGTTCGCCCCCTCGCTTCCATCCTCCACAGCCACGAACACTCCTTACCTCACCACGGTGGGGGAAGGCGGGGGCGGGGGAAAAGGACTTCTGCAAAGGCTGCCGGCCCCCATCCCAGCCTTCCCCCACTGAGGTGGGGGAAGGAGCGTACGGCACACTCACCTGCGTTCTCTCGCGAGGTACGCAGTGCTGCGGCCGACGTCGTGGAGGGCGCGCATTCCCTCCGCCACCCCAAACAAGGCAGAATCCGCGGGCGAGTCAACGCAGGCGGTGCCGTGGCCGTTTCGCGAGGACATCGCCGTACACAGACAGCCACGCACACCGTGGGAGGAGAAAACAACATGAAGTGGCAACGCAAAGTCGCGCTCGCCGCATTGCTGACATCGAGCCTGCCGGTCGTGGCGCAGGAGGTCACGCTCAAGGTGCACCATTTCCTGCCGCCCACGTCGACGGCGCACGTGAAGCTCATCACGCCCTGGTGCGACCGCCTTGCCAAGGAATCCGGCGGCAGATTGAAGTGCCAGATCTACCCGTCAATGCAGTTGGGCGGTACTGCGCCGCAACTCTACGACCAGGCGAAGGACGGCGTGGCCGACGTGGTCTGGACCGTCACCGGCTACACGCCGGGGCGCTTTCCGAAGACCGAGGTGTTCGAACTGCCTTTCATGATGACGAACCCCGAGGGCACCGGGCATGCCATGTGGGAGTTCGTGCAGCAGCACACCGCCGACGAGTTCAAGGACATCCGACCGCTCGCCATTCATCCGCACGGCGGCGGCGTGTTCCACATCGTCAAGCGGCCGATCAAGACCATGGCGGACTTCCAGGGCCTCAAGATGCGGGCGCCCACGCGCCTCACCAACAAGATGCTTGCGGCCTTCGGTGCCACACCGGTGGGCATGCCGATTCCCCAGGTGTCCGAGTCGTTGTCCAAGGGCGTCATCGACGGCGCGCTGATGCCGTGGGAAGTGGTGCCGGCCGTGAAGGTGCAGGAACTGGTCAAGTTCCATAGCGAGACCGATCCGTCCCAGCCCGCGATCTACACCACCGTGTTCGTGCTCGCCATGAACAAGGTGAAGTACGACTCGCTGTCCGCGGATCTCAGGAAGGTCATCGACAACAACAGCGGCGTGGCGCTTTCCACGCTGGCCGGCAAGATCTTCGCCGAAGGCGACGTTGCCGGCAAAGCCACGGCGAAGCAGCCGATCAACGTCGTGCCCGCCGCCGAGATCGAGAACTGGAAGAAGGCTGCGCAGCCCGTCATCGACGGCTGGGTGAAGGAAGTCGGCGACAAGGGTGCCGACGGCCAGGCGCTGCTTGCGGCGGCGCGCGGGCTGATCGCCAAGTACGCCAAGTAGTCCGCAGTGAACGACTCCCTCGAGGCGCCGGCGACCGACGCCTGGAAAGGCGATGTCATGGGTCGAACGCTGCTCGTGCTCGCCCGCGCGCTGTCGTGGTTCGGCGGCAGCGTGCTGATCGCGATGCTCGGGGTGTCGGTGGTCAGCGTCGTTGGCCGCAAGTTCTTCGACTCGCCGGTGCAGGGTGACTTCGAACTGGTGCAGCTTGGTTGCGCGGTATGCGTCGCCTGCTTTCTGCCGTGGTGCCAGATCGAGAAGGGCCACGTCATCGTCGACTTCTTCACGTTGAAGCTTTCACCGCGCGCCAGGACCCGCCTCGATGCGATTGGCGCCCTGCTGCTCGCCCTGTGCGCGGCGCTGCTTGCGTGGCGCCTCGCGCTCGGCACGATGAGCGTGTGGACGAACCAGGAAACCACCATGATCCTGGGAGCACCGATATGGCTGGGCTATGGGCCGCTCGTGCCCGCCTTCGCCCTGCTCGCCGCGACCGGTCTGTACACCGCCTGGATCGAGTGGCGCCGATGAGCGGCGTCACCCTTGCGCTGCTGTTCCTCGCGCTGATGCTGGTGTTGATGGCGGTGCGGGTGCCGATCGCCATCGCGATGCTGGTCACCGGCATCGCGGGATACGTCGCGCTCGCCGGCTGGTCGCCGCTGCTGAATCACTTGAAGTCCGCGGCCTTCGCCCGCTACTCCAACTACGACCTCTCGGTCGTGCCCATGTTCTTGTTGATGGGCAACCTCGCTTCGCGCGGCGGCTTGTCGGCAGCGCTGTTCAACGCAGCCAGTGCGCTCATCGGCCATTTCCGCGGCGGCATCGCCATGGCGTCGGTCGGCGCCTGTGCGGGTTTCGGCGCCATCTGCGGTTCGTCGCTGGCCACCGCTGCCACCATGGGCCAGGTCGCATTGCCGGAATTGCGCAAGCACAAGTACGACCCCGCGCTGGCGACCGGCGCGCTCGCCGCCGGCGGCACTCTCGGCATTCTCATCCCGCCCTCGGTCGTGCTGGCGGTGTATGCGATCCTCACCGAGCAGAACATCGCGAAGCTGTTCACCGCCGCCTTCGTCCCCGGGCTGATCGCCACTGTCGGCTACATGCTGGCCATCGCCGTCGTGGTGCGGGTGAAACCCGGGTCGGGCCCCGCCGGGCCGCGCCACCGGTGGGACGAACGCCTGCGCACGCTCGCCTCCATCTGGCCGGTCGTCGCCATCTTCATCGTCATGCTGGGCGGCATGTATGGCGGCTATTTCAGCGCGACCGAAGGCGCGGCCATCGGCACCGCCGCCACCTTCATCCTCGCGGTCGTACGGGGCATGCGCGTGAAAGGGCTGCTCGAATGCTTCGACGCCACGGCCCGGGCCACCGGCATGATCTTCCTGATCCTGCTCGGCGCCGACGTGCTCAATTCGTTCCTCGCGCTCTCGCAGATGCCCGCCGAACTGGCCGGCTGGGTGCAAGGGAGCGGACTGCCGCCCTTGTCCGTGCTGTTCGCGATCATCCTGATCTACGTCTTCCTGGGCTGCGTGATGGACAGCCTGTCGATGATCCTGCTCACCATCCCGATCTTCTTCCCGATGATCATGGGCCTCGACTTCTGGGGGCTCGAACAGACCGAGAAGGCCATCTGGTTCGGCATCCTCGCGCTGATGGTGGTGGAGATCGGCCTCATCACGCCACCGGTGGGCATGAACGTGTACATCATCAGCAGCCTCGCCAAGGACGTTTCCATGCGCACCGCGTTCCGGGGTGTCGTACCCTTTCTCGTGTCGGACGCGATCCGGGTATTGTTGCTGGTGTTCTTCCCGGTGTTGAGCCTGTGGCTCGTGCGTTCGATGAACTAGGAAACCGTCATGCGCGCTCTGAAGCGGACACCCCCCGGCATTCACCCGGAATACCTGTCGCCCGAGTACCGCAGCACGCGCGAGCGCGCACCGGCGCAGCCGCTGGTGGCGCTCGACCAGGGCAAGGACGAGCTCGCGGTGGCGGAGTTCTCGCCGTCGATCCTGCTGCCGCAGGACGCCGATCTCACGCGCCAGTCGAGTGCCGAACCGCTCGGGCAGCGCATCGTGGTAGCCGGCCGCGTCATCGACGAAGACGGCAAACCGGTGCGCAATTCGCTGGTGGAGATCTGGCAGTGCAACGCGGCCGGCCGCTACCACCACGCCAAGGACCAGCACGACGCCCCGCTCGACCCGCATTTCCGCGGCATGGGCAAGGCGCTGACGGACGACGCCGGCAACTACCGCTTCGTCACCATACGGCCCGGCGCCTATCCGTGGCGCAACCATGCGAACGCGTGGCGCCCGGCGCACATCCACTTCTCCCTGTTCGGCAACGCCTACGCGCAGCGGCTGGTCACACAGATGTACTTCCCCGGCGACCCTCTGCTGCCGCTCGACCCGATCTATCAGAGCGTGCCCGAGCGCACGCGCGGACGCCTGGTCTCCGCCTTCGACCTCGACCTCACCGTCGAAGGCATTGCGCTGGGCTATCGCTTCGACATCGTCCTGCGCGGACGCGAAGCCACGCCGGTCGTGCCCTGATCGGGATCATCGCCATGTCCGGACTCACTCCTTCGCAGACCATCGGCCCGTTCTTCGTCGAAGCGCTGAAGTGGGCGATCGAACCGGCCGACCGGCCGCTTGCACCCGGCACCGTACGCGTCGTCGGACAACTGACCGACGTCAACGGCAACGGCGCCGGCGACGCGCTGCTCGAGATCTGGCAGCCGGCCGCGCGACTCGGCGAATCCATCGCGGGCTTCCAGCGGGTAGCCACCGATGACGAAGGTCGATTCACTTTTCGGATGCCGGCCCCGGGCACCGCTCAGGTAGCCGCCGACGTGACCATCCTGACCCGCGGTCTGCAACGGCACGTTTTCACCCGGGTGCACATCGGGCCGGACGGTGACCCGGCGCGAGCAACGGTGCCGGCGAACGTGCCCGCGGAGCGGCGCGCCACGTTGATCGCGAAGCGCTCGGCAGCCGATGCGAATGTCTTCGAATGGAATGTCCGGCTGCGCGGCGGCGCCGAGACGGTGTTCTTCGACCTGTGAGCGGCCACCTCTTCGAGCGCTTCGTCGTTGACCCTGCGGCCGATTCCGCGTTCTCGAACACGGCGATCCTGAGCGCCATGTTGCGCTTCGAGGCCGCACTTGCCAGCGCGCAAGCGCGCAGCGGCGTCATACCGGAGCCGGCTGCCGCCGCGATACGACGCCATGCCGGCACGCTCGCTCTGGATGCCGATCGATTGGTCCGCGACGGGGCTCATGCAGGTTCGCTGGCGATCCCCTTCGTCAAGGCCCTCATCGCGCACGTCGCTTCGCAGGATCCGCAAGCCGCGCGTCACGTGCATTTCGGCGCGACGAGCCAGGATGTCCTAGATACGGCACTCGCGCTGTGCACCCGGGACGCCGTCGCGCAACTGATCGAATCGCAGGCAAAGGCCATCGCGGGCGCGGCAACCCTGGCAACCCGCTTCGCGACCGCGCCGATGCTGGCACGCTCGTTCCTGCAACCGGCGGGCATCACGACGTTCGGCTTCAAGGCGGCCCAGTGGGCACACTCCCTGGCGCGCAGTCTCGCCCGGGTGCAGGCCACGGCATCCGGAGCGCTCGCCGTGTCCTTCGGCGGTGCGATCGGCAACCTGTCCGCGCAGGGCACGGCCGGCGGTGCCGTGCGCGCCGAACTCGCCCGGGAACTCGGCCTGCGCGATTCCGGTGCGAGCTGGCATACCCAACGCGAAACCTGGATCGCACTCGCCACGGACACCGCACTCGCTGCCGGCACCATCGGCAAGATCGCGCGCGACGTCGCGTTGATGGCCCAGGCGGAAGTAGGCGAAGTCGCCGAAGCGGAAGCACCCGGTCGCGGCGGGTCCACCGCCATGCCGCACAAGCGCAATCCGGTGCTCACGCTGCACGTGATCGCTGCCGTGCATCCGATTCCCGGCATGATCGCGAACCTGCTGGCAGCGATGCCGCAGGAACACGAGCGCGCGCTGGGCACGTGGCAGGCGGAGCTGGCGCAATGGCCCGACGTCTTCGTTCGGGCGATCACCGCCGCCCAATACCTGGGCGAACTGCTCGGCGGACTGCAGGTGGACGCTGCGCGCTGCCGCCGCAACATCGAGGCGCTGCATGGCGTGATCTTCGCTGAACGCCTGACCGAAGTCTTCGCATCGGCGCTCGGCAAGACCGAAGCGCAGACTCTGGTGGCCCAGCTGTCGCAGAAAGCGACGAGCGAGCAACGTCCGCTGCGCGACCTCGCGCTCGAGCGCATGGCAACGGACACCCGCCTGGCGAGCTGCAACAAGGCACAGGTGGACAAGGCGTTCGACCTGGTCGATGCCGCACGCGCATCCGCTGCCGCGGTCGAGGATCTGCTGCGAGGCGTCCGGGCGGCGAACTGAGCCACCCTTCGATCGGTCAATGCGCCGCGGTATCGACCCCGCGCCGCTTCGGCCACAGCTTGCGGACCACAGCGACCACGCCGAGCACGACACCGCCGGCCACCACGCCCGCCAGGCCGTTCAACACCATGGGGACCAGCACCGCCAGCACCGGACCAGCCGCGGCGATGCCTGCGGTCATGTGCCCGAGACTTTCGACCATGTGATGCAGCGGCCCGATGCCGTGCACCAGGATGCCGCCGCCCACGAGAAACATCGCCGCGGTGCCCGCGATCGACAGGAACTTCATGAGCCAGGGCGCAGCGCGCAGGATGCCGCGACCCACGCCTCGCTGGAAGGCGGCCCATGCCCCCTCGCTCGATTGCCGGCTGAGGTACAGACCCGCATCGTCGAGCTTCACGATGCCGCCCACCAGTCCGTACACGCCCACGGTCATGATCATGGCGATGCCGGACAGGACCGCCACCTGCGTGACGAACGGCGACTCGGCGACGGTGCCCAGCGTGATCGCGATGATCTCGGCCGACAGGATGAAGTCGGTGCGGATCGCGCCCTTGATCCTGGTCCTCTCGAAGGCGACCAGGTCGACGCTGGTATCGGCGAGTGCCTTCACGTGCTCGGCGCGGTGCGCGTCGTCTTCGGCCTTGTCGTGCATCATCCGGTGCGCGACCTTCTCGAAGCCTTCGTAACAGAGATAGGCGCCGCCGATCATCAGCAACGGTATCACCGCCCACGGCGCGAACGCGCTGATCGCGAGCGCGGACGGCACCAGGATCAGCTTGTTGATGAACGACCCTTTCGCCACCGCCCACACCACGGGCAGTTCGCGATCGGGCCGCATCCCGGTGACCTGCTGCGCGTTGAGCGCGAGATCGTCGCCCAGCACGCCGGCAGTCTTCTTCGCCGCCACCTTGGTGAGAATCGAAACATCGTCCAGTACGCTGGCAATGTCGTCGATCAGCGCCAGCAGGCTCGCTCCGGCCATTCGATCATCCTCTCGTCGGAAAACGGCCTATGGTACCGTCGAAGTGGTGCCGCGCCGTCGAGTGCATAATCCTGAGCATCACTACAACAACAGAGGTTCGTCATGGGTATCGAGGTGACGAAGCAGGATGCACCTTGCGGCGCACTGGTGCGCGGCGTGGACCTGTCGGAGCCGCTGCCGGCAGACACGATCGGTCGAATCCGCGCGATCTGGCTTGCGCACCTGGTGATCGCGTTTCCGGACCAGCAGCTCTCGATCCAGGATATCGAGCGCTTCGCCCACTACCTCGGGCCCTACGGCGAAGACCCGTACATCGAGGCGATTCCGGGTCATCCGCACGTCGTGCAGGTGAAACGCGAGGCCGACGAGAAGACACCGCTGTTCGCCGAGAGCTGGCACTCGGACTGGAGCTTCCTCCCGCGGCCACCCGCCGGCACGGTGCTCTACGGCAACGTGATTCCGCCCACCGGTGGCGACACGCTGTTCGCAAATCAGTATGCCGCGTGGGACGGACTGCCCGTCCATCTCAGATCGGTTCTCGCCGGCCGCAAAGGCGTGCATTCCGCGCGGCGCGGCTATTCGCGCGACGGCATGTACGGCGAGCGCGACAAGGGCCGGTCGATGGCGATCAAATACGGCGACTCGGCGATGAAGACGCAGTTGCATCCGCTCGGCCGCGCCCACACCGAGACCGGCCGCGTCGCCTTGTTCGCCAGTCCGGGCTACACCATCGGCATCGAAGGCATCCCGGAGGACGAAGGCCACGCGATCCTGCGCGAGGTCTATGCGCACCAGGCACAGCCGGAGTTCGTCTACCGGCACCACTGGTCCGAGGGGATGCTGACCCTGTGGGACAACCGGTGCCTGATCCATGCCGCCACCGGGGGCTACGAAGGTCATCGGCGCCTGCTGCACCGGATCACGGTGGCGGACAGGACGCTGCAGTAGCCGGCCGGCTCCAGAAAAAATAAGGGCAGCCGAGAAGGCTGCCCTGCTAAACCCCCTGGCGGGGGAGGAGACCTGCCCCTGTTTACGTCGAGGCGCGCCGGAACTTTAGGGATGCCGGTGGAATTATTTGCTTGGTTCGTTGAATCAAGGGGTTGGCCCCCACCCTAGCCCTCCCCCGGCACAGCCGGGGGAGGGAATGCACTCCGCCGTACACCCCTTCCCCCAACTTCGTTGGGGGAAGGTTGGGATGGGGGCAGGCAGTTCGCCCCACCTCAAACAGCGTTCGCCGCCACCCCCCCTCTTCCCCAGCCCCAACCCCAGCTTCAACCGCAAGCAATCCGACAGGCAATACTCCCGCGGCCCTTCCTGCCTCGCGAAGGACACCCCATCCACCTTGCCAAACGATCGCTTGCCTGAGCCGGCAGACCTTTGCTCGAGCGCCGTCCGCATCATCGTGCGGGTTGCTCACGGACGAGGGTGGCCGGGCTGACACCGAACATGCGACGAAACGTGCGGCTCAAGTGGGCGGAGTCGGCAAACCCGGCCTTGTGTGCAGCCTCGGTCCAGGATCGGCCTTCGGTCATGACTTCCAGCGCACGAAGAATGCGAAGCCAGAGCACCAGGCCGCGGAAAGTCGTGCCTGTCTCCTCGACCAGCACGTGCCGCAGGCGGCTGGGTGAGAGGTGGACCGCTGCGGCCACCTGCGACAAGCTAACTGCCGATCCGCGCTGGCTCGAGAGGAAGTCGATCGCGGCGCACACACGGGCGCTGACGCGGGTTCTGTCGGGCGAGGGCCCCGCGAGTGAGGCAACGACCTTGCGTCCAGCATCGACGTAGGCGTCGTCGGCGGCAGCGGCGTTCTGTCGAAGCTCTTTCAGGACCGTCGTACCGCCGGCGCAGTCCCTCGGCAGCGCGGTGATGGCCGCGGTGCCGAATCGCTTCATGAGAGCCCTCCCGGGATCCGTCTCCGGCTCGACAAAGACATGGGCGATCCAGCCGCCGCGACCGTCGAACTCGTGGCTGTGGTGGGGCATCACGATAGCGGCCTGAAACTCGGCCCAACGGGGGGCGCCGCGTTCTCTTAGTACAAAGCCTGCGTCCTGCTCCCCCAGGGCAACCGTGATCTGAATGGCGTGGTGGGCATGGGGTGCGGCATGCCCTGCGTTGCGGCCGTACCAGAGGCTGCCGCCTTGCCAGGTGCAGATCCGGCCGATGCCGGCGACGTTCAGCGTGGCAGTCCGCGGAAGCTGCGGCGCCGCGACCAACGCGTCCGGCTGCGCACCCTGCTTTACCGGCGGCACGGCATGTCCTTCAAGTCAGCCCTTTCGTTCAATTCCTTACCGGAGGACGCCAACACAATGCGCCCGTCGCTTGACCATCCCGGTCGGCGCTTGAACCAGTACGAAAGGAGATTGTGATGGACCGTCGATTCCAAGATCAATGCCAGTGCGTCAACTGCCCGCAAGCGGGCTGTGATTGCGGTTGCCGGGCGACCGGCACGTTTGCGACACCAACAGCGCTTCCGCCCAGCTGCCAGTGCGCCGACCACTGCGGGTGTGACGCGGCTGAGCAGGGTTGCGTGTGCCGATGAACAGTCCAGCCAGGCAACGTGCGATGCGCCCCCGGGACGACCGGCACCGGGTTCGATCATGGGTGTTTCCCTTCGTCGTGCTGGTAGCCCTGTCAGGATACTTGCGCGTCGCCCTGCCCTTTGCCGTCGATCCCGGCGGCATCGCAATCAACTACGTCGAGAACACCGGGAGTGTCGGATCTTCGGGTATGCCTACCGAGGACCAGTTCGACGAAATCGCCCGCGCCAGGTACGACGTGGTCGTGAACCTGGTACCGCCCGGATCGCTGGGTGCCCATCCGGACGAGCGCGAGCTCGTCGAAAGAAACAGAATGCGCTACGTCGGCATCCCTGTCAGCTACGCGGCGCCTCGCGCGGAGGATTTCGAGCAGTTCGTCCGCATTGTTCGAGAAAGCGCTGACGACCGTGTTCTGGTGCATTGTCAGCTTGGCTGGCGGGCATCGACGTTCGTGTTCCTCTATCGCGTAGTGGAGCGGGGCGAGGATCCGGATGCGGCCTTCGAAGACGTGTTGCGCGTGTGGTCGCCAGCATCCCATTGGCGAGCGTTCATCCGGGACACCTTGCGCGAACGACACAAGGCCTTGCCTGCGCGGTTGGCAGCGTAGCCTCGGAGGAAACATCGCGGCCCCCACCCCGACCCTCCCCTGGCAAGCCGGGGGAGGGAGCCGCATACCCCTTCCCCCGGCTACGCCGGGGGAAGGTTGGGATGGGGGCTGGCCCGAACGCCCCGAACTCAGCTGTCCACGCCCGCGACGCGCTTCCCCTCGCCGAACCGCACCTTCAACCGGCTCCGATCCGGCAGGCAGTACTCCCACACCGCATCCTGCCCAGCGAAGGACACCCCGCCCGGCTCGCCCAGGAGTTCCAGTACTTCCGCCGCCGAGGCCCCGCCGGCCTTCACTTGAGCGATGTCCTCCGGCCGGCGAATCGGCATGATCTCGCGCACCTTCCCGTCACGTTCGTACACCACCCGCCAGGCACCCCAGGCGACGCGACGGTCGTTGAACTCCCAGACCTCTTCGCCCGAGCCGAGAAACCGCATGGCGTTCGGCAACCCGGTGCGGTTGCGCACCTCCTGCATCGTCCCGCCCTGGGGCGGCGTGCCGTAGATCGCGGCTTCGCCGGTCGGCCGTGCTGCACAACCGGCCAGGGCGGCCGCACCGATTGCCAGCGTGATCGCAAGTACATGGCGGATGGAGCGCATCACGGCGTCAACCCTCCATACCCATGGGTGCTTCCGCTCCCCCGGTAATGCGCCCCGATCAGCGCCGTGCTCTTCAGCGTGTAGTCCGCATCGAACTCCACGACCAGCCGATGCCGCAGATTGCCGAAGTGGTGCAACCGCCACTCCCAATACAGCCGGTTGCGGATGAAGTAGATGAGGCTCGGCTCGCCCATGATCTCCACCAGTTCCTTCGAGGTCATGCCGGGCTTGATCTGCAGCTGGTCGGCATCCATCCGCATGCGCCGCGCACTCTTCACCACGTTGTCGGCACCGAACACGATGCGATAGGCATGGTAGCCGTTGGGGTTGTTGTTGTACTCCCAGATCTCCTCGCCTTCGGCATTGAACTTGATGACCGACGGCATGCCGATCCTCGACCGGACATCCTTCATGGTCGAACGGCCGGGGTCGATGCCCCAGGGCTTGGACTGGGCGAGCAATGCACCCGGGAGGCTCAAAGCCACCGCCAGGACCGCCCACCGCGAGAACCGCATCATGTCTTCTCCCGTTCGAACCGGATCGTGCCGATTCGACTGATGCGCCCGGCGCGAGTTCAGGAACCCGAACCCCGTTCGCCGCGCGCCAGCGTTTCACGCTCCAGACTATCCGCCGACTGGAGCCGCCATGCCCTTCCCGCGCTGCCTTGCCCTCGCCCTGCTGGCCTGCGCCACACCCGTCCACGCCTTCTGCGGCTTCTACGTCGGCAAGGCCGATGCCGGACTGTTCAACGAAGCCTCGCAGGTGATCCTGGTGCGCGACGGCCACCGCACCGTCATCAGCATGCTCAACGACTACAAGGGCGAGCCTACCGAATTCGCGCTGGTCGTGCCGGTGCCGCACGTGCTGCCGCGCAGCCAGATCAACGTGGGCGACCGTCGCATCTTCGACCGCATCGATGCCTTCAGTGCGCCGCGCCTGGCGGAGTACTACGACGAAGACCCGTGTTCACCCCGCGAACTGGAGATGATGAAGCTGCGGCGGATGGCCCCCGCGTCGATCGCGATGGACGCCGCGATCATGCCGAAGCGCTCGCTCGGCGTCACGGTGGAAGCCTCCTACACCGTGGGCGAATACGACATCGTGATCCTCTCCGCGGAGCAGTCCGATGGCCTGGAGACCTGGCTCATCGAGAACGGCTACCGCATCCCCCCTGGCGCCTCGCGCGCCCTCAAGCCCTACATCCGCCTCGACATGAAGTTCTTCGTGGCCAGGATCAACCTGCAGGAGCGCGCCAGGACCGGCCTCACCTACCTGCGCCCGCTGCAGTTCGCCTTCGAGAGCGAGAAATTCATGCTGCCGCTGCGCTTGGGGATGGTGAACGCACGCGGCCCGCAGGACCTGATCGCCTTCATCCTCACGAAGAACGGGCGCGTGGAGGCCACCAACTACCGCACGGTCAAACTGCCCGCGAACATGGACGTGCCGCTGTTCGTGAGCGGCGAGTTCAACCGCTTCTACAAGGCAATGTTCGACGAGCAGGCGAAACGCGAGAAGCACCGCGTCGTCTTCACCGAGTACTTCTGGGACATGAGCTGGTGCGACCCATGCGCAGCAGAACCATTGACGCCCGACGAGCTGCGCAAGAGCGGTGTTTTCTGGTTGAACGGTGACGACGGCCAAGGTGGCGCATCGAAGGTGATGCTCACACGCCTCCACGTGCGCTACACCCGCGCGACGTTTCCCGAAGACCTGATGTTCCAGGAGACCGCCGACCGCGAGAACTTCCAGACCCGCTACGTGCTGCGCCATCCGTGGACCGGCAAGGACGAGTGCGCCCAGGCAGCGGCCTACCGCGAATCCGTACGCAAGCGCCAACAGGTCGAAGCCACGACCCTGGCATCGCTGACCGGTTGGGAGCTCGGCGCCGTTCGCACCAGGATGGGCTTGCCGGCGCAACCCGAAGCCAAGTGGTGGGAACGGCTGTGGAACTGAGCCTCCGCCCCGGCATCGACACGTTGCGCGGCGCCCTGCCAAAAGATGCGCGCGTCTTCCAGATCCTGTTTCTCGCATCGCTCCTGTCCATGGGCGTGCTCGCGCGCGACTTCACGCTGCGGTGGGAACAGATGGCTCTCACCTTTGCCGCAGGTTTGATGACGCAGGTTTACGCATTGCACCGGATCGGCATGCCGAACGGCAGCTATCTGAGCGCCGTCGTGACCTGCTTCGGCTTGTCCATCCTGCTCCGAGCCGACAGTTTGTGGGTGCATCCGCTGATCGCCATCATCGCGATCGGCTCCAAGTTCGTCCTGCGGGTGAACGGCAAGCACCTCTACAACCCGGCCAATCTCGGCGTCATGGTCGCCCTGATCCTGCTGCCGGGCGCGTGGGTTTCACCAGGACAATGGGGTCACGATCTCATCGCCGCCGGGTGGTTCCTGATGCTGGGCAGTGTCGTCACCGGGCACGCGCGGCGCTGGGACGTGAGCTGGATGTTCCTCGGGTGCTTCCTCGGCATGGTCGCGCTGCGGATGCTGCTGCTCGGGCAGAACCCCTGGGTCTTCGTCCACCAGCTCGGCAACGGCGCCCTGCTGCTGTTCACCTTCTTCATGATCTCGGATCCGATGACCATTCCGAACCACCGTCGCGCACGCCTGCTGTACGCGGCGATCGTCGCCGGCTTCGCGATCTTCTGGCAGTACGGCCTGTTCAAGCCGAATGCGCTGGTTTGGGCGTTGTTCCTGTGCACGCCGCTCGTACCGCTGCTCGATCGGTGGTGGAAGGCGGAAAGATTCCAGTGGCGACCGGCCACGGGATGACGCGCGACGCGGCAGCCGCTATCGTTGCGGGATCGCCCAACCCGCCGGTCCGAATCCATGCCGCTGAAATCCCCCCGTACCACCGTCAAGCGCCTGCCGAAGCGTGGCCACTACGATGTCGAGACCGTTCATGCCATCCTCGATTCCGCCTTCATCTGTCACGTGGGCTTCGTCGCGAACGGCCAACCCTTCGTCATTCCCACCGGCTTCGGCCGCGACGGCGACACGCTCTACATCCACGGCTCGGCGGTGAGCCGCACGCTCAAGTCTCTGGCCGAGGGCATACCCATGTGCCTGACGGTGACGATCCTGGACGGCCTCGTACTGGCGCGTTCCGGTTTTCACTCGTCGATGAACTATCGCTCGGTGGTCGTGCTCGGCAACGCCAAGCCCGTCGCCTCGGAGAAGAAGGAACACGCACTCGTCGTCATCTCGGAAAACATCCTGAAGGGCCGCTGGGACGAAATCCGCAGGCCGACGCGCAAGGAGCTGAACGGCACGTTGGTGCTGGAGCTGCCGATCGAGGAAGCCTCGGCCAAGATCCGGACCGGCGGGCCGATCGACGATGAAGAGGACTACGCGATGCCGGTCTGGGCAGGTGTCGTGCCGCTGGCACTGAAGGCGGGGAAGCCGATTCCGGATGAGCGGTTGCCGGATTCGATTCCGGTGCCCGCTTACGTCAAGCGGCGGCGTTGACCGTCACCCGGCTGCGGCGAACCATGTTTCGTTGCTCCCGGTCGATCCACCACACGTAAACGGAGGAGCAATCATGCCAGGTACCGTCCGCCTGCACCGCGTACTACGCGCCCCGCCTGAGATCGTCTACAAAGCATTCCTCGATCCGGACGCGATGGCGAGATGGCTGCCGCCCTACGGCTTCACCGCCAAGGTGCACCACATGGACGCCAAGGTCGGCGGCATGTTCAGGATGTCGTTCACCAATTTCAGGACCGGCAACGGCCACGCCTTCGGCGGTTCGTATCTGGAACTGGTGCCCGGCAAACGCCTCCGGTACACCGACAAGTTCGACGACCCGAATCTCGCGGGCGAGATCGTGGTGACGGTGGACCTGACGAAGGTCTCCTGCGGCACCGAGATGAACGTCGTGCAGGAAGGCATTCCCGACGTGATCCCGCTGGAGATGTGCTACCTCGGCTGGCAGGAGTCACTCAAGCAACTGGCGACGCTCGTCGAACCCGATATCCCAGGCTGAAGGCGAGCCATGCCCAAGTTGCGCGTCAGTGCCTTCGGACTGTCGATCGATGGCTTCGGTGCCGGTGCGCACCAGAGCCTCGAGAATCCACTAGGCGTCGGTGGCGAGAGTCTGCACCACTGGTTCTTTCCGACACGCACTTTTCAGAAGATGCACGGCAGCGGCGACGGAACGACCGGCGTCGATGAAGACTTCGCTGCCCAATCCATGGCCAACCTCGGTGCATGGATCCTCGGTCGCAACATGTTCGGGCCGATCCGCGGTCCGTGGTCCGACGAGAACTGGAAAGGCTGGTGGGGTGAGGAGCCGCCCTATCATGTGCCCGTGTTCGTCCTCACCCATCATCCACGGCCGCCGTTGGTGATGAAGGGTGGTACGACCTTTTACTTCGTGACCGAGGGCATCCATGAAGCGCTGAAGCGCGCGCAAGAGGCTGCGGGGGGCAAGGACATCCGGGTGGGTGGTGGCGCTGCAACCATCCGGCAGTATCTGCGTGCCGGGTTGATCGAAGAGATGCACCTTGCGATCTCGCCGGTCATCCTCGGCTCAGGTGAAAGCCTGCTCGAAGGCATCGACCTGCTTGCGCTCGGATTCCAGTGCACGCGGCACGTCACTACGCCGAGTGCAATGCACGTGGTGTTGTCGAATACCAAGTAGTCGCCGCCGCGTGGATACGCGGCGGCCGCCTCACCCCCGCTTTAGCGCCCGCGCCAACGCCTCGGCCATCGCAGCGTTGGCTGGCGCAGGCTGCGATCCCGGGCGCGGTCCAGGAGTCGGTTTCCCGCCACGCGCCCGTGCATCCTGCCCCGCGTGGGAGGGAGCCTTCTTCGTTCCGCCGCGCGGTGATGGCCGTTCCTCGCGCCGCTCTCCACGACCGCCATCACGTCGCCCGGCACCCTCGCGCGGAGCATCGTCCAACCGCATGGTCAGCGCTATGCGCTTGCGCTCCAGGTCCACCTCGACTCGCGGGCTGACCATACAGACGTCCTTGGCATATCGATGGGCCGGAGCCGCTTCCACCCGTAGTTCACCTGCCATAGCCGACCGTGTAGATTCTCGGCCATGACCTCCCGCGACGTCGCCCTGGCGAAGTTCTGCCGACCGCGCCTGCACGACGCGGTTCCGCGCGAACGACTCTACGCCCGGCTCGACGCGCTCCGGCAGAATGCGGCTCTGGTCTGGATCGCCGGCCCGCCCGGCGCCGGCAAGACCACGCTGGCAGCCGGCTATCTCGAAGCACGCAGGCTCGGCGGACTCTGGTACCAGGTCGACCGCGGCGATCTGGACCTCTCCACCTGGTTCTTCCACCTGCGTGCCGCGGCTGGACCCCTTGCCAACGACTCCTTACAACTCCCCCTTCTGACACCCGAGTACCGCGCTGACATCGCTGGCTTCGCGCGACGCTGGTTCCGCCAGTTGTTCGCCCACCTCGACACACCGAGCGTGCTGGTCCTCGACAACTATCAGGAGGCGTCCGACTCCATCCTCGACACGGTGGTGAGCGTGCTGACCGCAGAGATTCCCGCGGGCATCACGGTGATCCTGGTGAGCCGCAACACCCCGTCGGCCGCCTTCGCGCGGGCCACTGCCCACGGCGACATGGCCGTGCTGGGATGGGAGGAACTGCGCCTGACTCTGCAGGAAGCTCAGGCCATCGCCGCGACCCGGGACGTGCTCTCGGACGAATTGGTGCGCACGGTGTGGCGAGACTGCGAAGGGTGGGCGGCCGGCTGCACGCTGATGCTCGAGGGCGCCCGGCTCACCGGATCGACGACTACAACCAGCGATCTCGGGTCAATGGAAACCGTCTTCGCCTATTTCGCGGGACTGGTCTTCGACGCGCTTCCCGATGACACGAAGCGCGATCTTGTGCTTTGCAACTACCTGCCGACCGTTTCGTCGACCCAGGCGTCTGCGATGACCGGCAATCCGAATGCAGCGAACCTGCTGGATGACTTCTATCGGCGCCACCTCTTCACCAATCGCACGCGTGCGCCTGAATCGGTCTATCAGTTCCACGCCTTGTTTCGCGGCTTCCTGCGGGACCGGGCTCCGAAGGTGCTCACGCGCGAGCGCCAGCGCCGTGCGCTCGAGGACGCCGCAAAGTTGCTGATGGCGGCTGGCCAGGGCTCCGACGCCCTGGCCCTGTACGTCGAGCGCGAAGACTGGTCGGCAGTCGAAACCGCGATCCTTACGGAGGCCGCTGCGCTGCTGGCGCAGGGCCGCGGCCAGACCTTGCGCGACTGGATCGGAATGCTTCCCGACGCGCAGCTCGAGCGATCTCCCTGGGCCCGCTACTGGCTAGGCGCGGCCCTCGCGCCGCACGATCAACAACGGGCTCGCGCGCTGCTGACACGGGCATACGAACACCTGCATGAGCGGGACGACTTCGCCGGTCAGGTGGTGACAGCCTCCGGGGTAGTAGACACGTACTTCTTCAGCTTCTCGGGATACGTCGGCCTTGCAGAGTGGACGCCACGCATTGCCCGACTGCTGGAACAAGTGGATCGCTTCACCTCGCCGGAGCAGCGCCTGCAGGCGTGCAGCAGTTGCCTGCTCGCCTCGTTCTTCAGCGACGGGGCTCACCCGGCCATTCCGGCATGCGTGGAAGAGATGAAGCGATTGATCCGCGAACCTCTCGACCCGAACCTGCGCCTGCGCGCCGGAACGTTCCTCGTGTCGTACGCGGGAGCGTCGCTCCAACCCACGCTGGTGCGGGACGACGTCGAGCTGCTCGAAGGCCTCGCCGTCGATCGCGCGGTGATGCCGATGCGGCAGGTGCAATGGCAGATCCGCTACGGCTCCTACTGGTATCAGTTCGGGGAGTTCGAGCAGGCCGATGCACGGCTGACGGAAGCGGAACGCCTGTGCCACGAGCATGGACTAGTGGTGCCCGCAAGTATCCTCAACCTCATCCATGTCTACGTGCTCACAGCCAAGGGCGACATGCACCGCGCCACCCAATTGGTCGATCGCTGGGAACGGATGCTCACCACAGAGCGTCCCGTTGAGCGCTCGCAACTCAACGTGGCGCGCCTCGTCACCCTGCTGCGGACGGAGGAACGCAAGCGCGAGTGGCCGATGCTTGCACGTGAGGTGGCGCAACAGATGGATGGCACGGGACAGACCTGGATCCGACTTGCCAATCGCATTCCCGGCGCCTACGCCCTGATCGAGTGCGGCGAGCACGACACGGCCCGACAGTGGGTGACCGACCTGCGCACGATACTCGCCGATACCTGGTTCGGACGTTACGAACGCGACGTACTGTTAATCGAAGCGTACCTGGCATTGCACGAGAACGACATCGAGACGGCTCGCGCCCGCGTGGGTCGTGCCCTGCATCTGACAGCCGAGGCGGACATTCCGCTGCTGTGTGCACAGAATGCACGCGCATTCTCGCGACTCCTGAGTTTTGCCCGAAGCGAGAATATCGAACCCGAAACAGCCAATGCACTTGCTGCCCGCTATCGACTTTCGCTCGATGTGGTCGACGGAACCGATACCTCGGCCCGGATCCGTATCATGACGCTCGGCCGCTTCGCCTTGACGAAGAACGGACAGCAACTCGTCTTCAAAGGCAAGGTGCAGCAACGGCCGCTGAGTCTGCTGAAATTCCTGGCCGCACAGGCTGACCGTGGAGCAGCGATGTCCGACATCAGCGCAGCCCTCTGGCCTGACTCGGATGGCGACCTGGCGGCCAATGCACTCAAGGTTACGCTGCATCGGCTGCGCAAGTTGCTTGGCAATGACGAGGCGATCGTGGTGCGCCAGGGCTCGGTCTTTCTCGAAGAACGGTTCTGCTGGACCGATGCGCACTCTTTCGAGGATTACGCAGATCGCGCCGAGCGCCTCCGGATCGCCGAACGGATGAGTGCGTTCGAAGCAGCGGCGGCCGAAGCCCTGGCCCGGTATCAAGGACACTTCTTGCCGGCGGAGGAAGCGGCACCGTGGGTCGTGGCCACGCGTGACCGCCTGGCCCGTCGTGCGCGGCACCTCGTCCTCACCCTGGGCCGCCATCTGGAATCCATAGGCCGGGCGAACGAAGCCTGCATGCATTACGAGGCAGGGCTTGCGGCCGATCCGTTGGCCGAACCGCTCTACCAGCGATTGATGGGCGCTCATCTCAGCCTCGGGCAGCATGCTGAGGCAATGCAGGTCTACCGGCGCTGCCGCGAGATGCTCTCGATCGTCCTTGGCATCGCGCCTTGCGCCGACACCCAGGCTCTGCACCGGAAGATCCGGCAACAGGATCCACTCGTCGATCATCCGTAACCGCCGGGTAACCGCCGCTGCCTCACCGTGACTGGTGCGGAAGCACCCCGTTTCCGCAATCGAGGACCAATGGGAGGGCACGGCATGCAACAGGAACATCGGATTGCAACGGACCGCACGGTCTGCATAAGCATGATCGGATGGGTGATAGCGGTTGTCGCCCTCGCGTCGGGCGCGCCGCAAGCGCTTGCAGGGGCGGATCATCAGATCCACGACTTGGGCGCCTTCGCCCTCGAGAGCGGCAAGACCCTTCCCGATGCCAAGCTCGCTTACGTCACGCACGGCACGCTTAACGCGGACAAGAACAACGTCGTACTCCTGCCGTCGGCCTACGCCGGCAATCACCACGGCTACGACTACCTGATCGGCCCCGGCAAGGCGCTCGATCCCGCCCGGTACTTCATTGTCGTCACGAACATGTTCGGTAACGGGCTTTCGACCTCACCGAGCAACACACCGGCACCCTTCGACGGGCCGAACTTCCCGTCGGTCTCCACCCGGGACAATGTCAACGCGGCGCATCGGCTACTCACAGAAAAACTGGGCGTCAAACGATTGAAGGCCGTGATCGGATTCTCGATGGGAGCTCAGCAGGCGTTCCAATGGGCCGTCAGCCACCCCTCCCTGATGGACGCGATCGTTCCGTACTGCGGCACGGCCAAGGAATACCCGCACGGCATCGCTCGGCTCGCCGGTTTCAAGAGCGCTGTAATGGCCGATGCAGCCTTTGATGGCGGTCGCTACGCCGCACCGCCGCTCAAAGGACTGAAAGCTGGCGGGAGGCACTGGGCCGCATGGGGCACTTCGCAAGAGTGGTATCGGCGTGAGCTATTCAAGCAGTTCGGCCACAAGGACCTCGAAGATCACCTGGAGAACTTCTGGGAAGCCTTCTTCAGCTCCCAGGATGCGAACAACCTCATCGCGCAGGCCGATACTTGGCAACAGAACAACGTGGGCAATACCGAAGGCTACAACGGCGACCACGAAAAGGCCCTGCGTTCCATCAAGGCCCGTGTGCTGTACATGCCGTGCCAGACCGACCTCTACTTCCCGCCCGAGTACGCCCGCTACGAGGCCGGTTTCATCGGTCGAGTGAAGCTCGTGCCGATTCCTTCGGTTTGGGGACACCTTGCCGGCCTCGGCGTGAACGGACCCGACAACGACTTCATCAACAAGGCAATCGCGGATTTCCTGAAATGACCGAGCCGGGGCCAGAGGTCCAGAGGCCTCGGCATTCCGTATGCGCTCGAGGACTACCTTCCTCGGGCGCGTGCATTACCCCCGCTTTAGCGCCCGCGCCAACGCCTCGGCCATCGCAGCGTTGGCTGGCGCAGGCTGCGATCCCGGGCGCGGTCCAGGAGTCGGTTTCCCGCCACGCGCCCGTGCATCCTGCCCCGCGTGGGAGGGAGCCTTCTTCGTTCCGCCGCGCGGTGATGGCCGTTCCTCGCGCCGCTCTCCACGACCGCCATCACGTCGCCCGGCACCCTCGCGCGGAGCATCGTCCAACCGCATGGTCAGCGCTATGCGCTTGCGCTCCAGATCCACCTCGACCACCTTCACCTTGACCACGTCGCCCGCCTTCACCACTTCGCGCGGGTCCTTCACGTAACGGTTGGAGAGCGCAGAGACATGCACCAGACCGTCCTGGTGCACCCCCACGTCGACGAACGCACCGAAGTTGGCCACGTTGGTGACCGTTCCTTCGAGCAGCATGCCGGGCTGCAGATCCTTCAGTTCGTTGACACCCTCCGTGAAGCGCGCGGTACGGAACTCGGGGCGCGGATCGCGGCCCGGCTTTTCCAGTTCGCGCACGATGTCCTGCACCGTGGGCAGACCGAAGCGCTCGTCGGTGTAGCGGCGCGGATCGATGGCGCGCAGTGCCTGGGCATTGCCCATCACATCGCGCACGCCGCGCTGCAAGTCGGCGAGGATGCGCTCCACCACGGGATAGGCTTCCGGGTGCACTGCCGAGGCATCGAGCGGGTTCTCTCCGCCAGGCACTCGCAGAAAACCGGCGGCCTGCTCGAACGTCTTGGGGCCGAGGCGCGGCACCTGTTGCAGATCTGCCCGAGACCGGAACGGTCCGTTCGCATCACGGTGCTTCACGATGTTCTCGGCCAACGACGCGGTAAGCCCGGAAATGCGTGAAAGCAACGGCACCGATGCCGTGTTCACATCGACACCGACAGCATTCACGCAATCCTCGACTACCGCGTCGAGCGAACGCGCCAGCCTGGCCTGGCCGACGTCGTGCTGGTACTGGCCCACGCCGATGGACTTGGGATCGATCTTCACCAGTTCGGCAAGCGGATCCTGCAATCGGCGTGCGATGGACACCGCGCCGCGCAGAGTCACGTCCAGATCGGGAAACTCCTTGGCTGCGAGTTCCGAGGCCGAGTACACCGAGGCACCCGCCTCCGACACCACCACGCGCGTGAGGCGCAGATCGGGATGGCGCTTGATCAGCTCGGCCGCCAGCGCGTCGGTCTCGCGCGACGCGGTGCCGTTGCCGATGGCAATCAACTCCACGTCGTGGGCTTTGCAGATTGCCGCCAGCGTGGCGATGGATTTGTCCCAGTCGTTGCGCGGCGCGTGCGGGAAGATCGCGTCGGTGGCGAGCACCTTGCCGGTGCGGTCCACCACAGCCACCTTCACGCCGGTGCGCAGGCCCGGGTCGAGACCCAGCACCGGACGCGGACCGGCGGGCGCTGCGAGCAACAGGTCGTGCAGGTTGCGCGCGAAGACACGGATCGCTTCCTCCTCCGCGCGAGCACGCAACTCGCCGAGCAGGTCACCCTCGATCTGCCAACCGAGCTTCACCTTCCAAGTCCACCGCGCAGTCTCGACCAGCCATGCGTCGGCGGGCCGCCCCTCGTCGCGGATGCCGGCACGAACAGCGATCAACCGCTCGCACGGATGCGCCCCACCGGCTTTCGCCGCGGCTTCGTCCAATTCCTCCGGCAGCTTGAGGGAAACCCGAAGGATCTCCTCGTGCCGGCCGCGGAACAAAGCCAGAGCGCGATGCGAGGGAATGTCGGCCAGTCGCTCCGAGTAGGCGAAGTAGTCACGGAACTTGGCGCCCTCGGTCTCCTTTCCGTCGGCCACCGCTGACACGACCACTCCCTGCTCACCCATGCGGCTTCGCAACTGAGCGAGCAACTCGGCGTCCTCCGCGAAGCGCTCCATCAGGATCTGGCGCGCACCGTCGAGGGCAGCCTTCACGTCCGGCACACCCGGGTTGTCACCGTCGGGGCCAGTGAACGCCTCCTGCACGTAGGCCTGCGCTTCGGCCTCCGGATTGCGCGACGGATCGGACAACAGCAGATCAGCCAGCGGCTCCAGCCCGGCCTCTCGAGCTATCTGTGCCTTGGTCCGCCGCTTCGGCTTGTACGGCAGGTAGAGGTCCTCGAGGCGCTGCTTGGTTTCCGCCTCGGCGATGGCGGCAGCGAGTTCGGGCGTCAGCTTGCCTTGCTCTTCGATGCTGGCCAGCACCGCGGTGCGCCGCTCTTCCAGCTCCCGCAGGTAGCCGAGCCGCTCTTCGAGAGTGCGCAACTGGGTGTCGTCGAGACCGCCGGTGACTTCCTTGCGATAGCGGGAGATGAAGGGAACTGTGGCACCTTCATCGAGAAGTGCGACGGCAGCAGCTACCTGGGCGGGACGAACGTTGAGTTCGGCGGCAATGCGTTGATCGATCGGGGCGAGCATGAAATCGGAGATGAGGAGTGAAGGCGAAAAGGTCGCGCACTATACCAACGTTGGGGCTGCACTTGTGGCGCCGATACCCGTCAACTGACCATCTTGTCGTGCTCGGCATGCGTACCGATCCAGAATCACACGATTCCGTCCACCACTTGACTGCCCAGGGCTCGGTGGTGAACACCGACGCGGACCGACCACAACTCGCCGACCTTCTTGAAGTGGAGGGAGGGATGCTTCGGATCCTGCTTCAGAAGACGATAGTTCTTGTCCGCATTTGTTCGGACGTCCTCAGGAAGGGCAGCGTACTGCGCCCAGAATCGCGAGGAAGCGTAGTGCTTCAAAGCTCGCGCGTCTTGCCCGTCTCGTAGTCGGCCAGCGCATCGCTCACCAAGCGATCGAGCTTGCCGGCCTTCGCGTCCGCCGCGATCTGCGCATCCCACAACTTAGCGTCGAACTCCGCGAACCAATCGCGAAATTTTTTCAGATCTTCCGGCGAAAGCCCCTCGATGCGTTCGGCGAGCTTCTCCAACTCATTCATCACCGCGCTCCATTAATGCAGCGCTTTTCATTCTACGATCGTTACGGACGAGCCTCTTGCCGCAACAACAAACACGCCAACCCAAACCGAGTGGGATCGCGGTCTGATCGAGCCCGCCAGTGCTCGGGACACACCGTTTGGTCCGATGCATCACCGGAAGAGTAGCGGTGGGAATCTCGGCAAGCCGATGCGTCCCACCGCCCTCGCAGAACCGGACTTGGAGCGTTACACCATCCGGCTCCCAGCACGAGGCATCGGCAGCGTGGGCGGGATCAACGAGTGAAGGATGCGAGGTGGTGTCAGCAGGACCGCAGGGAAGCGCGCCCAGTTGATCGACCGGCGCTGACTGCGACGGTTGAGCCACTTGAACAGCAACCGGGCGACGCGAAAAGCATAGTTGCGCACGCTGCGACTGTTGCCCCGGACCGCGTAGTACTGCAAGTGTCCTGCAAGATGGCGACGCACGTCGTGCATCATCGCCCGTCCTCCCTGCGAGCGCAGGGTGGCCAGTCGTTTGCCCAGTTCCTTCAACTTGCGCGCGAATCGCTGACGCCGCGTCTTGCGTCCCAGACCGAGGCGGCCGCTGCAGGTGCGTCGGAAGTAGTGCCTAAATCCGAGGAAGTTGAAGCTCTGCGGCCGTCGATGACCATCGCGACGGCAGTCCCACGGAGCGTGAGCCCCAAAGCGCAGCACCGAGGTTTTAGTCGATTCGACCTGCAGACTGAGTTGCCCCAGCCGCTCGCTAAGCGCCGGGAGGAACCGCTTGGCCATCCTGTTCGTTGGCGAAACTCCGGCTCCCAGATCGCCTGCAGGATGCGGCTTAACCGATCCTGCACGATCCGGTCTTCGAAGCTCGGCCCCCCCAGGGGCCTGCGTCCGCCCGCTGCCTTCGGGATGTACACCCGGCGCACCGGCTTGGGTACGTGACCCATCCGGCGCAGCGCCGCCGACAGCCGATCCAGCCTGTCTTCGACGCCTTGGGCGTAGTCCGCCTTTCGCACCCCATCGACCCCGGGCGCTTTGTTGCCGGGTTGCGCCTCGAAGCTCTCGCGCAAGCCTTCCGGCTCCGCCAACAGCCCCATCAACGCATTGAACCGCGTCCCCGGCTCCTCTCGCGCCCGCTCTCGTGAAACGGATAGGTCTCGTGCTCATGGGGATAGTCCGCTCAGTGTCGGGCCATGTTTCCCCTACCCGTTGTCTCGCGCCGGCACCCCTTGGCTCCCGCCGCGTTACCGGCGTTCCTCGCTACTACGGGTGCCTCCGACTTCCGGACACCACCGCCCTCGTCCTCGCCTTCTACACTTGTCGGAGGGTGCGCGTTGCTCCGCGCCGATGCCCTGATCTCCATGGTTACTGCCTGCTCCTCGTCAAGCTCGATGCGGCTTTCCATCCCGGGGGCGGCGACGCAGTCTTGCCCTTCGCGTCTGCGCCGCTGTTGCCTGCCAGCGTCTTGAAACTGTCGGCCTTCCCCAATGCGGTCATTTCGGGACTTTCCACCTTCACCGCCGGCTTCACCCGGTTCCATTGCTCCTCGCTTGCTTTCGTGCCTACGCATCAAGCGCGTTGTCACCAACCTGCCTGCAAGGCTCGATACCAGACCCGCGGCTAGCGGTTATCTGGGCGGGACTCCCACCCGCTGGATCACGCAGCATTGCCATGCCGCTACCAAGACCCCCTTCCGCCCCAGTCCGTCCGCTCAACACCCCGGCCGCCGAACGGGTCAGGCCAATGCACTCATCGACCTGCTTGAGCAGCATCAAGCCCCCGTCGCTGGAGAGCTCCCCGCCCGAAAAGTCCGCCTCTATCGCCCGGCGTCCAAGCTTCCCAAATCCGATCCGACTCTCGGTACACTTTGGCATGGCGAGGCCTCCTTCCAATTGCGCGCAAACACTTGGAAAGCCTCAGGCTTCGGAGGTTTCGCCACCGCGCCGATGAGATATCCGGGCTAGGCAGCCAGCTGTGGCTTATGGGCCAGCACGCGTACACATCAGCGATTGCCAATGCCAAACAATCGCGGATGCCCAGGAGAGCTCTGATGGATCGATTCGATGCGCTGCAGGCCTTTGTGCGTGTGGTGGAGGCCGGCAGCTTCACCAGGGCGGCGCAGACCCTGCACACGAGTAAGACCACCGTGACGCAGTTGGTTCAGCAGCTGGAGGCGCGGCTGCGCGTCAAGCTGCTGCACCGGACCACGCGCCAGGTGCAGGTCACCGCCGATGGCGCCGCGTACTACGAGCGCGTCGCGCGCCTGCTGGCCGATCTCGAGGATGCCGACACCAGCCTGTCCAGCGCCTCGGCGCAGCCGAGGGGCCGCCTGCGCGCAGACGTACCCAGTCCGCTGGCATGCATGGTTCTCGTGCCCGCCTTGCCGGCCTTCCATGCGCGCTACCCCGAGATTCAACTCGATCTGGGCGTCAGCGACCGCATGGTGGACCTGATCGGCGACAACGTGGACTGCGTGCTGCGCGGCGGCGAACTCACCAACCCCTCGCTGGTGGCACGCCGCGTCGGAGATCTGCAACTCGGCATCTACGCGGCGCCGAGCTATCTGGAGCGCGCGGGAATGCCTTCGCATCCTCGCGAGCTGATGGACACGCATCACCGCATCGTCGGCTTCACGCGCGCCGGCAGTGGTAAGGTCGCGCATGTTGCCCTGCGGCGAGGCAACGAGCGCTTAGCGGTCCAAGGTCGGTACATCGTGGCGGTCGATGACGGCAATGCATGCCTGGCGGCAGGCCTGGTCGGCATGGGCGTGCTCTGGCTGCCGCGGTACATGGCCGAGGCACACGCAGCGCGAGGCGAGCTGGTATCCCTGTTCGACGACTGGCACATCGACCCGATGCCGCTGTACGTGGCGTTTGCGCCCAACCGCCATGTCAGCGCCAGGCTGCGCGTGTTCATCGACTGGGTGGCCGAGCTGATGGCTGTTCACGCGCCTCTCGTAGGCCGCCCACCACGCACGCCCGCGCGTACTGCGCTGGCGGCACGTCGGCGTGGCGCGTGAACGCGATGCCAGGCCGGGTCCTGGTGCATCCGCCTTAGCGCGAAGCTAACCGTCCTCAGCAAGCCGGCGCGTCGTGGAATTTCATTGTTTGGCCGATGCAAACAGTGATTGTGCGAACTGCTGGTTTATCTGCGATTGGCTTGGTCCTAGAGTAGGTTCATCCACAACCGCTCTTCGAAGGAATGCCTGTCATGACCACACGCGACGTTGTTACCCCGCCTGAACGTCACGCCCTGTATGAGCGGCATCGCTATTCACCCGCGATCCGCGCCAACGGCCTGCTGTTCGTGTCCGGCCAGGTCGGCAGCCGGCCCGATGGCTCGCCCGAGCCGGAGCTCGATGAGCAGGTACGCCTCGCGTTCCGGAATCTCAACGCGATCCTCGCCGCGGCTGGCTGCAGCTTCAGCGACGTCATCGATGTGACCGTGTTTATGGTGAACCCGGATGCCCATTTCGAACGCGCCTGGGCTGTGGCTGCCGAGTACTGGGGAAAGGCGCCATATGCGACAGCAACCGTTGTCGGCGTCACCTGGCTGTCGGGCTTCCAGTTCGAAGTCAAGGTGATCGCCAAGCTGCCGGATGCCGCGGCAACTTGAGGGGCCGGAAACCAGGAAGGAATCTTCATGAGCAGCGATCGACGTCAGATCATAGCCAAAGCACGAGACTCCGCGCCCGAGCAGAACCGCGGCAACGCGATCGCTTTCTACGATCTCATGTTCAACAAGGGCAAACCGCGCGAAGCCGTCGAGCACTATGTGGGCACCGCCTACACCCAGCACAACCCCCTTGTGGCGAACGGCAAGGCGTCGTTCATCGAGTACTTCGAGCGCATGGCCCGAGAGCACCCGGGCAAGCAGGTCCGCGTCGTCCGCACGCTTGCCGAAGGAGACCTCGTGGCTCTCCACTGCCACCAGGTCTGGCCCAGCGATGCCAACAGGGACTGGGCAGGTATCGACATCTTCCGCTTCGACGAAGCTGGCAAGATCGTCGAACACTGGGATGTCCTGCAAGTCGTTCCGGCGGAGGCGAGACACGCCAACGGCATGTTCTAGCTTCGACCGGCCCAGAGTAAGCACGATGAACTCGTATGTTCGGCGCGCTGGCGTGCCACCGCCTCTGCGCGCGCAACAGGCAACGCGGCCGGGTTGGCCCGAGATGCTTTCGGGAGTCTTTGTCTTCGTCGTCGTGGGCTTCGGAGGCGGGGCTTTGCTCGTCCAAAGCGGTCTGGATCAGGTGTTCGTCGGCCTGATGCTTGCGGCCACATCGGGCATTGCCGGATTGGCGGGCTTCGCTGTGGCTACACTGGTGCGCGTGAGGTCCTGGAGCGCTTTCGGCGTGCGCGCCGTTTCCGGGCGTTGGTTGATGCTTGGCGCTGCTGCCGGAGTCGTGGCTTTCGTTGTCAAGGGGTTTGCCACCATGGCCTATGGCGCGCTGACGGGTCAAGGCGGCAATCCGCAAGACATATACGCGACCGCCGCCAGCATAGGGCCGACGACAGTGATCCTGGGGACTGTGTTCATTGGCATCCTGACACCAATCGGGGAAGAGTTCCTGTTCCGGGGCGTCTTGACCAACGCGCTGCTGCGCTACGGGCCGGTCATTGGCGTCGTAGGAAGCGCGTTAATCTTTGCAGTGCTGCACGGGATCAACATGATCTTGCCCGCGGCACTCGTCGCTGGCCTGGTAGCGGGTGAGCTGTTCCGGCGCAGCGGATCGATCTGGCCATCAGTCATCGTCCACGTTGTCTTCAACCTCCCCACCATCCCGGTCATGGTGCTCGCCATCGCTGCGTAAACCGTCCCGCACTGAACCGACGCAACGTCAACCGCCAAGGCGCAGCGCTGCTCGCGGCCCTGCGTGTAACGCCTCAAGGGTTCGTGCGACAGGCGTCGCGTGTGGCGCGCCTTGGTCCGCCGCTCCAGTGCCTTGGGCTGAGCCACGCTGTACCAGTACACCGCGTTCGGACAGCTTGCATTGTTGCGCGCTACCTCCCGACTGATCGTCGTGTGGTGGCCCCCTAGCCAACGGCCCGTCCCGCGGCAACTCAGCTTGCATATTCGCAAATGCGCGATCAATGGCAAGCGGAACAGACCTGGGTGAGCAATCCATGACTACTCAATCGCACTATCCGGCTCCTCATCCTTCTTCATGACCTTGTGCCCCCAGGCCACATAGAGCCCGCTCGCCACGATGATCGCCATCCCGATCAGCGAATGCGCATCCGGGAAATCCCCGAAGACGAGCCACCCGGCCAGCCCGATCCAGAGCAACTGGGTATAGCCGAAGGGTGACAGTGCCGAGGCTTTTTCCAGTTCCAGCGCCTTGATGAGCAGGTAGTGCCCGCTCATCCCCGCCGTGCCCAGCAGCAGGAACAACGGCGCGTGCTCCCATTTCGGCTGCACCCACACGTTCGCGTGCGGCAGCATGAACGTCATCAACATGAAGCCGACGAAGGCCGTGTAGAACAGCGAGGTCCTCTGGTCGTCCTCGCCGCTGATCTTGCGGGTGAGGATCTGATACAGGCTGTAACAGGCCGCCGCACCCAGCGCCAGCAAGACCGCCGGGTTCAGCATCGCGCTGCCGGGGCGCACGATGAACAGCGTCGCGCAGAAGCCCACGAAGATCGCGATCCAGCGCGACAGCGACACGTGCTCCTTCAGCAACCACACCGCCAA
>JAIEQG010000103.1 GCA_019747905.1 Burkholderiales bacterium
ATGAAGGATGCGCCCTGGGTGCCCATCTTCAACGAGCAGCGCTTCACCATCCGCTCGAAGCGCGTGGGCGGCGCAGACGCACTGTTCGTCGACCCGGTGCGGATTCCGATCAATTACGACCACGTGTTCATCAAGGGATGAGGGAAATGCAGGGACTAGGGGCTGGGGAACTTCGAAAGCCACGGACCTCCAACGCTAGTCCCTAGTCCCTAGTCCCTAGTCCCTAGTCCCTAGTCCCTAGTCCCTAGTCCCTAGTCCCTAGTCCCTAGTCCCCAGCCCCTCCCATGTCCCACACCATCCACAGTCATCAGCACCATCTCGGCTGGAACAACGCGTTCGCACCTGTGCTGCGCGTGGCGCCGGGCGAGTCCGTGGAGTTCGAGGTCTTCGAGGCCTCGGGCGGTCAGCTTTCGCCGAAATCGACCGTCGAGGACGTGGGGCGCATGGATTTCGGCAAGGTAAACCCGGTCACCGGTCCCGTCTTCGTCGACGGGGCCGAACCGGGCGATGTGCTGAAGGTGACATTGTTGTCGTTCAAGCCGTCCGGGTGGGGCTGGACCGCGAACATCCCCGGCTTCGGCCTGCTGGCCGACGAGTTCAAGGCGCCGGCGCTCAACCTGTGGAGCTACGACCCCGCGACTCTCGCACCGGCCTTCTTCGGGCGCTGGGGCAAGGTGCCGTTGAAGCCGTTCACCGGCACCATCGGCGTCGCACCCGCCGAAGCGGGCTTGCACAGCATCGTTCCGCCGCGGCGGGTCGGCGGCAACATGGACGTGCGCGACATCGCTGCCGGCACCGAGCTGTATCTGCCGGTGGAAGTGGCGGGAGCACTGTTCTCGGTGGGCGATACGCACGCCGCGCAAGGCGACGGTGAAGTTTGCGGGACCGCGATCGAGAGCCCGATGAGCGTTGCACTCAAGTTCGACCTGGTGAAGGCCACGCCCCTGGCGTTTCCGCGGTTCACCACACCCGGACCGGTCACGCGCCATCTCGATGCAAAGGGCTACGAGGTAACCACGGGAATCGGCCCCGATCTGATGGAAGGCGCGCGGGCCGCCGTGCGCGCCATGGTCGACTTGCTGGCGAAGCGCTACGGCATGCCGCCGGTGGAGGCCTACATGTTGTGCAGCGTCTGCGGCGACCTGCGGGTGAGCGAGATCGTGGACGTGCCGAACTGGACCGTCTCGTTCTATTTCCCGCGGGTCGTGTTCGAGTAGTCGTCCACACATCGACTGATTCCTCTTCCGCGTGGCGCTCTTCTCGGTAGACGAACTGGCCGTGAGCTTCGGCCGGGGCGCATCCCGCGTGCGCGTGGTCGACGGCGTCTCGTTCGCCGTCGATCGCGGCGAGACCCTGGGCATCGTCGGCGAATCCGGCTGCGGCAAGACCGTGACCGTGATGTCGGCCATCCGCTTGCTGCCGGCACCGCCCAGCCACATCGACAGCGGTCGCATGAGCCTGGGCGAGGTCGATCTCAGGTCGCTGCCGCGTCAGTCCCTGCGCGACATCTGGGGCAATCGGATCGGCGTGGTGTTCCAGGACCCGATGACGAGCCTCAACCCGACCTACACGGTGGGTTTCCAGTTGCGCGAAGCGTTGCGTCTGCACCGCAAAGTGAATGCCGCCGAAGCTCACGCGGAAGTATTGCGCATGCTCGACCGCGTCGGCATCAACGCGCCGGAGCGGCGTCTTGCTCAGTATCCGCACGAACTTTCCGGCGGATTGCGCCAGCGCGTGCTGATCGCGATGGCGCTCATCTGCAGGCCCGAACTGCTCATCGCCGACGAACCCACCACGGCGCTCGACGTGACCTTGCAGGCGCAGATTCTCGATCTGCTGCGCAGCCTGCGCGACGAACTGGGCATGGGCATCGTGCTCATCACGCACGACCTCGGGGTGGTCGCCGAGTTCTGCGATCGTGTGGCCGTGATGTACGCCGGGCGCATCGTCGAGAGCGCTGCGGTGAAGGCATTGTTCGAATCGCCGCGACATCCCTACACCGACGGCCTGCTCGCATCGATTCCGCGACTCGCGACTGTGAAAGGCTCCCGCCTGCCCGTCATCGACGGCATGGTGCCGGCGCCGGGAGAGCGTCCTGCGGGATGCGCGTTTGCGCAGCGGTGTCCGCGGGCCGAGGCGCGCTGTCGAGAGGCGCAACCGCTGCTGGCAGGCTCGCCGGAGCATCGGTTCGCGTGTTTCAACCCGGTGTGATCGTGAACGGTAGCCCCCAGGGCCTTCCCCCGCGCTGCGCGCGGAAGACTTCCCCCATCCCCCGCCTTCCCCCGCGCTGCTCGCGGGGGAAGGAGCGCATCACGATGTTGCTCGGCATCTGCACTCCTTCCCCCGTCGAAGATGGGGGAAGGCTGGGATGGGGGCTGCGGCGTTGCCCATGAGTGTCCACCTCCTCGACGTCCAAGGTCTCTCCAAGACCTTCCCGCTGAAGGGTGGGCGCTCCATCCGTGCCGTCGACGGCGTCAGTTTCCGGCAGGCCAAGGGCGAGACCATCGGCATCGTGGGCGAATCCGGTTGCGGCAAGTCGACGCTCGGCCGCCTGATCCTCCGGCTCATCGAACCGACCGCGGGTGACGTGCGTTTCCTGGGCAAGGACATCACGTTGTTGCCCGCCGACGCGATGCGCGCGATGCGCCGGCACATGCAGATGATCTTCCAGGATCCTTACGCATCGCTCGATCCGCGCATGCGCGTGGGCGACCTGATCGAAGAGCCGTTGGTGATCCATGCGATCGGCACCAGGGCCGATCGCGGGCGGGAAGTCGCGCGTCTGCTCGACACCGTCGGTCTGCCGACCGAAGCGGCGCGGCGCTACCCGCACGAATTCTCCGGTGGTCAGCGGCAGCGCATCTGCATCGCCCGTGCACTCGCGTTGCGCCCGGAACTGATCGTTGCCGACGAGCCGGTGTCGGCACTCGACGTATCGATCCAGTCCCAGGTCCTGAATCTGCTGATGGATCTCAAGCGGGAGCGGGGCCTCACCTATCTCTTCATCTCGCACAACCTGGCGGTGGTCAAGTACGTGAGCGATACCCTCGCCGTCATGTATCTCGGCCGCATCGTCGAGATGGGTTCGACCGACAGCGTCTACGCCGATCCGAAGCACCCATACACGCAGGCATTGCTCGCGGCGATTCCCGAACCCGATCCGGACCGGGCGCGCGACCGGGTTCCGCTGCAGGGAGAACTGCCGAGTCCCGAGCATCCGCCGACGGGATGCCCGTTCCATCCGCGCTGCCCCCAGGCCATGGACCGCTGCCGGCGCGAGGTTCCGCTGCCGCTCGAGCGCGGAACGAAGGAGCGATCCCACACGGTGGCTTGCCACCTGTACGATTGAAGAATGGTATCCGCGACGCTTTTTTCGGTCGGTGCCGCCAAGGGGCGCGCGTCAGTGCCCCGGGGCGGCCCGGCGACACAGGCGCCATGACCACGTTCGTCATCCGCCAGGCCACGGCCGACGACGTGGCCCTGGTCCACGAGTTCATCTCGGAACTCGCCGAGTACGAGCATCTCACCCATCTCGTGGTCTCGACGCCGGCGTCGTTGCGCGACGCGCTGTTTGGCGATCACCCCGGAGCGGAGGTACTGCTCGCGTTCGCGGACGAAGTGCCGGTGGGTTTTGCCGTGTACTTCCACAACTTCTCCACGTTCCTCGGGGTGAAGGGCCTGTGGCTCGAAGACATCTACGTGAGGCCCGCGCAGCGCCGCCATGGTTACGGCGAGAAGATCCTGAGACACGTCGCGCGCATCGCGCATGAACGCGGTTGCGGACGCTTCGAGTGGAGCGCGCTCGACTGGAACACGCCGGCCTGGGACTTCTACAAGTCGCTTGGCGCCGTGCCGCTGGAGGACTGGACCATCTTCCGCGTTACCGGGGAAGCGCTGGAGAAACTCGGGACCGCCTCCTGATCGTCTGCAATCGAATCGATCGCCGCGCCCCCACCCCAACCCTCCCCCGGCAAAGCCGGGGGAGGGAGCCGTACACCCCTTCCCCCACTGTAGTGGGGGAAGGCCGGGATGGGGGCCGCGCCTTACGCAGCCGCGAGCTGCTTGAGGCGCGCGATGCGCGCCGCTGCCGGCGGGTGCGAGTCGTAGAACGCCGAATGCAGCGGATCGGGCGTCAGCGTCGACGCGTTGTCCTTGTAGAGCTTCACCAGCGCGTGGACCAGTTCCGTCGCGGGCGTGAACTTGGCTGCGTACTCGTCTGCCTCGAACTCGTGCTTGCGTGAGTACATGGCCATCAACGGCCGCAGCAGGAACGTGAACACCGGGACGACCATGAAGAACAGCACCAGCGCGACGGCATCGGTGGCCGGCGGCGACACGCCCAGGCCCTGGTAGAACCACGATGCGTCGCGCAGCACGCCGAGGATCCACAGGAACACCAGGCTTACCGCGAACGTCCACGCCATGCGGCGGAACACGTGGTTCATGCGGAAGTGGCCCAGCTCGTGCGCGAGCACCGCTTCGATCTCGGTCGGATCGAGGCGCGACAGCAGCGTGTCGAAGAAGACGATGCGTTTCGCCTTGCCGAAGCCGGTGAAGTAGGCGTTGCCGTGGCTCGAGCGCCGCGACCCGTCCATCACGAACAGTCCCTGGGACTTGAAGCCGCATTTCACCAGCAGCGCCTCGATGCGGGACTTGAGTTCGCCGTCGGCCATCGGCGAGAACTTGTTGAACAGCGGCGCGATGAAGGTGGGGTAGAACGCCAGTACGAACAGGTTGAATCCCATCCACACGAGCCAGACCCAGAACCACCAGTACTCGCCCATGCGGCTCATCATCCACAGCACCGCGAGAACCAGCGGCAGGCCGAGCGCCGTCGCGATGACGGTCTGCTTGACGAGGTCGGTCACGAACATCTTCGGCGTCATCTTGTTGAAGCCGAAGCGCGTCTCGATGCCGAACACCTTGTAGACGTTGAGCGGCAGTTCCACCGCGGCGGACACCGCCATCACCGCGGCGATGAACGCGACCCCGCCCGCGAGCCCGTCACCGAACCAGCCCGTCGACCACGCATGCAGGGCGGCGAAACCGCCGCCCAGGGTGAAGATGAGCAGCAGGGCGGCTTCGACCCCGATGCCGAAGGCGTTGAGCCCGGTTTTCGCACTCGAGTAGTCGGCCGCCTTCTGATGGGCCGGGAGGTCGATTTCGGCGGCGAAGGATTCGGGCACGCGGTCGCGATGCGCCTGGATGTGGCGCACGTGGCGCCAGGCGAGCCACAGTCGGGTACCGGTGGCAGCGGCGAGTGCCGCCAGGAAAATCAGGGTGAAAGCGTTCATGCAGGGTTCAGATGGCTGAGATCGTGCCGATGTGACACAATGAAATTCTTTAAAATTCCGACACTTGATGATTATGGCACAGGACGCCAACAACCTGATCTGGCTCGACATGGAAATGAGCGGGCTAGATCCGGATCGCGACCGCATTCTGGAGGTGGCGATCGTGGTGACCAATTCCAACCTGGACATCGTTGCCGAGGGTCCGGTTCGCGTGGTCCATCAGAGCGATGCAGTGCTCGACGGCATGGACTCGTGGAACAAGGGTACCCATGGGAAGTCCGGCCTGATCGATCGCGTCAAGGCCTCGCGGTTCGTCGAGGCCGATGTCGAGACCGAACTCACGGCATGGCTCGCGCAGTACGTTCCGTCCAGCGCCTCACCCATGTGCGGCAATTCCATCTGCCAGGACCGACGCTTTCTCGCCCGCTACATGCCGAAGCTCGAAGCGTACTTTCACTATCGCAACCTCGACGTGAGCACGCTGAAGGAACTGGTGAAGCGCTGGAAACCGGCGATCGCCGGCGGCTTCGCGAAGCACGGCAAGCACGAGGCCCTGGCCGACATCCTCGAGTCCGTCGAGGAACTGAAGTACTACCGGGAGCACTTCCTCAAGCTGTAGCAGCGCGCCACGCGTGCGCGCCTCGTCCCAGCCCGCAAGAGGGCTGGCCCACTGGGGGGAGAGGCCGCAAGGCCTGTCGGGGGGGCGTCACCTCTGGCGTGACGATGCCCGGCCTTGCCCGTGGGCACGATAGGCCGCGAGCTCGCCGCCGAGGATGGAAACGAGCTCGTGCAGCTCCTCCACGCTCTGCCGTGCAGCGGCCAGGTCGCCATCGGCGGCGGCGCGCTCGACGACGTTGGCCGCCTCGCGGGCGAGGCGGGCCCCAACAGTGTCAGCGGTTCCCTTCAGCGTATGGGCATGGCGCCGGGCAGCCACCGCATCGCTGGTCGCCAGCGCGCTGCGCAGCGCCTCCATCTGTCTGGGCAGTTCGACCCGCGCCACGTCGATGACTTCTTCGAGCAGCTCCCGATCGCCGGCCATGGCGTTCAAGGCGGTCTCGGGTATGAACACGTGCGGCAGTGTTGCCGTGCGGTGAGCAGCTTCCTCGACTCCGATCTGCGCTGCGACGCGTTCGAGTAGCGCGCGCACCGTCGCGAAATCGAAGGGCTTCGTGAGGTAGTCGTCCATGCCGGCAGAGAGGCACTTGTCGCGATCGGCGGCCAGCGCACCGGCGGTCAGGGCGATCACCGGCAGGTGCCGTGCGCCACTGGCCCGCTCCAGTGCGCGCAGGCGGCTCGTGGCTTCGATGCCACCCATCACGGGCATCTGCACGTCCATCAGCACCACGTCCGGACGCTGCGCCGCGATCGCGGCGAGAGCCTCTTCGCCGTTGCTCGCCAGCGCGACGCGATGCCCGAGGTTCTCGAGCAGGCGCACGGCGACTTTGCGGTTCACCGCGTTGTCCTCGACCAGCAGGACGTTCAGGCGTCGCCCGGACCCACGGTTCCATCGCGGCCCGTCGGCGGCCGCTGCGGTTGGCGTACCATTGGCGAGAGCTGCCTCGATGGCGGCTTTCAACTCCAGCGGGCCGGCAGGCTTCATGACGAGAACGTCGGGTCCGTCCGCACCGCAAGCGGCGCCGGGCGCATGCAGGCCTACGCACCGGATCGTTCCCTCCGCGTGACCTTGGGTCGAACGGACGCGACGGGCGGCGGGCACGTCGTCGCAATCGGCGATCCACAGGATCCGGCGGCGTTCGCCGCGCAGCGGCTCCGGCACGATCGACGGGTCATCCGTTTCGCGAACACGGGCACCCCAAGAGGACAGCGTACGCCGCAGGGCTGACCGCGCTGCCGCACTGCCGCCGGTCACCACGGTGTCGTAGTCGCTCAGGTGCTCGGGCGCTGCGATCGGTGCGCTGCCGCCTTGAGCGACCTCGAAGGGCACAGCCACGGAGAACGTGCTGCCCTTCCCGGGTTCGCTCGTCACGGCAATGTCGCCGCCCATCAACCGCACGAGGCGCGCCGAGATCGAGAGTCCGAGACCCGTGCCACCGTACTGTCGCGTGATCGTCGCATCGGCCTGAGCGAAGGGTTCGAAGATGAGCCCTTGTTTTGCACGAGGGATGCCGATGCCGGTGTCCGAGATCTCGAAGCGCACCGTCGGCGGCGTCGCATTCGCGGCGACCAAGTCGGCGCGCACCGTCACTCCGCCTTCGTGGGTGAACTTCACCGCGTTGCCCACCAGGTTGAGCAGCACCTGCTTCAACCGCGTCGGATCGCCCGACACGAATTCCGGCAGTGTCGGGTCCAAGTCGATGGCCAGGTCGATGCCTTTCTCCGACGCGCGCACCGCTACGACGCGTGCGGCATCCCGCACGGCGTCGCTCAGGCGGAAATCGATACGCTCGAGGGACAGCTTGCCCGCCTCGACCTTCGAGAAGTCGAGGATGTCGTCGATGATGCCGAGCAGCGCCTCGGCCGAGGAGCGGACCGTGGCGAGGTACTCGCGCTGGGCCGGATTAAGATCCGTGGCGAGCGCCAACTGTGCCATGCCGATGATGCCGTTCATCGGTGTGCGGATCTCGTGGCTCATGTTCGCGAGGAATTCGCTCTTGGCGTGATTGGCCGCCTGCGCGGCGTCGCGGGCCAGCAGCAGGCTCGTGACGTCGCGATTCGTGCCCACGATGAGCGCCTTGCCGGACGGGTCGCGGTAGAGCGATTTGCGGATCTCGAGGAACCGGCGGCTGCCGTCGGTGCCGACGAACTCGCGCTGCATGATCACTTCATTGCCGCCGTTCAGCAGATCGTCGTCGGACTTCCAGGCCGCCTCCGCGCGATCGGCCGGCATGTAGTCGTGGTCGGTCCTGCCGATCATGTCTGCGGGGGTCGCGCCGAACAGCGTCGCGAAGGCGCGGTTCACGTGCACCCAGCGATGCTGTTCGTTCTTCACGAACACCGGGTCGGCAATGCCGTCGAGAATGCCGTGCAGGAATACTTCGGAATCGTGCAGCCGCTGCTCGGCATCCTTGCGTTCCTGAATGTCGGCGAGCAGACCGGCCAGCCGTTCCGCATACCCGTCTGCCCGGGACGCGACCACACGACCGGTCGCGTGCACCCAGCGCCACGCGCCGTCACGACGGCGGACCCGGTACTCGACGCTGAACCGCGCAACCTCGCCCTTGAGCGTTGTCCGCGCGGCAGCGCGTACGTGCGCGAGGTCGTCCGGGTGGATCTGGGACCAGTAGGCCGCCAGCGACATCTGAGTTTCGAAGGGCTGCTCCCCGAGAATCTCCGCAAAGCGCGCGGAGGCGAAGACGCTGTCGCGCACGATGTCGATTTCCCAGAGCGCGAGCCCGGATGCATCGAGCGCCAGGTCGAGCCGCATGCCGGCTTCGCGCAGCGAGGCCTCCGCCAGCTTGCGCGGCGTGATGTCGGTGCGGATGGAAACGTAGCGATCGGTGCCGCCCTGGCGGTTGCGCAACGGCAGAATGGTGGCATCGACCCAGTAGAGGTGGCCGTCCTTGGCGCGATTGCAGATTTCGCCCTTCCACGTGTCACCGCGCCCGATGGTCGACCACAGATCCTCGAAGAACTCGCGCGGATGGGTGCCGGAATTGAGGATGCGCATGTGGGCGCCGACCAGTTCCGACTCGGGATATCCCGTGAGCTCGCAGAAGCGGCGATTGGTGAAGATTATCCTGGCGCTTTGGTCGGTGATGACGACACTGGCGTGGGCGTCCAGGGTCTTCTGGAGCGTAGTCAGTTCGTCGATCCGGTTCTGCAAGGGCGCTCGCACCCGGCGGCGCGTGACCATCGCAGTAGTGACCACGGCGAGCAGGCCGAGTCCTACGACGATCCCGAGCCACGCTGCGGTCGATATCCCGGACGACCCGCCGGGGAGTTCGGCGGCCGCCCGAGCGCAGTCGGCCGACAGGCTCGTCAGGGCGGCGGTCAGTGACTTCGAAAGTGGCGGGGTCTTGAGGATGGTGGGCCTGTGCGGCGTGGCGGTTCCATGGCCGATAGCGCTGGCGGGCCCGGAAACCGGCGGCCCCGCGGCGACCGATCCCTCATTTACGGCGAGGCAGCGCCCCGCTTGAAAGCGGTGACGGTCAGCGGCCGGGACGACCCCGGATCAGTGCCGCCAATCCACGTGTCGAGGCGTCGAGGGCGTCAGCGGGCGCTCGCCCCGCCAGCACCTCGAAGACCCGCCCGGCGAGCTGTTTGCCCAGTTCGACGCCCCACTGGTCGAAGGAGTCGATATTCCAGATCGCCCCCTGCACGAACACCTTGTGCTCGTAGAGTGCGATCAACGCACCCAGACTATGCGGCGTGAGGCGGTCGAGCAGGATCGTGCTGGAGGGTCGATCGCCGGGGAATGCCTTGTACGGGGCCAGCGCGCGGGCCGCCGCTTCCGTCATGCCCTGCGATCGGAGTTCGACGAGGGCTTCATCGGCGGTCTTGCCGAAGGCCAGGGCTTGCGTCTGCGCGAGGCAATTGGCCAGCAGCAGCTCGTGGTGGGCGCCCAGGTGGTGCTGGCCTTCCACCGCCGCGATGAAATCCGCCGGCACCACGTGCGTGCCCTGGTGCAGCAACTGGAAGAATGCGTGCTGGCCGTTCGTGCCCGGTTCACCCCAGAGCACCGGCCCGGTGGCGTAGTCGACCTCGCGTCCTGCGCGATCGACACGCTTGCCGTTGCTTTCCATGTCCAGTTGCTGCAGGAAGGCCGGCAGCCGATGCAGATACTGGTCGTAGGGCAGCACCGCGTGGCTGCCGCGGTCGTGGAAGTTGATGTGCCAGATCCCGAGCAGCGCGAGGATCACCGGCATGTTCGCTTCGAGCGGTGCGGTGCGAAAGTGCTCGTCCATCGCGTGGCCGCCGGCCAGCAGGTCCTCGAAACGGTCCATGCCGAGCGCGATGGCGATGGACAGACCGATGGCGGACCAGAGCGAGTAGCGGCCGCCGACCCAATCCCAGAACTCGAACACGCGTTCGGGCGCGATGCCGAATGCCGACGTTGCCTGGACGTTGGTGCTTACCGCCGCGAAATGCTTGGCCACGGCCCGCTCGTCGCGCAGGTTCTCGACCAGCCACGCGCGAGCCGAAGCTGCGTTGGTCATCGTCTCCTGCGTGGTGAAGGTCTTCGACGCGACGATGAAGAGCGTCCTTTTCGCATCGATCCCGCGCAGCGTCTCGACGAGGTGGGTGTCGTCGACGTTCGAGACGAAGTGCGCGCGCAGGCGTTGCGGGTCCGCAAGGTGACGCAGTGCCTCGCACACCATCAGCGGGCCGAGATCGGAGCCGCCGATGCCGATGTTCACGACGTCGGTGATGCGCTCGCCGGTGTGCCCGATGGCCGTGCCGGAGCGCACTGCCTCGCTGAAGGTCCGCATGCGCGACAGCACGCTGCGCACGGCCGGCATGACGTCGTGTCCGTCGACGGGCATGGCGCGATTCGACCGGTTGCGCAGGGCGACGTGCAGCACGGACCGGTGCTCCGTGTGGTTGATGGGCTCCCCGCCGAACATCGCGTCGCGCTGGCGTTCGACGGCGCGATCGCGGGCCAGTGCCACGAGCAGCGCCATGGTCTCGCGCGTGATCGGGTGCTTCGAGTAGTCGAGGAGCAGCGCGCCCGATCGCAGCGAGAACGTCTCGAATCGCTTCGGATCCGCGCCGAACAATGCTCGCAACGTCGTGCCGGACCGGGTGGCGCGATGGGCCGCCAGCGCGCGCCAGGCAGAGGATTCAGTGAGGTCGGACATGCTCGCTCGAGGGCCGGGAGAAAGCGGGCATTCTACGAGCGTGCGGCAGGCTCGCTCTTGGCTCGAAAAGCAAAAAGCCCCCGGCAGGCGGGGGCTTTCCATACGGCAGACAACCGTGACTCAGGCTGCTTTCTTCTTGCCGGCGGGCGGCGTGGTGTTGGCAGCGCGGATACCGGCGTTGGCGACGGCCTGGACCGTGGTCTCCGTGACTTCGGCGAACTGGCGCCCCGCCTTCGTGAAGACGTCGTAGGCCTGGTTCGCGGCGGCCACTGCCGACTTCGCTGCCGCTACGGCAACGTCGGAGCCGGCCGGGCCGGTCTTCGCGGCGTCGTCGAGGTACGACACGACCTGCTTGTTGAACTCGGTCACGTGCTCGTCCACGAACTTGGTGATCTCGCTCTGGCTCTCGGACGCGAGGGCGTAGAGCTGGCGGGCATAGGCCACGGCTTTCTCGGCGGCGGGTTGCAGGGCCGTGCTGCCGAACTGCAGGAACTCCTGCGGATCCTTGATGCTGGCGACCGTGCGGACGCTCTTCACCGTGTCTTCGAACGCGGCCTTGGCGGCCTTCAACTGGAACTCGACGAAGCGCTCGGCGCTGGTGCTGGTAATGCCGGCGAAGGCGACGAAAGAGTCGATGCTCGCCTTGTTCAGCGTGGAGAACTGCTCAGGGAACTTGTACATGGGGCCATCACTCCTGACTTGCGTGTGGGTGGATGCCGAATGGTGCCGTTCTGCTGCAATGCAACAGAGCGCGAATTCTAGGGCGCTTCCACTCTGTGTCAAGGGTTTTGTTGCGGCCGGCACCGGTCGTCGGTTGTGTAGCGCACCATGCCCCGGGATGCCGCTGCCTCGAGCGCACCGTTCCGGCTTCAGGCCGCCTGCCGCGTGCCGTAGATGCAGTGTCGGGTTCTTCGCGCGTCGTACTGACTCGTGTGAAAATAGTACAAGACGTTGAAAATATGCTGAAAGTTGTAGAGGCCGAAGACCCCCGCGAAGCCCGGATCCGGGCTCTGGAAACGCAGCTCCGGGAAGCTCGGGCATTCAGCGACGCGCTGTACCGGGGGGTGTCCTCGGCCATCTTCGTGGTCGACGTCGACGCCGAAGGCGAGTTTCGCTATGCGGAACTGAGCCGGTCGCACGAGGACGCGACCGGATTGCACGACGGCGCCATACGCGGCAAGCGTCCGGTCGACCTGGTCCCGCACGTGCTGACCGCAGCCCATGCGGCGAGCGTGACAGCGAACTATCAGCGGTGCGTGGATGCGCGCGCGCCGATCGAGTACGAGGAGTACATCGAGTTCGGCGGCCGTCCCGGCTGGTGGATCACGCGCCTGACGCCCCTTGGCGATGCCGGTGGCCGCATCGGCCGCATCGTCGGCAATTCCTGGGACATCACCGCGCGCAAGCAGCTCGAAGCCGACGGCGAAGCGCGCCAGCGCCGATTCCGTGCGGTGTTCGAACTGTCGGTTGAAGCGAAATTCCTGGCCGACGACGACGGCTGCTATCTCGACGTGAACGGTGCGGCCGGACGCCTGCTCGACTACACGAGCGCAGAACTGGCGAGCCTGTCCATGTTCGACATGGTGCCGGAGAACCAGCGCGAGGATGCGCAGGCGATGTGGCGCGAGTTCCTGCAGCGCGGGCACCTCTCGGGCGAGATCTGGTTGCGCCGCAAGGACGCGAGCATGGTGCCGGTCGAGTTCGAAGCCGTCGCCAACGTCGTGCAGGGCGTCCACCTGGTGGTGTGCCGCGATCTCACCTCGCGCAAGGCCGCGGAAGCGGACGCCGATCGCGCCCGCATCGCGCTGGAACAGGCCCATGCCCGCCTCGACGGCATGATCGAGGCATTGCCCCAGCCGATGTGCGCCTTCGACCGCGAAAGCCGCATCATCGCGTGCAACGCGGCCTACATCCGCGAGTTCCGGCGGTTGTACGGCATGGCGGTGGTGCCGGGCGATTCCGTCATCGAACGCATCCGCCACGTGCCGCAGGATCTCGAACGCAGTCAGAGCCTGCTCGTGCGGGTGTTCAACGGCGAGGCGATCACGCTCGCCACGGAGTACGGCGATCCCGCGCTCGGGCGCCACCTGTATCGCGTCTCGCTTTCCCCGATCCACGGCCCTGACGGGACGGTCGACGGCGCGTCGTTCATGGCCGAGGACGTCACGGAACGTACCCGTGCCGAGTCGGCATTGCGCGACAGCGAAGCGCGCCTGCGTGACATGGCGGCCAATATTCCGGGCGTCCTGTACCAGTGGGTCGAGCGCACCGACGGCGAACGCGGCTTCCGCTGGGTGAGCCCGCGCCTCAAGGACGTGTTCGGCGTCGACCCCGCCGAAGCCCGCCGGATCGTCGAATACATCCACCCCGACGATCGCGAGCGCTGGATCCGGTCGATCAATGAAGCCAATCGCACGGGTGCGATCTGGAACTTCGAAGGGCGGATGATCTTTCCCGACGGCTCGATCCGCTGGTGGGAGGGCATCTCCCGCCAGAGCAAGGTGACCGACGAGGAGATCGTCTACAACGGCGTGCTGCTGGACATCACCGACCGCAAGCTCGCCGAGGGCGAACTGCGGCTGGCGGCCAAGGTGTTCGAGGCGAGCCGCGTGGGCATCATGATCATGGATCCGGAGCGGCGCGTGCTGTCGGTCAACCGCTCGTTCACGGCGATCACGGGTTTCCGGCCGGAGGAAGTGCTCGGTCGGATGCCGCGCCAGCTCGAGTCCGATCGTCATGACCAGCACTACTACCGGGCCATGTGGCGGCGACCGCGTGCGGGTGGTGCGTGGGAAGGCGAAGTTTGGCTGCGCCGCCGCGACGGCTTCCCGTTCCCCGCGCGCGTGCAGGTCATGGCCGTGGTGAGCGACGTCGGCGAGATCACGCACTACATCGGCATCTTCGAAGACATCTCCGAGCGCAAGGCCCAGGAAGAACGCATCCGCCACATGGCGCAGCACGACTTCCTGACCGGGCTCCCCAACCTCGCGCTGCTCGAAGACCGCCTGCATCAGGCCATGCCGCTCGCGCTGCGCAACGGCACCCGCCTTGCCGTGCTGTTCCTCGACCTCGACCGCTTCAAGCTCATCAACGATTCCCTCGGGCACGACGTCGGCGACCGCCTGCTGCAACAGGTCTCGCGCCGGCTCGCCGGTTGCGTGCGTGCGGCCGACACCGTGAGCCGCCAGGGCGGCGACGAGTTCGTCCTGCTGCTGCAGGATCTCGACTCACCCGAGCAGGCCGCGGCCGTGGCGCGCAAGATTCTCGAGGTGATCAGCGAACCCTACGTGGTCGACGGCACACAGTTGTCGGTGACGCCGTCCATCGGCATCAGTGTCTTCCCCGACGATGCGCCCGACAGCGCCCCGTTGCTGCGCAACGCCGACGCCGCCATGTATCACGCTAAGGGCGTGGGCCGAAACAACTACCAGTTCTTTACTCGCGACATGAACGCGCGCGTGATCGAGCGTGTGGAGATCGAAGCCCGTTTGCGGCGCGCCATCGCGGGCGAGGAGTTCTCGCTCCACTTCCAGCCGCGCATCGATCTCGCGGACAACGCCGTGATCGGCGTCGAAGCTCTGCTGCGCTGGAACGACCCCGACTTCGGCATGGTGGCGCCGTCCACGTTCATCCCCATCGCCGAGGAGTCGGGGTTGATCCTGCAGATCGGCGAGTGGGTCCTCAACGCGGCTTGCCGTCAGGCGCGGCGCTGGCAGGAGCTGGGGTTGCCGCCGATCCCGGTGTCCGTGAACCTGTCTGCGGTCCAGTTCCGCCAGCGCGGTCTCGAACACGTGGTGGCCGACGCGCTGAAGGCGACCGGCCTCGAGCCCAACTGCCTGGAACTGGAAGTCACCGAGACGTCGATCATGCACGACATCGCCGAGGTCCGCGGCACGCTCGACCGGCTGAAGGCGTTCGGCGTGACGTTGTCGGTGGACGATTTCGGCACCGGCTATTCGTCACTCGGGTACCTGAAGCGCCTGCCGCTCGACCGCCTCAAGATCGACCGCTCCTTCGTGAAGGACGTGACGGACGACGCGGACGACGCCGCCATCACCGCGGCCATTGTCGCGATGGCTCGCACCCTCGGCCTGAAGACCATCGCCGAAGGTGTGGAAACGGAGGCGCAACTCGCGTTCCTGAAGAAACTCGGGTGCGAGGAAGGGCAGGGCTACTACTTCTCGCGGCCGCTGCCGCCGGAGGCGCTGGCCGATTTCGTTCGGAAGCGCACTGCGCGGTAGGTGGTGGGAACGGCAACTGCAACCGCCACGGCAACCGCTCTCAACACGAAGGACACGAAGGACACTAAGGCAGCACGAAGGAAAATCGGAAACGGGAGCTCTCATGGCCCCCGCGCCGTCAGACCTTCGGGTCTTCCTTCGTGTGTTCCTTGGTGTCCTTCGTGTCCTTCGTGGTGAAGGATGTGGCCGTTGAAGTCAGTGCACGACACGCTCGAAGATCGCCGCGATCCCCTGACCGCCGCCGATGCACATCGTCACGAGCGCGTAGCGCCCACCGATGCGCTCCAGTTCGTACAGCGCCTTGATGGTGATGATGCATCCCGTGGCACCGATCGGATGCCCCAGCGCTACGGCGCCACCGTTCGGATTCACCTTCGCCGGATCGAACTTGAGATCGGCCGCCACGGCGCATGCCTGCGCCGCGAACGCTTCATTCGACTCGATCACGTCCATGTCCGCCACCGTGAGGCCGGCCTTCTTCATCGCACTGGTCACGGCCGGTACCGGACCGATGCCCATGATGGCCGGATCGACGCCGGCATGGCCGTAGGCCACGAGGCGCGCCAGCGGCTTCAGGCCCTTCTTGTCCGCGGTGGCGCGGTCCATCAGCACCACGGCGGCGGCGGCGTCGTTCAGGCCGGACGCATTGCCGGCGGTGACGCTGCCGTCCTTCTGGAACACGGTCTTCAGCTTCTGCATGTCCTCGATCGTCACGTCGGGGCGGACGTGCTCGTCGGTATCGAAGGCAACGGGTCCTTTCTTGCTCTTCAACTCGATCGGCAGGATCTGCGACTTGAAGCGGCCTTCGGCCAGGGCCCGGGCGGCGCGCCGATGGCTTTCCAGTGCGAACTGGTCCTGTGCATCACGCGAAATGTTCCACTTCGCGGCGATGCGCTCGGCGGTCACGCCCATGTGCTGCTTGTCGAACGGGTCCGACAGCGCGCCCACCATCCAGTCGACGAGTGCGCCGTCGCCCATGCGCTGGCCCCAGCGGGCCGAGGGCATCACGTAACCCGAGCGGCTCATGCTCTCGGCGCCGCCGGCGAGCGCGACGTCGGCATCGCCCAGCTTCACCGACTGCGCCGCGCTGATGATCGCCTGCAGGCCGCTGCCGCAGAGCCGGTTCAGCGTCAACGCCGGTGTCTCCTTCGGGATGCCGCCGTTCATGGCACACACCCGGGCCAGATACATGTCCTTGGGTTCGGTCTGGATCACGTTGCCGAACACCACGTGACCGATCTCCTCCGGCGCGACACCTGCCCGCTTGATCGCCTCGCGCGTGACTTGCGCCCCCAGCTCCGTCGGCGCGACATCCTTCAACGCACCACCAAAATCCCCGATCGCGGTGCGAACACCGCTGACGATCACTACCTCGCGTCCATTGCTCACGATGTTGTCTCCTCAGTCGACACCCGGCAAAACCAAGGTGTGTTTCGTAGCAGTTGTCACCCCGCGTCTTGCGCGACACCGGCAAACCCGAGATGTGTTTCGTAGCATTTGTTCTCACGAAGGGCGCCGGGCCGCCCCAAGCCCTTCGTGCAGATCAATCACGTTGAAGTGCACGTGCATTCGATGAGCGCGTAGCGCCTCATCGAATGCGTACACTTCAACGTTCCACCGCCAGGGCCACCCCCATCCCCCCGCCGATGCAGAGGCTGGCGAGCCCGCGCTTCGCGTCCCGCCGCACCATCTCGTGCAACAGCGTCACGAGGATACGACAACCCGAAGCGCCGATCGGATGACCGATCGCGATGGCACCGCCGTTCACGTTGACCTTCGCCGTGTCCCATCCCATGTCGCGATTCACCGCGATGGCCTGGGCAGCGAACGCCTCGTTGATCTCCATGAGATCGATATCCTTCGGCGTCCAGCCCGCCTTCGACAGACACAGCTTGCTGGCAGGCACAGGGCCCATGCCCATGAACTTCGGATCGACGCCCGCGGAGGCGTAGGCCTTGATCCTGGCGATCGGCTTCAAGCCGAGTTCCGCGGCCTTTCTCGCCGACATCATCAGCACTGCAGCGGCACCGTCGTTGAGACCGGACGCGTTGCCCGCGGTCACGCTGCCTTCCTTGTCGAAGGCCGGCTTCAGGCCGGCGAGCGTCTCGATGGTGGTGCCATGCTTGGGATACTCGTCGGTATCGAAGATCGTTGGCGGACCCTTGCGGCTCGGAATCTCGATGCCGACGATCTCGTCCTTGAACTTGCCGGCCTTTTGCGCGGCCTCGGCCTTCTGCTGCGATGCCGCCGCGAACGCATCCTGATCGGCACGCGACACGCCCCACTTCTTCGCAATGTTCTCCGCCGTGGTGCCCATGTGGTACTGGTTGTACACGTCCCACAGGCCGTCCACGATCATCGAGTCCACCAGCTTGGTGTCGCCCATGCGAGCACCGTCGCGCGAGTTGGCCAGCACATGCGGTGCGGCGCTCATGTTCTCCTGGCCGCCTGCCACCACGATCTCGGCGTCGCCGGCCTTGATCGCCTGGGCTGCGAGGTGGGTCGCCTTGAGGCCGGAGCCGCACACCTTGTTGATGGTCATGGCGGGCACCATGTCCGGCAGGCCCGAGAAGATCGATGCCTGCCGCGCCGGGTTCTGCCCCGAACCGGCTGTGAGCACCTGGCCCAGCAGCACCTCGCTCACCATCTCCGGCTTGACGCCGGTGCGCGCGAGCAACGCCTTGATCACTGTTGCGCCCAGTTGCGGCGCCGGCAGCTTCGCGAGCGTGCCCCCGAATTTACCGACGGCGGTGCGCACGGCACCGACGATCACGACCTCATCCATGACTGAAGCTCTCCTCGTGTGAGTGGTCCCGCCAAGGGCGGGCGGCTGCACCAAGGTTTGCACGGCTGTTTTTGTTGCGGCGCAGGAAAAGAACTATACGCGGTAGGCTGAACGGCTGTCGAGGCTATGCTGTGCCGCAGCATGAAAGGTCGGGAAATCAGTCTTCTGGCAACAGCCGGTCGATTTCCCGCCGGGCTTTCTTGGTGGGCCGGCCCTTGTGCAGCGGGTTGACCGGCCGGGCGGCCTTGACCTGCGCCACCATGGCTTCGCGCGCCAACCGGCTCTCCTCGCCCTCCGAGTAGAGCTTCTGCGCTTCCGGCGCCGGGCCGCGCCGGTCGGAGAGCCCCAGCACGGTCACGTTCCAGGCGTAGGGTCCGCTGCGGATGCCGATCGCGTCGCCGACCTTGACGACCTTGGCGGGTTTGACCCGCTCGCCGTTGATCTGGACCTTGCCGCCTTCCACCGCGTCGGCCGCGATCGAGCGCGTCTTGAAGAAGCGCGCGGCCCACAGCCACTTGTCGATTCGCAACCGCTCGGGCGGCTCGCTCAATGCCGGGTCGCTCCCGCCTGGGTCTGCAACTGCGCTGCGAACACCTGCTCAGCATCCACCGGGTCGAGGGTGTAGCGCTTGCGGCAGAACTCGCAGGTGACCTCCACCTTGCCGCGCTCTTCGATGATGGAATGCACCTCGTCGCGACCGAGCATGCGCAGCATGGCCGTGACGCGCTCGCGCGAGCACGAGCAGCGGAACGCGAGTGGAGTCGATTCGAACACGCGCACGTCCTCTTCGTGGAAGAGGCGGCGGATCACCTCCCGCGCGGGCAGCTTCAGCAACTCGTCCGCGCGCAAGGTGGCGCCGAGATGGGTCGCGCGGTTCCACATGTCGGCATCGCCGCCTTCCTGTTCGGGCAGTTTCTGCAACAACATGCCGGCGGCCTGGCGCTCGTCGCAGGCGAGCCACATTCGCGTCTCAAGCTGCTCGGATGTCCGCATGTAGTGTTCGAGCACCGCGGCGACACTTTCGCCGTTCATGTCGACGATGCCCTGGTAGGACTGGGTGCCGTCGGTGGGCACCAGCGTAATCACGAAGCGGCCGCCGCCCAGCAGTTCCGCAAACGGGGCGTCGGGCAGTTCGCCATCCCAGCTCGCGGTGGCCCGCAGAGTGCCTTCGCTGGTGACTTCCACCACCACCAGCTTCACCGGACCCTGCCCCTGCATCTGCATGATGAGTGCCCCGTCGAACTTGAGAGTCGCGGACAGCAGCGCGCCGGCAGCCATCATCTCCCCCAGCAGCCGGCGCAGCGGTGCCGGGTATTCGTGCCGCTCGAGCACCGCGCGCCACGTGGCATCGAGGTGCACGAGTTGTCCGCGGACCGGCGTGTTCTCGAACAAAAAACGTTGCAGCGAATCGGTCACGGCGTGTTCGTCTCGTGTGCGTCGCGCAGGACGCGCCGCTGCACCTTGCCGGTGGTGGTCATGGGCAGCGTCGACGCGAACTCGTAGAGCTTCGGGCACTGGTAGGGCGCAAGGCGCGCACGCACGTGGGCGCGGATGTCCGCCTCCAGGGCTTCATTGGCCTGCTGTCCCCCCGTCAACACGAGCACGGCCTTGACGATGCTGCCGCGCTCTTCGTCGGGGACGCCGATGACCGCCGCGTTCGCGACTGCAGGATGCCGCAGCAGGCAGTTCTCGATCTCGGAGGGGCCGATGCGGTAGCCGGCACTCTTGATGACGTCGTCGGTGCGTCCGCGATACCAGAGATAACCGTCCTCGTCGCGTACCGCGAGATCCCCGGTGCGTCCCCAGGCGCCCTCGAACTTGTCGACGGTGGCCTGCGGGTTGTTCCAGTACTCGAGGAAGACCACCGGGTCGCCGTCGCGATGCACGCAGATCTCGCCGAGCGTGCCATCGGGAACCGGTTGTCCCGCATCGTCGAGCAGTTCGATGCGGTGGCCCGGGTAGGGCCGGCCCATGGCTCCGGGTTTCGGTTCGAAGACGCGGGCGCAGCCGCCCACCACGTAGTTCAACTCGGTCTGACCGAAGATCTCGTTGATGGTCACGTTCAGTTCGCGGCGCGCCCAGTCGAGCACGGCCTCGCCGACCGCCTCGCCGCCGCTCATGAGGCTGCGCAGCTGCACGTCGTGATGCGCGCGCACGGAGCCCACTTCCTTCAGGATCATCTTGAGCGCGGTGGGAAAGAGAAAGGCGTTACGCACGCCGTACTTCGCCATCAGCCAGCATGCCCGGTCGGGGTCGAAGCGTCCGCGATACGCGAGGATCGGCATGCCATAGTGCATCGTCGGCAACAACGCATCGAAGAGTCCACCGGTCCACGCCCAGTCGGCGGGCGACCAGAACATGTCGCCCGTCTCCGGGAAGAAGTCGTGCGAGCAGCAGAAGCCGGACAGGTTGCCGATCAACGTGCGGTGCGCGATGAGCGCGCCCTTGGGCGAGCCCGTGGTGCCGCTCGTGTAGATGATCATGGCCGGATCGTCGGCCGCCGTGTCGACGCAGGCGAACTCGCGGCTCGCCGCAGCGATCAGATCGTCCCACGCGAGTACCCCGGTTTCGCGGGCGCCCGCGACGCCGACCACATGCCGCAACTCGGGCGCGCGATCCTTCACGGCCCACAGTTTGGGCAGCGTATCCGGATCCACGATCGCCACCTTGGCGCCGGCGTCCACCAGGCGATACTCGAGCGCATCGGGTCCGAACAGGTGCGACAGCGGCAGCGCGATGGCACCCATCTGGTAGCACGCGACGTGCGCGATTGCCGTCTCGGGCCGTTGCGGCAGCAGGATCGCGACGCGGTCGCCGCGTTGGATGCCGAGCGCCGCGAGAGCATTGGACAGCGCGTTGGCACGGACCTGCAGATCCCAGTAGGTGAACGCGGCGGTTGCACCCGACTCGTCCTCGAAATACAGCGCGAAACGGCCGCGATGCTGCGCGTGGCGGCCGCACACTTCGTAGCCGATGTTGTAGCGCGCCGGTACCTGCCAGCGGAAGCGCGCGACCAGATCGTCGTAGGTGCGCGCGTCTCGCGGCAACAGCATGGCTTCGGACGGGATACTCACTCGGCGGTCTTGCGATACAGGCGATAGCGCTCGCGGCCGTCGCCGGCGCGATGGCCTTCCCACACCAGCTCCCAGGGGCTGGTCATCTCGCCGCGCTCGCGGGTGCCTTCGGTGAAGAGCAATTCGCACGATTGCGGCGAATGGCCGGACTCGACACGACGCGTGACGATGTCGCCGAAATAATGCAGCAGCGCCCGCTGCGATTCGCCCAGCGAGACACTGACGATGCAGCCGTGGTCCTTCGGCAACGCCGCGACGAGCGACCCGATCATCTCGCGGTAGGACTTGGCGTTGTCCACGTAGCCGATCGTCAGCGTCATCAACACGCCCCAGAAGGCGGTGGCGCCGGCGGCCCAGGCGAGCAGCGGTCGCTCGGGCGAGCGGCGGACATTGAACATGAACACCAGCCAGGCGGCGGTGAGAATGCCCGCCACGATCATCATCGGGATGCTGATGACCGGCACATAGCCCGGCTCCATGCGCGCCATGTGCGCCGCGAGCCGTGCGGGCACGCCGAACTCGATCGCGACCCAGTAGAACCAGATGGCAACGATGAAGAACAGGAAGAAGGCGATGGAGAACCAGAAGAATGCGTACTGGCCGCCGCGCGGCACGCTGGACAGGCGTGGAATCGCCAGCAGAGCGAGCGGCGCCAGCATCGGCAATGCCAGGATCTCGCGCCGTTCGTGGGAGCCGCTCAGCACGATCAGCGTCGCGAGGAAGATCACCAGCGGTATCGCGATCGCCGGTTCCGACAGGTGTTTCCTGCCATGCCACACCGACCATGCGGCGAACGGCAGCATCGGCCACGCGAACCACGGCAGCACGCCGAGATAGTAGAAGAACGTGGCGCGATCCGAGCGCACCTGGCCACTGCCGAAATAGCGGCCGAGATCCGCCGCCAGCCAGTCGCCGAACAACTGCGGCGCGCTGAAGTAGAGCGTGGCAGGCCAGACGGCCAGCCAGGGCAAAGCAGCCAGCACGACCATCAGCGCTGCACCCGCCATCGACTTCGTGCGAAAGCGCGGTGCCAGCAGCGGCAGCACTGCGCAACTCAGCGCCAGAGCGACGGCGCCGGCCGTGCCCTTGGCCAGAAACGCGAGACCGATGCCGGTGCCGACGATCAGTCCACCGGCCTGCGGGCGGCGCAGCGCCAGGGCCAGGCCGTAGCAAGCGGCCGCGAACGCCGTGAGCAGCGCGTTGTCGGGTACCAGCAGGTGCGCCGGAAACACCAGGCCGATCGAACTCAGCAGCAGGACCGGCGCGAGCCAGCCGAGACCCTCGCCGTACAGTTCCCGGGCGGCCTTCGCCAGCAACCAGAACGTGAGCGCGCCGTAGATCACGTTCACCAGGCGCACGCCGTCGTGCAGGGGCAGGAGCGGTGAGAGTGCTGTGCCCGCTACGGCAGCGGTCAGGTAGTAGAAGGGCGGGTGGCGCAGGAACGGCTCACCCGCGAGCGCGGGGATGGTCCAGTCGCCGGAGACGAGCATCTGGTGCACGACACCGAAGATGAACGCCTCGTCCGGCTTCCACGGATCGCGGCCGATCAGCCCCGGGACGATCCAGAGCGCACACAGCACCGCAGCCACGACGCCCGGACGCTGTGCGATGTACGCCGTGAGCGGTTCGTAGCGGAGTCGGTGGGCGCCCAGAATCATTTGCGTGACTATTTTACGGGCAGCGGCAGGCCGTCAGCCCATGAAAAAAGGCAGCCTCGGCTGCCTTCTTTCCCGAACCCCGAGGGCAGGGCGATTACTTGGCCGCAGCCTTGGGCTTGCGCGCATAGCGCTGGTTGAACTTCTCGATACGGCCCGCCGTATCCACCACCTTGTGCTTGCCGGTGTAGAACGGGTGCGAGGCGGACGAGATCTCGACCTTGATGACCGGGTATTCCTTGCCGTCTTCCCACTTCATGGTCTCGCGACCCTTGGTGTCGAGTGTCGAGCGGGTCACGAACGCGAAATTCGCACTGCTGTCCAGGAAGATGACTTCCTTGTACTCCGGGTGAATGCCTTCTTTCATGTCGCTGCCTCTTCTGCCGTGAGCCCGGCGATTCCGACCGCCTGGGCAAGGGGTTCGTGGTGGAACCCTCCCTTGAGGGAATCCGACCCCGAAAAGGCGCGGATTATCCATGGATCGAGGGGGGTAGGCAAGGGTGGCGGTGTTCTTCCCAGCCTCGATCGCAACTGCTGCCCCCATCCCCCGCCTTCCCCCGACGCAGTCGGGGGAAGGAGCTATGTCCCCTCCCCCGGCTTCGCCGGGGGAGGGTTAGGGTGGGGGAGCGCCGCACCGACTTCGTCGGGGGAAGGTTGGGATGGGGGTGACTTCCCGGAGGAGGCCTACCCGCGCCGCATCTGATCGAAGAAATCCCCGTTGTTCTTCGTCGCCCGCAGCTTGTCCACCAGGAATTCCGTGGCTTCCAGTTCGTCCATGGGGTAGAGCAGCTTGCGCAGTACCCAGACCTTCTGCAGCACGTCCTGCTTGAGCAGCAGTTCCTCGCGGCGGGTGCCCGAGCGATTCACGTTGATCGCCGGGTAGATCCGCTTCTCGGCCATGCGCCGGTCGAGGTGGATCTCCATGTTGCCCGTGCCCTTGAATTCCTCGTAGATCACGTCGTCCATCCGCGACCCGGTGTCGATCAACGCGCTCGCGATGATGGTGAGACTGCCGCCTTCCTCGATGTTGCGGGCCGCGCCGAAGAATCGCTTCGGCCGCTGCAGCGCATTGGCGTCGACCCCGCCGGTCAGCACCTTGCCCGAGGCGGGCACGACGGTGTTGTAGGCCCGCGCGAGGCGCGTGATGGAATCGAGCAGGATCACCACGTCCTTCTTGTGCTCGACCAGGCGTTTGGCCTTCTCCAGCACCATCTCCGCCACCTGCACGTGGCGCGTGGCCGGTTCGTCGAAGGTCGACGAGACCACTTCGCCGCGCACCGAGCGTTGCATCTCGGTCACTTCCTCCGGGCGCTCGTCGATCAGCAGCACGATCAGGATGACATCCGGATAGTTCGCCATCAGCGAGTGCGCGATGTGCTGCAGCATCACCGTCTTGCCGCTCTTCGGGCTCGCCACCAGCAACCCGCGCTGCCCTTTGCCGATGGGCGCGATGATGTCCACGATGCGGCCGGTCAGGTTCTCCTCGGACTTGATGTCGCGCTCGAGCACGAACTGCTCGGTGGGAAACAGCGGCGTCAGGTTCTCGAAGAGGATCTTGTTCTTCGCGTTCTCCGGCGGCTCGCCGTTGACGTGGTCCACCTTCACCAGCGCGAAATAGCGCTCGCCTTCCTTCGGCGTGCGGATCTCGCCTTCGATGGTGTCGCCGGTGTGCAGGTTGAAGCGCCGGATCTGCGACGGGCTCACGTAGATGTCGTCCGGTCCGGCGAGGTAGGAGGTATCGGGCGAGCGCAGGAACCCGAAGCCATCGGGCAGCACTTCCAGGGTCCCGTCGCCGAAGATGCTCTCGCCGCGCTTGGCCGAGTTCTTAAGCAGCGCGAAGATGAGATCCTGCTTGCGCATCCGGTTCGCGTTCTCGATCTCGTTCGTCGTGGCCATGTCGACGAGCTCGGTGACGTGCAGATGCTTCAGATCGGAAAGATGCATGGCGATCGAGGGAACTGCCAGGGGGGCTTGTTGCGGGCGGGAACCTGCCGCGAGGGCCGTCCCGTGCGGGGACGGCGTCAGGCGGGAACTGCGGGGAAAGCCGCCGCGGAAGGGGGTGCGGCGGCCTTTGGAGAAGTGCGAACGACGCTAGCGCAGGTCAGAGTACGCTGTCAATGAAGGCCTTGAGTTGCGATTTCGGCACGGCGCCCACCTTCTGGGCCTCCATGCTGCCGGCCTTGAAGATCTGCAGGGTCGGAATGCCCTTGATGCCGTACTTGCGTGGCGTCGCGGCATTCTCGTCGATGTTGAGCTTGGTGACCTTGAGCTTGCCGGCGTATTCCGTGGCGAGCTCGTCGAGGCTCGGTGCGATCATCTTGCACGGGCCGCACCATTCGGCCCAGAAGTCCACTAGCACGGGAACGTCGGATTGCAGTACTTCGGATTCGAAAGTGTCGTCGGTGATGTGGTGGATGTGTTCGTTCATCGTCGGTGGTCGGGAGATTGGATCCCCTGGCGGGATCGGGGGCTCTGATTCGGGACCCTTCACGGGCGGAATCGAGCGGACGGGAGAAGACCATCCTAGCCTACTGAGGGGCGGCTGGAAAGCGCGCCCCCGCTGGTACAATCGGCGTTCCAAGCCCATCAGAACCGCGCCCGGGGGAAGCTGTCGTCGCGCGGACTTTTTTTGCAGGAATGCCAAAGGAATCATGACTTACGTCGTCACCGAGAGCTGCATCAAGTGCAAGTACACCGACTGCGTGGACGTCTGTCCGGTGGACTGTTTCCGTGAAGGCCCCAATTTCCTGGTCATCGACCCGGACGAGTGCATCGACTGTACGCTTTGCGTGGCCGAATGCCCGGTGGAGGCGATCTTCGCGGAAGACGACGTGCCGCCCGACCAGCGCGAGTTCATCGAACTCAACGCCGAACTTGCCAAGGCCTGGCAGCCGATCATCGAGAAGAAGGACGGCCCGCCCGACGCCGACGACTGGAAGGACAAGAAGGGCAAGTTGCAGTATCTGGAGCGGTGACGGCCGCGCGCCGGACCGGATACGCGGGCCGCTTCGAGCGGCCCGTTTCGTTTCACGAGTGAGGCGGCGCGTGCGATGACGCCTGCCGTGCTCCAGGCACTCGTGGCGGGCGCTACCGTCGTCACGCCGAACCGGCGGCTCGCCCGAGCGGTGAAGCGCGAGTTCGACGCGGCCCAGGTGACCGGCGGGGCGCGCGTCTGGACCTGCGCAGATGTGCTGCCTTGGAGCGCGTGGCTGGACCGGACCTTTGCCGATCTCACCCGCCACGAGGCCTCCGTCAGGGTATTGTCGGCTGCACAGGAAATGGCGCTCTGGCAACAGGCGATCGCCGATTCCCCTGCCGCGCATGCACTGCTCGACACGGCAGCCACGGCGCGGGTCGCCCGCGATGCCTGGGCGCAGCAACAGGGGTGGCGCCTCGATCTTGCGGGCTGGCGCTCGGGCCTGCATGAAGACGGCAAGGCCTACCTCAGTTGGGCATACCGCTTCGAGACGCGCTGTGCAGCCGGAGGCTGGCTGAGCGCTGCTGCATTGCCCGATGCCATCGCTGCACGTCTTGTCGGAGGGCGAGTCCCCGAGAGCCTCGTGATGTTCGGCTTCGATGAACTGACCCCGCAGCAGCACGCGCTGCTCGATGCCCTGCGGTCCGCCGGCACCCGGGTCGAGGAGGCACAGCCGCACGCAGCCGGCGCCGAACTGAGTCGTCGAACCTACCCGAGTGCCGCCGACGAACTCCTCGCGGTGGCGCGCAGCGTGCGCGATCTGCTGCGTGCGGATCCGACGCTCGCGATCGGCGTGGTGGTGCCGGATCTGTCGCAGCGTCGCGCCGAAGTCGCCCGCGTGTTCGATGACGTGCTCGAACCGGAACGCGTGCTCGCAGTCAGCCGCCAGCGGCCGCGCGCCTGGAATCTTTCCCTGGGACTGCCGCTGTCCGCCTGTCCCCTCGCGCACGGGGCGCTGTCGATCCTGCGCCTTGCCCGCGGACCCCTGCCGCTCAACGAGGCAGGGTCCCTGTTGCGCAGTCCATTCCTCGTCGGCGCGGAACAGGAATCCACCCGCCGGGCGCTGCTCGATGCCCGGCTGCGCGAGCGCGGTCAACTCCGGGTCGACATGACCGGCCTGCAGCGCGAAGCCTTTGCGCGCGACCGCGAGCAACCGCACGCGTGCCGCGTGCTTGCATCCCGGCTGGAGGCCTGGATTCCCGTTGCACGCGCGGCGCGCAATCTGCGGCAGCTCCCGTCCGCGTGGAGCGGCACGTTCCTCGCCTTGCTGTCGGCGCTCGGCTGGCCCGGCGAGCGGGCGCTCGACAGCGAAGAGTTCCAGACCTGGGAGAAGTGGCGCGAGCTCGTGGCCGGACTGTCGATCCTGGACTCCGTCGTCGGCACGTTGCGCTTCGATGATGCGTTCGCGTGGCTTTCACGCCTCGCCACAGAAACGGTGTTCCAGGCGGAATCGGAGGCAGTGCAGGTGCAGGTGCTGGGCGTCCTGGAAGCTGCCGGCCTCGGATTCGATCATCTGTTCGTGACCGGCCTGCATGACGAGGCCTGGCCTCCGGCACCCCGACCGAACCCGCTTCTGCCGGTGGCGCTGCAGCGCGCCCATGGCATGCCGCACGCGAGCGCCGAATGGGAGCTCGGTTTCGCCCGCCGCATCGGGCGCCTCTGGCGCACGAGTGCCCGGCACGTGGTGTTCAGTCACGCCACGCGGGACGGCGATCGCGTGCTGCGTCCGAGTCCGTTGATCGCCGACGTACCTGCGGTCACCGTGGATGCCCCCAGAGAGCCGACCTATGCCGGGTCGATCCTGGGCGCAGCGCGACTCGAGACCCTGGTCGACGCAGCCGCACCGCCGCTGGCGCCCGGCCATGAGGTTCGCGGCGGGGCGAGCGTGTTCGAGAACCAGGCGGCGTGCCCGTTCAAGGCGTTCGCCCGCCATCGTCTCGGTGCCTACGGACTCGAGGAGGCACGGTCCGGGCTGGATGCGCGCGAGCGCGGCACGCTCCTGCACCGGGCGCTCGCGGTGCTCTGGGGTGATCTGGGTTCCCATGGGCAACTGCTGGCATTGAGCGCGGGTGATCTCGATGCCGCCGTGACCCGTGCGGTGAACGCGGCGCTCGAAGTGTTGCGGCGCGACCGGCCCGATGTCATGACCGACGCATTCGCCGCTATCGAACGCGAGCGCCTGCGTGCGCGGCTCTCGAGCCTGCTCGCCATGGAACGCGAGCGCGCGCCGTTTCGCGTCGCCGAGCGTGAAGCCCCGCGCGCGCTCGAAGTCGGCGGACTGCGAGTGAATGCGCGCGTCGATCGCGTCGACGTTCTGGACGACGGTGGTCGCGTGATCCTCGACTACAAGACCGGCAAGGCCACCATCGCCGCCTGGGTCGGTGACCGACCCGACGCGCCGCAACTGCCGCTGTACGCGATCACCGATCCGAGTGACGTGGCGGCGGTCGCCCTGGTGCCGGTCCAGGCGCACGACGTGCGCTTTCGAGGTCTCGCGCGCGAGCAGTCGCTGCTGCCCGGCGTGAAGACGCCGGAGCAGGAGCGCGATTTCGCCGAGCTGGGCGGTTGGCCCGCATTGCTGTCCGGTTGGCGCAGGGCGCTCGACGCCCTGGCTGGCGAGTTTCTCGCGGGCCGGGCCGTCGTGATGCCGAAGCGGTATCCGCAGACCTGCCAGTATTGCGATCTCGGTCCCCTGTGCCGGGTGAAGGAACTGTTCGATCGTGGACCCGTCCCGGTCGACGACGAGGAACAGGATGAGCTCGACGATGGCTGAGACCGTGCGCATCGCCGACGCCGCCGAGCGCGAGCAGGCGCTCGACGTCACGCGTTCGTTCATCGTCCAGGCGCCGGCGGGCTCCGGCAAGACCGAGCTGCTGATTCAACGAATGCTCGCATTGCTGGTCGAGGTGGATGCGCCCGAGGAGATCGTCGCCATCACCTTCACGCGCAAGGCCGCGGGCGAAATGCGCGATCGCGTGCTCGCCGCCTTGGCACTTGCGGACGAAGACACGCCACCCATGCGCGACCACCAGCGTCGCACCTGGGAACTCGCCCGTGCGGTGCGGCGCCGCGACGAACGTCTCGGGTGGGGCATCACGGCCAGTCCGGGGCGGCTGCGCATCCAGACCATCGACGCGTTGTGCGCGAGCCTCACGCGCCAGATGCCCTTGCTATCCGGTTTCGGCGCACAACCCGAATCGCTCGAGGACGCGGCGAGCCTGTACCACGAAGCGGCTCGCCGCCTGCTGGCCGACCTCGATGGCGGCGGGCCGACGGCCGTCACGATTGCGCGCGTGCTGCAGCACCTCGACAACGACATGGCCAGTGCCGAAGCGTTGCTCGCCGACATGCTCCAGCGTCGCGACCAATGGCTGCGCCACGTCGTCGACAAGGCCTCCGGAAGACTCGATCGCGCCACCCTTGAAAACGCCTTGGGCGCGATCATCGTCGATGCGCTCGAGAACCTGAGAACGCTGACGCCCCGCGAGGTCGAAGCCAAACTGATCGCGCTCGCGCGGTACGCAGCCGCGAATCTCGCACAGACCGACAGCGATTCGCCGATCGTCGCACTGCTCGATCTCGATGCGTTGCCGGATGCGTCGGTCGAAGGTTTGCCGCTCTGGCGCGGCATCGCCGAGCTGTTGCTGACCAGGAACGGAACCGCGCGCAGGAGTTTCGATGTGCGCGTGGGTTTTCCGACGTCGAAGGACGCGGCAGAAAAAGTGCGCTGCGATCGGTTCAAGGATCGCGTGAAGACGTTGCTCGCGCAGGTCGAAGCGCATCCGTCGTTTTTCGAAGAACTGGATCGGACCCGCCTGCTGCCGCCGCCTGCGTACAGCGAGGCGCAGTGGGCAGTGATCGGCGCACTGGTGGCGCTGCTGCCGCTCGCCGTGGCACAACTCGAGATCCTGTTCCGCGAGCGCGGCCAGGTGGACTTCACCGCCGTTTCGCAAGCCGCCGTGCGTGCGCTCGGCGACAGCGATGCACCCACCGACCTGGCGCTCGCGCTCGACTACCGCATTCGCCATCTCCTGGTCGACGAGTTCCAGGACACGTCACAGTCCCAGTACCAGTTGCTCGAGCGGCTGACCGCCGGCTGGCAGCCCGACGATGGCCGCACGTTGTTCGTGGTGGGGGACCCGATGCAGTCGATCTATCGCTTTCGCGAGGCCGAGGTCGCGCTGTACCTGCGCGCCCGCCGCGAGGGGATCCAGACCGTGGCGCTGGAGCCGCTCACTCTGCGTGTCAACTTTCGTTCGCAAGCGGGAATCGTGAACTGGGTCAACGCGAGCTTCCGCCGCCTGTTGCCGGCGTCCGAGGACCTTGACAGTGGTGCGGTGCCGTTCGCGGAATCCGAAGCCGTGAAGCCCGCCACGCATGATCCTGCCGTCGTCGTGCATCCGTCGCTCACCCGCGATCGTGCCGGGGAGGCCGAGCGCGTGGCCCAGCTGGTGCGCGCGGCGCACGCCGATGATCCGGCGCAGCGCATCGCGATCCTGGTCCGCAGCCGCAATCATCTCGCCCACATCGTGCCTGCGTTGAAGGACGTCGGCCTGCGCTTCCAGGCCATCGAGATCGAGGCGCTGGGGCATCGGCCCGTCGTGCAGGACCTTCACGCGCTCACGCGAGCGCTGCTGCATCCGGCCGACCGCATCGCCTGGCTCGCGGTGCTGCGCGCGCCGTGGTGCGGCCTCACGCTGGCGGACCTCGACTCCCTGGCGGGATTCGATGCGACCGCCTGCATATGGGACCTCGTTCAGACTTCGGCTCTCGTGGCGCGCCTGTCGGAGGACGGACGCCGGAGGCTCACGCGACTGCGCGAGTGCCTGCAGCCTTTCGTCGCGCAGCGGCGCCGCGAACCGTTGCGTCGTTGGGTGGAGGGCGCGTGGCTCGCACTCGGTGGGCCGGCCGCTGCGGTGGATGCCGCCGATCTCGACGACGCGCAGGTGTTCCTCGACGTGCTCGACGAACTGGAAGAGGGCGGAGATCTGCCCGATTTCGCAGCACTTGCCGAACGCATGGGCAAGCTCTTCGCACGTCCCGATCCCGGTGCGAGCGACGGGTTGCAGGTCATGACCATCCACAAGGCGAAGGGACTGGAGTTCGATACGGTGATCCTGCCGGGACTCGGCTACAAGCCGCGGGGCAATGCCGCGCGCCTGCTCGCGTGGCTCGAGCGACCGCGCGCGCATGGCGATCCGGACTTGCTGCTGGCGCCGATTCGCGAACGTTCGGAAAGGAAGGATCCAATCTACGAGTATCTGGAGCGGCTCGATCGGACCAAGGCGATGCACGAAGATTGCCGGTTGCTCTACGTCGCGACGACGCGCGCGAAGTCGCGTTTGCATCTCATCGGTCACGCAGACGCTCGCGATGGCGTGCCGCAGCCCACCAAGGGTTCATTGCTCGACCGGTTGTGGCCCGTGGTCGAGCCCGAGTTCCGGCGTGCGATCGAGGCGCAGACCGATGCCGCCTTGATCGAAGTTGAGCCGCAGCAACGGACCGACGGTGCGATCCGGCGGTTTGCCGCCGATTGGGTGCCGCCGGTTCCGGCCACCGGCATTGCGCCGGCCGCGGCGTGGTCGGAAGGTGCCGGCGAACCAGGAGAGGTGGAGTTCTCCTGGGCTTCCGAAACCGCCAGGCACGTGGGGACCATCGTGCATCGAAGCCTGCAGCGCATCGCCGAGGATGGGCTCGCGGGATGGGATGCGAAGCGCGTGGATTCGCTGCGGGATGTCTTCTCCCGCGACCTGCGCGCGTTCGGCGTTCCCGAGGCGGAACTGGCACCCGCGATCGAACGAGTGGTCGGCGGCCTCGAGGGTGCCTTGTCCGACGACCGCGCGCGCTGGATCCTCTCGGCTCACGTGGAAGCGCATTCGGAACTCCGTCTCACTGGAGTCGCCGGCGACGTGCTGGTCGACGTCGCGATCGATCGCACGTTCGTCGATGCCGATGGCGTGCGCTGGATCATCGACTACAAGACCGGCCTGCACGAAGGCGCTGACCGGGAGGGCTTCCTCGACAACGAACGCGAGCGCTACCGCGCCCAGTTGGAGCGGTATGCTGTGCTCATGGCGCAGCTCGATGCCCGTCCGATCCGGCTGGCATTGTATTTCCCGCTGATGCGCGGCTGGCGGGAATGGGAGGCGGCTGCCGGCCGGACACCCTGAACGCCGCTCTTCCTCCGGAGGTCACCATGCTCGTGCGGTTCCTCGCAGCGATGATCGCGATGTCGGCAGCGGCGCCCGCCTGGGCCCAGTTCACCCTGGGCGGCGGCGTCGACTACATGAACTGGACCGAGGACACGTCGCCGCAAGTGCGCGAGACCGGCATGCTCGCAGTCATCACCGGTGGCTGGACTCTCGACCGCGATCGCGGCGCACTGTTCGCGTGGCGCGGATCGCTGTATGGCGGAGACGTGGACTACGACGGCTCCACGCTGTTTCCGCCGATCCGCTCGATCCAGAGCACGACGTCCTACCGCGGCACCATGCAGGAGGCCCAGTTCCGGTATCGCGTGCCGGCGCGAGGCAACGCCTGGGTCGACCTGGTCGCGTCGGGCGGTTTCGACGTGTGGGAGCGCGAGCTGAGTTCGATCCAGAAGGAGAACTTCTTCATCGGCTTCGCGCGCCTCGGTGTCGAGTTCGATCGCAGCGAAAGCGGCATCGTCGCGGCGGCCGGATTGAAGCTGCCGTTCTATACCTACGAGGAAGCCTACCTCGACGGCATGACGCCCAACCCGATCATCCTGCACCCGGGCAAGGAGCCGTCGGTCTACGCCATGCTGGGTTATCGCATCGATCGGCACTGGCGGATCATGGGCACGCTCGATTCGTTCAGCCTGTCCGAGTCGTCGCCGACCGGGGCCTTCGTGCCGGGGTTCGGCTTCGGCCAGTTCTACCAGCCGGCCAGCACCCTGTACCGCGTGGGCGTGCGCGTGGAATACACGTTCCGCTGAACTGCGGCTCGTCGTTCGCGTCGGAAGAAACACGGCCGCCCCTGGCTGGAATACAGGGGGTGTTTGCTACTCACGACGCTGACGTTCGACGACGACACATCGCGAGTCCACACACGGTCACGGGAGCGTCATAATCCCTGCCTAGTATCCGGGTCTCACGAAGAGGGGAAAGACCTTGCACCGCATCGATCGAGCAGTCACCCATCGTATCGTGCGGATCGGAAGCCGCCGGGCGATGCGGGTCTGCACCGCACCGCACCGCGGCTTCACGTTGCTCGAACTGCTGGTGGTCATGGTGATCATCGGGTTGCTGTCTGCGCTGGTGGTGCCGAGGTACTTCTCGCAGGTGGGCAAGTCGGAGGTCAAGATCACCAAGGCACAGATCGATGCGCTGGAGAAGGCGCTGGATGCCTACCGGCTCGACGTCGGTCGCTATCCGAGCACGGAGCAAGGGCTGGTCGCACTCGAGGCGAAGCCGGCCAACGAAGCCAAATGGCAGGGCCCGTATCTCAAGAAGGCGGTCCCGGTCGATCCGTGGGGCAAGCCTTATCAGTATCGCTCGCCCGGCGAGAAAGGCGAGTTCGATCTCTTCTCCTTCGGCAAGGATGGTCAAGCCGGCGGGGACGGAGAGAACGCGGACATCACCAACTGGAATTGACGCCGAACCGCCATGCGCTACCGCGTCAAAGCCATGAAAGCCGGCGAGGGGGTGGTCTCCCTCGGATTTGATGCGCGCGACGTGGCCGACGCGCGCAGCCAGGCCAAGGAGCGCGGCTATGCGGTGCTGTCGGTGCAAGGCGGTGCCGGTCTGGCACTGCCGGCGCTGAAGGGCCGTACCCGATTTCCGTTGCTGCTGTTCACGCAGGAACTGCTGGCCCTGCTGCAGTCGGGCATCAGCCTGGTGGAAGCCATCGAGACCCTGGCCGAGAAGGAATCGCGCCCCGATACGCGCGCGACCTTGAAGAGCCTCCTTGCGAGCCTGTACGAAGGCAAGCCGTTCTCGGCCGCGCTGCAGTCGGTGCCGGCCACCTTCCCCGACCTGTACATCGCCACCGTGCGCGCAAGCGAGCGCACCGGCGATCTTCCCGAAGCCCTCGTGCGCTTCGTCGCCTACCAGACCCAGCTCGACGTCGTGCGCAAGAAGCTCGTCAGCGCTTCCATCTACCCGGCGATCCTGATCGTCTTCGGCGGCCTGGTCACGTTGTTCCTGCTGGGTTACGTGGTGCCGCGTTTCAGCCACGTGTACGAAGACGTGGGTGGTGACCTGCCGCTCGTCTCGCGGCTGCTCATCCAGTGGGGCCGCATCGTCGAGGCCAACGGCCTGCTGATCGCCATGCTGTTCATCGGCGGTGTGATCTTCGTCGGCTGGTGGCTGACTCGCGCTGCCACTCGCGGGCGCATCCTGCGGGCGCTGCGCACCATCCCCGCCATGGGTGAGCGCCTGCGCGTCTACCAGTTGACGCGCTTCTACCGCACGCTGGGCATGCTGCTGTCGGGCGGCATTCCCGTCGTGCCCGCGCTGGGGATGGTATCCGGGCTGCTCGACACCGAACTGCGGGTGCGCCTGGACGGCGCGCAGCGCGCCATCCGCGAAGGCAAACCCATGTCCATCGCCATGGAAGCCAACGGGCTCACCACGCCGGTGGCGCTGCGCATGCTGCGGGTGGGCGAGCGCACCGGCCGCATGGGCGAGATGCTGGAGCGCATCGCCGTCTTCTACGACGAAGAGATGGCGCGCTGGGTGGACTGGTTCACCAAGACCTTCGAGCCGCTGCTGATGGCCCTGATCGGCATCATCATCGGCGGCATCGTCGTGCTGATGTACCTGCCCATCTTCGAACTGGCCGGGAGCATCCAGTGAAGCCGCACGAGTTCGACGAGCCGGTGGGCTTCGCGCCCGATCAGATCGCCGCGGCGCGTGCGGCGGCGGCGAGCAGCGGCAAGCGGATCGTGGTGTGCCTGGAAGAGCAAAGCGGCCTCGAACCCGAGGCCTTCATCCAGACGCTGGCGGCCACCTTCGGTCTGGTGCCCATGAACATGGCCGACATGCACGCAGCACATCCGGCCTTCGAGCGCTTGCCCTATACCGAGGCACTGGCGCGCGAGTGCGTGTTGTTCCGCTCGTCCGGCGGACAGCTGGTGCTGGCCTGCGCCGATCCCTTCGATCTCAAGATCCGCCCCTGGGCCGAAGAGCGCATCGGCGCAGCGATGGGTTTCCGCCTAGCGCATCACGCCGACCTGGCGGCGTGGCTCGCACGCCACGGCGAGAGCCTGAAGGCCATGGAAAGCCTGGTGCTGCAGACCCGCACCGACGGCGAAGGCCGGGGTGCGGTCGAAGACCTGTCGTTGAAGACCATCAGCGAAGACACCTCGCCCGTGGTGCGGCTGGTGCATTCCACCGTCTACGATGCGTTGAAGAGCGGCGCGAGCGACATCCATCTGGAGACCTCCGCTGCCGGGCTCATCATCAAGTACCGCATCGACGGCGTGCTCATCAACGTGAGCCAGGTGAACGGAGCCGAAACCGCCGAACAGGTGGTTTCGCGCATCAAGGTCATGTCGGAGCTCGACATCGCCGAACGCCGCGTGCCGCAGGACGGGCGCTTCAAGGTCTCAATCCAGGGCCGCGAGATCGATTTCCGCGTCTCCATCATGCCGTCCATCTTCGGCGAAGACGCCGTGCTGCGGATCCTCGACAAGCAGAGCCTCGCCGATGCCCACAAGGGCCTGTCCCTGGACAGCCTGGGCTTTGCCGACGAGGCCAAGATTTGGATCCGGCGCCTCGCCTCCGAACCCTACGGCATGCTGCTTGTCACGGGCCCCACCGGGAGCGGCAAGACCACCACCCTGTACGCCGCCATCAGCGAGATCAACCACGGCGGCGACAAACTGATCACCATCGAGGACCCGGTGGAGTACCAGTTGCCCGGTGTCCTGCAGATCCCGGTCAACGAGAAGAAGGGCCTCACCTTCGCGCGCGGCCTGCGCTCGATCCTGCGCCACGATCCGGACAAGATCATGGTGGGCGAGATCCGCGACGCCGAGACCGCCCAGATCGCCATCCAGGCGGCACTCACTGGCCACCTGGTCTTCACCACCGTGCACGCCAACAACGTCTTCGACGTGATCGGCCGCTTCACGCACATGGGGGTGGACCCCTATTCCTTCGTGTCGGCGTTGAACGGCATCGTGGCGCAACGTCTGGTGCGGGTGAATTGCGTCCACTGCACCGACGACGATGAGCCTGCCGAAGCGTTGCTGGCCGACTCCGGCCTCGCGCCGGAAGACGTGGCTCACTTCCGCTTCCGCGCCGGCAAGGGTTGCGGCCACTGCCGCGGCAGCGGCTATCGCGGCCGCAAGGCCATATCGGAAACGCTGGTGTTGAACGACGAGTTGCGCGAGCTCATTACCCAGCGCGAACCGATCCGGCGCATCAAGGCCGCAGCGCGCGAGGGCGGCACGCGCTTCCTGCGCGAATCCGCACTCGATCTGGTGCGCGCGGGCGAAACCACGCTGACGGAGGTGAATCGTGTCACCCTCGTGGCGTGAGCGGGTGCAGATCGACCTGGCCCCCGGCCGGGTCGTGTTGAGCCGGTTCAGTCGGGGCACCAAGCCACGGCTGGTCGAACAGGGCATCCTCGAACCTGCCGATGCCGGTTCGGGCTGGCAACCCGCCCTCGAACTGCTCGATCGCGCGCTCGCCGAACCGCGCTGGCGCAAGGCCGAAGCTTGCATCCGCCTGTCGAGTCATTGCCTGCGCCTGCACCTGTTGCCCTTCAGTGAAGCGCTTGCCACCGACGCCGAACGCCTCGCATTTGCCCGGATGGAGCTGGAAGCCGTGCATGGCGAGCGCGTGTCCGACTGGACGCTCCTCCTCGACGACGTCCCGGCTGGCGCAGCCACTCCCGTGTGTGCCATGGACACCGCATTGCTCGAAGCCTTGCGCACCACCTGCACCCGCGCCACGCTCAAGGTGCGGTCCATCCGTCCTGCCTTCGCGGTGGCGCTGGAAGAGCAACGCGGCCGCGCACGCCCACCGCGCTACGGCTTCGCGTTCGCGGAAGACGGCCGCGTCACCCTTGCGTTGTACGAAGGCAAACACTGCCGTTGGCTCACCAATCCGCGCGTGGGGCCGGCGCTATCGGAAACCCTCGACTCGGAGCTGCGCCAGGCCGAAGCGCTGGGCAGCACAGTTGGAGGCGGTCGCCTGCAGGTGGCCTTTGCCGACCGGCGAGAAGGCCTGCCGCAACGCATCGGCGGCTGGGATATCTCGGTGCCCGAACCAGGCGAACCCGGCGCTCGCGCCTACCTGGTGGGTGCGCTCAAGGTGGCGGGGCACTAGATGACTGCGCGCACTCTCAACTTCGACTTCGAACGACCGGTCGCCGCGCGACCGTGGGGCACCATCCTGCTCGCACTCGGGGCACTCGTCAGTGTATGGGTGCTGGTCGAGTACGGCGATGTGGCCGACGAAGTGCGGCGCTGGGAGGGCAAGCTCGCGGATACCAAGCGTCTCGCGCGTCGCTCGCTGCCCAATTTCGCCGTGGAGGACGCCCCTTCTGCCGAGCAGGCCCAGGAGTTGAAATCCGCCAACGCCGTGCTCGACCAGCTCGCCGCGCCCTGGGACAACCTGTTCGCCGACATCGAGGGTGCGGCGATCGCCGACGTGGCTCTGCTGGGGGTGCAGCCGGATCCGCGCGGGCGCGTCGTGAACCTCGAAGGCGAAGCGCGCGATCTGAAGGCGCTGCTCACTTTCCTGGCGCGGCTCGAAACCGCCCCGGCGCTGACCGATGCCCACCTCACCCGGCACGAGATCCGGCAGAACGATCCGAATCGGCCGCTCGTCTTCACCATTCGTGCGCGATGGAATCAGCCGCTCTGAGCTCGGTGCGCTGGGTCGCACGGCGCGAACTCTCGCGCCTCACGTGGCGCGGGCTTGCCGGTGCAGCACTCCTCATCTTTGCGCTGGGTTTCGCGGTGTCCTCGTTGCTGCCCGCGCAGCGCCATGCCGCGCAGCTGAAGAGCGATGTGGGCGAATTGCGCTCGCGCCTGCGCGCCGTGGGCGACGGCCCGGCCGGTGCCGCCGTGATCGCGCCGCGCGCCACTCAGCTCGAGAACTTCTACGCCTTCTTCCCGCACGTGGACACGCTGCCCGACTGGATCGGGCGCATTCACACCGCGGCGGCGCGCAACGGCCTCATCCTCGAATCCGGCGACTACCTGCTGGAGCGGCGCAAGGAGCAGCGCCTGGTGCAGTACCAGATCACCTTGCCGGTGCGCGGCAGCTATGGGCAGATCCGCGGCTTCGTGGCTGAGGTGCTCGAGAAAGTGCCGGCGGCCGCGCTGGAGGATGTCGTGATGAAGCGCGAGAGCATCGCGGCGCCCGCGCTCGAGGCGCGCATCCGCTGGGTCATCTACCTCGCCGGGGAGGGGGCACGATGAAGCTGAGTGCCCGCACCCGCAAGCTGATGGTATTCGGCGGCCTGGCGCTTACCCTGGTGGCGGTCTACGCGGTCGACGATGAAACCCAGGTGAAGCAGGCCCGATCGACCTCCGTCCGCGATGCGCCGGCTGACGAACGGCCAGGCAGCGCGAGGCCATCCGCTTCTGCACCCGCAACCACCATTGCGCTGGACCTGTCGCGCCTGAAACGCGGCGCCAACGCCCCGCAGGCCGTCGACGCCTTTGGGGCGAAGGACTGGAATCCACCGCCACGCAAACTCACCCCGAAGGAAGCGGCAGCGCAACGCGCCGTGGCGGAACCGCCGCCACCACCACCGCAGGCGCCGCCGTTGCCCTTCACCTACGTCGGCATGCTCGGAGCCGAGGACGAGACCATCGTGTTTCTGGCACAGCAGGACACCAACCACGCAGTGAAGAAGGGCGACGTGATCAACGGCACCTACCGCGTGGACGAAGTCGAGGCCGGACGGGTGGTGCTCACCTACCTGCCCCTGGAACAACGGCAGATCCTCACCGCCAAGGTCGAATGATGCGCACCCTTGTCTCATTGCTTCTCGTGTTCGTCGCCACGGCCTGCGCCTACGATCGCAGCTACGAAGAAGCCCGGCGCATGCTGTCGGAAGGCCAGCCGCTGGAGGGCCTGGCCAAGCTCGAGCAGGCGGTCAAGGACAACCCGCGCAACACCACGTACCGCGCCGCGTTGATCCGCGAACGCGAGCGGGTCGCGGCCGCCTTCGTGATGCAGGGCGACGCTTCGCTCAAGGCCAGCAACCTCGACCTGGCGGCGGCGCAGTTCAAGGAAGCCAAACGCATCGACCCCGATGGTTTCCGCTCCAACGCCGGCCTGCAGGAAGTCGAGCGTGCCAGGCGTCATGCCGAGCGCATCAAGGAGGCGGAGGCGGCCTTCGAACAGAAGGATTTCGCCGGTGCCGAAAGCATCCTGCGCGCCGTGCTCGCCGAAAACCCCTACCACAGCAAGGCCCGCGAACTGCTGCGCAAGGTGGTCGAGACCACCGTGGCGGCCGAGCCGCCGCCGACCTTGAAGACTCCGTACAAGAAGCCCATCACCCTGGAATTCCGCGACGCCCAGATCCGCACCGTGTTCGAGATGCTCTCGAAGACCTCGGGCATCAACTTCGTGTTCGACCGCGACGTGAAGCCCGACGCGAAGATCACCATCTTCGTGCGCAACACCACGCTGGACGACGTGCTGAAGCTCATCCTCACCACCAACCAGCTCGATCGCAAGGTCTTGAACGACAACTCGGTCCTGATCTACCCCAACACGCCCGCCAAGCAGAAGGACTATCGCGACCTGGTGGTGCGCAGCTTCTACCTCGCCAACGCAGACGTGAAGCAGGCCTCGGCCATGGTCAAGGCGATGATGAAGACCCAGGACGTGTTCATCGACGAGAAGCTGAACCTGCTGGTGGTGAAGGACACACCGGACGTGGTCCGGTTGACTGACCAGCTGGTGCGCACCCTCGACCTGGCCGAACCGGAAGTCATGCTGGAGGTGGAGATCCTGGAAGTGGCCCGCACGCGCCTGCAGGAAATCGGCATCCGCTATCCCGGCAGCGTCAATCTGCAAGGCCAGGGCACCGCCACCGGCGGGACGACCGCCTCCACCATCCCCATCGATTCGCCGATGATCTTCACCACCGCGAATCCGGCTCTCGTCTTCAACCTGCGTGCCAGCGTCGGCACCACCAACCTCCTCGCCAACCCGCGGATCCGCGTCAAGAACAAGGAGAAGGCGCGCATCCACATCGGCGACAAGGTGCCGGTGTTCACCTCCACCGCCACGGCCAACGTGGGCGTGTCAACTTCGGTGAGCTACCTCGATGTGGGCTTGAAGCTCGACGTGGAATCGCAGGTCTTCCTGCAGGACGAGGTGGCCATCAAGATCGGCCTCGAGGTGAGCAACATCATCGAGACCATTACCGTGGCCACCGGCACCGGCAGCACCGTGGCGTACCGGCTGGGCACGCGCAACGCCAACACGGTGCTGCAGCTGCGCGACGGCGAAACGCAGATCCTTGCCGGACTCATCAGCGACGAGGATCGTCGCAGCTCGCAGCGCATCCCGGGCCTGGGCGACCTGCCCATGCTCTCGCGCATCTTCGGCTCGTCGCTCGACAACCGCGCCAAGACCGAAGTGGTGCTGATGATCACGCCGCGCATCGTGCGCAACCTCATGCGGCCCGAGGGCGTGCAGGCGGAAGTGCCGGTGGGTACCGACAACTATCCGGGGCTGCCGCCGCTGCGCATCGGCAAGACCGCACCGGGTTCGCTGGCGCTGGCCGCGCCCCGCACCACAGGCGGCGGCCCCGCGCAGGAGACCGTGCGCGACGTACCCACGGCAGCGGCGACCCCGCTGGTGCTCGGCGTGACCGCGCCGGAGCGCGCGCAAGGCGAGTTCGCGGTCGAGGTAAGCATCCCGCCGGTGGTGCCGACCCGCGCGGCGCGAGTGGATCTGCAGTTCGACCCCAAGCAGCTGCAGGCGGTGGACCCGGTGGCTGCGATGCCCGGCAAGGCGTCCGTCAATTTCACCGGTGAGGCATCGAGCCGGTCGGTCCGGTTCAAGGTGCTCCCGGGGGCGACGGGTGCTGCCGCAATCACGGTGACGGATGTCGAAGTGGTCGACCGCGACGGATTCGCCATCGACGTGACGGCGCCGCCGCCGGTGAGCGTCAAGCTCGGCAACTGACGGGGCGGCAGCGATGCGATCCCGGCGCGGCTTCACGCTGATCGAGATGATGATCACGGTGGTCATCGTCTCGATCCTGGCGCTCGGCCTGGTGCCGCTTGGCGAACTCGCGGTGCAGCGCTCGAAGGAATCCGATCTGCGCACGGCGCTGCGCCAGATCCGCACCGCGCTGGACGCGTACAAGCGGGCGGCGGACGAAGGCAAGGTCGAGCGCAAGGCCGACGCGTCGGGCTACCCGCCGTCGCTCGAAGCGCTCGTGGAAGGGGTCGCCGACCAGAAATCGCCGGGCAAGAAGCAGATCTACTTCCTGCGGCGGATTCCGCGGGATCCGTTCTTCGGCGACGCCAGTACACCCGCGGCGCGCACTTGGGGCCTGCGTTCCTACGAAAGCCCGCCGGACAATCCGCGCTCGGGCAAGGACGTGTTCGACGTGTACTCGCTGGCGGAAGGCAAGGGGCTCAACGGCGTGCCCTATCGCGAGTGGTGATGTTCATGCATGCATTCGACCGGACCGCGCGGTGCGGACGAGGCTTCACCCTCATCGAGCTGCTGGTCGTGATGACGGTCATCGCGCTGCTGCTGACCCTGGCGACGCCGCGCTACTTCCAGAGCGTCGACCGGTCTCGCGAAGCGGTGTTGCGCGAAAACCTCAACGCGGTGCGCGACGCCATCGACAAGTTCCACGCCGACCGCGGGCGCTATCCCGAATCGCTGCCCGACCTGGTGACCAAACGCTACCTGCGCTCGGTGCCGGTGGACCCGATTGCCGAATCCGACTCGACGTGGATCATCGTGCCCCCGCCGCAGGGTGTGGGCGACGGTGCCGTCTACGACGTGCGCAGCGGCGCTCAGGGCAACACGCTCGACGGCAAGGCGTATTCCGAACTATGACGGCAAGGAACCCGACGTGACTCGATCTACCAGCGACACGATTTTCGCCGCCATCCTGCTGTCGGTGGCCGCGCTGCCGACCCTCGCCCAGGACAACCCGTCCGGCAGCCGCGAAACCGGCCGTGTTCCCGACGGTGGCATCGTGTTTTCCGGCGCAAGCCGTCCGGCCGTGGCGGGGAGCATGCGCACTCTGCTCACCGAGCCCAGCATCAGGTCGACGGATCGGGCTGTGGACGCGCAGCAGCTTCAACTGGTCGAAGCCGCGCGCACCGGCGACGCGGCCGGCGTGGCGCGGCTGCTCGCGGCGGGTGCGTTGCCAAACCTGCGCCTGCCCGACGGGCGCCTGCCGGTCATGGCGGCAGTGGAGAGCGGCAACTTCGAGGCGCTGCGCGAGCTTGTCGACCGCGGCGCCGATGTGAACGTCAAGGACGGCCAGGGCAACACGCCGCTCGCCACCGCCGCGCTGCGGGGGCAGACGAGAGTGGTGCGCTTCCTGTTGAAACACGGCGCGCGGCCCGACGGGAAGGCCGACAACGGGGCAACGCCGCTGCTCAACGCGGCACTGCTCGGCCGGACCGAGATCGTCCGCCTGTTGATGGCAGCCGGTGCCGAACCGGAGATTCGCAATCGCGACGGCTGGCCGGCGCTGGTGCTCGCCGCGCGCGGTGGACATGTGGACAGCCTGCGGGCGTTGCTCGACGGCGGGGCCGACCCCAACGCGCTGGGCAAGGACGGCTTGAGCGCGCTCTACTGGGCCATCTACAAGCGCAGCCGGCCATCCGCGGAGGCGTTGGTGAAGGCGGGCGCGGACCTCGGGGCGTTGTCGCTGGAGGTGCTGGATTGATCCCCGGGTTTCGATACCTCGCGTGCCGGGCAGCATGCGTCCATACCCGTGCCCTCGATCTCCCATGACTGGTCTACCGATGCGCCCGAGCGTGGCCGGACGCAACGATCCCTGTCCGTGCGGCAGCGGACGTAAATTCAAGAAGTGCTGCGGGGCAGATGCCGACCCGCGAAGTAGCGCGCCGAGCGCTTCGGAGCTTGCACGCGCGGCGCTGAACCGGATGGCGGCAGACGATCTCGCCGTCGCCGAGACTCTTGCCAGGGATGCCCTGGCCATGGATCGCAATCAGGTCGATGCATTGAATGTGCTGGCGATCGCGACCTGCCGGCGACGCAACTACCGCGATGCGCTGGACTTCGTGCAACGGGCCTTGAAGCGAGCACCGGATTCGGGCCAGTTGCACATGAACCGCGGCAACATCCTGCGTGAATCGGGCGACGCCGCGGGTGCGGTCGAATCCCTGCGCCGAGCGATCGTGCTCGACAAGACGCTGGAGGCTGCGCACTTCAATCTCGGGCTTGCGCTCGTGGACATGGGCGACGACGGTGCGGCCGCGGATGCGTTCGAGAGATTCCTCGGCACCCCCACCGATTCGGAACGCCTGATGGAGTTGGCGCAACGCCTCCGACACCTTTCGCGCTTCGACGCCATGGCAGTCGTGCTGCGCCGAGCCGCGCAGCGATCCGAGACGGATCATCGCCTGCAGAGTGACCTCGCCATGGCGCTGCTGGAGCTGGGCCGCCCCGATCTGGCCGAAGAGCCTATCCGTCGCGCCGTCGAACTGGCGCCCGATGTGGCGCTCGTGCATCGAAACCTGGCCACGGTGCTCCTCGAACAGGGACGCTTGAGCGAGGCTCTGGCATCCGCCCACCACAGCCTCGGCCTCGATCCGTCGCGACACGAGACCCTTTGTCTGGTTGCGGTGGTGCATGCGGCGCTGCGAGCGCCGGACGAAGCGAATGCAGCGTTCCTGCGGGCGCGAACGATGGCTCCGGATGACGCCTTGACCGCCTTGCGTCACGGCATGATGCTGCTTGCCACTGGCGATTTCACGCAGGGCTTGCCTTTGCTCGAGCGTCGACTGGACGATTCTCGGATCCTGCCTTGGGATCGTCTCGATCGGATGACACGCTGGCGGGGCGAGGATCTCGCGGGCCGTTCGATCCTCCTGCACGCGGAGCAGGGCCACGGGGATGCCATCCAGTTCGTGCGGTACGCGTCCGTGCTGAATCGGCGAGGCGCGCAGGTGCACGTCGTATGTCATCCCGGCCTCGCGCGCTTGTTCGCGTCGGTCGAGGGTGTGGCCTCCGTTTCGAAGCTGGGCGCACCGTTGCCGGATTGTGACTACTTTGCGCCGATGATGAGTTTGGCGCTCGCAGTCGGGACCACGTTGGCAACCGTCCCCGCGCAGGTGCCGTACGTCGGCGCGGCGCAGGACGCGACGGGCGCCTGGGCGACCCGCTTCGAAGACGATGGTCGGCGGCGCGTGGGCCTGTGCTGGGCAGGCAACCCGGAGTACGGGACGGACCGGCGCCGAAGCATCCCGGCGCCGCTGCTGAGGCCACTCATCGACGTGGAAGGCCTGCATCTGATCAGCTTGCAGAAGACACCCGCCGGGAGCTCACCGACGTACCCGAACGCCGGGCTCGCGCTGACCGACTGGACTCACGAGTTGGAGGACTTCGCTGACACGGCTGCGTTGATCAGCACGCTCGACCTCGTGATCAGTGTCGACACCTCGGTCGCCCACCTGGCCGGCGCCCTGGGCCGGCCCGTGTGGCTGCTCAACCGTTTCGATACCGACTGGCGCTGGGGCTGGCAGGGCGACCATTCGCCCTGGTATCCCACCATGCGGATCTTCCGACAGCCGGTTTCGGGTGACTGGACTTCCGTCATTGCCGATGTCGTCGAAGCTCTGGCGGCGAATTCCCGGACATGAGGCAGGCCGTGCCGGCCAGGTGCAGCATCGGCGCGCGAACTCGCGGGTTCACCTACGTCGGCGTGCTGATCGGCGTCGTGATCCTGGGCCTGGTCCTGGCATCGGTGGGCATGACTTGGCGGCATCACGCGCAGCGGGAGAAAGAGGCCGAACTGCTGTTTGTGGGGCGGCAGTACCGCGCGGCGATCGAGTCTTTCCTACGGGCATCCCCGGGCGCCGCGGAATTGCCCAGGTCGCTCGAGGACCTGATCGAGGACCGCCGTTTTCCCCAGATTCGACGGCACCTGCGAAAGCTGTTCCCCGACCCGATGACGGGCGGCACGGACTGGGAACTGATCAAGTCCGGCGGACGTATCGTGGGTGTGGCCAGTCGATCCGGCGGTATGCCTTTCCGGCTCGCAGGGTTCTCGACGGCGGAGGACAGCTTTGCCGAAGCCCAGAGCTACCGCGATTGGCGGTTCGTGGCCAGCAGCACATCGAAAGGTCCGGGGGCAGCGGGCGCTACTGTCGCAGCGGCTCCAGCCGTTCCTGCGGCCCCGATCGTCAGCGTCGAGCCGCCGGCACCGGTCATCACGGTCCCCCCCGTACCACGCCCGGAATCGGACGCCGCGTGCGACGATCAACGGCAGACCGACTTCTCGCGCTGTTCCGAGGCCAGGACCAACGCCAGTGCCAGTGCCAGTGCCAGTGCCAGCGCCACGTCGGCGGAGATCGCCACCTGCCTGGTGTCGGTCAACGCGCGCTATCTCGCGTGCCGGCGGCGTGGGCCCATTCCGCCGCTGGCAGTGCCCGCATCGCGATGATGCGATGCCGCTCCCGGGCAGCGCTCGTCCATCAACCGGTGCCAGGACACCTGCCGCCACGGGCGAGCGCTGTCTAAAAAGCTCAACAGCGCTGTAACACAAACGCCCGATACTCGATTCGTTTGAGACCGAGTTCTAGCGAGGGCAACCCCTGCTCCTCCAGCCGGCTCCAGAACTGCGCACCGAACCGGGATATCGCTCGCACTCATGAACATGGACGACGTCGTCTCCCTGTCTGCGCGCGAACTCGAACGGTTGATGCACGTGGTCCACTCGTCGTTGGAGGTGCGCCGCCGCAATCAGTTCTTTCTGTGGGTCCAGGGGCAGTTGCAGAGCCTCGTGCCGCACGAGGTGATGGTGTGCGCCTACGGCGATCACGCCCGCCGCAGTCTCGTCATCGAGCATTTCTCGAGCTACCCATTGGCTGAACAGGATGTGGCCGGCATCGTCGATCCGGAAGGCGGACTGATGGTCCAGGGCGTGCGGGCCTGGGCCGAACGCGGGGAACGCGTGGTGCTCGTCTGCAGCTCGCACCGCGACTCGGCCCTGTTCAAACGGTTCGAGTCGACCCTGTTCCGCCACGCGCTGCCGAACCTCGCGGTGCACGGAATGCCGGTGCTGTCGGGCGCTCCCGGAACCTACTTCGCGTTCGCGAACCTGCCGCAGCCGCTCGGCGCGCGTCAGGGTTACCTGATCGAGATCCTCACGCCGTACATCCATAGCGCCTTCGTCCGCATGCTGGCACAGGAGCGCCAGGAAACTTTCGAGGTGCCGGCGGTGGATCGCCTCATCACGGCGAGGGAGATCGAGATTCTCCAATGGGTCCGCGACGGGAAGAGCAACCAGGAAATCGGCCGCATCCTCAGCATCAGTCCGCTCACCGTGAAGAATCACGTGCAGAAGATTCTCAAGAAGCTGAACGTGCAGAACCGGGCTCAGGCGGTCGCCCGCGGATTGTCCCTCCAGATCATCAAGAACACCGTCACCTGAGGGCGGAAGGCATATCCCGTTCGGCCCATGCCCGATCGGGTGTCGTCGATCGAAAACAGTCGGACCCTCACAAGCCGTCAGCTTTGGATAGGCCATGCGGACCATGCGAGGCCGACGTGGGCGTAACCGCAAATCAACATGGTCCCCTTACCCTGATGGGGATTGAAACGCGGCCCCGCGCGGACGGGAGGCGGGCAGCGAAATGAGTGAAACGGACTAGCTCGCAGCCCGGGCGCGGCAACCAGTGGCGTCATCGATGACTTCTAGAGTGGCTACGTCGATGCGCACCTAGGTCTGGCGGCAGAGGACATTTGCAAGGCTCCAGTCGAGCCGTCATCGTCGAACCCACCGTGCCTGCAACGACCCCTTACATCAGCAACAGGAGACTTACATGAAGTTACATCGGCAAATCCTGGCGGCCGCGGCGATCGGGTTGTTTTCCGCTTCCGCGCTAGCCACGATCCAGAACTCCGAGAACGGTAACGGCGAGCTGTTCTGGACGATCATCGACCCGGTCGCCGAGCGCTCCTATACCCGCGACCTCGGCGTGACCATCGATCAGTTCCTCGCTGGCGTAGCCTCGGGTCAGTCGTGGTCGGTTGGTGCGGACGCCGCGCTCACCAGCTTCATCGCCGGTACGGCGGCGGGCAACCTCGCGACACTCGTGTGGAGCATCGGCGCCATGGATTCGGTCGGCCCCAACCGCTTCATCTCGACCGGTGAAGACGTGTCGCGAAACTCGGCGACACCGGCCACCGCCACGAGCGGTCTCCTGGGTATCCAGACCACTCAACTGCGTCAGTTTGACGACAACGCCAACATCTATCTGGCGCAGGCCAATCTGCTCGGGACGCACCCGACCGTTGACCACGGTTCCAACATCGCTACCTCGGCCGACGGCGACGCCTATGGTGGTGCCGCTGTTTACGGCACCAACTGGGGCGGTCGTGCGAACTGGGACAACTCGGTCGAAGTGATCGGTGGGGTAAGCAAACTCTGGTTGCTGGAGCAAGGCACCAACACGACAACATCGCCGGCGCGGTTCACGCAACTGCTGTACGCCGGCAACGCATATACCGCGCAGTGGGACGGTACGGCTCTCCAGATTCAGGCGATCCCTGAGCCCGGTACGTACGCGATGCTCGGCGCGGGCCTGCTCGTCGTTGGCGCCCTGGCGCGACGACGGTCCAATCGCGCCTGACACGCGCCGATTCGTAAGTGGCAGGGGCTGCGTCCCTTCCTTGAAGGGACGCCACGGAGGTGGTCGCCCCTTCGCAACCTCAAGGAGCTCAAGATGAAGATGAATGTACTCGCCGCATCCTGCGCGCTCGCCCTCAGCGGGCTGGCCACGCAGGCTTCCGCCCAGGCGCTGACGCCGTTCGGCACGCCCGATCTCAAGATTCAACTCTCCGGCGCCACGGCGCCCGACAACTTCCTGCAATCCATTGCGGAAGGCCTGTTCGAGCCCGGCTTCTTCTTCTACCAGGACGATGGCGCTACGCCGACCGTCCTCACGGACGACGGTCGTCTGTATCGGGCGTTCTTCGGGCGCGTCAAGAACGAAGCGGCCATTCCCGCTGACCTGCGCGGCAAGTCCGTGCTGTTCATCAAGCGCTCCAAGGGCGGCTCGGTGTGGGGTGTGGATCCAATTGCTCGTGGCTCCCGCATCGGCACGCTCGACGTTCGCGCCGCGGCGTGCTCCGCCACAGCGATCACGACCGGCTCCGTCACGTCCTATCGCTGCGCCGAGAAGGGGACCGACCCCGGCTTGCCCAACTACCTGCTGGCCAGCAATGCCGGTGAGCCCAGCGATTTCGGCGTTTCCGACGTCGAGCCGGCCATGTTCAAGGGACCCTACAACGTCGAGTTCGGTCAGAGCCAGTTGACGAACCCCGAAGTCGCCCGATTGCAGGTTCGAGCGGCGAACGTCCTCATGATGGGCATTTCCGCCACGAACGCCGTGCCGGCCACGACCATCATCGGACGCTCCGACTACGCCGGCATGTTGTCCGGCCTCATCCAGGACTGGTCGCAGGTCGATTCGTCAATCACCACCGGCAACACGCAGGTCGTCGTGTGCCGCCGCGTGCCAGGCTCCGGCACCCAGACCAGCTACAACTGGTTCTTCAACAATTTCCCTTGCCAGAACGCCTTTAGCGGGACGGTCGCGCCGACGCGGATGGTTGCGGATAGCGCCAGCGGTGTGGTGTCCGGCACCGGGACGCAGGCTGACCCCTTCGTCATTGACCCGACCCAGGGCTACACGGTCGTCGAGAACTCCACGTCGGGGAACGTTCGTGACTGTCTGAGCCGTGCGCAGAGTCGGCAGGCGCATACGTTTGTGGCCGATGACGGCAAGTGGTACCGCATCGCGTTCAATCTCAGCACCACGGATCCGTTCCGGGCGATCGGTGTCCTGTCTCTGGACAGCTTCGCAAATGCGAATCCGGACAATAACGGCTGGAGCTTCCGCCCCATCGACGGTGCCGGCGTCTACAACGCCAACACACAGGCCTTCACCGCCGGTCCGGGTACGGGCGTGCCGCCTAGCAAGGCCAACCTCATCGCCGGCCGCTATGACTTCGCTGTCGAACTGACGCTTCAGTACCGCAAGGTGGCGGTGACGAACGCGCACGGCGACAACATCGCGGCTCTGGCGGGTCTCAAGAAGACGTTCATCGACTACTTCATCACCCGTGCGGGTGCCCCCGAGTTCAATACGGGCCCTGCCACCGCCGCATTGCCGATCGACTTCGATCCGACCACCACGGCCAACGTGGCCCGGGCGACGCGCTTCGGCAACACGTGCAGCCCGCTGCAGAAGATCTATTGATTCCCGGTGACCCAACGACGGCCTGATCACATTCGTGACGTGCCGTCGCCGGCAATCGGCGCCGATCCCTCCCTCGTGGAGGGATCGGCGCTTCTAGCGCCTTGCCCTGCCGTTCGTCCACGTTCCTCATGATCGACCTTCAGTTGCTTCGACGGCTCTCGCTGGGATCGCTGCTCCTCTTGTCGGCGGTGTTCTCGTCTTCGATCCTGGCCGACGACGAAAAGCTCCCGCGCTTCGACATCCTCGAGTTCCAGGTGGATGGCAACACGGTGCTGGAGGCCGCTGCCATCGAACGGGCCGTCACCCCATTCCTCGGTGAGGCACGGACGATCGACGAGGTCGACGAGGCACGCCTCGCGTTGGAGCAGGCCTACCAGAAGGCCGGATTCCTGACGGTCATCGTGAACGTGCCGGAGCAGAAGGTGGAGCACGGGGTCGTGCGCCTCGAAGTGATCGAGGCAACGGTCGAGCATTTTGCCGTGTCTGGGAACCGCTACTACTCGCGGGGCTACATCCGCTCGCGTCTGCCGGCCATTGAAGAGGGCGAAGTGCCCAACTTCGTCGAGGTCCAGAAGCAGATTGCCAAGTTCAATCAGACGCCGGGTCGTTCCGTCGTGCCGGTCCTGAAGGCCGGTCGTGCGCCCGGCACCGTGGAAATCGAGACCAAGGTCTCGGACCAGTTTCCATTGCACGGCAGCATCGAGATCAACAACCGACAGACCCTCAACACCGAGCCGTTGCGGCTGTCGGGCAACCTGCGCTACGACAATCTCTGGGGGCGCGACCACAGCTTCTCGTTCCTGTTCCTCACTTCACCCGAGGATCGGTCCCAGGTCCAGGTCTACTCGGCGAACTACCTGTTCCGGCTGCCTGATTCGAACACCATCTTCGCCTTCTACGCGGTGCGCTCGCGCAGCGACATCGCCGTCATCGGCGGCACGAACGTGCTGGGGGATGCCAACATCTTTGGTGCACGGGCGATCCTGCCGTTGCGTCCGGCCGGGGAAATTACCCACAGCATCGTGCTCGGCGCCGACTACAAGGACTTCCTCGAGAACCTTCGAGTTGGCGCAGGCCAGGCGGTCAGGACCCCGATCGACTACGTCGCATTGTCGACCGCCTACCAATTCAACCAGCAGGGCCGCAGGGGCAGTACCCGCGGCAACGTAAGCCTCAACTTCGCTCCGCGTGGACCCCTGTTCGGCAACGAGGACGCCGAGTTCAATCAGCGGCGCTTCGGTGCATCCGCCAATTACATGATCGGCAGAGCGGAAGTCAGCCGTCTGCAGAACCTTCCTCACGGATTCGGCGTGTACACGAAAGCCGGTGGGCAGATCACGAGCGAGCCCGTGGTGAACACGGAGCAGTTCTTTGCCGGCGGCGTTGACACCGTCCGTGGCTACTTCGAGGCTGAAGTGCTCGGTGACACGGCGGCCTACCTGTCGGTGGAAGGTCGTTCGCCGGCGCTGCTGTCAGGTATGTCCAATCCTGTCGGTGAACTGGTGGCCGTCGCCTTCGCAGACGCCGCGACGGTCCGAGTGAAGCAGGCCCCGCCGCAGCAGATCGCGAAGTACCAGCTGTGGAGCTTCGGACTCGGGTTGCGTCTGAAGACGCCGCAGAACCTGAGCGCGAGTGTCGACGTCGGCGTGCCTATGGCCGATGCCGTCGAGACGAAGGCGCGCGACCCGCGTCTGCATTTCAAGCTCGCCTACGATTTTTGACGGAGTTCGTCGTCCATGAATGCCTCGCTCTTTCGACTGGTCTTCAACCGCGTGCGCGGGGCCTACGTGCCGGCCTCTGAGGCAACACGATCCCATTCGCGGAGTGGACGCCGTGCACTCCGCGGCTCCGTCGCGGCGCTGGTCGCGGCCTGTACGGCGATTGCGCCCATGGCGTCGGCGCAGTCACCCCTCGACGGAACCTTGCCGATCGCCGCGCAGAACTGGATCTCCAGCGGCCAGGCGGCGCTCGACTACGCGGCCAATGTGATGACGATCACCCAAGGCTCGCAGCGGGTGATCCTCAACTGGGACAGCTTCAACATCGCCGCAGGCCGCGCGGTCAACTTCGTGCAGCCCGATGCCAGCGCGGCCGCGCTGAACCGGATCGGCGGCGGCGTGCCGAGCGTGATCGCCGGGCAACTCAATGCCAACGGGCAGATTTATCTGCTCAACCCGAACGGCATCCTCTTCGACCGCGGAGCCCAGATCAACGTGGGCGGGTTGATCGCATCCGCGCTCAACATCCCCGATGCCACCTTCAATCGCGGACTGCTGTCAGTGCCCGTGGGCGAAGCGGCGTTTTCGTGGGGCGGCACGCTGGAGCAGTACAACGTTACGCAGATCGTGGTCCGCCCTGATGCGAGGCTGTCCACGACCGTGGCCGGCGGCAGCATCATGATGTTCGCCCCCAGGATCGTGAACGAAGGCACGATCTCCACGCCCGACGGCCAGACGATGCTCGCGGCGGGCGCGAAGATCTTCCTGACGGCACCGCTCGACTCGACCTTGCGCGGATTCCTCGTGGAAGTCGATCCGTTCCTCGAGCGGGACGCGAGTGGCCAAGCGATCGTCGCACAGGGCGGCTCGGTGACGAACGAAGCCGTGGGGCGGATCGTGGCCGAACGCGGCAACGTCACGCTGGCGAGCCTGGCCGTCAACCAGAACGGGCGCGTCAGCGCCACGACTTCGGTGCGCCTGAACGGCTCGGTGTACCTCCAGGCGCGCGACACGGTCAGCCTGCAGACGGGCATTGCCACGGTCGTCGAGAACAATGTCACCGTTCCACGCGGCCTGCGCACCGGCAAGGTGAGTTTCGGTGAAGGCAGCACCACGGAAGTGCTGCCGGAACTCCGTGACGCACAGACGATCCAGGATTCGCAGAGCTTCACGCCATCGACCATCAACGTCGTCGGCAGCACCGTGCACCTGAAGCGCGACAGCGTGATCGCCGCGCCCGGCGGTATCGTCAACGTGACGGCGCTGGCGGGCCAGATCTTCCAGACGCCCGGGGCACCCGCGGCGGACGGGGTGCGCGTCTATCTCGAGCAGGGCAGCCGTATCGACGTCGCGGGCACGCGATCGACCACCGTTTCCGTGGAGCGCAACTTCATCGAAGCGGAACTGCGCGGCAACGAACTGCGCGACTCGCCGTTGCAGCGCGACAGTTTCCTGCGCGGCAGTACGGTGACCGTGGATATCCGCAAGGGCACACCGCTGGCCGACGTGTCCGGTTATGTGGGTCAGGTCGCCCGTACCGTAGAGGAGCGCTCGTCGATCGGCGGCACCATCACCATCCGATCGGAAGGCGACGTGGTCCTGCGGCAAGGCAGTATCCTGGACGTGAGTGGCGGGCGCGTGACCTACACTGCAGGTATCGGTTCCGAAACCCTGCTCGCGGGGGCCGATGGGCGGGTCTATCGCATGAGCGAGGCCTCCCCCGATCGCATCTACACCGGTTTCGCCGATCGGTACACCGTCACGGATCCGCGCGGTGGCACTCAGACGTGGAGGCCGCGCCAGAGCGGCGAGTTCCTCGCAGGATATGCAGAGGGCAAGGACGCGGGCTCCGTGACACTGACGGCGCATGCGATCGCGCTCGAGGGTCAGTTGCTCGGCGGGTCTACGCCGGGTGCCTATCAGCGGGAAGCGGGGACGATTCCCAGGGGCGGTGAACTGATCCTCGGGGACGCTACCCAAGCCAGCGCACCGCAGGCGGACTTCAAGCTCGCGGGTATCCAGTTCACGCGGCAACTCGATCGGCTTGCGAGCAGCTTCACGGCCGATGACGCGCTGCCGGCGCAATGGCGCGAGAGAGCCCAGGTCGACACCGCGACCTTCAGCGTCGGCGGATTCACACGGATGCGCGCATTCGCCAAAGGTGCGATCGTAGTGCCGGCGGGAGTCGACCTGACGCTGGCGCCGGGCGGTTCCCTGGCGGTCACGGGGCGCGAACTCGCTGTCAACGGCAACATCACCGCGCCCTCGGGTTCGATCGTGCTCGCCACCCGCGAAGTGGCGGGCGGCGGTCTAGATCCGGCCCACCATGGCCTCAAGATAGGCGCGGGTGTGGTGGTGTCCGCGGCGGGCCTCTGGGTGAACGATGCCCCCGGCGTGCGTGCCCAACTAGGGACGGATCCGATCCTGGTGGATGGCGGTACGGTCACGTTGTCGTCCGCGGCCGATCTTCTCCTCGGTCCGTCCAGCGTCATCGATGTTTCCGGCGGCGTTCACGTCGGCCGTGATCGCTCGGTGAGGGCCGGCGCAGCAGGTGACATCGCGCTGTCGAGCGGCCGCGTCGGCTTGTCGGACACGGATCGACAGTCTTCGCGAATCGAACTCGCCGGTACCTTGCGCGGATACGCGCTCGGCGGTGGCGGAGGATCCTTGTCCCTGTCGACGTCATCGATCATGGTGGGCGGCATCCCGTCCGCCGCCGTCGGTGAACTGCGGCTCGATCCTTCGTTCTTCGGGCAGGGCGGGTTTCGGAGATTCTCGTTGAGCGGGCGGGATTCCCTGTCGATCGCGCCCGGGACGCTCGTCGTGCCACGCCAGCAATCCTGGCAACTCTCCCAGGACGATTTCACGCGCGCCACCGGGAGCGCCTTGTTCGACTTCAGCGATCGAGTCGTGCTGCCGGACTTCCAGCGCGCTCCGATGGCGATTTCGCTCAGTTCGCCGAGCACCGTGTTCGGCAGCGTCGACATCGGCGCGGGCTCCCGCATCACGGTCGATCCTGGCGGCGAGATTGCCGTCGCGTCCGGTCGCCAGGTCACGGTGCACGGCACTCTGGAAGCGCCGGCGGGCAGCATCGCGATCGGCAATGCCCGGCCCGGTGGAACCGAATCGTTCGAGGCCGACGTCAGCGTGTGGTTGGCGGCGTCGAGCAGGCTGCTCGCTACGGGCTACCTGCGCCTGACACCGGACGCGCGCGGCTTGCGCACTGGCGAAGTGCTCGATGGCGGCAGGATCACGCTGTCCGCCCTCAAGGGCTACCTGGTCGCGGAACCCGGGTCCGTGATCGACGTTTCCGGGGTGAGCGGTGAGCTCGATCTCGCGAGGGACTCCGGTGTCCGATCGGTCACCGCGCGCACCGCCGTTGCCGGTTCAGCCGGCAGCGTCACTCTGGAGGCGCGCGAGGGCTTGCTGTTCGACGGACAGTTGCGTGCAGGTCCCGGCGGAGCGGGTGCGGCAGGAGGCTCGCTGGCGGTGTTCATGGACGAACTGCCGATCCTCTTCTTCCCCAGCAACGCGCGCGAGATCGTGCTCACGGACCGCATCGGCTTCGTTCCAATCGGACTGCGCCCAGGTCAGGCCGTGGAAGCGGATCCCTTCGATCCGGCGGCACCGATCAACGGCAAAGCCTTCGTGAGCGCATCGGCAGTCGCCGGTGCAGGCTTCGATTCGCTTTCGTTGAAGGCGGGCGATGCGATCCGGATCGAAACGCCGGTCGACCTCTCGCTGCGTCGCAGTCTCCTGCTGGATGCGCCGTCCCTGATAGGCGAGGGAACCGGAACGGCCAGATTGACAGCGGCCTACATCGCCCTGGGCAACACGGACATCACGCGCCAGGCGACCACGGTGCCGACGGCTGGGCTGGCACAACTCGACGTTCATGCGCGACTCATCGATATCATCGGTACCAGCAGCATCGGCGGGTTCGACGTCGTGAACCTCGCCAGCAGCGGCGACATTCGCTTGCGGGGCGTGGTCGTCGACACCGATCCCACCATCAACGGGACGACGTACGGCCTGGTCGGTTCGCTCGTTTCCGCGGCCGATCTCGTGCTAGAGGCCGCGCAGGCCTATCCCACGACGCTGTCCCGTTACACCCTGTCCGTGACCGGCCGGCCGTCCGGCCGCATCACGTTCCAACACGCACCGACGCCGACGACTGGCCCCGTCTTGTCGGCGGCAGGTAGCCTGCGGGTCGAAGCCCACGAGATTCACCAGAACGGTGTCCTCAAGGCCCCCTTCGGCGCCATCGAACTGGTGGCGGCCAACCAGGTGACGCTTGGGGTGGGCAGCGTTACGTCCGTGTCCGGTGAAGGGCAGACCATTCCCTTCGGTCGCACCGAGTTGTCCGGCATCGACTACGTGTACGCATTCGGCCCTGGTTTCGGCAACCTCATCCTCGAAGCTCCTCCCGAAAAGCGCGTGTTCCTCGATGCCCCTTCGATCGAGGTCGAAGGCACAATCGATCTCACCGGCGGTGGCGACTTGTTCGCGTACGAGTTCACGCCCGGACCCGGCGGGTCGCGCGATGTTCTCGACCCCGTCAACGCTCCCGGCGCATTCGCCGTGTTGCCATCCGTGGGCAGTGGCTTCGGACCTTCGGACCATCAGTACTCGATCGGTGTGGACGGTCTCGCGGTCGGTGATCAGGTGTATCTCTCGGGCGTGTCCGGACTTCCGGACGGCGTCTACACCCTGCTTCCGGCGCGCTATGCGCTGCTGCCGGGGGGCTATCTGGTCACTCCGGCTGCGAGCACGCTCGACTTGCAGCCGAGTGCGGGGATGGTGTTGCCGGACAACTCGCAGTTGGTTTCGGGCTACCGCATGACGACTCACTACGACGGATCCATCGCCCGCGATGGACGCACGTCCGGCTTCTACGTGGCGTCCGGTGCCGTCCTGAACGAGCGAGCAGAGTATCGGGAAACGAGGGGCGACACTTTCTTTGCCGATGTACCCACGGCCCAGTTGCCGGCCGACGCCGGTAGACTCGCCATGTCGGCCGCTCAGGCGCTCGTACTCAATGGCACGGTGCTGGGATCCGGCCTCTCGGGACGGCGCGGCGCCGAAGTCGACATCGCCGCACCGAAGCTGGCCGTGGTCGCACCCGGTGTGGCCGCGCCTGATCAGTACCTCGCGCTCGATACCGCACAGGTGAATCGCCTCGGAGCATCGAGCCTGCTGCTCGGGGGACTACGCACTCGGACCGCCGGCGGGATTCGTATCGACGCGGGACTGGGCGCGTCGGACTCCCGCGTCTGGATCGGGACCAACGCCGACAATCCGTTGACCGCGGTCGACGTTCTGCTGGCAGCGACTGGCGAGGTGACGTTGACGGACGGGAGCAGCATCGTCGGACAGGCAAGCGAAACCGCTGCCTTGCCCGGTACCATCACCGTGACCGGCAACGGTGCGCTCGTGCGGGTATCGTCGGATTCGCTGGCGGTGATCGAGCGGTCGGCCTTCGATCGCTCCCTCGGAACGGTCCGGGTCGGGGAGAACGTACAGCTATCGAGCCCGGGGTCCGTAGTCCTCGACGCAACGCGCGACACCTTCATCGCTGATTCCGCGAAGATCGAAACAGCGGCGGTGTCGGTGTCGGCGGGCCGCGTGAGTCTCGGTGAAGTGCCGGCCGCCGCCGAGGGATTGGTGCTTACGCAGAGCCTGTTGGCCCAGCTCGGCGGTCAAGCCACGCTTGGCGTGAAGAGCTACAGCTCGATCGACCTCTACGGCTCCGTCACTCTCGGTGGCGTGAACGCGGCGACGGCGCTACCCCTCGTGCGCGACCTGAGGCTCGACGCAGCGGCGGTCGGCGGATACGGGGCCGGTGACAAGGTGATCCGTGCGCAGTCGATAACGCTCATCAACTCGTCGGGTGCAATCGATGCGCCCTTCGCAACAGTCCCCGACGGCACAGGCTCGCTCCGATTCGATGCCACCGGCACGGCGTCCGGTCAAGGCGTCCTGGTGATCGGCGGTGGGGACAAGGCTTTCGACGGCTTCGGATCGCTGCTCGGCCGTGCTTCGGGAGAAATCAGATTCTCGGGGTCAGGCACGTTGCGCACCGACAGTTTCGTATCGCTCGAGACCGGACGCATCGTGGCGACCGCGGACGCGGAGCAAGCGCTTGTGGCCGTGGGTGAGTTGGCGACTGTGTCGATCGGTACGACGTCGGACGACGCGGCTGTGGGTCTCGGTGGGCGCCTGCGGCTTTCCGGCTCGCGCATTTCGCACGGTGGGCGTATCGAGATGCCCGCAGGCAGCGTCGTGCTCGAAGCCACCGGAACGGATGCGGCCGATGGCGTGACGTTACTCGCCGGGTCCATTCTCGACTTGGCCGGCCGGTCGATCGAGTTCACGCCTGGTGCGGCGCGCGCAAGCTCCGGCGGAACCGCGCGATTGTCCGCCCTTCGGGGCGACGTCATCATCGGCCAGGACGCGCTGGTGACGGTGGCGGCCGGCGGCGAAGGAGCAGACGGTGGATTGCTCGAGATCGAGGTTCCGCAGGGTAGCCTGCTCCTCGGTGGCCGGGTGCTCGGTTCGGGCGGGGGCGCGGCTGCACGCGGAGGACGTGTTTCGGTGGATGTAGCGACCCTCGACGACTTCGGTGCCACGGAACTTGCATTCGCAGTCGGCGGATTCGACGAATCCCGCCGCTATCGCGTGCGTTCCGGCGACGTCGCGATCGCCAGCGACACCACGGTACAGGCCAACTCGATCCTCATCTCAGTCGATGCCGGTTCGATCTCCCTTGCGGGATCGCTGGATGCTTCCGGGACAAATGGCGGCAGGGTCGAGCTATGGGCGCGGGATTCCGTAGCCCTGCTCGGTACGGCCGGGATCGACGCATCGGCGGCCACCGTCGACGGCAAAGGCGGGCGCATCGTGCTGGGGACTTCGACGGGCGTGATCGACCTCGCTGCCGGGGCGCGTCTGTCGGTCGCGGGCTCGGAACGCCAAGGTGGCCGCGAGATCGTGCTGCGCGCTCCCCGGATCGGCGGCGATCTGGCGATCCAGCGCGTCGATGCCGAATTCTCGTCCGGAGCCGCGATCATCGCGGAGGCCTTCCGTGTTTATGACCACTCGAGCCTCGGGAGCGCGGAGTTTGCCGCCATCGCCGCCGACAGCGATGCTTACATGGCGTCGGCCGTGGGTGTCCGCGGGCGCCTCACGGCATTGACCGCTATGCGGGCCGGCGTCGAGGTCCGCAGCAGCGGCGACCTTATGCTGACTTCGGACTGGAATCTGTTCTCGCAGCGGCCAGGCGGAGAACCCGGCTTGCTCACCTTGCGGGCCGCCGGCGACCTGCTGCTCTCAGGTTCATTGAGCGACGCGTTCACCTCGAGCACGCACCCGGGCGGTGTCAACCCCAGCACTCAGCAGCTCAACCCAGTGTATCTGGTCCAGCCAGGCGAGAGTTGGTCCTATCGTCTCGTGGGCGGTGCTGATCAAGGCGCAGCGGATCCGCTTGCCGTGATCAAGTCGGAAGTATCGGGTGACGTGGTGCTGGCTGAAAACCGGTTCGTGCGAACGGGTTCCGGAACCATCGACGTTGCAGCCGGACGGGACATCGTCATGACGAGTGTCCGATCCACCATCTACACCGCGGGCGCTCCCGGTCCGTCGGTTCCCGGCTTTGCCGCCAGTTCGATCGCCAACATCCCCACGCCTTCCTACACCGAGCGCGGAGGCGACATCCGTGTGAGCGCGGGACGCGACGTACGCGCGGCACCCAGCAATCAACTCGTCTCCGAGTGGCTTTACCGGGACGTGAAGCGCGCCGGCAACGCCTTGCGCCCGAACCCGCAATCGACCTGGTGGGTGCGGTTCGACATGTTCCAGCAGGGCATCGGCGCCCTTGGCGGCGGCGATATCGAAGTTTCGGCCGGCCGGGATGTCGATCACGTGTCCGCAGTGATCCCCACCAATGGTCGTGTGTACGGTGATGTCGGGCTACCGCCCGAGGCCGCGAACTTCATCGAGCAAGGTGGGGGCAGTCTCACTGTGCGGGCCGGGCGCGACGTGCTCGGCGGCGTCTACTACGTGCAGCGGGGCGAGGGCCTGATCGAAGCCGGCCGATCGGTGGGCCTCGGGGTACGGGAGAGCGGACCTGCGTTGAATACCATCCTGGCGCTCGGGGATGCGCAGGTCATGGTCAGGGCCCTCAAGGACGCGACCCTGGAGACGGCATTCAACCCCACGGTGGTGCGGCAGGCCCGCCCGAATACGGGGACGACAGGTTTGCTGACCACTTACTTCTTCACCTACGGTCGGAACGCGGCCCTCGACGTGCAGTCCACTGCCGGCGTCGTGCGCCTGTCGAACGATCGGGACCTGCTGACGCAGTTGCCCGGATCCCCACTGGCCAGCCGGACCGACGAAGCGGCCTCGGCGCTCGTGTATCCGGGCATAACCCGCCTCACGGCATTTTCCGGCGACGTGGTCGTGTCGCGTCCGTTCACGCTCTTTCCATCGGAAGCCGGGCAACTCGAGTTGCTGGCCGAAGGCAGTGTGCTGATCGGCGGCACGATGAACATGTCGGACGTCTCGCCGGATGCGCTACCCCGCGCGCTGTCACCGGACATCCGGTACACGGATCGAATCTCGCCGTTGCTCGTAAACGCTTCGGAACAGGGGCCGCTGTTCCATGCAGAAGCGGTGCTGCACCGCGCCTACGTCGAACCCGTCTACATCGTCGCCCGGACCGGCGACGTCGCGGGGCCGGTCGATCCGGAAACGGGCATCTCCCCGTTCGGGACGTTTGCGAAGCCAGTGCGGATCGTCGCGGGGCGCGACGTGCGGGATGTCTGGGTGTACGGACAGAACGTACGACCCAACGACGTGACTCTGGTCGAGGCCGGTCGCGATTTCCGTTACACGACGCTGCGCACCACGCTCGGCGAACAACGTACCAACAACGGGCGCTTCGAGATCGGCGGACCCGGCGAAGTCCAGGTGAACGCAGGACGCAACATCGACCTCGGAAACTCGGGGGGACTGGTGACCCGGGGCAACTTCAACAATCCGTTCCTGCCCGAGTCCGGTGCCTCGATTCGCATTGGTGCCGGGGCCGTCGACGGGGACTACGACGGCTTCATCGATGCATACCTTGAAGGCGGCCGCGCAGGTACCCGGCAGTATCGATCGGAACTGGCAGTTCACGACCTGTTCCGTTCCCGCGGCCGATCGTTGTCTGCCACTGACGCGTTGAGCCTGTTCGGCAACTGGTTGACGCCGTCGCAAAGGGCTGTGCTCTCGGCGAGCCCGTCCCGGATACTTACGGAAAGTGAAGCGCTCCCGCTGTTCCTCGCTGCTCCCGCCGCCGACCGCGCGCTCATGGAGGCCGATGCGCTCGCGCGCTTCAAGCTCCTGGGCGAATCGGAGCAGACGGCGTTCATCAACCAGGTGCTGTATGCGGAACTCAAGCAGACGGGCAGGGACTACACCTCGGCGCGGGCGGACGACTACCTGCGGGGGTATCGGGCCATCCTCACGTTGTATCCGCTCGACGATGCCCAGGGTACGCTCGACCCGGCAACGTTGACCAATGCCGACCTCGACCGCATGCGTTCGGCCGCGGCACTGCGCTATCCGGGCGATGTCAGTCTGTTCTTCAGCCAGATCAAGACCGAACAAGGCGGAGACATCGAGATGCGGGTTCCGGGCGGTCTCGTCAACGCGGGCCTGGCGAATCCCGGGAGCCTGCCGAAATCCGCATCCGAGCTGGGAATCGTGACCGTCCGTGGCGGTTCGATCCGCGCGACGGTCGCGGAGGATTTCCTGGTCAACCAGTCGCGCGTGTTCACGCTGCAGGGTGGCGACATCTTGCTCTGGGCCTCCTATGGCGACATCGACGCCGGCCGTGGCGAGAAGACGGCGACGGCCACGCCGCCGCCGCAAGTCGTGTTCCGCGGCGATCGCTTCGTGCTCGACACGTCACGATCCGTAGAAGGTTCCGGCATCGGTGTGCTGCTCGGTCGCGATGACATCGTCCCCGGCGACGTCGACCTGATTGCGCCGCGCGGTGAGGTCAACGCCGGGGACGCCGGTATTCGGGTCGCGGGCAACCTCAATATCGCGGCCCTGCAGGTGGTGAACGCACAGAACATCTCCGTGGGCGGCGCCAGTTCCGGCGTGCCCGCCGCATCGAGCGGGAGCGTGGCCGGGCTGGGTGGCGTGTCGAGTGTCGCCAACGAGGCGACCCGTTCGGTGCAGGAAACCACCAGTCAAGTGGTGCGCAAGGCAGTGACGGGGTCGGCGGAGCCTACCCCCTCCTTCCTCACCGTCGAAGTCATCGGCCTGGGCGATGACGATGACGAGCGCAAGCGCAAACGATGAGCCGAAAGGAGCAAACGACCGTCACGCAACGTTAACGCCCCTGCAATACGGCGCCACAACAATCAACGGGCTTCAAGTCCTGCAAGCCCGAACCTGAAAAGCCCATGATCAAACGGTTGTTGTGGTCGCTCGCCGTGGCGGTCGTCGCGTTGATGCCTTCGTTGAGCCACGCCTGGTGGAACCAGGACTGGACGGCGCGCCGCAAGATCACCCTCGACACGTCGGCCGCCGGTGCCAACCTGAGCGCGGCGGCCACCAATGTTCCGGTGCTGGTGCGCCTGCACACCGGCAATTTCCCGTTCGCCGAAGCCGACATGGACGGGAAGGATCTGCGCTTCGTCGACGGCGACGACAAGACACCGCTCAAGTTTCACGTCGAGCTGTTCGACGGCGTCAACGAACTGGCGCTGGTTTGGGTGATCGTTCCCAGTCTCGCGCCGAGCACGAACACGAACGCCATCTGGGTCTACTACGGCAACGAGAAGGCGGTGCCGGCCTCCGACGCCAAGACCACCTACGACGGCAATCAGACCCTTGCCCTGCACTTCGCGGACAAGGATGGGGCATTCAAGGACTCCACTGCATACGCGCACTCGCCCGCCGTAAGCGGCGTGGCCTACGGCGCTACCGGTCTCGCCGACGGTGCCGGCGTCTTCAACGGGGCATCGCGCCTGGTGTGGAGCAACCAGCCCGGACTCCGGCAGACGGCGGGCGGTTTCACCTTGAGCGCCTGGGTGAAACCGGCCGACGCCGCGCAGAGCGCATTGCTGTACTCGCAGCAGGAAGGCACCGCTGGTGTTCAGGTGCTCTACGAACAAGGCAAGGTCTTCGCGCGTGCCTTCGGGCAGGAGACCGCCAAGGTCGATCTCGCTCCTGGTGTTTGGCGCCATGTCGCGGTCACCCTGTCCGACCGGCTCGTCCTCTACGTGGACGGCAAGGAAGCAGCTACCGCCAACGCGAGAGCGGCGGAGCTCGGAGGCGATGTCGTGGTGGGCACCAGCTTCAAGGGCGAACTGGACGAACTCCAGTTCTCGAACGTCGCGCGACCTGCCGCGTGGTTGCAGGCGCAGGCGGCATCGCAAGGCGACGGTGCCAAGCTGGTGGCGGTCGCCGCCGAAGGCGAAGCGGCTGAAGGCGAAGGGAGTTCGTCCTACTTCACCATCCTGCTGAGCGCGGTCACGCTCGACGGCTGGATCGTCATCGGCATCCTGATGGTGATGATGGTGATCAGTTTTTGGGTAATGTTCGCCAAAGGGGTGTTTCTCGCACGCACCGACGGGGCCAACAAGAACTTCCTGTCACGGTTCCAGACCTTGTCCCAGGACCTCACCCGGCTGGAGCAGGGGGTGGACAAGAAGTTGGCGGGCTCCTCGATCTATCGGCTCTACCAGATCGGCATGCGCGAACTGCATCACCGCTTCGATCTGTACGAGCAGCGCAAGCTGGAACGCAGCCTGACGCCGCAAGCCATCGACGCGATCCGCGCGAGCCTCGATGCCGGCATCGTGCGCGAGAACGCACGGTTGAACAGCCAGATGGTGCTGCTCACCATCGCCATCTCCGGTGGTCCGTTCCTCGGCCTGCTCGGCACCGTGGTGGGCGTGATGATCACCTTCGCGGCCATCGCCGCCGTGGGTGACGTGAACGTGAACTCGATCGCTCCCGGCATCGCCGCCGCGCTGGTGGCGACCGTGGCCGGTCTCGGCGTCGCGATCCCGGCGCTCTTCGGCTACAACTATCTTGCTGCGCGCGTGAAGAGCATCGTCGCCGACCAGCAGGTGTTCGTGGACGAGTTGATCTCCAAGATCGCCGAGAACTACTCCTCCTAGCATGGAACAGCCCCCACGCTCCCTGCGTTCGCTGCCCCCCGAGGGGGTGCGTCAGTGGCTTGGGGCGGCCCGGCGCCACCCACCTCGTGGTTTGTTGCGGGAGGGCCCGTGCGCCCCGGCTGTGCCGGCCGCTGGCCCATCGCGATTGCGTATGCCGTACTGACATGTCGGCCAAAGTCTCCGATGGCAACGAACCGTACGACGAGATCAACGTCACGCCGATGCTCGATCTTGCCTACGTGCTGCTCGTCATCTTCATCATCATGACCACGGCGTCGGTGCAGGGCATCAAGGTCAACCTGCCGAAGGCAAGCAATACGCCGAGCCTCGCCAAACCGACCACCAAGGCCATCACCATCACCGAAGACGGCCGCATGTTCCTCGACACCTATCCGGTGACGATCGAGGAACTCGAGCAGCGTCTCACGCAGTTCAAGGCCGCGACGCCGAATTTCCCGGTCGTCATCAAGGGCGATGCCAAGGTCCAGTACGAGCGCGTCATCGACGTGCTCGACCTTTGCGGCCGCCTGGAGATCACCCAGCTCGGTCTCGTGACCGCGCGCATCGTGAAATGAAGGAGGGGTCATGAGCGAACGGACCAAGAGCTACCTGCGCTACGCACTCATCGCCGTGAGCCTGCTCACGTCGGTATCGGTGCTCGCCTTCGCCCTGAAGAGCCTGCTTTCCGATGACGGCAAGCCGCGCAAGGCGAGCGTGCAGACCATCGCGGTGCTGCGCCCGCCGCCACCGCCACCACCGCCGAAGCCCGAGGAGAAACCGCCGGAGCCGGAGATGAAGAAGGAAGAGGTGAAGCTTCCCGATCCGGATCCGGAACCGAAGCAGGCCGACGACCAGCCGCCACCCGGACAGCAGCTCGGTCTCGATGCCGAAGGCTCTGGTGCCGGCGATGGCTTCGGACTCGCCGCCAACAAGGGCGGCCGCGACATCACCACCATCGGCGAATCCGGCGGCGGCGGCGTCAACCGCGCGCAGTTCGCGTTCTTCACCAACATGCTCCAGGCCCAGTTGCAGGAAGCGCTGCTGCGCAACGAGAAGCTGAAGAGCGCGCAGTACAAGGCGGTGGTGAAGGTGTGGCTGAACGCGAACGGCGGCATCGACCGGGTCGAGATCGCCGGCGGCACGGGCAACGGCGAAATCGACGAGACCATCCGGCTGGCACTCGCCGATTCGCCGGGGGTGAAGTCACCGCCGCCCCCGGAGATGCCGCAGCCGGTCAAGTTGCGTCTCACCTCGCGCAACGCGGGGTAGGGCCCAGTCGCCGCGCTCGTCGCGGCGTGGACGGACGTGTGCGCCCCACGAGCGGCGCGCACGACAACAAACGAGTGCCATGAGAACCCTTTCGATCTTCGTTGCAGCGACTTTTCTGCTGCCCGGTGCCGCCGCGATGGCACAGACCCCGGCAGCGCCGGCACCCAAGAAGCAGCCGGCGCCCAAGCCGGCGGCCTCCAAGCCCGCACCGAAGCCCGTTGCCGTGCCGCCGGTACCACCGGCCCCGGCGACAGCCGCGAACGACGCGGCGACGCAGGCCGCACAGGCACAGCTGAAGAAGGACAAGGCGGAACTGGACCAGATGCGCTCCACCACGGTGAACCTGATCCGCGCGTTGGTGCAGGAAGGTGTGCTCTCGAAGGAAAAGGCCGAGGCGATGCTGCCCGAATCCGAGCGTGGTGCTCTAGCCGACGTCGTGCCGAAACCGAAGGCCGCGGCACCGGCCGAGCCGACTCCCGAAGCAACGGCGGAAGCGAAGCCGGTCGAAGACGAATCCGCCACCAGCACCCGGCGCAAGCGCGGTCAGACCGTGCGCGTGCCCTATGTGCCCGAGACGGTGAAGTCGGAGATCAAGGAGCAGGTGAAGCAGGAGGTGCTCGCACAGGCCAAGGCGGAGCGCTGGGCCGAGCCCGGTACCTTGCCGGAGTGGCTCGACCGCATCGTTTGGGAAGGCGACATGCGGCTGCGCTACCAGGGCGAGTACTACCAGTCCGACAACGTGCCGCCGCTGGTCTACAACGCGTTCTCCGGCAGCAACCTCACCAATACCCAGCAGGACACCGACCTGTGGCGCATCCGTGTGCGCCTGGGGATGCTCGCCAAGATCACCGAGACGCTGGGCGCCGGATTCCGGCTCGCTACCGGCAACCTCAACAATCCGGTCTCCACCAATTCGAACCTCGGCAACAACTTCAGTGCGCAGCAGCTCATCCTCGATCGCGCGTATCTCAAGTGGGACCCGAGCGAGCGCTGGAGCGTGATGGGCGGGCGCATGCCCAATCCGTGGTTCTGGCCCACCGATCTCGTGTGGGACGAAGACCTCAACTTCGACGGCCTCGCAGGATCGTTCAAGCCGAAGCTGTCGCCCACCACGACGGCGTTCCTCACGGCCGGCGCATTTCCGCTGCAGCAGTTCCAGTCCACGCCGACCACGCCGAACCCGCAGGACAAATGGCTGTTCGGCGTGCAGGGCGGTGCCGAGTGGAAGCCGGACGCGACCATGCGCGCCAAGGGCGCGGTCGCGCTGTTCGACTACCAGAACGTCTCAGGACAGCCCAACACCATCGCGCAGCCCAACGCCAACGACTGGACCCTGCCGGCCTTCAAGCAGAAGGGCAACACGCTCTTCGACATCAATTTCGGCACCGGCAATCCGGCGGCCTTCGCACTGGCGCCGAAGTACCGCATCCTCAACCTGGGCGGCGAATTCGACCTCGGCCAGTTCGATCCGGTGTTCTTCAAGTTCGCGGCCGACTATGCGAAGAACATCGGCTTCGACCGCGCCGAGATTCGCGCCCGCACCGGTCTCGACGTGGAACCGAAGACCAACGCCTACCAGGCCCGCCTCACCATCGGCGCCGATGTCATCCGCAAGTTGCACGACTGGCAGTTCTTCGTGGGCTATCGCTACCTCGAGCGCGACGCCGTGCTCGATGCGTTCACCGATTCCGACTTCTATCTCGGCGGCACGGATACCAAGGGCTATTTCGTCGGCGGCTTCTACGGGCTCGATCGCAACGTCTGGCTGCGCCTGCGCTACCTGACCGGCAACGAGATCACCGGCCCGGCCCTGGGCAACGGCAGCAGCGCGCGCCTGCCGCTGGCGATCGACGTGCTGCAGGCCGACCTCAACGTCCGCTTCTAGCCATGGCGCGCATCGTTCCCGCCGCGGTCGCGGCGATCCTGCTGGCGGTTTCGTTGCCTGCACCGGCGCAGCAGGAACCGAACAAACAGGCCGCACGCGAACGCGAGTTGCTGCGCCGCGCCCAGGCAGCACAGAAACAGGCCGAAGAGGCCAAGGCCGCGATCGAACAGGA
>JAIEQG010000025.1 GCA_019747905.1 Burkholderiales bacterium
TTGCACACCACCCAGCAGACGTATGCCACCCGTGCGGACTTCCTGACGGAAATGGTCAGGCAGGCCATGTACGAGCGTTATCGCGACGAGGCTTACTCGGCAGGCTTCCGGGTGATCACCACGATCAAGCGCGCTCACCAGAACGCGGCCTATGCGGCCGTGCGGCGCGGCGTGCTCGAGTACGACCGCCGCCACGGCTACCGGGGTGCCGAAGGCTATGCCCAGCTGCCGCCGCAGCCCTCGGACGAAACGCTCGAGGACCTGCTCGCCGAAGAGATGGAGAGCGACGACATCCTGCCGGCCCTGGTGCTGGCGATCGACCAGAAAGCCGCCCAGCTCCACGTGAAGGGGTTGGGCAAAGTCGAGGTGAATGCCGAGGGCCTCAAGTTCGCCCAGCGCATGATCGGGGACAAGGCCCCGGCCAATCGGCGCCTGCGCGCCGGCGCCCTGGTCCGGGCCCAGAAGGACGCCAGCGCAGGCTGGCAGATCGTGCAGATTCCCCAGGTGGAATCCGGTTTCCTCGCCCTGGACAACAGGACCGGGGCGGTGCAGGCACTGGTGGGTGGCTTCGACTTCAACCGCAACAAGTTCAACCACGTGACGCAGGCCTATCGCCAGCCGGGGTCGAGCTTCAAGCCGTTCGTGTACTCCGCGGCGCTGGAGAAGGGCTTCACCCCTGCGACCATCATCAACGACGCGCCGCTCTCCTTCGATGCGACGGAGACCGGGTCGGCGGTCTGGGAGCCGAAGAACTTCGACGCCACGTTCGAAGGTCCGATGCGCATGCGGGTCGCGCTGACGAAATCCAAGAACCTCGTGTCGATCCGCATCCTTCAGGCGATCGGCCCGCAGTACGCGCAGGATTACGTGACGCGATTCGGCTTCGACCCGAAGCTGGTGCCGCCCTACCTCACCATGGCTTTGGGTGCCGGCTCAGCCACGTTGTGGCAGGTCGCAACTGGGTATGCGGTCTTTGCCAATGGCGGCTATCGGCTGAGCCCCTATTTCATCGACCGCATCGACGATTCAAACGGGACGACACTTGCCCGCACCAAGTTCGTGACGGTCCCGGAAACCGCGCCGCGCGTGATCGATCAGCGCAATGCCTTCCTGATGACCAACATGATGCAGGACGTGATTCGAGGCGGCACCGGCGCGCGCGCCCTCGCCCTGGGCCGTTCCGACCTCGCGGGCAAGACCGGCACCACCAACGAGCAGATGGACGCGTGGTTCGCGGGCTTCAACCCGAAACTCACGGCGGTGGCCTGGATGGGTTTCGACACCCCGCGATCCCTGGGCAACGGCGAGACCGGCGCCCAGGCGGCTTTGCCGATCTGGATGTCCTACATGGGAATAGCGCTGAAGGACGCCCCGGACGAGCCGCCCTCGGCGCCGGAGGGCGTGGTTGCCGCCGCCATCAATCCGGACACCGGTCTGCGCGACAATCAGGCACCGAACCGGATGGTCGAGTACTTCTATCATGAGAACATGCCGCCCGAAGACGATGACGGTGCGGTGAATCCGACCGGACGCAAGGACGACGTAGACGACCAGATCTACTAGGGCGAAGAATGAAACGTCCCCCAAGCTCCCGATGGTCGCTGCCCACCGACGGGGTCCGTCAGTCCCTTGGCGCGGCCCGGCGGCACACACCTCACTGTTTATTGCGAGAAGGCCCGTGCGACCCGGCTACGCCGGCCGCTGGCCCATCGCGGCAGCGAACATCGCACTGACATGCCACGAGATCAAGCCGCCGGTCGCCAGATGCGCACGCGCATCGCCCACCTCGCCGCCCGCCTCATGGCCCAGGACGGCATCGACGATTTCGCCCTGGCCAAACGCAAGGCCGCCCGCCAGGTCGGCGCACCCGACACCCGCAACCTTCCCGACAACGAAGAGGTCGAGGAGGCGCTGCGGACCTATCAGCAGATCTACCAGGCGGAGGAACAGGCCGAGCGCATGGTCGAGCTGCGTCGCGCGGCGCTCGACATGATGGACGCGCTATCGGCGTTCGATCCGCACCTGGTCGGCTCGGTGCTGTCGGGCAGTGCCGGGCGCTATGCGGAGATCGACCTGCACCTCTTCACCGACAGTGCGAAAGAGGTCGAGCTGTTCCTAATCAATCGTGGCATTCCGTTCCGGACCCGCGAAACGCGCTACTGGTCGGGGGATGAGCCGCGCCAGGCGCCGAGCTACGAGTTCGAGACCGATACGGCCCGCTTCAACGTCTCGGTGTTCGAAGTACGCGACCTGCGCCAGCCGCTGCGAGCGACCCAGGAAGGCCGCCCGATCGAGCGGGCGCGCCGCGGCTGGCTCGCAAACCAGCTAGGCTCGGCGGACGCCGCCCGTCCCCGCTAAAGTTTCTCCCTCACCCGCCGCAACTTCATCCCGGGGCTGGCACACCGCCCGCTTTATTCGGCTTCCATGGAATCCCCTGGCACCTCCAACCGCGGCGTCGCAAGCGACGAAGACGATGACCGCTTCCTCATCCGTTCGCGCGTCGAGGTAGCGTTCATCCTGAAGGCGGTGATGCAGGCCGGGGAGATCGTCACCGCCTACTTCCACGACGGCAAGGATTTCGCGATCACGGCACTGCTTGCCGTCGACGGCAATGCCGGCTTCGTCATCCTGGATGCCAGCAAGGAACTTGCGGCCAACCGGCGCCTGCTCAGCAGCGACCGCATCTCGTTCGTAACCAGTCAGGATCGGGTCAAGATCCAGTTCGAGGTGGGCAGCGTCACGGCGATCGAGTTCGAGAACCGGCCGGCGTTGCGCATCGCACTGCCGCAGTCGCTGCTCAAGTTCCAGCGGCGCGAGTACTACCGCGTCGAAACACCCGTGGCGAAACCGTTGAAATGCGTGGTGGCTCAGCCCGATGCGCCGTCGCTCACGTTGACGGTGGTCGACATCAGCCTGGGCGGCGTGTGCGTGACCGGCTATCCGGAAGCAGTGAAGTTCGAGCCCGGCACGACTTTCGAGCAATGCCGGATCGATCTGCCGGAAGTGGGCATGCTCACCACCACGCTGCAGGTACGGAACACCTTCGAGGTGCCGTTGCGCAACGGCATGGTCAATCGGCGCGCGGGCTGCATGTTCTTCAAGCTGCCGCCTGCCTCCGAGGCGATGGTCCAGCGCTACATCATCCGCCTCGAACGGGACCGCCGGGCCAAGCTTACCGACCGTTGACTCGCGCCAGCCCGCCAGCGGGCTGGCCCCGTCGGGGGGACGACGTCACCTCAGCCCGCGCCGGGCTGGCCCCCTTGGGGGAATGGCCGCGGGCCCGTCGGGGGGGGGGGACGTCAACGCAGCCCGCGCCGGACCGTCCCAAGCGGGCTGGCCCCCTCGGGGGGAGGGGCCGCAGGCCCTTCGGGGGGGACGTCAGCTCAGCCCGCGCCGGGCCGCCCCAAGCGGGCTGGCCCCCTTGGGGGGAGGGGCCGTAGGCCCATCGGGGGGGACGTCATCCTTCGCGCAGCCAGCGCGCGGCATCGAGAGCAAAGTAGGTGAGGATGGCGTCGGCGCCGGCACGTTTGAAGGAAAGCAGCGCTTCCATGGCGCACTTGCGCTCGTCGATCCAACCCTGCAAGCCAGCCGCCTTCAGCATCGCGTACTCGCCGCTCACCTGATACACCATGGTGGGCACCTGAAACGTGTCCTTTACGCGTCGCACGATGTCGAGATAGGGCAGGCCGGGTTTCACCATGACCATGTCGGCACCTTCCTCGAGGTCGAGGCCTACTTCCCACAGCGCTTCGTTGCTGTTCGCCGGATCGACCTGGTAGGTGTGCTTGTTACCCTTGCCGAGGTTGCCGGCGGAACCGACAGCATCGCGGAACGGGCCGTAGAAGCTGGACGCGTACTTGGCCGAATAGGCCATGATCCGAACGCGCTGGTGGCCCTTGGCATCTAGGTGCTGGCGCAGCGCGCCGACACGGCCATCCATCATGTCCGAGGGAGCGACGATGTCCACGCCGGCATCGGCATGGCATTCCGCCTGGCGCACCAGCACGGCGATAGTTTCGTCGTTCAGCACGTAGCCCGATTCGTCGATCAGCCCGTCCTGGCCGTGGCTCGTGTAGGGGTCGAGCGCAATGTCGGTGATCACCCCGAGGTCCGGATACTCCGCCTTGAGCGCTGCCACCACGCGCGGGGCGAGGCCCTTCGGGTTGTACGCCTCGGCGGCATCGAGCGACTTGCGCTCGTCACCGACCACGGGAAACAGTGCGATGGCCGGAACCCCCAGCCTCATGCATTCCCCCGCCACCTTCAGCAGTCGATCCTGCGTCAACCGTTCGACGCCGGGCATGGACGGAACAGGCTCGCTTCGATCCTTCCCTTCGATCACGAACACCGGATAGATCAAGTCATTGGTCGTGAGCGTGTGCTCACATACCAAACGTCGCGAAAATGCGTCGCGCCGATTTCGGCGCATGCGGCGTTGGGGAAATCGGCCGAGTGTCTGCATGGGTCTGGATGGAACGGGCGTGGTTGTCGAAGGTGCAATGCTGCAAAGCGGAACTAACCGCTCGGTCGGGAACTCTTAGCTACGGACGTTCTCGTCTCCCGCTTCTCCTCCCTGAGCGGGTGCCTTTTCGAGAAAAAGGCTTGCCCCCGGTTCAATTCCCCTTCAACCGGGGGCTTTTTCTATTCTTTCCGGCAGGTCGAGCCATTGCGCCAGAACCACCTCGACCTCCCGGATGCCGGTGCGTTTGAGGCTGGAAAACAGCTGCGCGGTGCAAGACGGGCCTGCGGTACGCACTGCCGCGCGGACCTCGGTCAGTGTCTCCGCCGCCTCCCGCCGCGACAGCTTGTCGGCCTTGGTGAGGAGGATATGCACGGGCTTGCCCGTGGGCAAGAACCAGTCGAGCAACTGCTGATCGAGCGGTGTCAGCGGATGGCGCGCATCCATGATCACGATCAGCCCGCGCAGTGCCCGGCGCTCCATGAGATAGGCAGCCACGAACTCGCCCCAGCGGCGCCGCTCCTTCTCGGGCACTTCGGCATAGCCGTACCCCGGCAGATCGACGAGGTAGCGCTCCTCGCCCAACCCGAAGAAGTTGATGAGCTGGGTGCGACCCGGCGTCTTGCTCGCGAATGCGAGGCGCGTATGCCCCGTGATCGTGTTGATCGCGCTCGACTTGCCAGCGTTCGAACGCCCGGCGAATGCGACCTCCCAGCCGCCGTCAGGGATCAGTTCCTTGCGGTCGTGCGCGCTAGCGACATAGACCGCGCGATTGAAGGCGCTCACGAAGCTGTCCCCAAGGTGCGGCTGGCCGAGCTGCATGCAAATCGGCTAAACTGCGCTTTGTTTCTGATTATCTGCGCATTTATGTACTGCACCGAAGATCGCTGACGGTGCCGTCGCGCACAGGCCGCGCGCTGTTCGCGCAACCAGTCGAGGAGTCGTACATGTTCAGTTTCAAGTCGGCCGCGATCATCGTCGGCCTGATGACCGCCGCATCCGCCCATGCCGAGTCGACGCAGCACGGTGACCCCGCCAAGGGCCAGGCGCTCGCTGCAGTCTGCGGCGCCTGCCACGGAACGGACGGGAACAGCGCGATCGGCATGAATCCCAGCCTGGCCCAGCAGCACCCGGCATACATCGCGAAGCAGCTCGAGAACTTCAAGAGCGGCGCCCGGACCAACGCCATCATGGCTCCCATGGCGGCCAACCTGTCGCCGGAGGACATGAAGAACCTCGGTGCCTATTTCGGTGCGCAGAAATTGCGACCGGCCGCCGCGAAGGATCGCGATCTGGTCACGCTGGGGCAGAAGCTGTATCGCGCGGGCGATGCGGAGCGCGGCTTGCCCGCCTGTGCCGCCTGTCATTCGCCCACGGGTGCTGGCATCCCCTCGCAGTATCCGCGCCTCGGTGGTCAGCATCCGGAGTACACCGTCGCGCAGCTCAAGGCATTCCGCGCCGGCGAACGGGCCAACGACCCGAACAGCATGATGCGCAGCATCGCCGCCAAGATGACCGACCGCGAGATCGCTGCGCTCGCCGAGTACTCCGCCGGCCTGCGTTGACCGGCGGCTCACGCCGCCAACTGCCTGAACGCATCGTTGGCCGCAGCGATCGTCGCGGCAATTTCCTCGGCGCCGTGCGCCGAGGAAACGAAGCCAGCTTCGAACGCCGACGGCGCGAGGTATACGCCGCGTTCGAGCATCAGGTGGAAGAAGCGGTTGAACTGTTCCTTGCTGCTCGACATCACTTCCGCATAGCTCGTCGGTGCGGCTGCGCGGAAAAACAGGCCGAACATGCCGCCCACGCACGCGCCCGAAAACGCAACCCCGTTTGACCTGGCCGCGCTCACGAGTCCGTCGACCAGCTGGCTGGTCGAGGCACTCAAGCGGTCGAAGAAGCCCGGCGCCTGCACCAGCTTGAGCGTGGCAAGGCCCGCGGCCACGGCCACCGGATTGCCCGACAGCGTCCCGGCCTGATACACCGGCCCGAGCGGCGCCAGCTTCTCCATGATTTCGCGCCGGCCGCCGAATGCGCCGAGCGGCATGCCGCCGCCCACCACCTTGCCGAGCGTGGTGAGATCGGGCTCGATGCCGAACAGCCCTTGCGCGCCCTTCGGGCCGACGCGAAACCCCGTCATGACCTCGTCAAAGATCAGCACCGCACCGTGCTTGCGCGTGAGCGAGCGCAGCGCGTCGAGAAACGCACGGCTCGGCATCACGAAGTTCATGTTGCCCACCACCGGCTCGATGATGACCGCGGCAATCTCGCTGCCGAGTTCGGCGAAGGTGCGCTCCAGCCCGGCCACGTCGTTGTAGTCCAGCACCGTGGTGTGCTGGGTCGTCTCCGCCGGCACGCCCGCGGAGCTCGGTTGCCCGAAGGTGAGCAGACCCGAGCCGGCCTTCACCAGCAAGGCATCGGCATGGCCGTGATAGCAGCCTTCGAACTTCACGATGCGGCTGCGACCGGTGAACCCGCGTGCGACACGGATTGCGGTCATGGTCGCCTCGGTGCCCGAACTCACGAGGCGCACCATCTCGATCGACGGCAGCAGCTCGGTGATGAGTTCGGCCATCTCCAGTTCGCGTTCGGTCGGCGCACCGAAGGACAGTCCGTCCGCCGCGGCGTCCTGCACGGCACGCACCACCTGCGGGTGCGCGTGACCGACGATCATCGGCCCCCACGACCCGACGTAGTCGATGTACTCCTTCCCGTCCGCGTCCCACACCCGGGCGCCTTTACCGCGCACGAAGAAGCGTGGCGTGCCGCCGACGGAACGAAAGGCGCGCACGGGCGAGTTCACGCCGCCGGGAATGACGCGTTGGGATTTTTCGAACAGGGTCTCGTTACGGGAAGTCATGGGTCATTCCACAGTGGCGGCACGCTCGAACAGGCGGCCATAGGCTCGAACCCGCGCGCCGATGTCGGCCGCGGAAAAGACATCGGTGATGACGGCGAGCGCGTCCGCGCCTGCATCGCGCAACAGCGGCGCGGTAGCGAGCGTGATGCCGCCGATCGCGACGATCGGACAATCGAGAACGGCGCGCCCGCGCGTCAGCAGATCGAGCGGCGGACGCACCGCAGCCGGTTTCACCGACGAAGCGAAGAAACTGCCGAAGGCCACGTAGTCCGCCCCTTCGGCGCGCAGGCGTTGTGCGCGCGCGAGGTCGTCGTAGCAGGAGACACCGATGATCGCGCCAGCGCCGAGCACTGCGCGCGCGGCGGCCACGGACCCGTCGTCGCGGCCCAGGTGCACGCCATCCGCCCCGCACTCTGCCGCCAGCATCGCATCGTCGTTGACGATGCACGTGGCACCGTAATGCCGGCACAGCGCCACCACCCGCGCCGTCGTGGGCGCCCGCTCCGTCGGGCCGCTCTTGCTGCGCACCTGCAGCAGGCGCAATCCGGCACCCAGCGCAGCCTCCACCTGCGCCAGCAGCGTGTCCTCCGGTCCTTCCGGGGTCAGCGCGTACAGACCTTCAACCCGCATCGTCGTCGCGCTCCTCGTCACGCGCCCAGAACAGGCGATCGGGCAGCTGATGCCCCATTCCCGGTCGGTAGGCGAACTTGAGCGCCTGCCACGTGTACTCCTGCGCGTCGCGCACCGCTTCGGGCATCGGCAAGCCGTTGGCGATGGTAGCCGCGAGCGCCGCCGCGAGCGTGCTGCCGGCGCCGTGGAACTTTCCCGGCAGCCGTTGCCAATCGTCCGAGCGCACCACGCCGTCGGCCGAGTGCAGGACGTTCACCACTTGCGGCGTATTGTCGTGCGTACCGCTCAGCAGCACGTACTGGCAGCCGAAATCGAGAATGCGGCGCGCACATTCGGCCGGCGTCGGATCGTCCGAGTCGTCGTCCGGGTCCTGCGCCAGCCGTCGCGCCTCGAGACCGTTCGGCGTGATGACGGTGGTCTGCGGTATCAGGAGTTCGCGCATGGCAGCCACCATGTCGTCGGTCGCGAGCTCGTCGCCACGGCCTGAAATCATCACCGGATCGAGCACCAGCGGGATGTCGGGGTAGTCCGAGACCACCTCGGCGATGGCCGTGATGGCCTCGACGCTGCCCAGGAGGCCGATCTTGAACGCCGTGACGGGCATGTCCTCGAGGAGGCAGCGCGCCTGGCCGGCGACCCAGTCGGCGTCGAGCGCCATGACGTCTTCCACGCCGGAGGTGTCCTGGATGGTGACGGCGGTGATGACCGACAGTGCATGGCAGCCCATGGAACTCAGCGTGAGCATGTCTGCCTGGACGCCCGAGCCTCCGCTCGGATCCGTTGCCGCGAATGTCAGGACGATCGGTGGTGCGGAGATCATGTGGCGGCGCGGCGGTTTGCCTATAAAATGAAATTTTAGCCGAAACCCCCTTGCCCATTCTTCATATGTCCGACGACGCAGCGCCTTATCGAACCTTCATGTGTCTCATCTGCGGCTTCATCTACGACGAAGCCGCGGGCCTTCCCGAAGAGGGCATCCCTGCGGGCACCCGCTGGGAAGACGTTCCGATGAACTGGGTCTGTCCCGAATGCGGTGCGCGCAAGGACGACTTCGAATTGGTGGAGATTTGAGAGGGCAGCAACCGTGGGGAGTCAGCGGCCGGCGCAGCCGGGGCGCACAGACTCTCGAACCTCAAGTGAACCAGTGAGTTGACCATGCGAATCCTTCACACCATGCTCCGGGTGGGCGATCTCGATCGCTCCATCGATTTCTACACCAACGTGCTGGGCATGAAAGTCCTGCGCCGCAAGGACTATCCCGACGGCCGCTTCACGCTCGCCTTCGTGGGCTATGGCGACGAGAGCGAGGAGGCCGTGCTGGAGCTCACCCACAACTGGGATACCAAGAGCTACGAGATCGGCACCGGCTACGGCCATGTGGCGCTTGAAGTGGACGACGCCTACAAGGCCTGTGCGGACACGAAGCAGCGCGGCGGCCGCGTCACCCGCGAGGCCGGACCGATGAAGCACGGGACCACGGTCATCGCCTTCGTCGAAGACCCGGACGGCTACAAGATCGAGTTCATCCAGAAGAAGGCTGCGTAGCGGAGCGCACCGCCACGCGGTCCGCGGCACGCACCCAGGCCGCCACGCCCAGGGTCTCGGGGCGCGCACCAGGGTCGATGTTCAAGCCTTCCAGTTCGGCTGCCGTCAGGTAAGTCGAGAGCGCGTTGCGCAGCGTCTTGCGGCGCTGCGTGAAGGCGCGCGTGACCAGTTCGCCGAGCAGGCGCTCGTCCAGGGCAGGATGGGGCAGCGGTCCGTGCGGGATCATCCTCACGACGGACGAATCCACCTTGGGCGGCGGCCGGAAAGCGCCCGGTGGCACATCGAACAGCTTTTCCATCGCGAACCGGTACTGGAGCATCACGGACAGCCGGCCGTAGTCGCTCCCGCCCGGGGCGGCCACCATGCGGTCCACGACTTCCTTTTGCAGCATGAAGTAGGCATCGCGCACGTGCGCCGCCTGGGCCGCCACGTGAAACAGCAGCGGCGTGGAGATGTTGTAGGGCAGGTTGCCCACCAGCCGCAGGTCGGTGCCGATGCCGCGGAAGTCGAAGTCGAGTGCATCGCCAGCATGGACGACCAGGCGTTCACGCGGAAAGGTGCTCTCGAGGTGCGCCACGATGTCGCGATCGATCTCGACCACATGGAGCTGCTCCACGGCCTGGAGCAGCGGTTCCGTGAGGGCGCCGAGGCCTGGCCCGATTTCAACCAGCCGCTCGCCGGATCGCGGAGCTATCGCCGCGACGATCCGCCGCACCCAGAACGGATCACCGAGAAAGTGCTGCCCGAAGCGCTTGCGCGGGATGTGGCCGGCGCTGCCCCGGCGCTCGCGCTCAGCGTTCTTCGTTGCGGTACTCGACAAAGGCGCGATCGCGCTGCTGGCGCACCCATTCCGTGAACGCTTCGTCCGACTTGCGCGCACGGATCGCCTGCCGGGCAAGCTGGCGCTGGCGTTCCTTCGTGAGGTCCTCGGTGCGGCGCTCGACCACCTGGATCAGGTGCCAGCCGAAGGGCGATTGCACCGGTTCGCTGATCTCGCCGGGTTTCAGGGCATCCATGGCCTGCTCGAACTCCGGCACCGTGTCGCCGGGCGAGAGCCATCCCAGGTCGCCGCCGCGCACCGAGGAGGCATCTTCCGATTGCAGGCGCGCCTGCTCGGCGAAGTCGGCACCCTTCACGATACGCTCGCGGATCTCGGCGAGACGGCGTTTCGCCTCGCTCTCGGCGACCACCTCGTTCAGCCGCACGAGGATGTGGCGGGCCTTGGTCTGCTGCACCACCACCTGCTGCACGTTGCTGCGCTTCTCCACCAGCTTCAGGATATGGAAGCCGTTCGGACTGCGCAGCACGCCGGAGAGGTCACCCACCTTCATCGACGTCACGGTCTGTACGAAGATGTTGGGCAGCCGACCCGGTGCACGCCACCCCAGTTCCCCGCCTTGCAGCGCATTGGGCGCATCCGAATAGCTGGCCGAAATCTGCTTGAAGTCGGCACCTGCCTTCAGCTTGGCCAGCGCTTCGTCAGCCCGGGCGCGGCGTGCCTGGATCTGGTCCGGGCTCGCCGCTTCCGGCACGGTGAACAGGATGTGCAGCAGGTTGTATTCCTCGTTGCGGCCGGCGGCCTGTTGCGTGCGCAGGTAGGTATCGATCTCGGCGTCGGACACCACGATCTTGCTGTCCACCTCGCGTTCGCGCAGGCGCGTCACCACGATTTCGTTGCGCACTTCTTCGCGGAACTTCAAGAAGTCGACACCATCCTCCACCATGTTGTTGCGGAACGCCTCGACCGACATCTTGTTTTCCTGCGCGAGCCGGGCGATCGCGCGTTCGAGCTGCGCATCCTCGATCCGGACGCCGGTATCGCGGCCGACCTGCTGCAGGACCCGATTGGTCACCATGCGCTCGAGCAGCTGCTTCTCGAGCAGCGCCTGCTGCGGCAGCGGCGTCCCCTGGCGGATCAGCTGGCGTGTGGCGAGCTTGACCTGCTCGTCGAGCTCGATCTTGGAGATGACTTCGTTGTTGACGATTGCCAGCACGCGGTCGAGCAGCACCGGGCTGCTCCGGGTGCCTTCGGCCGCGATGCCCGGCGGGAGCGCCACCATGGTCAGCAAGCAGGCGAAGAGGGTGCGGATCGGAAGGCTCATGGCAGGGACTTGGCGCCGGACCGGCGGTTACTGCGACGGGTAGTAGTCGGATTGGAGCTGGCTCTGCGGCAAAGCGTTCAATCGCTGATAGCCGCCGATGTTCTGGCGCAGGATCTCCAGCGGGTTGGAGCCGAGCTTCGACAGGCCGCTGAACTCGATCTGGAAGAAGAGCTGGCGGACGTTGTCCTGGGTGAAGGTCACGAACTGCTGCGCGACGAACCGCACGGCCCAGCAGCCGGCATTGTACTCGACGCCCATGATGGTCGCGACGGCACGGCCGTCCCGCAGCGAATACGCATAGCGCGCCACACCGCTCCACTGGTCGGTGATCGGCCATTGCGCGGAGAAGTCGGTCTGCTCGAAGCTGTCGCGGTTGAAACGGTAGCCGACGTTGACGACGCTGCCGGGCTCGGGGTTGTAGCGCAGGGCGAGGGTGCTGCGATCCTGGCGATTCGAACTGGCGTCGTAGTTGATGGCGAAATCCGTGTACCAATCCTTCGAGATCCGGCCGCTCAGCGCCGCCAGCAGGTCTGAGCGGTTCTGCGTGCGCGCGACGACGTTGGGCAGCGTCACCTGCTGGTCCTTGAAGAAGAAGCGCTGACCCAGCGTCATCCGCAACCGTTCCTGCCCGTCGTCGGGGCTGATGAGGCGGCTCGACACGGCCGCGGTGAGCTGGTTCGCGTCGTTGATGCGGTCACCACCGACGAACTGGTTCTCGGTGAAGATCTGGGCGAGGTTGAAGTCGGCCACCGCGGTGTCGAACACCGGCAGCTGGCTCTGGTCGCGAAACGGGATGTAGACGTAGTACAGGCGCGGTTCCAGGGTCTGGAGGAACGCCTTGCCGAACAGGTTGGCGTTGCGTTCGAACGTGACGGTGCTGTCCACGCTGAAGATGGGCAGGACACGCGTGGCGGTATCGAGCCCGGTGGTGCCGTCCAGCGAGTAGCCGGTGTAGTGCAGTCCGACCTTCGGCACGATGTTGACGAACGATTTCTGCAGCGGAAAGGTGACGCTCGGATAGAGGATCGTCCGTTGCCCGTTGACCAGCGTCGGGTGGGCGAAGGACACGTACTCGGACTGGAAGCCGAGATCGAAGCCGTTCAGGTTGGTCCGCTGCGCGCCCAGGTTGAGCTGCGGCAGGCGTGCGTAGGGCGGCGTGATGGGCGCATTCGGATCCTGCAAGGTCTGGAAACTCTGGGCACGGCCCGACAACGTCCACCAGCCGGCCGAATAGGTGAGGCCGCCTTCGCGCGGCAGGGTGCGCAGCGAAGTCACCGCGATACGGTTGGACAGATCGACGAAGTACTGGTCGTCCGATACCTTCTGCAGGTTGAGGTTGCCGGTGAGTGCTGGCGAGAACCGGTGCACGTGCCGGAAGGCGAGCGCGTAGCGCGTGTCGCCGTTGCGCTCGCGATCGCTCTCGAGGTACTCCGCGTTCAGCATGCCGTTGTAGGTATGGCCCAGGTAGCGGACCTCGTTGTTGAGCAGCACCCCGCGCTTGGCGAGCACCCGCGGGGCGATGGTCCAGTCGTAGTTCGGCGCCAGGTTGAAATAGAACGGCAGCGTGAACTCGAAGCCGCTCTTCCCCGTGGTGCCGTAGGTGGGGCTCAGGAAGCCGGACTTGCGCGCGTTCGACAGCGGGAAATCGACGTAGGGCAGGTACAGGATCGGCCATTTCTTGAACACCACGGTGGCGTTGCGGGCCACGCCCTTGTCCTTCTCGCGATCGAGCTTCAGCTTGCCGACGCGCAGGTACCAGTCCTTCTCCGGCACTTCGCAGGTGCTGTACGTGCCCTTCTCGGCCCGGTACTGGGTGCGGCTGTCGAGATACAGCTTGTCGGCCTTGCCGCGCGCCTTGAAGGCCCGGAAGTAGTATTCGGGCGATTCGGCATAGCCCTGTTCGGTCTTCATGTCGAAGAAGAGCTTGTCGGTCTCGACCACGTCGCCACGTCGATCGAGCCGGACGTTGCCGGTGGCGGTGAGTTGCTCGTCCGGGATCGAGTAGTGCAGGTGATCGGCGAAGATCGTGCGCCCGCGCTGGCGGAGCTTGACCCCGCCATCCGCGTCGAAACTCTGGTTCTGGGTCCCGGAGACGGAGTCGGCCTCGATGAACATCGGCGTCTCCTCGCCGTCCTCGTCGCCGGGGCCGGTCATGAGCTCGGCCTGAGGCTTGAGCCGGAGCCCCAGCTCCTGGGCGTGACCGACGAGCGGCGCGAGGACGATGACGGCGGCGACCCAGCGCGGGGTTCGGGACATCGGGCTTGTCGCGGGGTGCTTGTTAGAATTGGGGCAAGTATATGGCGAGAATGGATGAAACCCCTTGGATCGAGCAGATGAGATGCGTAGCTGGCTGGCCGGTGCACTGCCCGGGCGCCGTTGCGAACTGACTCCGGCCTCCGCCGACGCGAGCTTCCGGCGCTACTTCCGGGCCACCGAAGGCACGCAGACGTGGATCGTGATGGACGCCCCGCCCGAGCATGAGAACTGCCGCCCGTTCGTGCACGTGGCCGGGCTGCTCGAGGCGGCCGGTCTCAACGCCCCGCGGGTGCTGGCGCAGGACCTCGATCGCGGCTTCCTGCTGCTCACCGATCTGGGCAACACCACCTACCTCGCCGCCCTCGAGAAGGACCGGAGCCTGGCACCGGACCTCTTCGCCGATGCGACCGCCGCGCTGATCCGCTGGCAGCTCGCGTCGCGTGACGGCGTCCTGCCGCCCTACGATGAAGCGCTGCTGCGCCGCGAGCTGAATCTGTTTCCCGACTGGTACGTCGCCCGTCACCTCGGCGTGGAACTCGACGCAGAGCAACGCACCGCGCTGGAACGCACGTTCGCCGCGATCGTCGCGAACAATCTCGCCCAGCCGCGCGTCTACGTGCACCGCGACTACATGCCGCGCAACCTGATGGTGGCCGAGCCGAACCCGGGCATTCTCGATTTCCAGGACGCGGTACACGGACCGATCACCTACGATCTCGCCTCGCTGTACCGCGACGCGTTCATCAGCTGGGACGAGCGCGAGGTGCTCGACGGCACCATCCGCTACTGGGAGCAGGCGCGGGACGCGGGATTGCCGGTGGACCGGGACTTCGGGGCCTTCTATCGCGACGTGGAATGGATGGGCCTGCAGCGCCACCTGAAGGTGCTCGGCATCTTCGCGCGCCTCAACTATCGCGACGGCAAGCGCGGCTACCTCGAGGACACGCCACGCTTCATCGGCTATGTGCGCGCCACGGCTGGCCGCTATGGGGAGCTGCGTCCGCTGCTCGCGCTACTGGACGAACTCGGGCAACGCAGTCCACAGGTCGGCTACACGTTCTGATGAAGGCCATGATCCTCGCCGCCGGCCGCGGCGAGCGCATGCGGCCCCTCACGGATACCGTTCCGAAGCCGCTGCTCGAAGCGGGCGGCAAGCCGCTCATCGTGTGGCATGTCGAGCGACTCGCGCGGGCGGGTATCCGCGAGCTCGTCATCAATCACGCGCACCTCGGCGCACAGATCGAGCGAGCCCTCGGAACGGGCGGTGCCTACGGCGTTTCCATTCGCTATTCACCCGAGGCCGAGGCGCTCGAGACCGCCGGCGGCATCGCGCAGGCGCTGCCGCTGCTGGGTTCCGACCCGTTTCTGGTCGTGAACGGCGACATCCATACCGATGTGGACTTCGGGCCACTCGCTGAGGTGCTCCTGAACGGTGCTCCGCCGCCGCTCGCGCACCTGGTGCTGGTGGACAATCCGGTGCACAACCCGGATGGCGACTTCGCCCTCGACGGTCCGTTCGCCATCGACAGCGGCATGCCCCGGTACACGTTCAGCGGTGTGGGCGTTTATCGGCCCGAACTGTTCGCCGGGATCGTCCGGGGCACGAAAGCCAGGCTGGCACCGCTGCTGGTCGCCGCCATGCGCGAGCGCCGCGTGACCGCCGAGCGCCATCGCGGCTACTGGCTCGACGTGGGGACGCCCGCGCGTCTTGCGGAGCTCGACCGGCATCTGCGCGCGCCCCCGACCGTATAATCGACAGCATGAATGCCCCCGCCACAGCCTTGCTCTCTCACGCACCGTTCGTCGACCGGCGTCACCGCCTCGCCGCTGCCATGGGGCAGGGCGTGGCGATCATCGCCACCGCACCGGAGCGCACCCGCAATCGCGACGTGCATCATCCGTTCCGCTTCGACAGCTATTTCTACTACCTGACCGGGTTCACCGAACCGGAAGCGGTGCTGGTGGTGGTCGCAGGCGCGACGCCGAAGAGCATCCTGTTCTGTCGCGAGAAGGATCTCGACCGCGAGATCTGGGATGGCTATCGCCACGGCCCGGAGAAGGCGCGCGCGACGTTCGGCTTCGACGAGGCGCATCCGATCGCGAAGCTCGACGAGCTGATGCCCAAGCTGCTCGCCGACCAGCCTTCGCTCTTCGCCGACGTCGGCGCTGACGGCGCCTGGGACACGCGGCTCATCGAGTGGCTCAATGCGGTGCGGGCGCAGGTGCGCACCGGCGTCAGTGCGCCGGGTGAGATCCGCGACGTGCGCCGCATCCTCGACGACATGCGTCTCACCAAGGACGCACACGAACTGGATGCCATGCGGCGGGCCGCCGCGATATCGACCGCGGCCCACGCGCGCGCGATGCGCGCCACGCGCCCCGATCTCTACGAGTACCAGATCGAAGCCGAATTGCTGCACGAGTTCCGCTCGCGCGGCGCGCAATCGCCGGCCTATCCGAGCATCGTCGCCGGTGGTGCCAACGCATGCGTGTTGCACTACGTGGAGAACAGCGCACGCCTGCGCGATGGCGATCTGCTGCTGATCGACGCGGGCTGCGAAGTGGATGGCTACGCGTCCGACATCACCCGCACATGGCCGGTCAACGGCCGCTTCACCGGCCCCCAGCGCGACGTCTACCAGTTGGTGCTCGCGGCCCAGGCCGCCGCTATCGCAGCGGTGAAGCCCGGCCAGCACTGGGAGCAACCGCACGAAGCGGCGCTCGGCGTGCTGGTGCGCGGCTTCATCGATCTGAAGCTGTGCCAGGGCACCCCGGAGGCGGTGATCGAATCGAACGACTACCGCCGCTTCTACATGCATCGCACCGGTCACTGGCTTGGCCTCGACGTGCACGATGCCGGCGACTACAAGCGCGACGGTCGCTGGCGCGATCTGGCACCGGGCATGACGCTGACGGTGGAGCCGGGCTGCTACATCCGCCCGGGCGACGGCGTACCGGAAGCCCTGTGGAACATCGGCGTGCGCATCGAGGACGACGTGCTGGTGACGGCGGGCGGGTGCGAAGTGCTGACGGCGGCCGCGCCGAAGTCCGTCGCCGACGTGGAAGCGCTGGTCGGCACCACCCCGCACTGAGGCCAGGTACCCGCGGACGGACCATGTTCGACGCGATCATCGTCGGTGGCGGCCCGGTCGGACAGTTTCTCGCGCTCGCTGCGGCGCGCGCCGGGCGACACATCCTGTTGCTCGAAGCGAAACCGGCCGGCGCCGGGTTCAACGACGATCGCACGCTGGCACTGTCCTGGGGTAGCTGGCTCATGTTGCAGCGGGTGGGGGTGACGGAGCAGCTGGAGCCCGCGGCGACACCGATCCTCCGCATTCACGTGTCGCAGCGTGGCGGCTTCGGTCGCAGCGAACTGACCGCGAACGACGCCGGCGTGTCCGCACTGGGCTACGTGATCGGCTACGGCGACGTGCAGCGCGCTTTGGCGCAACGCGTGACAGCGTCCGACGTCCGGTACCAAACGACCGTGGACGGCATCGACCAGGCGGATGATGGAGTGGTCGTGCGCGCAGCCGGCGAGAACATCGCCGCGCGCTGCGCCATCGTTGCGGAAGGCGGCGGCCCGCTGGTCGCAACGCTCGGATTCTCGCAGCGCGAGAAGGACTACGGCGTACACGCCCTGGTCGCTCGCGTACGCACCGACCGCTCGCACGACGGCGTCGCGTACGAACGCTTTGCCGCCGTCGGACCGCTAGCGCTGCTGCCCCGCAGCGACAGTTTTGCTCTCGTCTGGACGCTGGCTCCCGACGATGCGCAGGCCGTGCTCGGCCTCGACGATCGGGCATTCCTCGAGCGGTTGCAGCGCGCATTCGGTTGGCGCGCAGGGCGCTTCATCGCGGTCGCCGAGCGCGGCGCCTTTCCCCTCGTGCTGCGGCAAGCGGAACCCCGGGTTCGCGACCGCATCGCCCTCGTGGGCAACGCCGCGCAGACGCTGCATCCGGTGGCGGGGCAGGGACTCAACCTCGGCCTGCGCGACGCCTGGCTGGCGGCCGCGCACCTGCCGAAGCTCGACGAACTCGACCGCGCACGACGCCTCGATCGCGCGGCGACCGTTCACTTCACCGATGCGCTAGCGGGGATCTTCGCCAACCACTGGCCCGGTCTTTCCTGGGCCCGCGGCATCGGACTTGCGGCGCTCGACCTGTCGCCCGCGGCACGTCGCACCTTCGCGCGCACGTTGACTCTCGGGCGCTTGTAAGAGCGGGCGCGGTCGCGCCGTTTCTGATTACAATACGCGCCCTTTCCCTTCCGCCCGAACTTGCCGCCGCGCTCATGCAGGTCGGTCCTTACATACTGCACAACCGGCTCGCGGTCGCACCCATGGCGGGCGTTACCGATCGACCGTTCCGTCAGTTGTGCAAGATGCTCGGCGCGGGCTATGCGGTTTCGGAGATGACCGCGTCCGACACGCGCCTGTGGAACACCGACAAGAGCCGGCGCCGGCGCGATCATGATGGCGAAGTGGCGCCGATCGCAGTGCAGATCGCCGGCACCGAACCCGTGCAGATGGCCGAGGCCGCGCGCCTCAATGTGGCGCACGGCGCGCAGATCATCGACATCAACATGGGCTGTCCGGCAAAGAAGGTGTGCAATGTCCTGGCGGGTTCCGCGCTGCTGCGCGACGAGGCCAAGGTCGGCGCGATCCTCGATGCCGTGGTCGCCGCCGCCGGCGTGCCTGTGACGCTCAAGATCCGCACCGGCTGGGACCGCGAACACCGCAACGCCGTAAGTGTCGCCCGCATCGCGGAAACCGCGGGCATCCGCGCCCTGGTGGTGCACGGCCGTACTCGCGCCGACCTGTACAACGGCACGGCGGAGTACGACACCATCGCCGAAGTCAAGGCCGCGGTCGGCATCCCGGTGATCGCGAACGGTGACATAGATTCCCCGGAAAAGGCCGGCCAGGTGCTGCACCAGACCGGAGCCGACGCCGTGATGATCGGCCGTGCAGCGCTGGGGCGGCCCTGGATCTTCCGCGAGATGGATCATTACCTTCAGACCGGCCGGAAACTGGCGCCGCCGGACCTGACGGAGGTCCGCGAGATACTCCTGGCTCACGTCGGTGCGCTGCATGCGTTCTACGGCGAGCACACCGGCCCGAAGGTGGTGCGCAAGCACGTCGGCTGGTACGCCGAGAGCATCCCCGGCGGTCAGCAGCTGCGGGCGCAAGTGAACGGTCTCGGCGATGCGCAAGCCCAACTCGAGGCCTTGGCGCATTTCTTCGACGGCCTCGCCGATTCCGCCTGCGTTACCGCGGTCGAGCAAAGGCTCGCGGCATGATCAACGAGAACGAGATCGCACGCTGCGTGCGCCGCGCCATCGACGGTTACTTCCGCGATCTCGACGGTGAACGGCCGAGCCCGATCTACGAAATGGTCATCCAGTGCGTCGAGCGGCCGTTGCTCGAGACAGTCCTCGCGCGAGTCGACGGCAATCAGACGCAGGCAGCGGAATTGCTTGGCATGAACCGCAATACGCTGCGCAAGAAGATGCAGGCCTACGGCCTCAAGTAGCACCCCCTTCGAGTCCACTCTTTCTCCATCGAATCGGATACCCCGTCGCCATGGCCAGCACGCGGCAGGCGCTGATCAGCGTTTCCGACAAGACCGGCGTCGTCGCCTTCGCCCAGGCGCTGACGGGGTTCGGATTCCGCATCCTGTCGACCGGCGGCACGGCAAAGCTGCTGGCGCAAGCGGGTGTGCCCGTGACGGAGGTCGCCGACTACACCGGTTTCCCGGAGATGCTCGATGGCCGCGTGAAGACGCTGCATCCGCGCGTGCACGGCGGCATCCTCGCGCGCCGCGACCTGGCCGCGCACGTGGACGCGATGAGCCGGGAAGGCATGGACTACATCGACATCGTGGCGGTCAACCTGTATCCGTTCCGCGAGACCGTCGCCAATCCGCAATGCACGCTCGACGAGGCGATCGAGAACATCGACATCGGCGGTCCGGCGATGGTCCGCGCCGCCGCCAAGAACTACCGCCACGTGGCCGTGCTGACCGACCCGGGCGACTACGCCGCACTCGTCGATGAGATGACGGCCGCCGCGGGCAGCGTCAGCCTGGAAACCCGGTTTGCTCTCGCCAGGAAGGCGTACTCGCACACCGCGCAGTACGACGGTGCCATCGCCAACTACCTGACGAGTCTCGGCGCCGACGGCGTGCGGACCCCGTTTCCCGCGCGGCTCAACCTGGCCTTCGACAAGGCGCAGGACCTGCGCTACGGCGAGAATCCGCACCAGCAGGCGGCGTTCTATCGCGACCTGGCCCCGGCACCGGGCAGCCTGGCCCGCTACGCACAACTGCAAGGCAAGGAACTGTCGTACAACAACATCGCGGATGCCGATGCCGCATGGGAATGCGTCAAGACTTTCGACGCTCCGGCCTGCGTCATCATCAAGCACGCGAATCCGTGCGGCGTCGCGGTGGCCGAGTCGCCGCTGGCAGCCTACCGCCGCGCCTTCGCCACCGACCCGACGTCGGCCTTCGGCGGCATCATCGCCTTCAATCGCGATGTGGATGCCGACACCGCTGCGGCAGTGGCCGGGCAGTTCGTGGAAGTGGTGATCGCCCCGGCATTTTCGGAGGCGGCCCAACAGGCGTTCGCCGCCAAGGCCAACGTCCGCGTGCTGGAAGTGGCCATGGCCGCCGGCGCCAACGACTGGGATCTGAAACGCGTGGGCGGTGGTGTCCTGGTGCAGACGCCCGACTCGCACAATGTGGCACCTACCGACCTGCGCGTCGTGACCCGTCTCGCGCCGAGCGAGGCGCAGCTGCGCGACCTCGTCTTCGCCTGGCGGGTCGCGAAGTACGTGAAATCGAACGCCATCGTCTTCTGCGGCAACGGCCAGACCCTGGGCGTCGGCGCCGGGCAGATGAGCCGGGTGGACTCGGCGCGCATCGCGTCGATCAAGGCCCAGAACGCCAAGCTCGATCTCGAAGGTTCCGTGGTCGCGTCCGACGCCTTCTTTCCGTTCCGCGACGGCCTGGACGTCGTCGTCGACGCCGGCGCACGGGCGGTGATCCAGCCCGGCGGCAGCGTGCGCGACGACGAGGTGATCGCCGCGGCCGACGAACGCGGCATCGCCATGATGTTCACGGGCGTGCGGCACTTCCGCCACTAAAATGGAATGACTACCCCCCCGATGGGCCTGCGGCCCTTCCCCCCAGGGGGCCAGCCCGCTTGTGGGCTGAGTCCGGACACAGGCAGTCCCTGCGGACTGTCTGTGCCTGACGAAGGCCATCGGCCTCCGGCCGATGGCAGGCCCGGCGCGGGCTGAGGTGAGGCCATGAACCTGCTTGTCGTCGGTGGCGGTGGACGGGAACACGCGATCGCGTGGCGGCTCGCGCAATCGCGCCGTGTGGCGCGCGTCTACGTGGCACCGGGCAACGCCGGTACCGCCGAGGAGGATGGGCTGTTCAACGTGCCCATCACCGACATCGACGAACTGCTCGCCTTCGTGAAGAAGGAGAGCATCGCGCTCACCGTGGTAGGGCCGGAAGCGCCGCTCGCAGCCGGTGTGGTCGACCGGTTCCGTGCTGCCGGACTGAAGATCTTCGGTCCGACCCAACGCGCTGCACAACTCGAGGCGTCGAAAGACTACGCCAAGCGCTTCATGGTGGAGCATCGCATCCCGACCGCCCGCCACGAGACCTTCACCGATGCCGCCGCCGCGCACGCGTATATCGACGCTCAGGGCGCGCCGATCGTGATCAAGGCCGACGGCCTCGCGGCGGGCAAGGGCGTCGTCGTGGCCATGACTCTCGACGAAGCCCACGGCGCCGTGGATTCCATGCTCAAGGACAACCGGCTCGGCTCGGCCGGCGCGCGCGTGGTCATCGAGGAGTTCCTCGAAGGCGAGGAAGCGAGCTTCATCGTCATGGTCGACGGCCGCCACATCCTGCCGCTCGCCACCAGCCAGGACCACAAGCGCTTGCTCGATGGCGACCTCGGTCCCAACACCGGCGGCATGGGCGCCTATTCGCCGGCGCCGGTACTGACGCCGGCGCTGCACGCGCGGGCCATGCGCGAAGTGATCCAACCGGTCGTCTCGGGCATGGAAGCGGCGGGCGAGCCCTACACCGGCTTCCTGTACGCCGGGCTGATGATCACGCCGAAGGGCGAACTGCGCACCCTCGAGTTCAACTGCCGCATGGGCGACCCCGAGACCCAGCCGATCATGATGCGGTTGAAGAGCGACCTGCACACGCTGGTGGAGCACGCGGTCAACGGCACTCTGGACAAGGTTCAGGCCGAATGGGATCGCCGCGTGGCCCTCGGGGTGGTCATGGCCGCGCACGGCTATCCGGAGGATCCGCGCAAGGGCGATCCCATCACCAGCATGCCGCGCAACGAGGACGACGTGCACGTGTTCCACGCGGGCACCGCGGCTCGCGACGGCGTTACCGTCACCAACGGCGGGCGCGTACTATGTGTCACGGCGCTCGGCGACACCGTGCGGGTGGCGCAGCGCCGTGCCTACGAGATCGCGGAGCAGATCCAGTTTGCCGGCCGGCAGATGCGCCGCGATATCGGGTACCGGGCGATCGGTGCGAAGAGGAGCCTGCTGTGAACGCTCGCGCGCAAGGGGATGTGGACGCGGCCGCGGTCCGGGAGTACTTCATCGGACTGCAGCGTCGGATCGTCGCGGCCCTGGAAGCCGAAGACGGCCGGCCGTTCCGCCTCGATTCGTGGACCCGCGAGGAGGGCGGCGGCGGTGCCTCCTGTGTGCTCGAAGAGGGCAATCTGCTCGAACGCGGTGGCGTGAATTTTTCGCACGTGCTGGGCGACCGGCTGCCGCCGTCCGCTTCCGCCGGACGACCGGAACTCGCCGGCCGCGGGTTCGAGGCGACCGGCGTGTCGCTGGTGCTGCATCCGCGCAATCCGTACGTGCCGACCGTGCACATGAACGTGCGCTTCTTCATCGCGCGGGCACCCGCAGGCAGCGACGCTCCGCCGGTGTTCTGGTTCGGCGGGGGCATGGACCTCACGCCCTATTACGGCTTCGAGGACGACGCCCGCCATTTCCATGCGACGTGCCGCGACGCCCTGGCTCCGTTCGGACCGGATCGCTACCCGCAGTTCAAGCGCTGGTGCGATCGCTACTTCTTCCTGAAGCACCGCGGCGAGCCGCGTGGTATCGGCGGCATATTCTTCGACGATCTCGCCGAGCCGGATTTCGCCACCGCCTTCGCGCTGGTGCAAAGCGTCGGCGACCACTTCCTCGAGGCATACCTGCCCATCGCCCGCCGTCGCAGCGACACACCCTACGGCGAGCGCGAGCGCGATTTCCAGGCCTACCGGCGCGGCCGCTATGTCGAGTTCAACCTCGTGTTCGATCGCGGCACCCTGTTCGGGCTGCAGTCGGGAGGGCGCACCGAATCGATCCTGGTGTCGCTCCCACCGACGGTGAAGTGGCGCTACAACTGGCAGCCCGAACCCGGCAGTCCCGAGAGCCTTCTGTACACCGATTTCCTCACGGGACGCGACTGGATTCCCCTGCCGCCCGCGGCCTGAGCGACGCACTTCCGGCACGATGGCAAACCTCGACGAGCTCCTCGCGCTGATCCATCGCCAGCAGGCGCGCATCGGTCATCTCGAGCGCGTGCTGGCCGCGAACAACATCCACGTGCCCGAGGGCGTGGAAGTGGGTGAGACCACGTTGAGCGACGCGTCGTCGCACTTCCCGGCACTGGACCTGTCGGAGCCCGAGAAGCCGCCACCCAAGCGGCTGGAGACCAAGGCGGCGGTGGAGGATCTGCCGCGCATCATGGAAACCCTGCTGAAGCTCTGGGGCCACAGCACCTTCGACGAATACCTCGACCGCCTCGTCATCGACGAACGCGGCAACCGTCAGGGCTTCAGCCCCGACGTGATGGAAGAGTTGTTGTTCCTCGGCCGCATCTCGCGCGGCAAGCACCGCTTGCTCGGCATCCCGCCGCCGATCCAGCACCCGAAGGTCAAGTAGGAGTAGCGACCGCAGGGAGCTGGCGGGGCCTCATTCGCCGAGGTAGGCCTGCCGCACCTGCTCGCTGGCGAGCAGGGTTGAAGCCGCGTCGGTAAGAGTGATGGCGCCCGACTCCATCACGTAACCGCGCGAAGCCGCCTGCAGCGCGAGCCGGGCATTCTGCTCGACCAGCAGGATGGTGACGCCCTGCGCGGAAATGGAGGCGATCACCTCGAAGATCTTCTGCACCATGAGGGGTGCCAGGCCCATGCTCGGCTCGTCGAGCAGCAGCAGCTTCGGCCGGCTCATCAAGGCGCGGCCGATGGCCACCATCTGCTGTTCCCCGCCCGAGAGGGTCCCGGCGGTTTGTGCCCGCCGTTCCTTCAACCGCGGAAACAGCGCGTAGATGCGATCGAGGTCCGCACGCACTTCATGGCGATCGTCGCGAATGTAGGCGCCCATGCCGAGATTCTCCTCGACCGTGAGCCGCGCGAACACGCCCCGGCCCTCGGGCACCAGGGCGATCCCGCGCTGGACCAGCCGATGCGAAGGATCGTGCGTTATCGAAGCGCCGTCGTAGTGCACGCTGCCGCCGCTCGGCCGCAGCACGCCGGCGAGGGCTTTCAGCGTCGTGGTCTTGCCGGCACCGTTCGCGCCGATCAGCGCGACCAGTTCGCCGGCGGCCACCTCGAGATCGATGCCGCGCACGGCGACGATGCCGCCGTAGGCCACCTTGAGGTTCCTGACTTCAAGCAGGCTCATGCGTGGATCAGGCTGCCGGCGCAACGCCGATATAGGCTTCGATGACGGCCGGATCGTGCTGTACTTCCTTCGGCAACCCCTCGGCGATCTTCTTGCCGTAGTCGAGCACGGCCACCCGGTCGCACAGACCCATCACCAGCTTCACGTCGTGCTCGATCAGCAGCACGGTGGTGCCATCGTCGCGGATGCGCGCGACCAGTTGCCCCAGGGCCTGTCGTTCGGTCGGATTCATGCCGGCAGCGGGTTCGTCGAGTGCCAGCAGCTTCGGTTCCGTCGCCAGCGCACGCGCGATCTCCAATCGGCGCTGATCGCCGTAGGACAGGTTGCGCGCGATGGTGTTCGAATGCCGCTCGACGCCCACGTAGTGCAGGAGCGTGCGCGCACGCTCTGCGATGGCATGCTCTTCCTCGCGCGTGGCGCGAGTGCGCAGCATGGCGCCGACCACGCCCGCTTGGGTGCGCAGGTGGCGTCCCACCATGACGTTCTCGAGCGCGGTCATGTTGGCGAACAGGCGGATGTTCTGGAACGTGCGCGCGATGCCTGCGAGCGCCACGCGATAGGGCTTCAGCCCCGAAAGCGCCGCACCGTCGAAGACGACCTCGCCGCGTTCGGGAACGTAGAGCCCCGTCAGCACGTTGAACAGGGTCGTCTTGCCTGCGCCATTGGGACCGATCAGCCCGTAGATCTCGCCGCGCCGGATGGCGATCGAAACGTCCGACAATGCCGTGAGGCCACCGAAGCGCTTCTCCACGCCTCGGGTCTCGAGCAGCGTCCCGGCAGTCACCATGCTAGTGCTGCTCGCCCGCGGCAAACTCGCGGCGCCGCGTCTTCGAAGGAAACAGGCCGGCCGGCCGGAACAGCATCATCAGCACCAGGGCGAGACCGAAGAGCAGCATGCGGATCACTTCAGGTTCGATGATGAGTCGGCCGAAGGCGGCTTTCTGCAGGGGCTCGACGGTGTAGCGCAGGATCTCCGGCACGAACGACAGCAGCACCGCGCCGGCAATGACACCCCAGATGTTGCCCATGCCGCCCAGCACCACCATCGCGAGCACCATGATGGATTCGACCAGCACGAAACTCTCGGGGCTGATGAACCCCTGCATGGCTGCGAACATGCCACCGGCGATGCCGCCGAAACTGGCGCCCATGGCGAAGGCGAGCAGTTTGACGTTGCGCGTGTTGATGCCCATGGCCTGCGCGGCGGTTTCGTCCTCGCGGATCGCCACCCAGGCGCGGCCGATGCGCGAATCCTGCAGGCGCACGTTGATCACGATCACGACGAGCAGCACCACCAACAACAGGTAGTAGTACTTGATGGGGCCGGAAAAGGTCAGGCCGAGCAGCGTCTCACTCTTGCTGAAGCTGAAGCCGTCCAGCCTGAACGGATCGATCAGCGTGACACCCTGCGGTCCGTTGGTGATGTTGACCGGGCGCGACAGATTGTTGAGGAACACGCGCACGATCTCGCCGAACCCCAGTGTGACGATGGCGAGGTAGTCGCCACGCAGCTTGAGGGTCGGCGCGCCGAGCAGCACGCCGAACAGGCAGGCGACAGCGGCGCCGATCGGCAGGATGATCCAGAAGGGCAGGTGCAGGCCGAAATGCGGCGAGGCGAGCAGAGCGTAGCAGTAGGCACCCACCGCATAGAAGGCGATGTAGCCCAGGTCCAGCAGTCCGGCGAACCCCACCACGATGTTGAGGCCGAGCGACAGCAGGCAGAACAGGATCGCGAGGTTGGTGATGCGCACCCAGGCCGTGCCCACTTGAGCGAGCACGAATGGCAGCACCGCGAGCACGATCGCGATCAGCACGATGCCGACCTTCGCCTTCGCGTCCATCGGCCGCGAACTCACGCGCGGTCACCGACCCTTTCGCCGAGCAGGCCCGACGGCCGGAACACCAGCACGGCGATGAGGACGAGGAACGCGAACACGTCCTGGTAGTTGCTGCCCATCAGCACCACGTGGCCGTCCTGCGCGCAGCGCTCCGCGAGTCCGGTCGAGATCCACGAGACATGGCACAGGTCGGTCAGTTCACCGATGTAGCCGGCACCGAGGGCTTCCACCAGCCCCAGCAGGATGCCGCCCAGCATCGCCCCGGCCAGGTTGCCGATACCGCCCAGCACCGCGGCGGAGAAGGCCTTCAACCCGAGCAGCGCACCCATCGTGTAGTGCGCGATGCCGTAATAGGTGCCGACCATCACGCCCGCCACCGCGCCGAGCCCCGCACCGATGACGAAGGTGGAGGCGATGACGCGGTTGATGTTGACCCCCATCAGCCCGGCCACCTGCGGGTTTTCCGAGGTGGCTCGCATCGCCGTACCGAGCCGGGTCCGGTAGACCAGCGCGGTGAGGCCCAGCATCATCAGCGCCGACAGGCTGATGATGGCGATCTGGACCCCGCTCACGTTCGCACCGGCGATCTCGAACACGGGGTTCGGAATGATCTGCGGGAACGACAGCGGATTGCGGCTCCAGATCAGCATGGCCAGATGCTGCAGGATGATGGAGATGCCGATGGCGGTGATGAGCGGTGCGAGGCGCGGTGCGCCGCGCAACGGACGGTAGGCGACGCGCTCCATGGTGTAGCCGACCGCCATGCACACGGGCACCGCGCAAGCGATGCCCGCCAGGACGATGACGACCGGCGGCATGCCGGTGTTGGCACCGGCAAGCGAACCGATCACCGTCAGCGCGACCATCGCACCGATCATCACCACTTCGCCGTGCGCGAAGTTGATGAGCTGCACGATACCGTAGACCATGGTGTAGCCGAGCGCGACGATGGCGTAGATGCTGCCCAGCGTCAGCCCGTTGATGATCTGCTGCAGGAAGACTTCCATGAACGGCTTGCCGTTAGCGGCGCGAGCCACCCGGCGAGGGGCCCCGGCCGAAGGCTGGGGATCGACGGCAAGGCGAGACGCCGCTGGAGGCCGACAACGCAACGCCTGCGCACTCGCGTTCGTTCGGAGGCCGAGGCGTGGCAGCAACGAAAACAGCACCCGCGGGTGCCGTTCTCGGAAGCGTCCAGCGGCGCGATCTCATGCTGCCCAGCGCCGGTGGTTTGGAGCGGATCGCCGTTGGGATCGGCCGATCAGGCTCCCGTGCCCTTCGCGAACTCCTCGAAGGGAATGGTCTTGCCCGCCTTGATGATGGCGACCGGCACGATCTTGCCGTCCTTCAGCGTGAAGATCGTCATCTCGGCATCCTTGCGGTCGCCCTTTTCGTCGAACTCGATGTGACCGCTGGCCCCGTCGAAGCTGATCGCCTTCAGCGCCGGGAGGTACTTGGCGGGATCGACCGAATCCGCCTTCTGCATCGCGGTGATGATGAGGTTGGTGGCGTCGTAGGTGAACGGCGCGTAGATGATGGGGTCGGACCCGAACTTGGCCTTGAAGGCGTCGATGAACGACTTGCTCGAGGCCTGGGCCGGAATGCCGGCCTGCGAGCACACCAGCCCTTCGGCGGCCGCACCCGCGAGCTCCTGCATCTTGTCCGTGCAGGCGCCATCACCGAAGGCGAACACGCCCTTCAATCCCAGCTCGCGGCCCTGCTTGACCAGCGGCCCCCCGCCCGAATCCATGCCGCCGTAGAAGACCGCGTCGGGCTTCTTGCCTTTCAGCGTGGTGAGGATCGCCTTCCAGTCGGTGGTCTTGTCAGTGCCCTTCTCGCGCGCCAGCACGGTGACGCCCGCTGCCTTGAGCGACTTCTCGACCTCGTTCGCGAGGCCTTCGCCGTACGACGTGGCATCGTCCACCACGGCCACGACCTTCGGCTTGAACTGCGCCACGAGGTAGCTCGCGATGGCCGGCCCTTGCTGGTCGTCGCGGCCGACGGTGCGGAAAGTCACCGCGAAGCCCTGCTCGGTCAGCTTGGGATTGGTCGCGGAGCCAGAGATCATCGGGATGCCGGCCGTGTTGTACACGGCGGAAGCCGGGATCGTGACGCCGGAGTTGAGGTGTCCGACGACGCCGGCCACTTTCGCATCGGCAAACTTCTGCGCGATGATCGGGCCCTTGTCCGGTTTGCCTTCGTCGTCCTCCGACAGCATCTCGAACTGGACCTTGGCGCCGCCGATGGTGAGCCCCTTGGCGTTGGCCTCGTCGACGGCGAGGCGGACGCCGGCCTCGTTGTCCTTGCCGAGGTGCGCGATGCCGCCGGTGAGCGGAGCGGCATGCCCGATCTTGATCACCGTGGCGCCGCCACCCGCTGCGGGTTTGGCCGCTTCTTCCTGTTTGCCGCAGGCAGCAACCAGCAGCACGGCGGACAATACGGCGACGGACCGGAGGCGGAACGGGACTCGGGTGAGCGGCATGGTTTTTCCTCGGGGAAGCCGACGGGGATACGGATCGCGGGGATTATTCCCTGTCGGCCCCAGGGCCGTCAATTTGACGCGACCGGCGTCGCCTCACGCTGGTGGCGAAAAAAAACCGGCCGCTGGGGCCGGTTTTCTCACCGTCGTGCGACGGTACGGCGGATCACTTCAACGACAGGATCCACTCCACCATGACCTTGACATCCTCGTCCTTCAGGTTCGGATGCGGAGTCATGGGCACGGCGCCCCAGGCGCCGGAGCCGCCCGCCTTAACCTTCTTCACCAATGCGTCGGTGGCGCTCGCGTCGTACTTCTTCGCGATCTCCTTGTAGGACGGTCCGACGAGCTTGGTCGCCTCGGCATGACAGGCCATGCAATCGCTGCCCTTCATCAGGGCGGCGGCCTTGGCGGCATCGGCGGCGTGCGCCGCACCGGTGGCGGCAATACCTACGGCCAGCGCCGCGGTGGAAAGGATCAGTTTCATGCGTTCTCCTTGGGGTGTCGGACGAAGACTGCGGCGAATTCTAGGTGCTTTCCAGCGCCTTGGAAACGGCAGGGCGGAAATTCACCTCAGGCCGCGGCGCCGATCTCCCGGAGCACCTCTGCAACCCGGTCCATCGGCGGCAGGCATACAACGCCGCGGCAGACCCAGGCGTTGACCGTGGCGCCCAGGGGTTTGTCCATGGCGGCGGGCAGGGGTTCCGCCCTCTCAGGTAGTACAAACGCCATTGTCGAAGGTGCGTAGTGGCTTGCCAGCGCGCGCGACCACTCGGCGAGACCGGCGGAAGGACCTCGTACCATCACGATCGACGGCGGCTCGAGGTACTCGCTCAAGGCCCGGCAGTAGCTCGCGAAGCCGCCGGGCTGGCGCGCGGCCGCGCCATGGAACAGCCGCACGGTCCGCTCGGCCGCCGCCAGATAGCGCGGTTCGCCGATCAAATGACCCAGCCGCTGCAACTGCAGCGCGGCTACGCCGTTGCCTGCGGGAGTGGCGTTGTCGTGGCCGGGCTTGGTGCGCAGGATCAACTGCTCGTGGTCGTGGCTCGTGAACCAGAATCCGCCGTCCGCCCGGTCTTCGAACCGTTCGAGCAGCAGATCGGCCAGCGCGATCGCCCAATCGAGATCCTCGCGCCGGAACTCAGCCTGGAGGAACTCGAGCAAGGCCCCGAGCAGGAACGCATGGTCGTCCAGGTAGGCATTGAGATGACTCACGCCGTCCTTGTGGGTGGCGAGCAGCCGGCCGTCGCGCCACAACGAGGACCGCAGGAAATCCAGGGCACGCCGGGCCGAGTCAAGCCAGTCGGATCGATCGAACGCGCGCGCAGCATGCGCCAGTCCCTCGATCATCAAGCCATTCCAGCTCGTCAGGATCTTGTCGTCCCGACCGGGATGCACCCGGCGTTCGCGCGCTGCGTAGAGCTTGGCGCGCGCACTCGCCAGCAACGCTGCACAGTCCGCGACCGGGCGATCGACCGCTGCCGCCACCGCGTCGATGCTGCGCGCCACATGCAGGTGCCAGTGGCGCTGCTCGAAGTTGGGTGGCCCGTCGAGACCGTAGCAACCGGCGGCGACGCGGTACTCGTCCTCGGTCAGCAGCGCCGCCACTTCATCGCGGTCCCAGACGTGGAACTTGCCTTCCTGCCCTTCCGCGTCGGCATCGAGACTCGAGCAGTACCCGCCGGCGGGCGCCTGCATCTCGCGCAGCACCCACGCGGCGGTCTCCTCGCACACCCGGGCGTACAGGGGGTCGCGGGTCAACAGCCACGCATCCGTGTACAGGCGCAGGAGCGGCGCATTGTCGTAGAGCATCTTCTCGAAATGCGGGATCAGCCATTCCCCATCCACGCTGTAGCGGCAGAAGCCGCCGCCCAACTGATCGTAGATGCCGCCTTCCGCCATCCTGGTGAGAGTGAGCAGCGTTGCACGGCGCGCGTCGCCGTCTGCGTGCAACAGCAGATCGAACTCGTAGGGATGGGGAAACTTGGGAGCCCCGCCGAGACCGCCGTGCACCGGATCGAATGCCGCGAGCAACTCACGGCGAGCGTCCACGATCGGACGGTCGTCCGGTTCGACATGGTCCTGCGCCGCCCGCGGGACCGTGCCGCCGAGGATCTTCACCAGCTCGTCGTTCTGCTCGTCGATCTCGCGCCGCTGGGTGCGATAGACCTCGGCAACCCGTTCCAGCAAGCCGGTGAAGCCCGGCAGGTTGTACCGGGGCGCCTTGGGAAAATACGTGCCGCCGAAGAACGGCTTGCCGTCGGGCGACAGGAACATCGTGAGCGGCCAGCCGCCGGCGCGCTGCGTCAGCAGGTGATGGGCGGTCTGGTAGATCTGGTCGATGTCGGGCCGCTCCTCCCGATCCACCTTGATGTTCACGAACAGCGCGTTCATGACCGCAGCGACTTCCGCGTCCTCGAACGATTCGTGCGCCATCACGTGGCACCAGTGACAGGCGGAGTAGCCCACCGACAGCAGGATCGGCTTGTCCTGCTCGCGCGCCAGGCGCAGTGCCTCCTCGCCCCACGGATACCAGTCGACCGGATTGTCCGCGTGCTGCTGCAGGTAGGGACTGGTCTCGCGAGCGAGGCGATTGGGCATGCGCGTGCTCTGGGGGCAGGTGCGAGGCAGGTTACCATGCACCCACGATGAATCCGACCGCACGCCGGCTCGCCCTGATCCTGGCACTCGCGACCGGCGTGGCCTTCGCGCAGGATGCCGCGCGCCTGGGTCTGCCCGCCACGGCGCCGACCGCGACGGATGAACAAACGCTCGCGCGGATCGAGCTGGGCCGCCGCCTGTTCTTCGAGCCGCAACTGGCCGAAGACGGCGTCATGGCCTGCGCCACCTGCCACATTCCCGAGCACGCCTTCACGGTGAATGCCGGCACCGTCGCCTTCGGGCGCGGCGGACAGGCCCTGCGGCGCAATTCGCCGACGCTGCTCAACATCGACCTCGCCACGTCCTTCTTCCACGACGGCCGCGCCGGCACTCTCGAGGAGCAGGTCTGGTTCCCGCTGCTGAGCCAGTCCGAGATGTGGAACCCCTCCGCAGAGAGCGTGGTCGGTCGCCTGCGCTACCGGCGCGAGTACGCCGACATGTTTCGCCGCGCGTTCGGCGACGAAGGCGTCTCGCGCAAGACCCTCGCCGCGGCGATCGCCGCGTATGAACGAACGCTCGTGGCAGGGGGCTCCCGTTTCGACCGCTGGTTCTACGGCAAGGAAGAGGCCGCGCTAACGACCGAGGAGCAGGCAGGGTTCACGGTGTTCAACTGGAGCGGCTGCAACGCCTGCCACGTCGTCGATGCCGCCAGCGCCACCTTCAGCGACAACCGGTTCCGCAACACCGGCATCGAGTGGGCGCGCGCCCGGGGCGAGCTGGGATCGAAGAAGACCGAGTCCGATCTGGGCCGTTTCGAGATCACCGGCCGGCCGGAGGACCGCCACGCGTTTCGTACCCCGAGCCTCCGCAACGTCGCCCTGACAGCTCCGTACATGCACGATGGCTCGTTACCGACCCTGCGCGACGTGGTCGAATGGTACGACCGCGGCGGCAGCGCCGACCCGGGCAAGGACCCGCTGGTGCGCCCGCTGCGGCTGTCGGAAGCGCAAAAGCGGCAGCTCGAAGCGTTCCTGAAGAGCCTGACCAGCGAGACCGCGGCCGTACTGGCACGGGAAGCGCGCCCCCGTCCGCAGTAACGAGAACCGCTCTGGCCGTTGGACGGGCGTCCCACGCCTGCGGCGGCACAACGCTTGCGTCGGCCATCAGGAACCTCGCGCCACTGCGGGCGGTCACCTATTGCGTGCTGCGCCGACGGGCGGGCAATCCGATCGACCATGGACACCGGCCTCGACTTCCCCCTCAACCCCGCTGCCTACCAGTGGACGGGGCGGTTCATGCGCTTTCTGCGGCGGGTGCTCAAGGTCAACATCCGCCTGCACCACGACCAGGGCCAGGTGGAAGCGGGCGACATCTTCGTCTTCAACCATTTCGCGCGCTTCGAGACCTTCATCCCGCAGTACCTGTTCTGGGAACAGTGCGGCGCGCAATGCCGGTCCATCGCCGACCATGATCTGTTCAAGGGCAACGAGCGCTTCGCTTCCTACCTGCAGGGTGTGGGTGCGGTACCGAACAATCATCCGCACCTGTTGAGCCTGCTCGCCGCGGAAGTCCTGCGCGGGCGCAAGCTCATCGTGTTTCCGGAAGGCGGCATGGTGAAGGACCGCCAGGTGCTGGATGGCAGCGGCCAGTACAGCGTGTACTCGCGCAGTGCGCAGCAGCGCCGCAAGCAGCACAGCGGCGCTGCCGTGATCGCGCTGGCCCTGGAGGTCTTCAAGCAGGCGGTACTGAGCGCGGCCGAGCGCCGGGATCACCGGCGCCTGGAAGCGTGGTGCGATCTGATCGGCCTCGACAGCCCTGCATTGCTGATCGGCCGGGCGCGCAGGCCGACGCTGATCGTCCCGGCCAACATCACGTTCTATCCGATGCGCGTACGAGGCAATCCGCTACAGGCCGGCGTGGAGTTCTTCAACCGCGGCATCAGCCCGCGCATGCGCGAGGAATTGCTGATCGAAGGCAACATCCTGCTGCGCGACACGGACATGGACATCCGCCTGGGCAATCCGCTGCGAGCAGCGAACTTCTGGAGCGATCGCGAACGCGAACTGGTGGCCGCGAGCAGCGAGCGCCTGGGCCACCTGAAGGATGCGTTCACGACCCACTCCGAACGCGCCGACAAGCGCCTGTTCGCGAACGCCACGCGCCTGCAGGCGGAGCAGATCCGCGATGCATACATGCACGCGATGTATCAGCTCGTGTCGGTGCACCTGAGCCATCTCGCTGCGTTGATCATCTACGAGCTGCTGGAGGCCGGGCGCAGCGAGATCCCCGCGACGGACTTCCACCGCATCCTGTACGTCGCCGTGAAGACGTTGCAGGCCGATACCACCATGCACCTGCACCGCAGCCTGCGCAACCCGGAGAACTACGAGGACCTGCCGTTCGGCCGTTGCGCAGGCCTCGAGCAGTTCCTCACCACCACCACGCAGCTCGCCCTGATCGAGCGCACCGACAGCTACTACCGTTTCCTGCCGAAGCTGCTCAAGGATCATGGCTTCGACCAGGTGCGGCTGGAGAATCCGGTGGAGGTCTACGCCAACGAAGTGGCGCCCATCCTGCCGGCGCTGAACGCGGTGCGGACCGCAATCCGCGAGGTTTCGGATCTGTCCGAGCAGCGCCTGGCCGAACTGCGCTTCGACGATGCCCGCCGCGCCTACGCCTGGGATCGCAAGCGCTTTCGCAAACCGAAGCACGAAGCCGTCAACAAGCTGCAGACCCAGAGCGAGGACGCCGAACCGTTCCTGTTCCGTCCCGATCAGCCGCGCAGAGTCGGTGTGCTGCTGGTGCACGGCTTCCTCGCCTCGCCGGCCGAGGTCCGCGGATTCGGTGAAGCGCTGAGCCTGCAGGGCTACACCACCCTGGGAGTACGCCTCAAGGGGCACGGCACTTCGCCCTGGGACCTGCGCTCGCGCACGTGGCACGAGTGGCTCGCATCGGTGCGCCGGGGCTTCGAGACCCTGGCGCCGCTGGTGGATCGGGTCTGTCTGGTGGGTTTCTCCACCGGCGGGTCACTGTGCCTGCAGCTCGCCACCGAGCAGCCCGCCAAGCTCGCCGGCATCGCGACACTGTGCACGCCGCTGCGCTTCAAGAATCGCAACATGGTGTTCGTGCCGTTCGTGCAAGGGGCCAATCGCCTGGTGAGCGTCGTCCGGGAGGAGGGTGTACTCGCGTTCCGCCCGAATCCGTCCGAGCATCCGCACATCAACTACGTGCACATGCCGATCCGCGCACTGAACGAGCTCGCGCGCCTGACCGACAACGTCAGGAAGCGGCTCACCGAAGTGCGCAGCCCGGTCCTGATCATCCAGGGCGACACCGACCCGATCGTGGAACCCGACAGCGCGCTGCTGTTGCACCGATCCCTGGGCACCGACGACAAGCGGATCGTGATGGTCCAGTCGCGGCGCCACGGGATTCTCTACAACAACATCGGCGAGACCTGGAAGGAAATCTTCGGCTTCCTCGCCCGCTTCGACCAGCCGGTCTGATTACAGCCCGAGTTCGCCCCAGAGTTCGTCGACCCGGCGCTTCACCGCCGGGTCCATCGCGATGGGTTTGCCCCACTCCCGCTGGGTCTCTCCGGGCCACTTGTTGGTCGCATCGATACCCATCTTCGATCCGAGCCCCGACACGGGGCTCGCGAAGTCGAGGTAGTCGATGGGCGTGTTGTCGACGAGCAGGGTGTCGCGCATGGGATCGACGCGGGTGGTGAGTGCCCAGATCACTTCCTTCCAGTCGCGCACGTTCACGTCGTCGTCGGTGACGAGGATGATCTTGGTGTACATGAACTGCCGCAGGAACGACCAGACGCCGAACATCACGCGCTTGGCGTGACCGGGATACTGCTTGCGCATCGATACCACCGCGAGGCGGTAGGAGCAGCCCTCCGGCGGCAGGTAGAAATCCACGATCTCGGGAAACTGTTTGGTCAGCAGCGGCACGAAGACTTCGTTCAGCGCGACGCCGAGGACAGCCGGTTCGTCCGGCGGCTTGCCGGTGTAGGTGGAGTGATAGATCGGATTGCGGCGCAGGGTGATGCGCTCGACGGTGAACACCGGAAAGCGTTCCTGCTCGTTGTAGTACCCGGTGTGGTCGCCGAACGGACCTTCGAGCGCCGTTTCACCGGGGTGGATCACGCCTTCGAGCACGATCTCGGCACTCGCCGGCACTTGCAGGTCGTTGCCCACGCACTTGACGAGTTCGGTCTTGGCGCCGCGCAGCAGTCCGGCGAACTGGTATTCGGACAACGTGTCCGGCACCGGCGTCACGGCCCCGAGGATCGTTGCGGGATCGGCCCCGAGCGCTACGGCGACCGGGAACGGTGTACCCGGGTGCGCCGCGGCGTGATCGCGAAAATCCAGCGCGCCGCCGCGATGGGCGAGCCACCGCATGATCAGCTTGTTCGGACCGATCACCTGCTGGCGGTAGATGCCGAGGTTCTGGCGTGCCTTGCTGGGACCCCGCGTCACCGTCAGACCCCAGGTGATGAGCGGGCCGACATCGCCGGGCCAGCACGTCTGCACCGGCAGGCGCGCGAGATTCACGTCGGCACCTTCCCACACGATCTCCTGGCACGGTGCGCTCGACAGGACCTTGGGCGCCATGTGGAGGACCTGCTTCAACACCGGGAGCTTGTCCCACATGTCCTTCAAGCCCTTCGGCGGTTCGGGCTCCTTGAGATACGCGAGCAGCTTGCCCACCTCGCGCAGCGCTTCGACCGAGTCTTCGCCCATGCCCAGTGCCACGCGCCTGGGTGTGCCGAACAGGTTCGCGAGCACCGGGATGTCGAAACCGGTGGGCTTCTCGAACAACAGCGCAGGACCCTGGGCCCGCAACACGCGATCGCAGATCTCGGTCATCTCGAGCCGCGGCGAGACAGCTGCCGCGATGCGTTTCAACTCGCCTTGGCGCTCGAGCTGTTCGATGAAGTCCCGCAGGTCGTGATATCGCATGATGTCAGTACGATGTTCGCCATCGCGTCGGGCCAGCGGCCGGCGCAGCCGGGGCGCACGGACCTTCTCGCAACAAGCCTTGAGGTGGGTGGCGCCGGGCTGCCCCAAGGCACTGATGCACCTCCTTGGGGAGCAGCGAACATCGAGCGCGCGGCGGTCGTTTCATTCTTGTTCCGATCAGGGAAAGCGTGCGCCTTGCGTGAGGCCGTGCTGGGTGCGGCGGTCGTACTCGCGATCCAGCTCCACGTAGCGCGCAACCACCTCGTTGGCGACCGCCTTGGCCTCGGCGTCGATGCCGGCGCAATCCCGGCGCGGCGCAAGTCCGCGCACCCGCGCTTCCACTTCGGTGCGGGCCGCGACGCCATTGTCCCGGTGACCGTTCTCGTGGTCACGCAACGCTCGCAGGTAGCGTTGCCAGCCGGCACGCAATTCGGCCGGTGCGCGGGCTTCGTCGCGCCAACGCGGCAGGACCATCGACACCGCCAGCTTCGTCGTGACCGTGGTCACGCGACATTGGCCGTCGAGAACCCGCGTCTGGTAGCGATAACCCAGGTTCCAGTCGGTGCGCCCGGCAAAGACCCGGCCGTCATCGCCCTTGGGGCCCGCCACCGTGATCGACTGCCACAGGGCGCGCGCGTCGGTGCCGGTCACGTCGTACCAGCGCAGCTCCACGTCGCCCGCACCCGGGGCGGCTTGCACACGGGTCGCCGTCACGGCCCTCGGGGGCAAGTCGCCGTAGTGCACCTTGCCTTTCTCGTCGACCCATTTGTATACCCCTGCGACGGCTGCGCCACCCAGCGCGAGAGCAACCACCGCACTGCCGGCCCGCATCACAGCACGGCGCTGAGCCCGCCGTCCATCGGAATCACCGCTCCGGTCACGTAGGCCGCGCGACTCGAGGCGAGGAACAGCGCCACCTGTGCGATATCCGCCGGATCGGCGTAGCGGCCGAGCGGAACGCGCTTCTGTCCCGCCGCGAGCAGTTCCTCGCGCGCCTTGCCGGACTGTGCGGTCTCCAATGCCAGTGCAGCATCGAGACGCTCCCCAAGCACGGCCCCGGGATTGATGGCGTTGATGCGCACGCCCTTCGGTCCGTACACGCTCGCGAGCCCCACGGTGGCGAGCATCAGCGCCGAATTGGCGGCCCCGCCCGGCAGATGAATGGACGAGGCCACCTTGCCGCCCATGCCGATCACGTTGACCACCGCACCGCGACCCCGCGCGGCCATGCCCGGCAGCAGCGCGTCCATCATGTGAATGTAGGTGAAGTACTTGGCGTCCATGGCCGCGTGCCAGGCGGCGGCGTCGAGGTCGTCGGGCGCATAGCGTTTCGCCGCCCCCGCGGAGTTCACCAGGATGTCGATCTCGCCCATGCGACGTTCGAGTTCACGCGCCGCGCGCTGCGCCTCGTCGGCGCGCGTGAGATCGGCCTGCACGATCACCGGCGGATAGTCGCCGGCCGAGTGCAGTTGCGCGGCGGCGAGCTTCAGGTGCTCCTCGCTGCGGGAAACCAGCGCCACCTGTGCCCCTTCCGCGAGAAACGCCGCCGCGCATGCGAACCCGATGCCGCGGCTGCCGCCGGTCACCACCGCCACCTTGCCCGTCAACTCCAGATTCATCTCGTTCCTTCAGAAAGACATGTCCGCCGCGATCCCGGCGAACACCGCCGCGCCTACCCAGTTGTTGTGGAGGAAAGCCCGGAAGCACCCCTCGCGCGTGCGACCCCGGATCATACGGAATTGCCATGCGCACAGCACCGCCGCCACCGCGAGCCCGGCGAAGTACGGTGCACCCAGGCCCGCGGCCCATCCCAGCCAGGCCATGATTCCCACGAAACCTGCGTGGAACAGCAACACTGCCGCCACGTCGAAGCGCCCGAACAGCAATGCCGCGGTGCGTATGCCGAGCTTCACGTCGTCGTCGCGGTCCACCATGGCGTACTCGGTGTCGTAGGCGAGCGTCCACAGCACGTTGGCGAGCAGCATCCACCACCCGAGCGCCGGCACGCTGCCCTGCAGCGCCGCGAACGCCATGGGAATGCCGAAGCCGAAGGCGATGCCGAGGTACGCCTGGGGCAGCGCGAAGAACCGCTTGGTGAACGGGTAACTCGCGGCCAGGAACAGTGCGACGAAGGACAACTGGATCACGAGACGATCGAGCGGCAGGATCAACAGGAACGCGATCAACGACAAAACGCCCGCCACCAGCAACGCTTCGGTCCCGGAGATTCGCCGTGCCGCCAGGGGCCGGTCCTGGGTGCGCTTCACGTGCGGATCGAAGTCGCGGTCGGCCCAGTCGTTGATCGCGCAGCCGGCCGAGCGCATCAGCGCCGTGCCCGCCACGAAGATGCCGACCACCACCCAGTCAGGCCGGCCGCCGCCCGCGATCCACAGCGCCCACAGGGTCGGCCAGAGCAGCAACAGGATGCCGATGGGGCGATCGAGCCGCACCAAGCGCGCGTAGAGACCGAGTCGCTCGACGATGCCGTTGCGTGGTGGAGTGCTCACATCGGATTGCATCGACGGGTCAGTGGCGCCGGGCCGCCCCAAGCCACTGACGCGCCCCCTCAGGGGGCAGCGACCGCAGCGAGCGTGGGGGCGCGTTCATCTCAGCCCTCGCCGGGCCGCCCCAAGAGGGCTGGCCCCCTGGGGGGGAAGGGCCGAAGGACCATCGGGGGGGGCTTCACCTTATACGCGCAGCAATGCTTCACGACTCCCGAGCCAGCGCTCCACGTGCCGGCGCGCATGCTCCGGCCAGCGCTGGAGCAATTCGGCGGCGGTATCCCGTGCCCGCTCGAGCAACGCGGCGTCGCGGTCGAGGTCGGCGAAGCGCAGCATCGGCACGCCGCTCTGGCGCGCGCCCAGCAGTTCGCCCGGCCCGCGCACGCGCAAGTCCTCGCGCGCGATCTCGAACCCGTCGGTGTTCTCGTAGACGATCTTCAGCCGCTCGCGCGCGGTCTCCGACAACGGTTGCTGATAGAGCAGGATGCAGGCGGATTCTGCGCTGCCGCGACCCACGCGGCCGCGCAACTGGTGCAGTTGCGACAGTCCCATGCGCTCGGCGTGCTCGATCACCATCAACGTGGCATTGGGCACGTCGACGCCGACCTCGATGACGGTGGTGGCCACCAGCAACTGGACCTCCCCCCCCTTGAAGGCAGCCATCACCTGCGCCTTCTCGTCGGACTTCAACCGTCCGTGCACCAGCCCGACGCGCAGGTCCGGAAACGTTTCCGTCAGGAGGGCGTGGGTATCGAGCGCCGTCTGCAATTGCAGTTGCTCGCTTTCCTCTATGAGCGGACAGACCCAGTACGCCTGGCTGCCGGTCATGCAGGCATCGCGCACGCGATGGATCACTTCCTCGCGCCGCGCCTCGGATACCAGCTTGGTGACCACCGGCGTGCGGCCAGGCGGCAGCTCGTCGATGGTGGACACGTCGAGGTCCGCGTAGAAGCTCATCGCGAGAGTCCGCGGGATCGGCGTGGCACTCATCATGAGCTGGTGCGGGAGCTCGTCGCCGGCAGCGCCCTTCATCCGCAGTGCCAGGCGCTGGTGGACCCCGAAGCGATGCTGCTCGTCGACGATCGCCAGGGCCAGGTGGCGAAACACCACGTGCTCCTGGAACAGCGCGTGAGTGCCTACCGCGACGGCCGCCTGTCCGCTCTCGACGGCGGCGAGACCGGCCTTGCGCGCCTTCGCACCGAGACTGCCGGCGAGCCAGGCGACTTCGATCCCGAGCGGGGTCAGCCATTGCGAAAACTTGGCGTAGTGCTGCTCGGCGAGGATCTCGGTGGGCGCCATCACGGCAACCTGGAACCCACGTTCGACCGCCGCCAGCGCAGCCAGTGCCGCGACGATCGTCTTGCCGCTGCCCACGTCACCTTGCAGCAGGCGCTGCATCGGGTGGGGTCGCGCGAGATCCGCACGGATTTCCGCCAGCACGCGCCGCTGGGCCCCCGTCAAGGTGAACGCCAGACCGTCGAGCAACCGACCGGCGAGCGCGCCGTCGCCGGCGAGCACCGGCGCACGGGCGGCGTCGCGTTCGCGCCGGTGCAGCCGCATCGACAGCTGCTGCGCGAGCAGTTCGTCGAACTTGATGCGCAGCCACGCCGGATGAGTCTTCTGCTCGAGCGCATCGAGTGCGACGTCCACCGGCGGATCGTGCAGCAGGCGAATGCAACTCCCGAACGCCGGCAGGCGCAAGCGCTTGGTCACGGTCTCGGGCAACGTGTCGTCGAGTTCGCACGTGGCCAGCGCGCCGGCGACGGCCCGCGTCAGTGCGAACTGCGACAGACCTGCGGTCGTCGGGTACACCGGGGTCAGCTTGTCGGGCAGCGGTGTGCGTGCGGTCACGACCTTGATGCGTGGATGCACCATCTCCGCGCCGAAGAAACCCTGCCGGATCTCGCCCACCAGCCGCACCCGGGTGTCGGTCGCCAACTGCTTCTGCTGGCTCGGGTAGAAATGCAACAGACGTACCGTCAGCTCGCCGCCGTCATCGCGCACGCGCGCCACCAGTTGGCGTCGCGGCCGGAACTTCACCTCGCAGTCCACTACCACGCCCTCGACCTGCACCAGGGTGCCGTGCGCTGCCTCGGCAATGGGCAGCACGCGCGTCTCGTCCTCGTAGCGCAGCGGCAGGTGCAGCACGAGATCGAACGGGCGGTGAATTCCCAGCTTGGTCAGGCGATCGGCAACGGCGCGCGGCACACCCGGAAAAGCCTCGGGCGGCGCCGCCGGCGCCATCGGCCGGTCGCGCGGCACGGCGTTGCCTATTGCGGCGGCACCAGGATCGCGTCCACTTCCACCGCCGCGCCGCGCGGCAGCGCCGACACCTGCACCGTGGTGCGCGCGGGAAATGGCTCGCGGAAGTACTGCGGCATTATCTCGTTCAGCTTGGCGAAGTTGGCAAGGTCGGTGAGATAGACCGTCACGCGCACGGCATCGTGCAGTTGGGCGCCCGCCGCGGTGGCGACCGCCTGCAGATTCCGGAAGACGCGGTGGATCTGGTTCTCGATGCCGTCCACCAGTTGCATGGTGGCCGGATCGAGAGGGGTCTGGCCGGACAGATAGATGGCACCACCGGCCTTGATGGCCTGCGAATAGGTGCCGATGGCGGCGGGTGCGGCGCTGGAATGGACGGGCTGGCGCATGACGGGTCCTTGGGCGGGCTCAACTCCGGGGCAGATGGTATGCGACCGGCGGCACGGCCTCAAACTGGCGGGGCCTCTCGCTGCGACGCACAATGACAAGTGCTACCATCCGCGCCGCTGGCAACGTGGGAGTGTTCATGCAGGAATCCGCAAGCCCGACGCCTCCCGCGCCGGACGCCGTACCGAATCACACGCCGCGCAGCGGCCTGCTCGGACTGGCCCTGGGCGCCGTGGGGGTGGTCTTCGGCGACATCGGGACCAGTCCGCTGTACACCATGAAGGAAGCGTTCGGGCCCGGCCACGGCCTCGCGCTCACCCACGACAACGTGCTGGGCATCCTGTCGCTGGTGTTCTGGTCGCTGATGCTGTTCGTGACCCTGAAGTACATCACGTTCATCATGCGCGCCGACAACCGCGGCGAAGGCGGCATCATGGCACTGGTCGCCCTGGTGGTCGGCACCACCGAGCGCGGCTCGCGCGGCCGCTGGTGGTTGATGGCGCTCGGCATGTTCGGCGCCGCGCTGTTCTACGGCGACAGCATGATCACGCCGGCCATCTCGGTGCTGTCGGCCGTCGAGGGCCTCACCGTGGCGACCACGGTGTTCGACCCGTACATCGTGCCGATCACGGTCGCGGTGATCATCGGGCTCTTCGTCGTGCAGTTCAAAGGCACCGGCATCGTCGGCGCACTGTTCGGCCCGATCACCGCTTGCTGGTTCGTGGTGCTAGCGATCCTCGGCGTCGCCCAGATCGTCCACAACCCGCACGTCCTGAACGGGCTCAATCCGGTCTGGGCGGTGGAGTTCTTCATCAACAACCGGCTGCACGGATTCCTCGCCCTGGGCGCCGTCGTGCTGGCAGTGACCGGCGCCGAGGCGCTGTATGCCGACATGGGGCACTTCGGCAAGAACCCGATCCGCGTCGCCTGGCTCGGCCTGGTGTTCCCGGCGCTGATCCTCAACTATTTCGGGCAGGGTGCCCTGCTGCTGTCCGACCCGGCCGCCGTGGAGCATCCGTTCTTCCACATGGTGCCATCCTGGGCACTGTATCCGATGGTGGCGCTCGCCACCCTTGCCACGGTGATCGCGTCCCAGGCAGTCATCTCCGGTGCCTATTCGCTCACGCGCCAGGCGATCCAGCTCGGGTACTGTCCGCGCCTCGCGATCCGCCACACGTCGGAGAAGGAGATCGGCCAGGTCTACATGCCGTGGATCAACTGGGCATTGCTGTTCGCCGTGCTGGTGCTGGTGCTCGGTTTCCGTTCGTCGAGCGCGCTCGCCTCGGCCTATGGCATTGCCGTGACGGGGACGATGGCGATCGACACCATCCTGCTGTTCTTCGTCATCACCCGCATCTGGAAATGGGGGCAGACTGCCGCGTGGATCATCTGCGGTGTGCTGCTCTTCGTGGACCTCGCCTACTTTGCGGCGAACTCGGTCAAGATCCTGCAAGGCGGCTGGTTCCCGCTGGCGATCGCCGCCGGCGTGTACATCGTGATCTCCACCTGGCGTCGCGGCCGCGAGATCCTGTTCGAGCGCCTGCGACCCGGTGCGATCCCGATCGAACCGTTCCTTGCCTCCATCGCGATCCATCCGCCGCAGCGGGTGCCGGGCACGGCCATCTTCCTCACCGCGGGCCGCGAAGGCGTGCCGCACGCGATGCTGCACAACTTGAGCCACAACAAGGTGCTGCACGAGAAGGTGGTGCTGCTCACGGTGCTCACCGAAGACGTGCCGTATGTGCCGGACGAGAGCCGCATCGAGCTCGAGCCACTGGGCGAAGGGTTCTACCGGATGAATGTCCGCTACGGCTTCAAGGACGAGCCCGACATTCCCGCCGCGCTGCAGCTGCCGAACCCGTGCGGCCTCGAGTTCAGCCTGATGGAGACCTCGTTCTTCCTGTCGCGCCAGACCATCGTGCCGACCAAGGCGCCGGGCATGGCCATCTGGCGTGAGAAGCTGTTCGCCACCATGTCGCGCAACGCGGCCAGCGCGACCGAGTTCTTCCGCATCCCCACCAACCGCGTGGTCGAGTTGGGCACGCAGATCGAGATCTGATGCTGGAGAACCTGGAGCGTCTGCTGGCACGCGGCAAGGACGGTGCGCTGTTGCGTTTCAGCATCGCCGGCGAGTACCTGAAGCGCGGCGACACCGCGGCGGCCGTAGCGCATCTGCGCAAGTCGGTAGAGCTCGACCCCAAGTACTCGGCCGGCTGGAAGCTCCTCGGCAAGGCCTACGAGACGGCAGGGCAATTGAACGACGCGGAGCAGGCCTGGCGCGAGGGCGTGAGCGTCTCCGAGGTGAACGGCGACCTGCAGGCCGCGAAGGAGATGAAGGTGTTCCTGAAGCGGCTGGCGAAGGCGCGTTCGAAGGACTGAGGGTCGCGGGAGAAGGCACTCCTCCCCCCGCGAATGCGGGGGGAGGTTGGGAGGGGGGTGGCGCATGATCATCCCCTGCCCCCACCCCGACCCTCCCCCGCCTTCGGCGGGGAAGGGAGAAGAACCTCAATGCCGCGTCTTCGACTCCGGGAACATGTACACCTTCCCGCCCTTCATGCGCGGCGGCGACGGCTGCGACCCCTTGCTCACGGCATCGAGCGCGCTGTCGAACACGATCGCCACGACCTTGCGCGACGCATCGCGGTAGCAACGCAGCTTCAACTGATCGATGTGCCAGTACGGATCGGCGAGGCGATCGCAGCGCGCGAGCTCCATCAGGAATCCGCCATTCGCGAGCACGATGCGGCGCGCCTGGTGTTCGGTCCCGGCGATGGCCGCGGCAAACTCCGGAGGATGCTGGCCGAGCGATTCGTCGAGCAGGCCAACGGCCACGGGTCGAGCCGGTTCGCCCAACACGGTGCGCTCGAAGCCCACGGTGGTGACGAACGAGTCCATGCCCTTGTAGGTCTCGATGTCGCAGGTGTAGGCCTCGTGGTGGAACACGAAGAAGCTCACGGCGGCCTGGCCCCACTTGAGCGCCGTCTCGACCGCGAAGGACAGATCCCACTTGCCGGCCTTGATGTCCGGAATCACGCTGCGGCCGCCGCCGCGTGACTGGCACACCACCGCGAGCGACCCCGAGCGCACCTCGAATCCGGCGAACTCCTCGAAGTCCGAGTGCGACATGTACTCGTAGGTCTCCTCGAGTCCGTCGGCCATCTCGCCCTTTTCGTAGACCACCTTGCCGTCGTAGCCGGCGCCGTCGGGATAGAAGTACTCGAGGGCGAAGCGCAGCTTCGGATACTCCTCCGAGAGCATGCGCACGAGCCCGAGCAGCGGCGTGCGGCTGGTGTAGAACTCGTAGGTAACGGCGCCGTCGGTCTCGCTCACCACCAGGACCGGGTGGCTGGAATCCGCGTAATCCCCCCACCGCTCGCGCAGGAATGCGCACAGGCGCCCCATGGTGCGCGACGAATCGTCGAACAGATGCTCAGGGACGGCGTCGAAATCGCCGAACTTGAGGAAGTGGTCGAGCTCGGTGCCCCAGCGCTCGGTCTCTTCCAACTCCTTGCGGAACGTCTTCACGTCCGCCGGATCGCCGGCCACCTGCAGCACCTGGCGGCAGCCGTCCTCCTCGTCCTCGGGCTCGAGATAATCGTCTTCAGACATGGGAGGAGGCAATCACGAATGTCGATCCAGAGCCGGCACGATTAGGACCGGGCGAGCACCGGCATCTTCGAATCTGGTGGAGACGAGGAGGATCGAACTCCCGACCTTCGCATTGCGAACGCGACGCTCTCCCAGCTGAGCTACGTCCCCACGGCCGCCTTTGATCACGGCGAGGGCGGGATTCTAGCGCGAGTCCCCGGCCAGGGTAAATCCTCGCTGAACCGCGCTCAGGGCCTTACGGCTGCCGACCGCCGGCGATAGGCCCAGGCGAACATCGCCACTCCGGCGATGACCATCGGCAACGACAACCACTGGCCCATGCTCAAACCCCACGCGAGCAGCCCGAGGAAGCCGTCCGGCTCGCGCGTGAACTCCACCAGGAACCGCAGCAGCCCGTAACCGATCAGGAACAGGCCCGACACGGCACCGAGCGGCCGCTGCCGGCGCGAGAAGATCCAGAGCACCGCGAACAGCACGATGCCCTCCAGCGCGAACTCGTACAGTTGCGACGGGTGGCGCGGCAGAGCGTCGGCGTTCGGAAACACCACCGCCCACGGCACGTCGGTGGGGCGCCCCCACAGTTCCCCGTTGATGAAGTTGCCGATCCGCCCGAGCCCCAGGCCCGCGGGACACAGGGGCGCTATGAAATCGGTGACCGCGAGCCATGGCTTGTGGTGCCGCCAGGCGAAGAACGCCATGGCGATGATGACGCCCAGGAAGCCGCCGTGGAACGACATGCCGCCTTCCCACACGTAGAACACGTGCAGCGGATTGTCGACGTAATCGGCGAACTTGTAGAACAGCACGTAACCCAGGCGTCCGCCCAGCACGACACCGATCACCGCGTAGAACAGCAGATCGTCGATGTCCTTGTACGTCCAGCCCGATTGCGGCTGGCTGCGCACGCGGCTGCGCCCGAGCAGGAGCCCGATGACGAAGCCCGCGAGGTACATGAGTCCATACCAGCGCACGGCCACGGGGCCGAGCTTGAACGCGATGGGATCGAACTGCGGGTGGATCATGCCGGGAAGCGATGCAGGAAGCGCGCCGGATTATACGGGGGAGCCCCGCATGGTTCTTCAGGGAATCTCCGACGCCGGCATGCGCACCAGGATGATCGAGGTCTTGCGCTCGAGCCAGCGCGTGGATCGGTGGCTGTCGTAGAAGCGCGGATTCGGGACCATCGCGGCCAGTCGCGCAGCCTGCGCCGGTCCGAGCTGGCCGGCGCTCACGCCGAAATAGTGCCGCGCTGCGGCCTCCGCGCCGAACACGCCGTTGCCCCATTCGATCACGTTGAGATAGATCTCGAAGATGCGACGCTTGCTCATCACGAGCTCCAGCATCACCGTGATCACCGCTTCCTGGAGCTTGCGCCAAGGCGTGCGTTTGGACGACAGGAACAGGTTCTTCGCGAGCTGCTGGCTGATGGTCGAGCCGCCAGCGACGATGCGGCCCTTCTTGAGGTTCTTCTCGTAGGCCTTCTGCAGCGCTTCCCAGTCGAACCCTTCGTGGTCGACGAACCGCGCGTCCTCCGACGCCACGATGGCTCGCTTCAGGTGCGGCGAGATCTTCTCGTAGGGGACCCACTTGTGCTTGAGGGCGGCTTCGGGGTTCTTCGACTGCATGACCTCCAACCGGTCGTCCATGAAGCTCGACGACGACGGATTGAACTTCACCCACCACAGGATGCAGGCGAACATCCAGAGCTGATAGACCACGATGATGACGGCCAGGATCAGGCAGGCGTGCCACACGCCCTTCCCGATGGCTTTCAGCACGACGGCGCGCCGCCCCGCGTCACAACTGGCTGCGCAGCAGGGCGAGCACCGGTGCGGTTGCGGGCCGCACGCCCCGCCAGAGTTCGAAGGCTTCCGCCGCCTGCTCCACCAGCATGCCGAGGCCATCGGCAACGCGCGCGGCCCCGGCAGCCAGCGCCTGTTCCATGAACAGCGTCTGGCCGCGGCCGTACATCATCTCGTAAGCGAGCGCGCAGTCCTCATACACGGACGCGGGCAGTGGCGGGCATTCGCCGCCGATGCTGGCCGCGGTGGCATTGAGGACCACATCGAACCGCGCATCGAGCTTCTCGAAGCTCACCGCGCGGATCGGCCCGCGGGCTGCGAACTGCGCAGCGAGCGCCTCGGCCTTGGCCACGGTCCGGTTTGCCACGACCAGTTCGGCCGGTTGCCGCCCGAGCAACGGCACGATCGCACCCTGCGCTGCGCCGCCGGCCCCCACCAGCAGCAGGCGCTTGCCGGTCAGGTGGACGCGGAGGTTGGACTCGAGGTCGCGCACGAGACCCGCGCCGTCGGTGTTGTCGCCGAAAGAGTCGGCCCCTTCGAACTTCAACTGGTTGACCGCGCCCGCAGCTTCAGCGCGGTCGGACAACTGGGTCGCGTAGGCACAGGCTTCGAGCTTGAACGGCAGCGTCACGCTGAGGCCGCTGCCGCCCTCGGCCCGGAAGCGATCGACCGCCGCGCGAAAGCCATCGACCGGCGCCAGGATGCGATCGTAGGAAATGTCCTGGCCGGTCTGGCGCGCGAACTCGGCATGGATCACCGGTGACTTGCTGTGCGCGATGGGATTGCCGATGACGGCGTAGCGGTCGGTCATGCTGCGGGCACTGCGCTCATTCGCTCACCAGCGCTTCGGCGCGAGTGAACGACCAGCTGCGGGTCACCGAGAGAATGTCGTATTCCTTGCGGATGGCCGGCGGAAAAGGCGCGAACGGCGAGGCGAGTTCGATCACCCGGCGCGCGGCGCGATCGAGCACGGCATGCCCGGACGAGCGTTCGATCTCGACCTTCTCGACGCTGCCGTCGGCGCGGATCGACACCGTGAGCAGCAGCGAGCCGAAGATGCCCTGGCGCTTGGCTTCCTCGGGGAAGTTGCGGGTGCCGATACGCTCGATCTTCTGGCGCCAGTCGTCGACGTACTGGGCATACACCACGCCTTCGGTGCGGGCACCGATGAACTTGCGCTTGGGCAGTTTCTGGTACTGGTCCATCTGTCGCGCGATCTGCGCTTCGAGCTTCTGGATCTCGAGCCGGCGCTGGTCCACTTCCACCGGGTCGCGCCCTTCGGCACGGTCCTGCGGCCGCTTCGGATTTTCCACCGGAACCTCGGTCCGGTAGTCGGACTTCAACTGCGCCATCATCCGCTGCACGTCCGCCTCGAGCTGCTCGATGCGGCGCGCCGCCACCGACATCTCGCTGGTGGTGCTGGCGGCGATGGCCGGCAGGTTGGTCTTGGCGCGCCGGTCTTCCTCGGTGTTGCCGCCGCCGTCGAGATCGGCCTGGGCCAGCGCATCGGCCTTGCGCGGCTTCTGCGCCGACTTGCTGTTGACCAGCACCACTTCCATGGGCGCGGTCAGGTGCTCCAGCCAACGGCCGTCGGGCGGCACGAACTTGATGAGCAGCAGGGTCGCGTGCGCCACCAGCGAGAGCGCGATCGCCACCGGCAGGATCTGGTTGCCGGCGTTGAGCGGCGCGAGATCGTCGAGATTCAGCGGCGCCGGAGAATAGGCTTGCGCAGACACCGTCGGGCGGGAGGAAGACGCACACATCGATTGTATGCGAGGGCAGGCGGGCTTTAGGGAGTTTCCGCCACCTTGCCGACGAAGCGGCAGTCGCATTCCAGGGTGAGGAGGTCGATGGCGGACAACTCCACTTCGACCGGCGTGCCTGCGGCCAGGTCGGGCAACGACGGCGTCCGCAGGTAGAGCGGAATGCGGTCGATGCGCACCAGGCTTTCGCGCACGACGCTCGCCCGCGTGCGCTGCGCCGCTTCCTGCAGGATCCAGCGCAGGCACCAGTAACGCTCCATGCCGCGCTGAAACTCGGCGTAGGCGTCGTAGGCGAGCTCGAAATCGCGCATGGCGATGACCAGTTCGTCGCCGCCCTTGCGGTAGGGCGGGGCCTCGCCCCGGGTGAGGGCGATGATCTGGCGCTGGTTCACCAGGTCGACGAAGCGCCGCAACGGCGAACTCGACCAGGCGTACTGCGCGACACCCAGGCCTTCGTGCGGCGCCGGGACGGTGGACATGCGCACCTTCCCGCCCCCCTGCACCCGATAGATGCCGGGCACGTCCGCCTGGGAGAGCTGCCGGCCCCATTCCGCGTTGGCGAGGATCATCATCTCCGCCACGAGCTTGTCCACGGGCGAACCGCGCTTGCGTTCGACGATGCGCACCCGGTCGTCATCGACATAGAAGTTGTAGTCCTGGCGGTCCGGCCCGTTGTCGGCCTTGCCGCGGGCCGCCTCGAGCACGCCGGCGTAGCGCCACAGCAACTCGAGTTCGGTCCCCCACGGAAAGTCCATGGTGCCGGCCGCCAGAGTGGTTTCGTTGAACCGGTCCTCCAGCGTGTCGTGCCGCAGGTTCGCCGCGATGGTGACGCGCTCGATCCGGGTGTCGAACCCGGCCGGCGCGAGATCGGCGTCGATGAGTGCATACAGCGACAACACCGGGCGCACGCTGCCCTGCGCCAAAGTGAATCGATCGATGACGGCATCGGGGAGCATCGTGATCTTGCGCCCCGGCATGTAGACGGTGGACAGGCGTCGTGCCGCCACCTGATCCAGGGGTCCGCCGACGCCGATGCCGAGCGCCGGTGCCGCGATATGGATGCCGATCTTCCAGCCGCCGCCCGCCAAGGCCGTCACGGACAGCGCGTCGTCGATCTCGGTGGTGGTCGCGTCGTCGATGCTGAAGGCCTGGACCTCGGCCAGCGGCAATCCGGCGAAGTCGTCGGCAGGCTCGACCGCATCGAACCCCGTGCCTTGCGGGAAATGTTCGCGCAGGAAGCGCCGCAGATGATAGTCGTGGCTCGAGGGAATGGCGCCGCAGCGCTCCAGGAGATGCGGCGCGCCGAGTCCGGTTGCGGCGCAGGCAGCCTCGAGCGCCTTGAACTCGATCGAGCCCTTGTCCGGTTCGTACAGGAGTTCGTCGAGCTTGGTGCGAATCCCCTCCGGCAGCTCGAAGCGCGTGAGCTGAGCGACGTACTCGGCCTGCGCGGCCGCCTGCTGCCGCTTGCGTTCCACGCTCGCGAGGGCCGCCTTGAGCGCATCGGCCGGTGCCGCCCGGTAGCGCCCCTTGCCTTTCTTGTAGAAATGCATGGGTGAACCGTGCAGGCGGATCAGCAGGCCCGCCGATTCCGGGGGGGAGGGTTCGTGCCCGAAGTAGTCCTTCGCGAGAACGCCGAACTCGAACTCGTCCTGCGGCGCCACTTCCCACAGGAAGTTCGCGTCGAGTTCGTCCGCCACCTTCTGCGCGCTGTCGAGGAACGGCGTCAGGCCCGGCTGCTCGAACCGCAGCACCACGGCATTCGCCTTGATCTTGCTGCGCTTGCCGTGCGCGGCCTCGACCTGCAGCGAGGTGTTGTTGTCGGCGAGCACGGCGCCTACCTTGAAGGCGCCGTCCTCCTCGTAGAACACGTTCACGATGGAATACTTCAGGGCAAAAGGGGCGCGATTATAGCTGCCGGGTCGCCACCCGCCGGTCGCCGAAGGCGAGCACGGACTCGAGATGTTGTTCGAAATCGGCGAAGCCGTGATCCGAGCCCTGCACCACGAGCTGCCGAGCCCCGGCGTACTTCGCCACGGCAACGCGGTAGTCGAGCACCTCGTCGCCGGTGGTCACCATGAGGTAGTAGCGCTCGAGGCGGGTCGGATTCGCGACGTGATAGGCGGCCATCTGAGCAAGGTGGTCGCGCGTCAACTCGTAGGCCGCACCGGTGTACAGGTTGCGCTGCGGCCCGAGGTAGGCCTCGAGGCCCACGTGCGGGTCGATGGCAGGATTCACCAGCACGGCACGGCAACCGTGATGCTCGGCGAGCCAGGTGCCATAGAAACCACCGAGCGAACTGCCCACCAGGGTGACCGACTCTGGATCACGGCCTTGGAACAGCGCTTCGAGTTGGTGCATGGCCTCCCGTGGCCAGGGAGACAGTGCGGGGCATGCGAACTCGTCGCCGCGACCGAGCGCCGTCAGGCGCGCGTGCAACTGCTGCGCCTTGATCGACGCCGGTGCGCTGTTGAAGCCGTGGATGTAGAGGTACATGAGCGCAGTGCATGGACGCGGGTTTGCTTACCCTATCATTCTTCCCGCCCGCCATGATCGAGACTCTCCCATGCCCAACCGCCGCGACTTCCTCGCCGGTGCCGCCGCTGCGGCGGCCCTGCCCATGATGCCCAGTGCCCACGCCGAAACCAACGAACGTCCCGAGATCGCGGCGCTCGCCGCCGGCCACATCGGGCAATACCAGGGCGGCGTCTATCTGCTGCCCGCCACCAGTGAAACCGTGCAGTGGGGCTGGTTCGACAACAGCGAAGAGCCGCGGGCCCGGATCCGTTCCGGCGACACGCTGGTCATGGAAACCATGATGGCCTCCATGAACCAGGTGCTGCCGGGCGTGCCGGTGGACGAGATCACACGCCTGCGCTTGGCACACCCGGGTCGCGGGCCCCACACCATCACCGGGCCGGTGTTCGTCGAAGGCGCGATGCCCGGCGACGTGCTGAAGATCCGCTTGAACCGCATTGTCCCGCGCGCCTACGGCGCCAACTGGAATCTCCCCGGCGAGCTCAAGCTGGGGCAGTTCCCCGACGTCTTCCGTCAGCCCCAGGTGAAGTACTTCTTCTTCGACATGCACCGCGGTGTCACCGAGTTCCTGCCGGGCATAGAACTGCCGGTGCGGCCGTTTCCGGGCATCGTCGGCGTCGCGCGCGCCGAGAGCGGCAAGTTCAGCACCGTGCCGCCCGGACCGTTCGGCGGCAACATGGACGTGCGCGAGCTGGTGCAGGGCGCCACGCTGTACCTGCCCGTGTTCGTCGACGGCGCGCTGCTGTGGTCGGGGGATTCCCACGCGGCCCAGGGCAACGGCGAGATCAACCTGACCGCCATCGAGACCGCCTTCAACGAACTCAACATGACCATCGAGGTGGTGAAGGGCAACACCATCGCCTGGCCGCGCATCGAGACGCCGACGCACTGGATCACCGTCGGCTATGACCGCGACCTCGACAAGGCGCTCGACATCCTCGAGGAAGAGACGGTGAAGTTCCTCACGGACTCGCGCGGACTGAGCGCGACGGCGGCGCGCAAGTTCATGAGCGCCCACGGCGACTGCCGGGTGTCGGAAGTGGTGAACCAGTTGAAGGGCGTCTACTGCATGCTGCCGAAGCGGCCGGGCAAGCCCATGCCCGACCGGCCGACGCAGGAGACGCGCAGCAACTTCGTCACCCACACCACCGATCGCAGCGCGCAAACGGCGATGAACGACGCAGCGATGCAGATGATCGTGGCGCTGCAGGAGCGCAAGCAGCTGAGCGCGCTCGATGCTTACTCGCTGGCGAGCCTCGCGATGGACGCGCGCATCGGCCGGCTCGAACCGGGCGCGCGGAGCATCCATTGCCTGCTGCCGAAGAAGCTGTGGGTGCCGGCGAAAGGCAAACCGTAAAGCGTGAAACACGAAGGACGCGAAGGGCACGAAGGAAACGCCGAGGGCAGACCGCGGACTTCCTTCGTGTTCCTTGGTGCCCTTCGCGTCCTTCGTGTTGAAAGCGGTTGATTTGCCGGCCGCTCAGCCGCCGAACGGAGCCACCCCGATCCACCACGCGTGCAGCCAGAACGCAAACGCGGCCCAGGCGACGCCACCCACGACCACGGTGATCAGAGTCGGCACTGCCTGACCGGCAGGATAGGTCTTGCCCGCGGCTCGGTCCCGCTGGCGCATCGACTTGAAGGCCAGCACCGCCCACGCGAGGAACGCACCGAACAAAAGGATGTCGGCCAATGTGCCGTTGGCGAGCAAGTGCGCGAACGCCCAGACCTTCACACCCGCGACCATCGGGTGTTGCACTTTCGCCTTGATCGCGTTGCGCGGCACGTAGGCCGCCGCGAGCAGCACGAAGGAGAGCAGCGTCAACAGCGCGGCGACGTGGCGGGTCCAGACCGGCGGCGCCCAGATCGCAATGGGCTCCGCGCGAGCCAGGCTGTAGCCCCAGACGATCAGCACGAAGCCGATCGCGGACACCACGGAGTAGAGGCCCTTCCACTTGCCGTCGCCGAGTTTGGTGCGCTGGCGCGTGCGCCAGTCGTCCGCGAAGATACGAACGGAATGCATGCCGAGAAACAGGACGAGACCTAGGATCAGCGGGATCATGGGGCACCTGTCGAGAAGGAGAGCCGCGCCGCGAGGGTACTACGGGTGCCGCGCGGAGCGGAACGTCAACGGTCAGAGCTTGAGCATGCCGCGTCCGATGTCGACGACACGCCCGCTCACACGGATCAACCGGTCGGCATCCACGCTGAGTCCGAGGCGGCACGCGCGGCCGAGGTGGTCGCCCTGGTGCACCGTCAACCGCACCGGCAATGCGCGCTTGGTCGCGATCAGCCACCCGCCGAGATTGGCGCACGCCGACCCGGTGCCTGGGTCTTCCATGATCACGCCAGGCTGCTTCTCGAAGAAGAAGCGCGTGGCGACCGACCCATCAGGTCGTTCGAACCAGATATAGATCTTCACCATGCCACGATGGTTGGCCCAGCGTTTCGCAAGTTCCGGCACGGCCACTGCGCGGCGCACGGCGTCCTCGGACAGGAGCGGCACCAACAGCTGCTCCATGCCGGTGTTGACCCACAGCGGCGTTGCGCCGATGTCGGTCGGAACGACATTCAACATGCTCGCGAGGTCCTGCAGCGACGCTTCCGGCTTGCGCCACTGCGGGGCGTTGGCCTGCAGCGTGAAGGAATCGCCGACCCGCTCGACCGGGATGACGCCGGCCTGCATGTCCAGGACGAGGCGGTCGCCCGTACGCTTCAGTTCGCTCACTACCGCAGCCGTGCCGAGCGTCGGATGTCCCGCGAACGGCAATTCGCCGTTGGGCGTGAAGATGCGCACGGCCGCATCCGCGCGCTCCGACGGCAAGACGAACGTGGTCTCGGACAGGTTGAACTGGATCGCGAGCGCCAGCATGTCCGCGTCGGTGAGTCCGCTGCCGTCCTCGAACACGCACAACGGATTGCCCGACAACACGCTTTCGTGCGCAAAGACGTTGACCAGCCGGTAGGCGTACTCAGCCACAGCACGCGCCGGGCCGCCCCAAGCGAGCTGGCCCCCTCGGGGGGAAGGGCCGAAGGCACTTCGGGGGGGAGGTCACCTTACACGCGCCGGGCCGCCCCAAGCGATAGTCATCTCCCCAGGCGCTCGAGCAGCTTGCCGTGGATGCCGCCAAAGCCGCCGTTGCTCATCACGAGCACGTGGTCGCCGGATTTCGCTTCGACGGCGATCGCTTCGACCAACTGCCCGAGATCCTCGAAGGTCTGTGCCTTCGCACCGAGCGGTTTGAGCGCATCCGCGGCATCCCAGCCCAATCCACCGGCGTAGCAGAACACCTTTTCGGCATCGACCAGACTGCCGGGCAACAACGCTTTCATCACGCCCAGCTTCATGGTGTTCGAGCGCGGCTCCAGCACCGCGAGGATGCGGGCCTTGCCCACCTTGCGCCGCAGCCCCGCGATCGTGGTCTCGACGGCGGTCGGGTGGTGCGCGAAATCGTCGTACACGGTGATGCCGTCGACCACGCCGCGCACTTCCATGCGGCGCTTGACCCCCTTGAACGCGCCGAGCGCCTCGATGGCGACGTCCACAGGGACGCCGACGTGACGGGCTGCCGCGATCGCCGCCAGCGCGTTCATGCGGTTGTGGGCCCCGAGCTGGTCCCATTGCACGCGGCCGAGTCTGGCACCTCCCAGCAGAACGTCGAATGCGCCGTCCGCATCCGCTCCCGCCTCCTGCCAGCCGGCATCGGCGCCGAAGCGCTCCACCGGCGTCCAGCACCCGCGCGCCAGCACCCGGTCCATGCTTTCCTCGATGCCGTTGGCGACGATGAGGCCGTTGCCCGGCACGGTGCGCACGAGATGGTGGAACTGTGTCTCGATGGCGGCGAGGTCGGAAAAGATGTCCGCGTGATCGAACTCGAGATTGTTGAGGATCGCGGTGCGCGGCCGGTAGTGGACGAACTTCGAGCGCTTGTCGAAGAACGCCGTGTCGTACTCGTCGGCTTCGATCACGAAGAAGGGATCGCTCGTGGTCCGCGCCGACAAGCCGAAATCGAGCGGCACGCCGCCGATCAGGAAGCCGGGATTCAGCTTGGCGTACTCCAGGATCCACGCCAGCATGGAAGTGGTGGTGGTCTTGCCGTGGGTGCCCGCCACCGCGAGCACCCATTTTTCGCGCAGCACCGATTCGGCCAGCCATTGCGGCCCCGAGACGTACGGCAGGCCGCGGTTCAGTATCTCTTCCATCAGCGGATTGCCGCGCGAGACCACGTTGCCGATCACGAAGAGGTCGCAGCCGATGTCCGCCTGCTCCGGCCCGAAGCCTTCGGTCAACTCGATGCCCTGGGCCTCGAGCTGGGTGCTCATGGGCGGGTACACGTTGGCATCGCAGCCCGTGACCTTGTGGCCGGCCTGCTTCGCGATCACGGCGATGCCGCCCATGAAAGTGCCGCAGATACCGAGGATGTGGATGTGCATCGGATGAATCGCGCGTGGTCCGCGCCGTCAGTTCGGGTCGGCCGGCATCATATCGCCTTCAGCAACGGCAAAACCCATCAGCGCGGCGATGCGATCGGCATCCCCGGCCAGTTCCCCGCTCGCACCCTGCCAGGCGAGGCGTCCGCGATCCAGCACGGCGGCTCGGGCCGTCAATGCGAGCGCTTTCTCGACGTGCTGCTCGGCCAGCAGGATCGCAACGCCCTCGTCCGCAAGGCGCCGGATCGCATCTTCCAGTTCGTCGATGACGATGGGGGCCAGCCCTTCGAACGGCTCGTCCAGCAGCAACAGCTTCGGATTGAGCATCAATGCGCGGCCGATCGCGAGCATCTGCTGCTCGCCGCCCGAGAGTTGCCCGCCGCGATGCCGGCGGCGTTCTGCGAGCCGGGGGAACAGCTCGTGAACGCGTTCCAGGGTCCAGGGTCCGGCACGGCCGACCACAGTGAGATTCTCGGTCACCGACAGGGATGGAAAGATGGCGCGCTCCTGCGGGACCCACGCGATGCCGGCACGCGCCCGCCGAAGTGGCGACCAGCGGGTGATTTCATGGCTGCCGAAGCGCACGGTTCCGGCGCGCTGCCGGGCAAGACCCAGCAGCGCAGCGATCAGGGTCGACTTGCCCGCGCCGTTCCTGCCCAGGAGGGCGAGCCCCGCCCGGGGCAGCGCCAGCGAAACATCCTCCAGCACGATCGCATCGCCGTAGCCGGCGGTCAGGTGCTCCGCTTCGAGAACCGTATCGTTCATGCGGCGCGACCCAGGTAGATCTGCTTCACCCGCGCATCGCCGGCGATCTCCTGCGGGGTGCCTTCGGTCAGGATCGCCCCGCCCACCAGTACGGTGATGCGTTGCGCGAAGCGGAAAACGAGATCCATGTCGTGTTCTATGAACAGCACCGTGAGATCGCCGGGCAGGCCCGCGATCGCTTCGAACAGCGCGACGCTCTCGCGACGCGGAACACCGGCGGCAGGCTCGTCGAGCAACAGGATGCGCGGGCGGCAGGCGAGCGCCAGAGCGATCTCGAGCAGACGCTGCTCGCCGTACGCGAGGTCGCGCGTGCGAACATCGGCGACACCTTCGAGTTTCAACAATCGCAAGGTCGCACGCGCCGCCTGGAACTCTTGGGCGCGCGCATCGAGGCCGCGCCAGGCGTCCAGCGCCGCACCGGTACGCTGACACGTCGCCAGCAGCACGGATTCCAGGACGGTGAGCTCGGGAAACAGGCTGTTGATCTGGAAGGTGCGCACGAGGCCGCGCCGCACTCTTTGTTCCGGACGCAGCGAAGTGACGCGTTCGGAACCGATGTAGACCTCGCCCGCGGTGGCCCGCACCGTGCCGGTCAACAGATTGATGAGCGTGGTCTTGCCGGCGCCGTTCGGCCCGATGACGGCGTGCCGGGCGCCGCGCGGCAGTTGCATCGTGACGCCGTCGAGGGCGTGAAAATCGCCGAAGCGCTTGCTCAGGCCTTCGGTACGCAGGGTCGAACTCATGGCGCAGGCCCCGCTCGCCGGCGGCGCACGCCCAGGACACGGTGGCCGAGACCCAGGATGCCGTCGCGCCCCACGAGCACGATGAGCACCAGGCCTGCGCCGAGCCAGAACTGCCAGTAGACGGGATCCAGCGAGGACAGGTAATGGTGCGCGATCATGAACACCGCAGCGCCGATGAAGCCACCGTACAGCAAGCCGGCGCCGCCGACGATCAGCATCACCAGCAGTTCCGCGGAGCGACCGAACGACAGGACATCGAGCCCGACGAACTGCGTCGTCTGCGTGAGGAGGGCGCCCGCCACCCCGGCGCACGCCGCCGAGAAGGTGTAGACGGCCGCGAGATGCAGATCCACGCGACACCCGATGGCGCGCATGCGTGCGGGGTTGCCGCGGATGCCGCGCAGGCTGAGCCCGAAGGGTGAACGCACCAGCCGCCGCGCCGCCAGGAACAGGACGAACACCACGGCGAGCACGTAGCCGTAAGCGGTGCGCCCGTAGATATCGAAGCGCAAGGCGCCGAACAACGGTTGCACCTCCACGCCTTGAAGGCCATCGACACCGCCGGTGATGGCGCCGAGCCGGTTGGCGAGTTCGAACAGCAGGAGTCCGAGTCCGGTAGTGATCATGAGGCGGGTGAGATCGGTGCCGCGCACCACCAACGGGCTGGTGATCAGACCGGCGAGCGCGGCCAACAGACCGGCCGCGATCAGACCGGAGATCGGTTCGCCCCAGCCATGAGCCGCGAGCAGTCCCGCCGAGTAAGCACCGACACCGAAGTAGGCGGCATGACCGAGCGAGAGGATGCCGGCGTAGCCGAGAATGAGATCGTAGGAGAGCGCGAACAGGCCCGCGATCAGCACCTGACTGGCGAGCGGCAACCGGCTCGGCCAGAGGACGAAGCCCGCGGCCAGCACCAGCCAGAAGGCGGCTTCGAGCCAGAGGCCGCGTACCCTCACGCGCGCGCCACCAGACCCTGCGGCCGCACGATCAGCAGCAGCACCATGATCGCGTACAGGATGAACGCTCCCACCTGGGGCAGGTAGTACTTGCCGGCGACGTCGGCCACGCCCAGCAGGAGTGCGGCGAACAACGGACCCTTCACGCTGCCGGTCCCGCCGACCGCGACGACCAGCAGGAAGTAGACGATGTACTTCAACGGAAACGTCGGGTCGAGGCCCAGCACCTCCACGCCGAGCGCACCGCCCAGCCCCGCGAGACCACAGCCGACGGCGAACGTGAGCTGGAACACCAGCGCCACGCGGATGCCGAGCGCCTCGGCGACCCGTGCGTCGTCGACCGACGCGCGCACGGCGGCGCCGAAGCGCGTCCGCTCGAGCACGAAGGTCAGCACTACCGCGAGCGACGCGCCTACCACCAGCAGGAAGCAGCGATAGACGTTGAGGTCCACGCCAAACAAGGACCACTGCCCCGCGAGCGTGCTCGGCAACCGGAGCGGCTGCTGCTGCGATCCGAACGCCCACGTCGCCACGGCGATCGCCATGAACACCAGGCCGATGGTCACGAGCACCTGGTCCAGGTGACTGCGGCGGTAGAAGCGGCGATACAGCACGCGCTCCAGGATCACACCCGCCACCGCCGCGGCGATGAACGCGGCCGGCAGTGCCGCCAGGAACGGCACGCCCCAGCGCTGCATCAGCGCGACACACACGTAGCCCCCCAGCATCGCGAAGGCCCCGTGGGCCAGGTTCACGAAATTCATCAGCCCGAGCGTGACCGAGAGGCCGACACTCACCAGGAACAACAGCATGCCGTACGCGAGGCCGTCGAACAGCACCCCCAGCAGGCTCGCCATCACGCGGTCGGGGGCCTCACGTTACTTGCCGGGATCCTTCACGTTGGCGATCTGCTCGAACTCGACGTTGAACACGCGGCCGCCTCGTTTCTGCACGCGCCGGACGTACACGGTCTGCACCACGTCGCGCGTTTCCGGATCGATCATGATGGGCCCGCGCGGGCTGTCGAGCTTGAGGCCTTTCAGTGCCGCCAGGGCCCGGTCGCCGTCGATGGGCCCGCTGCCGTTGCGGCGAATCGATTCGTAGATGGCGGCCATGCCGTCCCACGCGCCGACGGCCATGAAGTTCGGCTTGAAGTCCGGGCCGGCCACTTCCGCGAACGCCTTCAGGAAGGTGCGGTTCTGCGCGCTGTCGTGCGCGGCCGAGTAGTGGTGAGTGGTCACCACGCCGAGCGGCGTTTCGCCCATCGCTTCGAGTTGACCGTCCTCGGTGACGTCACCGGTCGCGATGACGCGGATGCCGGCCTTGTCGAGCTCGCGCTCCGCGAAGCCTTTCATGAAGGCCACCGGCTGCTCGCCCACCGGCAGGAAGATGAACACCGCCTGGGGCCGCGCATCCTTGATCCGCTGCAGATATGGCGCGAACTCGACGTTGCGCAGCGGGGTGCGCACTTCGCCGACGATCTCGCCGCCGCCGGCGACGAACGTCTTCTTGAACGCGGTTTCCGCGTCGATCCCCGGACCATAGTCGGCCACGAGGGTGTAGACCTTGCCGATACCGTTCCTTGCAGCCCACGTGCCGAGCGGAGCGGCGACCTGCGCCAGCGTGAACGAGACGCGCACGATGTACGGCGACTTCAGCGTGATCACCGAAGTGGCGGCATTCATCACGATCATCGGTTTCCTGGTTTCGGTGGCAAGGGGAGCGACGGCCAGGGCGTTGGGCGTCAGACCGAAACCGGCGAGAAAATCCACCTTGTCGTTGACCAGGAGTTCCTGCGCGAGTCGCTTCGCGACTTCGGGCGCAGGCCCGGTGGAATCGCGCACGATCAGCTCCACCTTGCGGCCACCGACGCTCTCGCCGTAGACCTTCTGATATGCCTTGGCGCCGTTCACCATCTGGCGTCCGGTTTCGGCGAACGGGCCGCTCATCTCCGCGATCATGCCGACCTTGACCACGTCCTGCGCCGCCGCACCGGTGGCAGCGATCACGGCAACGGCGAGCGCCAGCGCGCCCCACAGTCTTCCCGACATGAACGCTCTCCTCCTCGACGCCGGCGTTCCCGTGGGCGCCGGTCACTCTCGATGTCGGTCGATTATTGCACGCATGTCGATGCACGCCGCGGACTTGGGAGAGAATGCAGCGCCACCATCGAGGACCGCCATGACGCAGCGCAAGATCCCGCCGTTCCGAGCCGATCACGTCGGCAGTTTCCTGCGACCCCAGGCCCTGCTCGAGGCCCGCGAGCAGTACCGCGCCGGCACCCTGTCGAAGACGCAACTGCGCGACGCCGAGGACCGCGCCATCCGAGACATCGTCCGCATCCAGGAAGACCTGGGGCTCTCCGGCATCACCGACGGTGAGTTCCGGCGCACCTACTTTCACGTCGATTTCCTGGAACAGCTGGAAGGCGTGGAAACGCGGGGCGGCATGGCAACCAGCTTTCGCAACGCGCTCGGTACCGAAGTCAATTTCGCTCCCCCCGTGATGCACGTCACGAAGCAGCTGCGTCACGTGCGGCCGATCCAGGTCGAGGATTTCCGCTTCCTGAAGGCAGCTACGCAACGCACGCCGAAGGTGACCATCCCATCGCCGACGATGCTGCACTTCCGCGGCGGCCGCGGCGCCATCAGCAAGGAGGCTTACCCCGATCTCGAGGCGTTCTACGATGACGTGGCCGCGTGTTACCGCGAAGAACTGCAACAGCTGGGCGCAGCCGGCTGCACCTACGTGCAACTCGACGACACCAATCTCGCGTACCTATGCGACGCGAAAATGCGCGAAGGGGCACGCCAGCGCGGTGACGATCCGGACGAACTGCCGCGCCGCTACGCGCGGCTCATCAATGCCGCGATCGCGGGCCGACCCGCCGGCATGACGGTCTGCGTGCACCTGTGTCGCGGCAATTTCCAGAGCGCGTGGGTCGCCGAGGGCGGCTACGAGCCCGTGGCCGAAGCGTTGTTCAACGATCTGGCGGTGGACGGGTATTTTCTCGAGTACGATGACGCTCGCTCCGGCACGTTCGCGCCGCTACGGTTCGTGCCCAAGGGCAAGATCGTCGTGCTGGGGCTCGTATCCACCAAGGTGGGCACGCTCGAATCCAAGGACGAGTTGAAGCACCGCATCGACGAGGCCGCGAAACTGGTGCCGCTGGAGCAGCTTTGTCTGTCGCCTCAGTGCGGCTTCTCGAGCACCGTGCACGGCAACGAGATCGCGCACGAGTCGCAGGCCACGAAGCTCAGGCTCGTGGTGGAAACGGCGCGCGAGGTGTGGGGTACCGCCTGAGCCTTCGTTAACCGGCGGCGAAACGAGCGATGGCCGCTTCGGCCACTGGCGCGCCCCATTCCTGGAGGAAGTGTCCGCCTTCGGCCACCTGCAGGGGCGGTGGACAGCCACGGATGTCGGCACGCAACGCTTCCATCACGGCGGGCCCGAGCACCGGGTCGGTCATGCCGATCGCCATGAAGCTCTGCCCGCGCCACTGCGTGCGCCACCAGTCGCGCGCGCGGCGCGAGAGTTGGGCGCCGGGTGCGTCCGGACGATCCGGCACCAGTTGCGGAAAGCGTCGCGCACCGGCCTTGTAGCTTCGATCGGGGTAGGGCGCCGAATAGGCCGCGGCTTCGCCGGGCGTCAGGTGCGGGCAAGCACGCGCCAGCAGCTTGCCGCAATCGAGATCGGGGTTGTTCGCGACCCACTGACGCCATGCCGTGAAACCGTCCGTCAGCGGCACGTCGCCGGTACCCAGGGTGGTGTTCATCACGAGCAAACCCGCAAATCGCTCGGGCAGGTCCATGGGCAGCGTGAGGCCGAGCAGCCCGCCCCAGTCCTGGCACACGAGCGTGATGCCGTCGAGGTCGAGCGCCTCGATGAATCGCAGCAGCGATTCACGGTGCGTCTCGAACGTGTACCAGGCGTCGTCCACCGGCTTGTCGGAGCGGCCGAAGCCGAACAGGTCGGGCGCGACGACGCGGTGTCCTGCCGCGACGAATACCGGAATCATGCGGCGATAGAGATAGCTCCAGGTCGGTTCGCCGTGCAGGCAGAGGAACACCTCGTTCGCGTCCCTTGGGCCGGTGTCGACGTAGTGCATGCGGAGGCCGTCGAACTCGCGGTAGCGAGGTTCGTACTCGAAGCCCGGGAGGGCGGCGAAGCGGTCGTCGAGGGTGCGGAGCGCGTGGGTCATTCGAGGGGAAGGTCAACCTCTTTCAACACGAAGGACACCAAGGACACGAAGGAACACGAAGTAGAACGAAACGCTTCGAGGCAGGGCTCATGAATTTGCTTTCCTTCGTGCTCTTTCGTGTCCTTCGTGCCCTTCGTGGTTCACGCTTTTCCAACCAACTACAACAGTCGCGACAAATCGCCCGTCGGGAATCCGAGCAAGGGCTCCTGCACCCGCCGCCCCAGCGCCAGCACCTTGAACAGCTCGCCCATCTCCGCCGGGCTCAACAACCGCAGGGCTTGCGACGACTGCGGCAGGTAGCGGCCGGCGTCTGCCGGGTTCTCGGCGGACAGCAGGTCGGTAATGCCGCAATTGATGAGGAAGCGCGATTGCGTCGTGTAGCCGAGCACTTCAAGACCACCCATGACCCCGGCTTCGGCCACGGCCGTGAAATCCACATGCGCCGTGATGTCCTGCAGGCCCGGCAGGAAGAACGGATCGTCGTGGGCGTGATGGCGGTAGTGGCACATCAGCGTGCCGCGCGAGCGCTGCGGGTGGTGGAATTCTGTGCTGCCGAAACCGTAATCGACGATCAGCATCACGCCGTGGCGCAGGCGTTCGGCCAGCGAGGCCACCAGCGCGCTACCGCGGATGCCGACCTCGGTCACGAACGGCGGATCGATCGGCAGCGCACGGGCGACTTCATCGAGCGGACCGGCGCCGAGCGGGCGATCGGCCCAGGCGAAGCCTCGGGCGCTCCGCTCGACGCCGCGTTCGAAGATGCCGTCGTCGCGCCAGTGCACCAGATTCACCGGAATCGCATCCAGCACTTCGTTGGCGATCACCACGCCTTCGATCGCCGGCGGCAACGCCTCGAGCCACACGACGCGGTCCAGCAGATGAGGCAGCTGGGCCGCGATCGCATCCTGCTGGCGCTGGCGCAGCTCACCGCTCACGTCGAGGATCGAGTAGCGCGGCGGCAGATTGTCCATGCGCTCCAGTTCGCGCAACAGGTCCACCGCGAGCCGACCGGTGCCCGCGCCCAGCTCGAGCACTTCGCCGCGCGTCACGTTCAGGATCTGGGCGACCTGACGGGCGAGCGTGCGCCCGAACAACGGCGAGATCTCCGGGGCCGTCACGAAATCGCCCCCTCCGCCGAACTTGGTCGCGCCGCCGTTGTAGTAGCCCAGGCCCGGCTCGTACAGGGCCAGGTCCATGTACCGGTCGAAGCCGATCCAGCCGCCGGCCGCGTCGATGGCCTGGCCGATGCGTTCGGCGAGCAGGGCGCTGTGCGCCGCCGCGTCAGGACCGGGCACCAGATCGGGAGAAACAGCCAACATCGGGGCTTCGGGTCGGTCGAGTAGAATCCGCAGTCCTCGATTTAACTACGGCGTCGCGGTCCGATGCAAAACAAGGTCGTGCTGATCACCGGCGGTGCCCGGCGCGTGGGTGCGGCCATCTGCCGGCTGCTGCACGCCGAGGGCGCCAACCTCATGGTCCATTACCGCAGTTCCGCGACCGAGGCGCGCGCCCTGCAGGCCGATCTGAACCACGTGCGGCCCGATTCGGTGGCCCTGGTGCAGGCCGACCTGCTCAACCTGGCCAACCTGCCGGCCGTTGTGCACGACACGGTGCAGCGCTTCGGGCGCCTGGACGTGCTCGTGAACAACGCTTCGAGCTTCCATTCGACTCCGGTCGGCGAGATCACGGAGGACGACTGGGACGACCTGGTGGGCACCAACCTGAAGCTGCCGTTGTTCCTGTCGCAGGCGGCCGCACCCCACCTGCGCAAGACCGAGGGCTGCATCGTGAACATCGCCGACATCCACGCCGAGCGGCCCATGAAGAGTTACACGGTCTACTCGACCGCCAAGGGCGGGCTGGCCGCGCTCACCCGATCGCTCGCCCGCGAGCTGGGCCCCGAGATCCGGGTGAACGCCGTCGCACCGGGCGCCATCCTGTGGCCGGAGGACGAGGCTTGGTCCGACGCGCTGGCGCGCCAGCGGATCGTCAACACCACCCTGCTCAAGCGCACCGGGGAACCGGACGATGTTGCACGCACGGTGCGATTCCTGGTGCAGGATGCGCCCTACATCACCGGACAGATCATTGCCGTGGACGGCGGACGGAGCATTCACCTGTGAGCACGACGGCCGACAGCAGGCGCCAGGCCTTCGAGAACAACAAGCTCGCCAAGCGGCTGCGGCGCCTGGTGGGGGAGGCCATCGCCGACTACGACATGATCGGCGCGGGCGACAAGGTGATGGTGTGCCTGTCCGGCGGCAAGGACAGCTACAGCCTGCTCGACATCCTGCTCAGCCTGCGTGACCACGCCCCGGTGCCGTTCGAGATCGTGGCGGTGAACCTGGATCAGCGGCATCCCGGCTATCCGGAACAAGTGCTGCCCGAGTACCTGGAAGGCCTCGGCATCCCGTATCGCATCGCGGTGCAGGACACCTACAGCACCGTGAAACGGCTGGTCCCCGAGGGCAAGACCATGTGCTCGCTGTGCTCGCGCCTGCGGCGCGGCGTGCTCTATCGCGTCGCCTCCGAACTGGGTGCGACGCGCATCGCGCTCGGCCATCACCGCGACGACATCCTCGAGACGGTGCTGCTCAACATGTTCTTCGGCTCGAAGCTGAAGGGCATGCCGCCCAAGCTGGTGTCGGACGACGGCAAGCACGTCGTCATTCGTCCGCTCGCCTATTGCAAGGAGAGCGACCTCGCGGAGTGGGCGGAGGTGCGCGCGTTCCCGATCATTCCGTGCGACCTGTGCGGCTCGCAGGAGACCCTGCAGCGGAAGCAGGTGAAGGCGATGCTGCAAAGCTGGGAGAAGCAACACCCCGGGCGCCTGGACAACATGTTCCGGGCACTGCAGAACGTGGTCCCGTCGCACCTCGCCGATGCGAAGCTCTACGACTTCGCGAACCTGGTACCCACCGGAGAGCCGGACGCGGAGGGCGATCGCGCCTTCGATCCGGCGCCGGTCGAGCCGCTGGCACCGCTGCGCATCGTGCGCAACCCGTGACGATCGCGAATTTCACGCCCTGGTCGGCGCTGGCCGGCGGCGCCATCCTTGGGGCCGCAGCCGCGCTGACCTGGTGGGGCCTGGGGCGCATCGCCGGCATCTCCAACATCTTCGGCCGCCTGCTCAGGTTCGAGTGGGGTCATATGGGGTGGCGGCTCGCGTTCGTCGCCGGGCTGGTCGTGGTGGGTATCGTGGCCAAACTGGCCTTCGGCGAGCGCATCGCCTTCGAGTTGAACGCCGGCGCATGGCAGATGGTGCTCGCCGGACTCCTGGTCGGATACGGCACCCAGTTGGGCAACGGCTGCACCAGCGGCCACGGCGTGTGCGGCATGGGGCGCCTGTCCCCGCGCTCCATCGTGGCGACGCTGTGCTTCATGGCGACCGGCGCGGTGGCCGTGTTCGCCCTGCGCCAGGGTGGCCTGCTTTGAACAAGATCCTTTTCGCGTTCGCCTGCGGGGTCCTGTTCGCTATCGGCCTGGTCGTGGCGCAGATGACCAACCCGGCCAAGGTGGTCGGCTTTCTCGATGTCACCGGGGCCTGGGATCCCAGCCTCGCGTTCGTGATGGGCGGCGCTCTCACCGTGTTCGGGTTCGCCTACTGGTCAAGTCAGCGCAAGGCGGCGAAGCCGGTCCTCGACGACCACTTCGATGCCCCTCCCAGCCGGGGCATCACCTGGGAATTGATCGCCGGCAGCCTGTTGTTCGGCTTCGGCTGGGGCCTGTCCGGGTTCTGCCCGGGACCGGCTTTAGTGAGCGCTGGCTTCGGTGATGTTCGAGTCTGGATCTTTGTCGTGGCGATGGCAGGCGGCGTCGTTGCATTCAACCTGACGGGGTCGAAGGCGCGTTAGCGGTCGACAGACGGCGGCGGGGCCGTCAGCGTTGCTTGTCAAAATCATTTTGATAGGGCAATCTCGCCGCTCGCTTCGCATCCATCGCCATGAACTGCGCCGAACGCCTCGTCGAACATTTCGGTACCCAGGCCGAAGTCGCCCGTCGCCTCAAGCTCGACCGGGCGGTCGTCAGCAACTGGGTGAAATCCGGCTACGTGCCGGCGCGCTGGGCCATGGAGGTCGAAGCGGTCACGGAGGGCCAGATCGCGGCCCTCGAAGTGTTGAACGAGGCCAACCATCGCCGCCCGATCCGGGTGAAGTCGCGCGGCGAGGACGAGAACCTCTTCGGATCCGTCAT
>JAIEQG010000022.1 GCA_019747905.1 Burkholderiales bacterium
GGTCGCTGCCCCCCGAGGGGGCGCGTCAGTGGCTTGGGGCGGCCCGGCGCCACTGACATGGGACTGCCCCCACGCTCCCGTCGGTCGCTGCCCCCCGAGGGGGCGCGTCAGTGGCTTGGGGCGGCCCGGCGCCACTGACATGGGACTGCCCCCACGCTCCCGTCGGTCGCTGCCCCCCGGAGGAACGCGATGAATTTCTCCGAGATCTTCATCCGCCGCCCGGTCATGACGTGGCTGGTCATGATCGGCATTCTCGCGTTCGGCGTGTTGGCCTATCGGCAGCTGCCGGTGGCGCAACTGCCCAACGTGGATTTCCCCACGATCCAGGTGACCGCGATGCTGCCGGGGGCGAGCCCGGAGACCATGGCCGCGGCCGTGGCCACGCCGCTAGAGAAGGAGTTCTCGGCCATTGCCGGGCTGGAGCAGATGACCTCGTCCAGCGCCAAGGGCACCACCCAGATCACGCTCCAGTTCTCGCTCGATCGGCCCATCGACGCCGCCGCGCAGGACGTGCAGACCGCCATCACGCTCGCACGTCGCAACCTGCCGCCGAACATGCCGGTGCCGCCGTCCTACCGCAAGGTGAACCCGGCGGACCAGCCCGTGCTCTACCTGGCGCTCACCTCGGACGTGTTTCCCATCTCCCAGGTGAACGAGTACGCGGAGACGCTGATCGCGCAGCGCATGTCGACGGTCAAGGGTGTCGCGCAGGTGCTCGTCTACGGTTCGCAGAAGTACGCCGTACGCGTGCAGGTAGACCCGTACGCGATGGCGGCCCGCGGTGTGGGCATCGAAGAGGTCGAACAGGCCATCGCCCGCAACAACGTCAACCTGCCCACCGGCACACTCAACGGGCCGACCAAGGCGCTCTCGATCGAATCCACCGGGCAGCTCACCAACGCCGAGGGCTTCCGCGAAGTCATCGTGACCTACCGCAACGGTGCGCCATTGCGCGTGAAGGATATCGGCACCGCCATCGACAGCGTGCAGGACAACAAGCAGGCCGCCTGGTACAACGACAAGCGCGGCATTCTGGTCTCGGTGCAGCGCCAGCCCGGCACCAACACGGTGGAAGTGGTCGATGCGCTGAAGAAGCTGCTGCCGGTGTTCCGCGAGCAGATTCCCCCCGGGGTCAAGCTGGAGCTCGTCTACGACCGCTCGGTGTCGATCCGCGAGTCGGTGCGCGACGTCCAGTTCACCCTGGTGCTGGCGCTCGCCCTGGTCGTGCTGGTGATCTTCCTGTTCCTGCGCAACCTGTCGGCGACCTTCATTCCGAACATGGCGCTGCCCATGTCCATCATCGGGACCTTCTCGGTGATGTACCTGATGGGCTTCAGCCTCGACAACCTGTCTCTCATGGCGCTGACGCTGTGCGTGGGTTTCGTGGTGGACGACGCCATCGTCATGCTCGAGAACATCATGCGCCACGTGGAGATGGGCAAGTCGCGCATGCAGGCCACGCTGGAAGGATCGAAGGAGATCGCCTTCACCATCGTGTCCATGACCATCTCGCTCGCCGCGGTGTTCATCCCGGTGCTGTTCATGGGCGGGGTGCTGGGCCGGCTGCTGCACGAGTTCGCCGTCACCATCATCGCCGCGATCCTGGTGTCGGGCTTCGTCTCGCTGTCGCTGACGCCGTTGCTGTGCAGCCGGATGCTGCGGTCGACGCACGGCGTGCAGCACGGCCGCGTGTATCTCGCCTTGGAGCGCGTCTTCGATGGTGCCCGCAGCGTCTATGACCGTACGTTGCGGGCGACACTCGCGTTCCCGCGCATCTGCATGCTCGCCTTCCTCGGCATCACGGTGTTCACCGGTTGGCTCTTCACGAGCATGCCGAAGGGCTTCCTGCCGAGCGAGGACGTCGGCCAGCTCTTCGCCTTCACCGAAGCCGCCCAGGACGTGTCGTTCGACGCGATGTTCGAGTTGCACCAGCAGGCGGCGGCGATCATCCGAACCGACCCCGCCGTGGATGCCACCATGGCGTTCATGGGTGTCGGCGGCTCGAGTCAGTCGATCAACCTGGGCCGCATGCTGATCCGCCTCAAGGACCGGCACGAGCGACCGTCGGCTGACGAAGTCATGCAGCGGTTGCGGCCGAAGCTGCAATCGATCCCTGGCGTGAAGGTGTATCTCCAGAACCTTCCCACCATCCGGCTGGGCGGGTTCCTCACCAAGAGCCAATACCAGTTCACGCTGCAGGATGCCGACGCCGACGAACTCTACAAGTGGGCCCCGCTCATCGAGGAGAAGATCCGCGCGCTGCCCGGCTTCATGGACGTGACGAGCGACCTGCAGATCAGGAACCCTCAGATCGTGCTCGACATCGATCGCGACAAGGCCGCAGCACTCGGCGTCACCGCCGATCAGATCGAGAACGCCCTGTACAGCGCCTACGGACCCCGGCAGGTGTCGAACATCTTCACGCCGACGAATCAGTACTGGGTCCTGATCGAAGTGCAGCCCAGGTACCAGCTCGATGCCACCGCCCTGTCGCAGCTGTACGTGCGCAGCTCCAGCGGCAGCCTGGTACCGCTCGCCGCGGTGGCGACCATGAAACCCGCCGTCGGTCCGCTGGTCATCAGCCACCTGGGGCAACTGCCGGCGGTCACGATCTCGTTCAATCTGAAACCGGGGATCGCGCTCGGCCAGGCCATCGAAGGCATCAACAAGCTGATGGTCGAGCAACGCGCACCGAGCACGCTCAACACGAGCTTCCAGGGCTCGGCCCAGGCGTTCCAGTCGTCGCTGTCCGGCATGGGTGTCCTGCTGATCCTCGCGGTGTTCGTGATCTACCTGATCCTCGGCATCCTCTACGAGAGCTTCATCCATCCGCTCACGATCCTCTCCGGCCTGCCGACCGCGGGGCTAGGCGCGCTGCTGTCGCTGAAACTCTTCCACATGGAACTCGACATGTTCGGCTTCGTCGGGCTGGTCATGCTGATCGGCATCGTGAAGAAGAACGCGATCATGATGATCGACTTCGCCATCGAAGCGCGGCGCCACGGCGGCAAGAGCCCGCGCGACGCCATCTACGAGGCTGCGCTCACGCGGTTTCGGCCGATCATGATGACCACTATGGCCGCGCTGATGGGCACGCTCCCCATCGCCCTGGGCTACGGCGCTGGCGCCGAATCGCGGCAACCGCTCGGCGTCGCGGTCGTCGGCGGCCTGCTCGTGTCGCAGATCCTCACGCTGTACATCACTCCGGTCATCTACATCTACCTCGAACGATTCCAGAGCTGGATGCGGAAGGATCGCGCCGCCGCCGGTCCGGAACCCGGGTTCGCGCACGGCGCCGAATCGCCCCGCTGATTGCGCTGCGACGCAACACCGGTTGCGCCGGATGCGCAACATGACGCGCGAGAATCGCTATCGCCCGGAATTTCCACGAATGGGTCGCAGCGAATCTCGCTGTGCGTAGCGTCCTGGGTGCGCAACGCCGGCCATCTCGATCGAGGATGGGTCATCCCGGTCCCCGCGACGCTACCGGCGGCGGTATAGTCGCTGTCGCGCACCTGCAAAGCGCCCAGGCCGGCAACGATCCGGCCGAAGTGAGCTGAACGACACACCTGGGGAGGACCGCATGACCGACAGCGTCAAGTACCTGCTGGACGAAACACGTATACCGAAGCACTGGTACAACCTGATGGCGGATCTGCCTTCGCCACCGCCGCCGGTGTTGCATCCGGGCACGCTCCAGCCGGTCGGACCGGACGATCTTGCGCCGCTGTTCCCGATGGCGCTGATCATGCAGGAGGTGTCGGCCGACCGCGAGATCGAGATCCCCGATCCGGTGCGCGACGTCTACCGCCAGTGGCGCCCGAGTCCGCTGTATCGCGCACGCCGCCTCGAGAAGACGTTGCAGACACCCGCGCGCATCTACTACAAGTACGAAGGCGTCAGCCCGGCCGGTAGCCACAAGCCCAACACCGCCGTGGCGCAGGCCTTCTACAACAAGGAGGCGGGCGTCAAACGCATCAGCACCGAGACGGGTGCTGGCCAATGGGGTTCGTCACTGGCCTTTGCCGGCGCGTTGTTCGGGCTCGAGGTCCAGGTCTTCATGGTGAAGGTGTCCTACAACCAGAAGCCCTACCGACGGGCATTGATGGAGACCTACGGCGCCCGCTGCATCGCGAGCCCGTCGATGGAGACCAATTTCGGCCGCGCGCTGCTCGCCAGGTCACCGGACAACAACGGCAGCCTCGGCATCGCCATTTCCGAAGCGGTGGAAGTCGCCGCGAGCCGCGAGGACACCAAGTACGCCCTCGGGTCCGTGCTGAATCACGTGCTGCTGCACCAGACGGTGGTCGGGCAGGAAGCCATGGCGCAGATGGAAATGGCGAACGACTTTCCCGACATCATCGTCGGGTGCACCGGGGGCGGATCGAATTTCGCCGGCATCGCGTTTCCGTTTCTCGGGGCCCAACTGCGCGGCGGCAAGAAGGTGCGCATCATCGCGGTCGAACCGGCGGCGTGCCCCAGTCTCACGCGTGGCCGCTATGCCTACGACTTCGGCGACACCGGCCACATGACGCCACTTGCCAAGATGCACACGCTCGGTTCCGCGTTCATGCCGCCCGGATTCCACGCCGGCGGTCTGCGCTACCACGGCATGGCCCCGCTCGTCTCGCACATCAAGGAGCTCGGCCTCATCGAGGCGCGTGCCTACCACCAGGTGTCGTGCTTCGAGGCCGGCGTGCTGTTCGCGCGCAACGAGGGCATCGTGCCCGCGCCCGAAGCCAACCACGCGGTCAAAGGCGCAATCGACGAGGCGCTGCGCTGCAAGGAATCGGGCACGTCGAAGGCGATCCTGTTCAACCTGTGCGGCCACGGCCATTTCGACATGCAGGCCTACACCGACTATTTCGCGGGCAAGCTGACCGACCAGCAATACGACGAGAAGGAGCTCGCCATGGCATTGGCGGGCCTGCCTTCCGTGCCCGAGACCGCCTGAACGAGCGTGCGACCGTGACCCACATGATCCGCCTCGCGGAGCCGCAGGACGCGCAGCAGATGGCGCGGTTGTCGCGCGATCTCATCGAGTCCGGGCTCGGCTGGTCGTGGACGCCCAAGCGCGTGCTCGGGTCGTTGCAACACCGCGACACCTGCAGCATCGTCGCCGACGCCGACCGTCCGGTGGCGGGCTTCGCGATCATGGAATTCCTGGACGAGCATGCGCACCTGTCGCTGCTCGCCATCGGCGAGCAGCATCAACGCAAGGGCATCGGCCGCAGCCTGGTGCACTGGCTCGAGGCGAGTGCGCGCACCGCCGGCATCGGCATCGTCTACGTCGAAGCACGGGTCGGCAATCAGGCCGCGCGCGATTTCTACCGCTCGCTCGGGTATCGGGAGATGTTCCTGATGCCCGGATACTACCGTGGACGCGAAGCCGCGATCCGCATGGGGCACGACCTGCGCAAGGCCGTGCCGTTCAGCGCCTGATCACTTCCATCAGAAAAGGACGATGACGATGTCGCGACCCGCCATGAACCCCCGCCCGGTCGACTGGTCCGGTGAGAACCCCGGCATGTACCTCCGGAACAAGGCGGACGGACCGTACGTCGCACTCGTGAGCTTCTTCCGGGTCGTGCTGTCGCCGCATGGCAAGGGCCACGCCGCGTTCCTGGTGCTCGATCCCTCCGGCAACGGCACCAATCCGGTCAAGCCCAACGTCTGCATCACCGACAACGAACCGCTCGCGGTCTATCTGCGCGACGGCTTCGTGCAGCACTTCCTCGCTTTTCGCGGCAGCAATGCTCTGGCTTCAACCAAGCTGATCCCGGGCTGGGATTTCGTTGCGGGCGGCGACGGTCGGACGGTCCACACCGAATGGTTCCGGTCGTCGCTCGGCCAGGTTCAATTGACGTGGGGCGGCTGGGGCGATTGCTACGAAGTGGAACTCGCCGGCGACCAGAAGGCGGTCACCGGCAAGCACGAGATGTTCTCCACGTTCGTCGACGTGCGCGAGACGTCGGGACACATCAACGGCCGGCCCATCGAGGGCCGCCCGTTCCCGCGCGAATTCGCCGGCAAGAAGGACAGCAGCACCGCTTTCCTCGCGTTCTCGGAGACCTGGGTCAAGGCGTGAGTGCTGCGGCGGCGAGTCTCGATCCGGAACCAATGAAGCGCCGCAGCAGCAACAACGCCGCCACTGCCAGACCCAGGGCGAAACCACCCCAGAAGCCGGCGGCACCGAAGCCCATCGGCACCGCGAACAACCACCCGAACGGCAGCGCGAGCAGCCAGTAGGCGCCGAGAGTGACCAGCGTCGGCCAGCGGTTGTCGAGCAACGCTCGCAACGCACCGAGGCTCACCGACTGGATACCGTCGAAGATCTGCATGATGCCGACGGCCACGAACATGGCGGTGGCCGCGGCAATGACCGTGCGATCGTCGATGAATGCGGCGGCGATGTCCGCACCAGCCACGATCAGCGTGGTCGTGAAGAGCACCGTCCACAGCGTCACAAGGCTCATGGCGGCCAGGCCGATCGGCTGCACCCGGTCAGGCTCGCCGCTGCCCAACGCCTGCGCGATGCGGATCGCCACGGCACCGGCCATGCCGAGCGGCAGCATGTAGAGCACCGAGGCGACACTGAACACGATCTGGTTGGCGGCCAATGCGGTCGCGCCGAGCAGGCCGATCAACACGCCTGCCACCGACAAAGCACTGCCTTCGGCGAGGTACTGCAGTCCCACCGGCACGCCTTCTTTCGATTGCTCGGTGAATCCGATGCGGCGCAGGCGCACGGCGAGACGCAACCCGGCCATGGCGGGTGCCAGGCGCCAGTACGCCCAGAACACCAGCAGCGCAATCCCTTCCGCCACCAGGGTGGCGACAGCGGCACCGGTAAGCCCGAGCCGCGGGAAACCCCAGACGCCGTTGATGAGCGCGTAGTTGAGCGGCACGTTCACGACGACGGCGATGAGGAGTATGGCGACACCGGTCCACGGACGATCGACGGCATCCAGCAGCTGCTTGAACACGAGATTGATCGAATAGGGCACGAGCACCAGGGCCATGGTGATCCAGTACGGTGCAATCACATCGAGCACTTCGCGCGGCTGACCTGCGAAAGGGAGCAGCGGCAGTACCGTGACCATGAGCGCAGCCAACGCGATGCCGATCCCGAGACCGAGCCACCGACCGTGCGCCACCACGCTCGCGACGCGCGCGACATCGCCGGCGCCGAATGCCCGGCCGATCAGGATGCCCACGGGCGTCATGAAGCCGTACACCGCGGCCCACAGGATCAGAATCACGCTGCCAGTGAGCGACGCGGCCGCCAGAGGCACGGCACCCAGCGGGCCGAGCATCCAGGTGTCGGTGATCATGATCAGCGACGAGGTGGTGAGCCCGGCCACCAGCGGTACGGCGAGGCCCACCAGGCCGGCGATCTCGGCGCGGCTGCGACGGTAGAGGGAGTTCATGACTTGCATCCGGTCTGCATCGGTTCGATCGGACGCAGTATGCTGTCAATATTCTATTGGCGGATTGGTAACACTGTTCCATTAGAATTGACAATGAGTCCGCAACCATCCCACCCATGGCCGACAACGTCCACCTGATGCGCACCTTCCTCGCGGTGGCCGCTGCCGCGAGTTTCAGCGGTGCCGCCAAGGCTTTGGGGGTGTCGCGCGCCGCTGTGTCGAGCCAGGTCGCACAGTTGGAAGCGCGGCTCGGCGTGCGCCTGTTCCGCCGCACCACGCGCACGGTCGCCCTCACTAGCGAGGGCGAACAGTACGCGGCTCGCGTCGGCGGGTTGCTCGAGCAGATCGACGCGCTGGACAACGAGTATGCAACCCGGGCGGGCGAAGTGGCCGGGCCGCTTACGGTGGAGGTGCCGGAGTTCTTCGGCGTACGTGTCCTCGCCGCGCGGGTACCCGCGTTCCTGGAACGTCATCCCGGCGTCAATCTGAATCTCGTGCTCAACGAACGGGTCGACGAGATCGCTCACACCGACGCGGACATCTTCGTGCGGACGTCGCTGCCGCGCGCGCACCATCTCAAGTACCGGCTGCTGGGCGGCTTCCGGCTCATCGCGGCTGCCAGTCCGCGGTACCTGAGCAAGCACGGCGAGCCGCGTCATCCGCGCGAGTTGGAGCGCCACACGACCATCGACTACATCAACTCGGTGTCCGGCCAGCCCTTCGACTGGGAGTTCGAGCCGGCGCGCCGCGGTCGCGGCGAGCCGCTGGTGATAGCGCCCAAGGGTAGACTCACCTGCAACAACTCCGACGCCTGCATCGAAGCCGCCATCGCCGGATTCGGCGTCGTGACGGATGTCGACTTCATGCTGGCACCGCTGTTCGCGCGCAAGCTGCTGGTGCCGGTGCTGGCGGGCTGGCAGTCTCCCGAGTACCCGCTCCATGCGCTCTGGCATCCGGGCCGTCCGGTAGCGCCGCGCGTCACGGCGTTCGTCGCTTTTCTGGCCGAGATCACGAAAGCCGGCGACGCCGGGCACTAAGCCCGCGCGGTGACCACCGGCTGATAGAAGCCGCTATCGGCAGGGAAATGCCAGTGAATGTCGCGGAATCCCGCGGCCTTCAAGGCTTCGTCCACTTCGGCGCGACGCAGTGCCCGGAACCGCGAGACGTGATGGGATGTCCGATGCTCGCCTTCAAATTCCTGCACGAAATACTGGTGCACCGCGTACGAGCGTCCGTCGGGCGCCCAGTCCCAGACCTGGAATGCGATGCGGCGGCCGGTTGCGTCGTCGAACACCTGGGGCATGGTGCCGCGCGGACCGTGGTCCTGGCTCTTGCCATGCAGTCCGGGCAATCCGGGGTCGAGTGCCCCGGCACTCCCGTCGCGAGCCAGCAATCGGTCGTAGTCACGGATGCTCGCGAGGAACAGCCCGCCGGATCGCAGGCGCCCCTGCATCTGCCCGAGTGCGCGCGGCAGATCGTCGTCCGCCAGGCAATGGGACAGCGCGTTGTCACAACAGATGACGACGTCGAATCGTTGCGTGAGCACCTCACCCAGATGTCGGAAATCCGCGACCTCGACTGTCATGACGGCTCCGAAGGATTGCGCTTCCCGCCGCGCACGCTCGGCCGCCGGCGCACTGAAATCGGTCGCGTGCACGCGATAGCCCTGCAGCGCCAACGCGATCGCCTGGGTTCCGATTCCGCATGCGCAATCGAGCAGCGACGCCACTGCACCGTCCGACTGCCGGTGGATCAAGGCATCCAGCGCTTCGCCCTGCCGCGCGATCTCCCGGCGCCAGTCGGCGAACATGAGGTGGTACTCGCCGGCGAGGCCATCGTAGAACGCCCGGACCGATTCACTCACGATGCTGAGGCTCCATTCTCAACCCGGCCGTGCGGCGACCTGGGCGCTTGCGGACGCGGTACGGGTGCGTTCGCGCCAACGGAACGCGAGCCGCGCTCCCAGCAGCACCGCGAGAACCAAAGCAAACACCAGCGGTTCGCGGATGTCCTTCTTCACCAGCCACAGGAAATGGATCACGCCGAGCGTACCGATGACGTACACCGCCCGGTGCAACCATTGCCAGCGCCGGGCGCCGAGCCGCTTGACCATCGCATTGGTGGACGTGGCCGCGAGCGGGATGAGCAGCACGAAGGCGGTGAAGCCGACGGTGATGAACGGGCGCTTCACCACGTCCTTCACGATGGCGGCGAGATCGAAGAACTGGTCGAGCCAGATATAGGTGGTGAAGTGCAGGCTCGCGTAGAAGAAGGCGAACAACCCGAGCATTCGCCGCAGGCGCAGCAGCCACGGCATCGAGAGCAGTCGGCGCACGGGCGTCACCGTCAGCGTGATCATCAGGAACGTGAGGGTCCACCAGCCGGTTGCCCGGGTGATGTATTCGATCGGATTTGCCCCGAGCTGGTCGCGCCACGCGCGCAACGCCAGCAGGGCGAGCGGGATCAGGCAGGCGACGAACACCGCGGCCTTGATCCTGGCAACTTGGGTGGGATTGGGTTGGAAGGTCAAAGGCAAACTCGTTCACCACGAAGGACGCGAGGGGCACGAAGGTCCACGAAGCAAAATCAGAAAGCAGTTCCTTCGCCTTTCTTCGTGTCCTTCGTGTCCTTCGTGTCCTTCGTGTTTCAAGCTGTTCAGTAGTATTTCTTTAAATCCATCCCGGCATACAGCGAAGCCACCTGCTCGCCGTAGCCATTGAACATCAGCGTCGCCCGCTTGCCGAATTCGCCGATGCGCCGCTCCTTCGCCTGGCTCCAGCGCGGATGGTCCACCTGCGGATTGACGTTGGAATAGAACCCGTACTCGTTCGGGATCGCCTTGTTCCAGGCGGTCTTCGGCTCGGTCTCGGTGAACCGGATGCGCACGATCGACTTGGCGCTCTTGAACCCGTACTTCCACGGCACCACGATGCGCACCGGAGCACCGTTCTGGTTGGGCAGCAGATCGCCGTACAACCCGAACGTGAGCAGCGCGAGCGGATGCATCGCTTCGTCCATGCGCAAGCCTTCGACGTAGGGCCAGTCGAGCACGGGCAGGCGCACGCCCGGCATCTGCTTCTCGTCGTTCAGCGTGATGAACTCCACGTATTTCGCCTTCGAGTTCGGTTCGGCCCGCTTCACGAGTTCGCTCAGGGGAAAGCCGTTCCACGGGATCACCATCGACCAGCCTTCCACGCAGCGCAGGCGATAGATCCGTTCCTCGACGGCCGCCAGCTTCATCAGTTCGTCGATGTCCCACCGCTTCGGTTTGGCGCATTCGCCTTCGACGCTGATGGTCCACGGCCGCGGCTTGAGCGTCCCGGCTCGTTCGGCAGGATCGTCCTTGCCGGTGCCGAACTCGTAGAAGTTGTTGTAGGTGGTGACGTCCTTGAACGGGGTCGCCGTTTCGGCAACGCTGAACGGGCTCTTGCGCGCGCCGGCGAATGGCTTGCCCTGCGCCTGGACGGGCCGGGCTCCGAGGCCTGTCACCGCCAGGCCGGCAGCGAACAGGCCCGCGTCGCGGAGGAAGGTGCGGCGGTCCTCGAACAGCGCACGCGGCGTGATTTCGGAGGGAACGATGTCGGGGGAGCGGCGGATCAGCATGGGGGACCTTTCGTGCAGCGGTGCGCAGTTCGACCGGGGCGCTCCGCCGACGGTTCGTCTACGGAACAGTCATTTTACGATCACGAAACTCTCTCGGATTCAGTGCGACGCGACGAAGCGCGCGATTTCCTCGAGGATCGGCGGATCGGCGCGAAAGGGCCTCGCGAGCGCCGCGACGGTGCGACCGTGCCCGAGCCCCGGGTAGACGTGCTCCGTAACGGCAACGCCCGCCTCACGCATGCGCACAGCCAGGTGCTCGGAGTTGCGCGGCAGCACCCGGGTATCGGCAGCGCCCGTCATCAGCATGGCAGGCGGAGCGCCCGACGATACGTAGGCGATCGGCTGGGTCGCGGGCCATTGGTCGCGCGGCCCGAAGATGGTCTGGATCACCGGCGTCTTGATCGGCAGGAAATCGTACGGCCCCGAGAGGCCTATCCACCCGCGCAGCATCCGTTGCGGATCGAGCCCCACCTCGGCCAGCCAGCGCCCGTCCAGGGCCAGCATGGCCGCGTTGTAGGCACCGGCGGAGTGGCCCATCACGAACAGGCGAGCCGGATCTCCGCCGTAGCCGTCGGCATGATCGTGCACCCATCGAACGGCAGCAGCAGCATCACGCAGGAATTCCGGGTATCGCACTTCCGGATAGACACGGTAGTCGGGGACGACGGCAATGAACCCGCGCGACGCGAGCGCCTCGCCGGCGAACCGGTACTGCTCTCGGCTACCTTCCTGCCAACTGCCGCCGTAGAAGAACACGACGACCGGCAACGGCGAGGCTGCGGATTCAGGCACGTAGACATCGAGCTTCTGACGCGGCAGCGCCCCGTACGCAATGCCCGCCTCACGGCGATAGCCCTCGGACGGCGTGGTGGCATTGAGCAGACCGAGCGGAGTGCAAGCGCTCAGCACGGCCAGGATTGCGACTGCGGTCAGAGCGACGAGGCTTCTCATGCCGGGAAGAAAACCGTGAACCACGAAGGACGCGAAGGTTCGCGAAGAAAGGCGAAGGAACTGCTTCCTGGTCTTCCTTCGCTTCCTTCGTGTTGAAAGAGGTTTGCCCCTAAACCAGGAACAGCGTCGCCAACCCCAGGAAGATGAAGAACCCGCCGCTGTCCGTGATGGCCGTGATCAGCACGCTCGAGCCCACCGCCGGATCGCGACCGAAGCGGTGCATCAGCATCGGGATGAACACGCCGAAGGACGCCGCCACCAGCAGATTCAGGGTCATCGCCGCCATCATCACGAGGCCCAGCGCCCAGCTGTGGTATAGCAGCATCGCGAACACCCCGAAGATGCTGCCCCATACCAGACCGTTCAGCAGGCTGATCAGCAGCTCTTTCGTCAGCAGCGCCTTGGCATTGGCGCGCTGGATCTGCCCCAACGCCATGGCGCGCACGATCATCGTGATGGTCTGGTTGCCGGAGTTGCCGCCGATGCCGGCGACGATGGGCATCAGTGCCGCCAGCGCCACCAGCTTCTCGATGCTGCCCTCGAAGAGGCCGATGACGCGCGAGGCGATGAAGGCAGTCACGAGATTGATCGCGAGCCAGGTCCAGCGGTTCTGCGCCGACTTCCAGACCGAAGAAAAGATGTCCTCGTCTTCGCGCAGGCCGGCGAGGTTCAGCATCTCGCTGTCGGACTGGTCGCGGATGAAGTCCACCACCGCCGCCACCGTCACCCGGCCGACCAGTTGGCCGTGGTCGTCCACCACCGGCGCCGAGACCAGGTCGTAGCGCTCGAACGCCTGCGCCGCCTCCTCGGCGTCATCGTGGGGCTTCAGGCGTACGGCGTCGACGAGCATCAGGTCGATCACCAGGCGATCCGGATCGGTCACCAGGACCCGTCCGATCGGCAGCACCCCCTGCAGGACTTCGTTACGGTCGACGACGAAGAGCTGGTCGGTGTGATCGGGCAGATCGTCGAGCCGGCGCAGGTAGCGCAGCACCACCTCGATGGTGACGTCCTCGCGCACCGTGACCATGTCGAAATCCATCAGCGCCCCGACCGAGTCCTCGGGGTAGGACATGGCGGCGCGCAGCTGCTCGCGCTCTTCCACCGACAGCGCCTGGAAGACGTCCTCGATGACCTCCTCGGGCAGGTCGGGTGCCAGGTCCGCGATCTCGTCGGTGTCGAGCTGCTCGGTGGCGGCGACCAGTTCCTCCGGTGCCATGTCCGCGATCAGGGTCGCGCGCACGGCGTCGGATGCCTCGAGCAGGATCTCGCCGTCGCGATCGGCCTTGACCAGGTTCCAGACGATCAGCCGCTCCTCGAGCGGCAGGGCTTCCAGGATGTAGGCGACGTCGGCCGGATGCAGCTCCGCGAGCTTCTGCTGCAGCTCGGCCAGGTTCTGCCGGTGGACCAGCGTTTCCACCAGTTCGTGCCTGGGCATGTCCTGTCGGTGGACGAGCTGCTCCACGAGGCGGTGCTTCTGCAGCAGGGCCATCACCTGCTGCAGGCTTTGCTGCACGCTCTCCTGGGATTTGGCTTCGTCGACTTCCGGCGACATCGGTGTGGTGCTCCGCGTGGCGGGTTTTCGGGCGGGGAAACCGCCGTATTGTATGGGTCGGCCCCCCTGCGGTACACGGAAAAAGGGCGGGAAAGCCCCCGGCTCCCCCGCCCTCGTCCGACAGTACTGCTCTTGCTGGTGGCGCCGAGGCTCTCGCTAGCGAGAACGCCTGTGCCGCGTCCGGCGTTTACTGCTTCGGCGGCACCCGTGTCGCCTGCCAGGAGATGAACTGCAGCTGGCCCTTGCGCTTTGCCCAGATGGCGTGGAAGCGCAGTTCCACCGCGACGTCCTTGCCCTTGATGGTCACGTCGTAGTTCGCGTGGCCCGAGAGGATGGCGATGCAGCCGTAGGTGCGCACCGTGACGTCGTCGCGCTTCATCACCCGGTAGTGCACTTCACCGGATCGGATCAGTTCGATGTAGCTCGCCTTGGTATCGACCAGCGTGGAGGAATGGATGTAGACGAGGTCGTCGCCAAGCAGCCGTTCCATCGCGGCGAAGTCCTCGGTGGTCTGCGCGGCATAGCGCGCATCCTCGGCCGCGACCGCCTCGGCGGCCGTCACTGCTTCGGTGCAGTCGGCCGCCCCCGCCGTGCCGCTCGCTACGATGCCCAGAATGGCCCAGCCGAACAGCAATCCCGCGATGCTTCTCATGTCCCCCTCCTGTCGTGATCGTGGTTTCGGGTATCAGTCCTGCAAGGTCAGCACCGCGAACGGCTTGCGTTCGCAGCGCACGTTCTTTGGCTCCGTGCCGGCCGCATCGAAGAGATGCAGCTTGTCGCCCTTCCACCCGAACCCGTAGCGCTTCTTGCCGCCCGGTGCCTTGTCGTCCGGCGTGTCGAAATAGTCACAGGCTGCACCTTCGGCCGCGAGCGACACCTCGTACTCGAACTTCCTGTCGGGAAACGTCGCCTCGCCTGCCTCGGTGAACTCGTAGGTGCGCCCCTTCTCGTCGGCGTACTTGCCGGCGATGACAGCGCGGTTGACGAACACGACCAGCCCTTCCGCCACGCGCACGAAGTTGCGGAAGCGGCGCTTCGCGAAGGTCGGATCCGCGATCGCCAGGGTGTCGAACCGCCCCTGGACTCCCCGCTCGCCCTGGAACGGAATGTAGGTTGCATCGGCCGACGACACGATGCCGCGGTCGTCGTCGGCAACCACCATGCGATACGAACCGGGCTTGCCAGCGGGCTCGATGTCGATCACGCGCTGCAGCACCGCCTTGGAGAAGTCGGTACGCATGATGGGATAGCTGCGGTCCTCCTTCTGGATCTTGATGGCGAGCGGAGCGGCCTTGCGCGCCGCCGCGTGCGGCTGCCGGGTCACCCGCAGTGCGTCCATATAGTCCTGGGGCAGCCAGACGCCCTCGATGTCCTTCACGAACACCCGGTCTTTCTGCTTGGCCGACTTGGGTTTCTCCGCGGGCGGCTTGGCCGGATCGGGTTGCTGTGCCAGTGCCGGGCTGGCGAGAACAAATGCGCAAAGAAAGGAGCAGACAAGACGGATCATGGGCTTCGATGAATCGTGGTGGGACTGGGCGCCGGCCCGAGGTTGACCTCGCGGCCGGCGCGCGGCCCGCGATCATACCCTCGAATATTCCTCGACCGCCGACCCGTGCGTCTCAGCCCTTGCCGGGCCGCCCCAAGAGGGCTGGCCCCCGCGGGGGGGAGAGGCCGCAGGCCTAGCGTGGGATTCAACCTCAGGTCGCCGCGGCCGGACGCCGAGCGGCGAAGCGCGTGGCCTGCTCGAAGGCATGGGCCACCTGCAGCACACCGAAATCGTCGAGATAGCGCCCGACAATCTGCAAACCCACCGGCAACCCATCACGGCTGAAGCCGGCCGGGACGGAAATCGCTGGCAGGGTCGTGGCGGAGATGCGATAGCACGAGCGCATCCACTCGATGTAGCTGGCGAGCGGCTTGCCATCGATCGCCATCGGGTACTCCGTGTTCACGTCGAAGGGCAGGACCTGTACCACCGGACACACGAGATAGTCCCAGCGCTCGAAGAACGCGCGCATGCGAGCAAAGAGCTCGGTCCGCTTGCGCTCGGCGCGCGCCACCTGCGAACCGGAGAGGCGCTGACCCTCCTCGATGTTCCAGATCACCGTCTGTTTGAGCTGCGAGCGTTTGGTGCGCAGCAAGTCCCCGTGGGAGAGATCGAAGTTCCAGGCGCGCAGCACTTCGAAGATCTCGTCGGCATCGGTGAGGTCCGGTGTGGCCGGTTCCACGACGCAGCCCAGGTCTGCGAACGCCGGCATTGCGCGCTCCAGGGTCTCGAGCACTTCACCCTCGATCGGCAGTCCGCCGAGGTCGCGACTCCAGGCGATGCGCACGCCCTTCATGTCGCGCGCGAGAGGTCGGGCAAACCTTTCTCCCGTTTCATGAACCGAAATCGGACAGCGCCGATCCGGCCCGGCGACGGCAGACAGCATGAGCGCGACGTCCTCGACGCTGCGCGCCATGGGTCCGACCACCGGCAGGGAAAACCAGGCGTTGAAGGTGGGCCAGCTCGGAACGCGCCCCGGCGTGGGGCGGAAACCGACCACGTTGCAGAAGCTGGCGGGATTGCGCAGCGACCCGCCGAAGTCGGATCCGTCGGCGATGGGCACCATGCCGCACGCGAGTGCCACGGCAGCACCACCGCTCGAGCCGCCGCAAGTGCGCTCGAGATTCCACGGGTTGCGCGTCGCCCCGAACACGGTGTTGAACGTCTGCGAGCCGGCACCGAACTCCGGCGTGTTGGTCTTGCCGACCATGACCGCCCCCGCCGCGCGCAGCCGCTCGACGATGATCGCGTCGGTGTCGGGCACGAAATCGCGAAACAGCGGCGAGCCGAACGTGGTGCGGACTCCCTGGGTGACCGCGAGATCCTTGTGCGCCACGGGCAGGCCGGCGAGCGGACCGCAATCCTCGCCACGCGCGAGCCGTGCATCGATCGCGCGGGCCGCGGTTTCGGCCTGCTCGAAGGTTCGAGTGACCATCGCGTTGACGGCCGGGTCGACCCGTTCGATCTGCTGCACGTGGGCCCGCAGCACTTCGACTGCCGACAGCTCGCGCGCACGGATGCGCCGCGCGAGCTCGGCCGCGCTGGTGAAACACAATTCGTTCATGGTCCGGTACGGAAAATGAAGTAGACCGCACCCAGGATGCACAGCGCGGCCCAGAGATAGTCCAGCTTGAGCGGCTGGTGCATGTAGAACATCGCGAACGGGACGAACACCGACAGTGTGATGACCTCCTGCAGGATCTTGAGCTGCGGCAGCGACAGCGTCGTGTAGCCGATGCGGTTCGCCGGCACCTGCAGCAGGTACTCGAACAGCGCGATGCCCCAGGACACGAGTGCTGCGATGATCCAGGGTTTGTGTGCGAGATTCTTCAGGTGGGCGTACCACGCGAAGGTCATGAACACGTTGGACGCCGTGAGCAGCAGGATGGTCTGCAGGATCGGAGGCAGGGCGAGTGCTGGCATGGATCGACAGGGTCAGGTGGTCGGGGAAACACCGCGGGCCATCAGAACGGCGGCCAGCGGCATCAGGGCAAACAGGAACAGTTCGAGCGCGATCAGGCGCCGCACCCGCCCGATATCCTTGCCGGACAGCACGCGCGCCTCACCTTCCCGCAACGCGCGGTTCCACCGCAGGAACTGCATGGTGGGCACGATCGAGATCAGGCCGATCGCGACGAACAAGGCGATCTTCACGTAGAAGAGCGGATTCCCGAGGTAGAAACCGGCGCCCTTGGCTAGCCATCCGAACCGGATGACGCCCGTGGCCAGCACGGCCAGCGCGGCGACCATGTAGCCCACGTCGATACGGACCAGCAGCCGCACGTGACCTGGCTGCAAGTGCTCGTTGCACAGGAAAAACTCGGCGGCGAGCAGACCTGCGAGCGCCAGGATCGACACGAAGTGCAGGTAGGCGAACGATGCTTCCACGGCGCCGATGATACCTGCCCGCTTCGGGCCCGACCGGCCACATCCGCGATATTTCACGCCGCATTCACACCTGGCGGAATGCCGCGTTCACGGGCGCCCGGATGATGGCATCCATCACTTCAGGAGGAACCCATCATGCAAACCCTTGCCGTCGCTGCCGGCCAGACCGGCCACCTCGACCTCGGACAGACCGACGTCGCCACCATCACCCGGCCCGCCGGCGTGCGCCTTACCTGCACTTCAGGCGCTGCCTGGATCACGCAGGGCAACGAATCGCGCGACCTGGTGCTCTACGCAGGACAGGTGTTGACACTCGATCGGCGCAAGCCGGTCTACGTCTCGGCGCTCAACCGCTGCACCTTGCGCGTTGACGGTCCCGCCCCCGAGCCCTCCGCATGGTCACGCAGCACGGCGACGGTCGCCGCGTGGCTGCAGCGGTCGGCCAGCGTCACCGCCTGAGCGAGCCCGCCATGCATTCCGAGCTGGCGGCACAGCACGCGGCGCTCGAAGCGCTCGCGGACCCGATAACGCCGTTGCCCTCGGCCGCGCCGGTGAAGACCCGTACCGGCATGGCGTGGCCGCCGCGTCTGGACGCTGTGAACTTCCTCCGCGGCCTGGCGATGGCCGTCATGGTGCGGGCTCGCGTCTGGCACCTTCGCGGCGCCGGCACACCCGGGTCGATCCGTCGTCGGTCCGGCTTCGGAAAGCCACGGCGCAAGGCCTGACAGCTCACCGACTTCCCGCGCCGATACCCATGAATGCGACATCTCCAGTCGAATACGACCGCATCGCCGAGTTGTACGACCGCTACGTCACGGCCGACCACGACGTGGCGTTCTTCATCGCTGCCCTCGGACTGGCGCGCGGCGGGGAAGTGGTCGAACTGACCGCCGGCACGGGCCGCCTTTCGATCCCGCTGATCGAGGCCGGCGCCCGGCTCACCTGCGTCGACCTGTCGCCGAAGATGCTCGACGTCCTGCGGCGCAAGCTGGTCGCCCGCGACCTCGACGCCAAAGTGCTTTGCCGGAACGTATGCCGGCTCGATCTGCCGTCGCGCTACGCGCTCGCGCTGATGCCGTTCCAGGCCTTCATGGAAATCGTCGACGAAGCCGAGCAACGCGCGACCTTGCGCTCCGTGTTCGCCTGTCTCGAACCGGGCGGCCATTTCATCTGCACGCTGCACAATCCCGCCGTCCGCCGGCAGCAGGTGGATGGCACGGTGCGAGCCGCGGGTGCCTTCCCTTCCTACGATGGGACGCTCGTGGTGTCGGGCGCCGAGGTGGGTGGCGACCCCATCGTGGTGCGCTCGCAGTTCTTCGAGTCGTTCGGCCTGGACGGAGAGCTGCGCTGGAAGCGGCTGCTGTCGTTGCGCTTCGCCCTCATCGGGCGCGACACGTTCGAGCGCATGGCAATGGACGCCGGATTTCGTGTCGCCAGGCTGACGGGCGACTACGCGGGCGGGCCGTTTCGACCGGAGTCGAGTCCGGTGATGATCTGGACGCTCGAGCGACCGGTTTGATCGCGACGCAAGCGGCGTGCTATCGCAACAGGGCCGCGGGCGTGGCGTAAGTTCCGCGAGCCATGATCGCGTCGCGCACGTCGATGCGTGGGGCGTCCGACTTCAACTCCACCTTGCCGCCAAGCGCCTCGAGTCCGATGTCGGCGTAGAGCTGCGCGAGATCGGGAAACGCCGTGGCGGCGACGTGGGCATCGTAGAGCCGGCGGAACACGTCGGTACCCGACAATTCGTCGAACTTGTCGAAGACCTGGCGCGCGGTCCACTCCGGATTAGGATCGAGACAGCAGTCCGCGAACTGCGCGAGCACCGTGTCGAGGGACTGCCGGTTGTCGGAGCGGCTGCGCAGTTCCACGTCCGCGAGCAGGAGCATCGCCGCCCCCGACCAGTACACTCGCATGTAGCCGCCGTCGCGAAACATGCGCACCGTCGCCTGCTCCAGCGTCATCCCCTTGACGGCGGAATCCCGGCCGCGTTTGAACCCGGCGTGCATGCGTTGCCATGCTTCGTTCGGCGTGATTGCACCGCTACGCGCACGGGTGACGTTCTGATAGTAGGTGGCCATGCCTTCCGCCAGCCACGCATCGTGCGAAGTCACGTACGGTAGCAACAGATGCGAAAGCTCGTGCGGCGCGGTCCAGTCCTCGATGTAGTCGCGCAGCGGCCGGCGCTGGTTCACGAAGAAGTGCGCGGCCGCCTGGCCCCCGCGCAGCACATAGGCCCAGGGCGTCGGCTCCTGGGCGCGCGCACCGGGCACCACGAGAATCTGCGGGCTTGCCACCGGAAACCGGCCATGCACGCCGGCCACGCTCATGGCGGCATCGTGGATCCAAGTACGCATCGCATCGACGTCCGCCGGCGGTGCACCATCGAGGATGGCAAGGCGCAGCACGGCCCCCGGCACTTCCACGGGAATCTCCTTGAACCAGCCGAAGGCCACGGCCGATGGCCGATCGAACTCCGCATGGCCGATCCGATAGGACGGCCACTCGCGTGCCGGTTCCACGGGACGCCAGGGCGTCGACACCGCCAGCCCCTCGGGCAGCGCGAAACTCACCTCGATGTCCTCATCCGGCGCAAGCTGAGCCGGCCGCCAGAACCACAAACCCACTTCGGTGAACAGGTCGCGCCCCACTCGCTTGGTGGTGTTACCCGAGAGGTCGTTCTTGGTGTAACCGCCGGCAAGGTTGACCGAGTACTCGATGCAACCATCGTCGGCGATGCCCTTCAAGCGCATCTCGGTGCCGTTGGGCTGAAGCGGCTGGCGTCGCTCCATCACAGCCTTGCCCTCGACGAAGGCCGCGGGCGCATCGAGCGACTCGGCCACGAGTTGCGCCGGCGGCCGTCCTGCGAAGCAAGCCTTCACCTGCATGCTGCGGATGTCGGGATCCACCGTGACCCGATACTGGTGGATACGCTGCGCCCACACCGGAACGGACGCTGTCATCACCAGCAGGAACGCGATGCTGCGCAAAGGAAGCAAGTCGATCAAGGCTCGGAACGATGCGTGAGGATGCAACGCACCGATAGAGGACGATCGTCGTCCAAGGTTCCCGCAGCGCGCCGGATGCAGTTTCCGGCAGGCGCAACGTCGAAGCAAGCAGGCGCATGGCGCGCCTGGACGAACCGGTTTGTCCAGGCCAGGGCCTGTTCAAACCAAGAACGGACCTGGTCAGGCCGGTTCGTAAGCCAACACCGGGGCGAGCCAGCGCTCCACTTCCGGCAGTGGCATGCCCTTGCGCGCCGCGTACTCCTCCACCTGGTCCCGATCCACTTTGCCGGTGGCGAAGTAGTGCGCTTCCGGGTGGGCGAAATAGAAGCCGCTCACCGCAGCAGTGGGCAGCATCGCGTACGACTCCGTCAGCGTGATGCCGGCGTTGCGTTCGACGTCGAGCAAGCGGAACAAGGCGCCCTTCTCGGTGTGGTCGGGGCACGCGGGATAGCCGGGGGCCGGCCGGATGCCGCGATACTTCTCGGCGATCAGGTCTTCCACACCCAAGGATTCGTCCGACGCGTAGCCCCAGAACTCCGTGCGGACCCTTCGATGCATCAGTTCCGCGAACGCCTCGGCCAGTCGATCGGCAAGGGCCTTCAACATGATGGCGCTGTAATCGTCGTGCTTCGCCTCGAACGCCTCGACCCGTGCATCGATACCGATGCCGGCGGTCACCGCGAACGCGCCGACGTAGTCGGCTACGCCGGACTCACGGGGTGCCACCAGATCGGCGAGCGACAGGTTGAAGCGGTCGGCCGGCTTCACCATCTGCTGGCGCAGGCAATGCAGGGTCATCGCCGCATTCTTGCGGGATTCGTCAGTGTAGATCGCGATGTCGTCGCCGTTCACCCGATCGGCGGGGAACAAGCCGACGACAGCGTTCGCCGTGAGCCACCGCTCGTCGATGATTCGCGCAAGCATGGCCTGTGCATCGTTGAACAGGTTGCGGGCCGCTTCGCCCACCACCGGATCCTGCAGGATCTTGGGAAAACGTCCGGCCAGCTCCCAGGTCTGGAAGAACGGCGTCCAGTCGATCACCTCCGCGATCTCCCCGAGCGGATACTCGCGGAACACCTGCACACCGAGCCGCTTCGGTTTCGGCGGAACGTATTGCGTCCAATCGGTCGCGAGGCCATGGTTGCGCGCCTCGGCGATCGGATGGTGCGGGCCCTGGCCCTTCTTGCCCTTGTGCTGCTCGCGCGTCTTCGCGGCCTCGGCCTTCATCTTCTCGATGTAACGCGCGCGCTGCTCCGGCGACAGCAGGCTCGTGCACACGCCGACGCAGCGCGACGCATCCGGCACCCAGATGGTCGATCCGTGGTAGCCGGGTTCGATCTTGACCGCGGTATGCACGCGCGATGTGGTGGCGCCGCCGATCAGCAGCGGTACCTCGAAGCCCTGCCGCTGCATCTCTTTCGCCACGTGCGCCATCTCTTCGAGCGATGGCGTGATGAGGCCGGAGAGGCCGATGATGTCCGCGTTCTCGTCGCGGGCGGTCTCAAGGATCTTCTCGGCGGGCACCATCACGCCCAGGTTGACCACGTCGAAGTTGTTGCACTGAAGCACGACCGCCACGATGTTCTTGCCGATGTCGTGCACGTCGCCCTTCACCGTAGCGAGCACGATCTTGCCCTTGGCCTTGCCGGCGTTGCCGGTGCGCGCCTTCTCGGCTTCGATGAACGGAATCAGGTGCGCCACCGCTTCCTTCATCACGCGCGCCGACTTCACCACCTGCGGCAGGAACATCTTGCCCGACCCGAACAGGTCGCCCACCACGTTCATGCCGTCCATCAGCGGGCCTTCGATCACCTGGATCGGCCGCTCGAACCCGAGCCGCGCCTCCTCGGTATCCTCGACGATGTAGGTGGTGATGCCCTTCACCAGCGCGTGCTGGAGGCGCTCGGCCACCGGGGCATTGCGCCACGACAGGTCTTCCACCTGCGTCTTGCCTCCGGCCTTGTAGGTCTCGGCGAACTGCACCAGGCGTTCGGTGGCGTCGGGGCGGCGATTCAGCAGCACGTCCTCGACCCGCTCCAGCAGATCCTTCGGGATATCTTCGTACACGCCGAGCTGCCCGGCGTTGACGATGCCCATGGTCATGCCAGCCTTGACCGCGTGATACAGGAAGGCCGTGTGGATGGCTTCGCGCACGCCGTCGTTGCCGCGGAACGAGAACGAGACGTTCGAAACGCCGCCGCTCACCTTCGCGTGCGGCAGCGACTTGCGGATCGCCCGCACGGCCTCGATGTAGTCGACGCCGTAGGTCGCGTGTTCCTCGATGCCGGTGGCGACGGCGAAGATGTTCGGATCGAAGATGATGTCTTCCGGCGGGAACCCCACCTCCTTGGTGAGCAGGTGATAGGCGCGGGTGCAGATTTCGATGCGGCGCTTCAGCGAATCGGCCTGGCCCTGTTCGTCGAAGGCCATGACGATGGCCGCCGCACCATAGCGGCGCACGAGCCGCGCCTGGCGCAGGAACTCGGCCTCGCCCTCCTTCATGCTGATGGAGTTGACCACCGCCTTGCCCTGCACGCATTTCAGGCCCGCCTCGATCACGCTCCACTTGGAACTGTCGATCATGACCGGCACGCGCGAGATGTCGGGCTCGGAGGCCACGAGATTCAGGAACTTCGTCATGGACGCCTGCGAGTCGAGCATCGCTTCGTCCATGTTGACGTCGATGATCTGCGCGCCGCTGTCCACCTGCTGCCGCCCCACCGCCAGCGCCTCCTGGAACTGCCCGTTCAGGATCATCCGGGCAAAGGCGCGCGAGCCGGTGACGTTGGTGCGTTCGCCGACGTTCACGAACAGCGAGTCATCGCCGACGTTGAGCGGTTCGAGGCCCGACAGGCGCAGCTTCTTCTCGATGACCGGGACGGCACGGGGGCGGATCGATGCGACCGCAGCGCCGATCGCCCGGATGTGCTGCGGTGTCGTGCCGCAACAGCCGCCGGCGATGTTGAGGAAACCGGCCTCGGCAAATTCGCGCAGCATGCCGGAGGTGTAGTCGGGCGTCTCGTCGTACTCGCCGAAGGCGTTGGGCAATCCCGCATTCGGGTGGATGCTGACGAAGGTGTCGGCGATGCCCGCGAGTTCCTCGATGTGCGGCCGCAGGTCCTTGGCACCGAGCGCACAGTTGAGCCCGATGGCAAACGGACGCGCGTGCCGGACCGAGTTCCAGAATGCCTCGGCGGTCTGGCCGGACAACGTGCGACCGGACTTGTCGGTGATGGTGCCCGACACCCAAAGGGGCAGGTGCACGCCGTGCCGGTCGAAGTACTCGTCGCAGGCGAACAACGCGGCCTTGCAGTTCAGCGTGTCGAAGACGGTTTCCACCAGCAGCAGGTCGGAGCCGCCGTGGACCAGCCCGTCGATCGCTTCGAGATACGCCGCCACCAGTTCGTCGAACGACACGTTCCGGAAGGCCGGATCGCCCACGTCGGGCGAGATGGAGGCGGTGCGGTTGGTGGGCCCGAGCACGCCCGCGACGAAGCGCGGCTTGTCGGGTGTCTCGCGCGAAAATCGGTCGGCGATCTCCCGCGCGAGTCTGGCGCCTTCGAAGTTCAGCTCCCGCACGTGCGACTCCATGCCGTAGTCGGCCATCGCGATGCGCGTGGAGTTGAACGTGTTGGTCTCGACGATGTCGGCGCCGGCCTCGAGATAGGCCGAGTGGATCCAGCCGATGATCTGCGGCTGCGTGAGAGTCAGCAGGTCGTTGTTGCCCGACTGCTCGCAATGGTGGTCGCAGAAGCGGTCGCCGTGGTAGTGGTGCTTCTCGAGCTTGTGACCCTGGATCATGGTGCCCATGGCACCGTCGAGCACCAGGATGCGGCTGCCCAGCAGTTCACGCAGGAGGTGGGTACGGTCCGGCTGCAAGTTCGCCCTGTCAGAAAACGAAAAACCCGGCCGCTGAAGGGGACCGGGTTTGCAGTCACTCTTTAGCGGAATTTGTAACGCGCCCGCAAGCTGTAGCTCAAATCGGCGCGAATCGACCCGGAACGCTACCCGGCCGGCCCTCGCCTGTCAATTGCCACCGTCGGTGCGGTGTTCGCCATCGCGATAGGCCAGCGGCCGGCGCAGCCGGGGCGCACGGGCCCGCTCCCAACGAACCTTGAGGTGGGTGGCGCCGGGCCGCCCCAAGCCACTGACGCGCCCCCCCGGGGGGCAGCGACCATAGGGAGCGTGGGGGCTGTTTCAGTCTAGGCCATGACGGCCCGGTCCCGCGCCCAGAAGCGCAGCGCCTCGATTTTCTCGGCGGCGATCACCGAGAGCGGGCGGGTCGCCTTGGCCTCGGCCAGGACGTGCGCGGTGCCGAGTGGCTCCCCGGCGGCGTGGGCGGCAAACAGCGCCGCGACGATAGCCTGCTCGATCTCGGCCCCGGAGAAGCCCGCCGTGGCGTCGCCCAATGCGGCGACGTCGAACGCTGCGGGGTCGAGCGACCGGCGTTTAAGGTGGATGCGCACCACGTCTGCGCGCGTCGCGGCATCGGGCAGATCCACGAAGAAGATCTCGTCGATGCGCCCCTTGCGGATCAGTTCCGGCGGGAGCTGCTCGATCGCATTGGCGGTGGCCACGAGGAACACGCGACTGGTGCGTTCGGCCATCCAGGTGAGCAGCGTCCCGAGCATGCGGCGCGAGACGCCGCCTTCGCCGTTGTCGCCCGCTTCCTGGCTGATGCCCTTCTCGATCTCGTCGATCCACAGCACGCACGGAGCCATGCGCTCCGCGCTGCGCAGCGCTTCGCGCAGATTGCGCTCGGTCTCGCCGATCCACTTGCTGTAGAGCACGCCGAAATCCAGTCGCATCAACGGCACGCGCCAGGCCCCCGCGACGGCCCGGGCGGCGAGACTCTTGCCTGAGCCCTGCACGCCGAGCAGCATGACGCCGCGGGGCGCCTCGAGACCTCTGAGCTCGCCGGTGAAGGCGTTGCGGCGCTGATCGAGCCAGCGCTTGAGATTGGCGAGACCGGCGACGTCGTCCCACTTCGCGACGTCCAGTTCGAGCGACAGGACGGCATCGGCACCCATCGCCTCGTGTTTCTGCTTCAAGACGCGCGCGGTGTCTTCGATGGTGATGGCGCCATCGTCATAGATCGCCTGGCGCACCAGGCGGCGGGCATCGTCCTCGCTCATGCCGACCAGCAACTGAAGCAGCATGTCGAGCGCCTCCTGATGGCCCTGGACGCGCGCATCGTTCTTGAACTGCCAGTCGTCCAGTTCCGTTTTCACCAGGGCACGGATTGCAGCGAGATCCGGCATCGCCATCTGGAACCGCGCCGCCATGCGCGACAGATCGGCGGGCAGTTCGAGTCGCGGGCTCAGGAACACCAGGGTCTTCTGGCTGCGGCCGTGATCCTGCGCGATGGTCTTGAGATAGCGCTGATGCACCGGATCGTTCAGGAACGGATGGAAGTCCACCAGCACGTACACGCCGTTCTGCGGCGTGCTGTGGATGTGGCGAAGCACATCGGGCGGGTCGCGTGTCTCGGGGAGGGAGTCCGGCCGGCTGCGGCGGCGCAGGCCCTCGGTGAGGGTCCAGACGAACAGCGGTCGATCCTCGAGGTTGGCGACGCGCTCGAGCAGCTCGAGTACGCGCAATTCCTCGAAGGATTCAACGACCACCAGCGGAAACCGCGAACGCAGGATGACCTTGAGGTCGTGCTCGTCGTTCATTGGAAAGGTACTGCGTGCCGGGACACGCGGCGCGGGCAATCCACGCTAGAACGGCACAGGCCGCCGGGAACTTGAGGATGAACTCGATCGCCCCCCTATGGGCGACCAGGGAGGCACGAGCGAGCCTCCCTCAAGGGACGCCCTCGCTCAGTTGGTCTTCACCTTGGTCCATGCGCGGTCGTAGACCTTAAGATCGGCACCGAGGTCTTCGAAGATCTGCAGTTTCGCGCGGACCGCGGCCGGCGGATTGATGTTGACGTTGTCGCGGATGTTCGGGGGCAGCAGCGCGGGCACCTTGGTGTTCACGGTGCCGTTCTTCTGCTGGATCGTGTTGAGGACCGAGATCTCGGGCCGCATCATGAACTCCTGGAACTTCTTCGCGTTCGCCTTGTTCGGGGCCGATTTCAACACGCAGATGTCCTCCTGGTACATGGTGGCACCCTCTTCGGGGATCACGTAGGCGAGCGTGTCGGGTTTCTCCAGCACGTACATCATGGCGCCGACGAAATAGTGGGCTGCGTGCATGTCGCCCGACTGCACCAGCGGAATCACTTCATAGGTGAAAGCGCCGATATTCGGCTTGTGCTTCAGGATCAGGTCCTGGGCCGCCTTGATCTCGGCCGGATTGCGCGAGTTGACCGATTTGCCGTTCATGATCAAGCCGACGCCGAGAGTCTCGCGCATGTCGTCCAGCATGGTGACCTTCTTCGGATTCTTCGCCGCATAGTCGAAGAAGTCCTTCCACGACTTCAGTTGCGGAATCTTCTTCCTGTTGTAGACGATGCCGACCGTGCCCCAGGCGTAGGGCACGCAGTACTCGCCCTTCGGATCGGACTTGGCGCGCAGTGCGGCCTTGTCGATGTTGGCGAAGCCCGGCAGCTTGTTCGGCTCGGTCTTCTCGAGCAGGCCGAGCTTGCTCATGATGTCGTGCATGTGCACCGAAGGCCAGACCACGTCGTAGCCGGTGGCGCCGGCCTGGATCTTGGCGAGCATCTCCTCGTTGCTCGCGTAGGTGTCGAGGCTCACCTTGACGTCGTACTCCTTGCCGAACTTCTCGAGGATCTGGGGATTGATGTAGTCGCCCCAGTTGTAGAGCGCGAGCTTGCCCTCGGCATGGGCCGGGGCGGCGGCGCAGCAGAGCAGCACGAATGCGGTACGGATCGACATGGCGGTTCTCCTGGCGAAAAGGGGATGTGGGGGTGGATTCATGCGGTGGCGCGGCCGTAACGCCGCATCACCGCCAACAATGCTTCGTGGTCGATCGCCCGCACGACGCGGTCCGCCGGGCGGAAGGTCGGCGTATCCGCAGCTGCGATCAGCGCGTTGACGACCGCTTCCTCCACGCATTGCACCGCCGCCTCGTAGATCGGATCGAAATGTTCGTCGTTGAGCGCCTCGATGGTCCACGCAGGCTGGCCGCGTTGCGGCAGCTCGATCGGATTGCCGGTGCCAAGGGCGAGGAAGATGTCGCCGGAGTTGTTGCCGCCCGGCGAGCCGCCGCGACCGACGCCGATGGCGGCGCGCTTGGCGAGCCGGCGCAACTGGTGCGGCATCAACGGCAGGTCGGTCGCGAGAATCACGATGATGGAGCCTTGCTCCTGCTCGAAGATCCGGTCGGCCGTCAGATGCCGGCCCACCGGCACGCCGAGGATCGTCAACCAGTCGCGCAGTCCGTGATTGGCCTGGACCAGGGCCGCGACGATGCCGGTGCGATCCGCGGCCGCGACCCGGCGGGACGACGTGCCGGTACCGCCCTTGAACTCGTAGCAGATCATGCCGGTGCCGCCGCCGACGTTGCCCTCGGCCACGGGGCCGGTCGATGCTGCATCGAGCGCCGCCAGGGCATCGGCTTCGCCGACATGCAGGCCGTAGATGTCGGACAGCACGCCGTCGTAGGTCTCGGCAACGACCGGCATGGCCCACAGGTGCAGGTCGTCGAAGTCGCGCTGGTAGCGGCGGATCATCCAGCGCACGGCGGCGTGATGCACGATGCCGACGCTATGGGTGTTGGTGATGAGCACCGGTCCGCAGAACCAGCCGGCATCCTCGATCCAGTGGGTACCGGTCATTTCGCCGTTGCCGTTGAGCGCATGGTAGCCAGCCCACGTGGGCGACAGCGCCGTATCCTTGGCTCGCGGGATGATCGCCGTGACGCCGGTACGTACCTGCGGCGGTCCGTCGGCCACGAGGGTGCGAAACCCGACGGCGATACCGGGCACGTCGGTGATCGCGTTGTGGCGCCCGGGCGTCCCGGGGAACGGCAATCCCAGATCGCGCGCCCGCGGCTTGGATGTCGAAGGCATGCCGCGATGCTGAGTCACTGCCGCCTGGAACGCAACCAGAGGCCCGTCGCCGCCACGACGAACGAGAACACCAGCAGCAGTATGGCGATCGCATTGATCTCGGGCTTGATGCCCCGGCGCAGCATGCCGTAGATGAACAGCGGCAGCGTGGTGGAGTCGACGCCGGCGATGAAGTAGGTGATCACCAGATCATCGAGCGAGATGATGAAGGCGAGCAGCGCACCGCCCGCGACGCCCGGCATGATCTGCGGCAGGGTCACGCGCCGGAACGTGGTCCACGGCCCCGCGCCCAGATCCGCGGAGGCTTCCTCCAGTTCGGTGTTCATCCCGGCAAGGCGTGCGCTCACGATCACGAAGACGTAACTGGACAGGAAGACGCAATGTCCGATCACGATGGTCGAGAGCCCGAGCTTGAAGCCGGCGCCCACGAAGAAGATCAGGAGCGCGATGCCGAGCACGATGTCGGGCATCACCATCGGCAGGACCAGCAGTCCCTGGTAGACACGCTTCAGGCGGAAGTCGTGCCGTGCCAGGCCCAGGGCGGTGGCGGTACCTATGGCTGTGGAGAGCGTCGAGGCACACAGCGCCACGATCGCGCTGTGGCGCACCGCGGCCAGCAGCGCCTCGGTGGAATGCACGTAGATCTGCGATTCGGAAAGGCGGGTGGTCAAGCCGAAGATGGACCGATACCAATCGAGCGTGAAGCCTTCCCACGCCATCATGTTCACCACGTTCGAGTTGAACGAGTAGACCAGGATCAGGGCGATGGGCGCGTAGAGCAGCAACAGGAAGACCGCGCCGTAGGCGTCCAGCACCCTGCCGCTGCGCCGGCTCATGCCTGCGCTCCCGCGGCAACGCCGCCACGCCCGATTCGCAAGACGTAGATCAGCATCAGCACGAGCACTGTCCCGAGGATCAACATCGCGAGTGCCGCTCCGAAGGGCCAGTTGCGGGCCGCGAGGAACTGCTGCTCGATGATGTTGCCCACCAGCATGACCTTGGCGCCACCGAGCAGGGCCGGGACCACGAAGTTTCCGAAGGCCGGAATGAAGACGATGAGCGAGCCGCCGATGACGCCAGGCAAGGTGAGCGGCAACACCACGCGCCGGAATGTCTGCCATGGCGTCGCGCCGAGATCCTGCGACGCCTGCACCAGGGCCGGGTCGAGTTTCTCGACACTCGCATAGATGGGCAGGAACATGAACGGCAGCAGGATGTAGACGAGCCCCGCCACCACCGACACCTCGGTGAAGATGATCTGCAGCGGTGCGTCGATCACACCTGCGCTCTCGAGCACGAGATTGAGAAAGCCCGTGGGGCGCAGGATCAGCATCCACGCGTAGACGCGGATGATGAGACTCGCGAAGAACGGCAGCGTGACCAGGAACAGCACGAAACTCTTGCGCTGGCCGCGAAACCTGGCGACCCAGAAGGCCGCTGGATAGCTTATGACAAGGCTCAGCGCCACGACGATGCCCGCGAGCCGCAACGAGCGCAGCAGGATCTCCACGTAGACCGGATCGAAATCCTCCACGTCGCCGAGCGGCGCCCCGAGCACGCGGCCGTAGTTGTAAGGGTAGAAGCTCCACTCGACGCCACCGTACAGACCGGGCGTGAGGAAGCTGTAGACCGCCATGATCCCGAGCGGCACGAGGAAGCAGGTGCCCAGCAGCAGCGAGACGGGCGTGAGCAGCGCCGTGAGGCGCAATCGGCGGCTGCCCGCCAGCGTCGTCACGGCTGCTGAGCCATCAGGTGCACCACCTCGGGATCGTACCCGAGCCGCACCGCCGAGCCCGGTTCCAGGCCCGCGAGCGGCGTGCGTCGATGCCGTACCAGCGCCTTCACCGGCGAACCGTCGGCGAGGCGGGCGTGAACCTGCAGATCCGCGCCCACGAAGACGAGGCGCTCCACGGTGCCTTCGAGGCTCGGACCCTGCAAGGCAGTGCGCTCCACGACGACCTGCAGTTGCTCGGGCCGGATCATGACATCGAGGCGGGCGCCGGCAGCTATTGCAGCGGACCGCGCCCACAGGTCGATACCGCCATCGGTTCGAACGATGCAGTGCGGCCCGTCGCGCCGATCGATGGTGCCCGCATACACGTTGCTGACGCCGATGAAACCGGCTACGAAGCGATTGGCCGGAGTGTCGTAGATTTCGCCCGGCGTGCCCACTTGCTGGATGCGCCCGCCGTTCATCACCGCGATGCGATCGGACATCACCAGTGCCTCCTCCTGATCGTGGGTGACGACGAGGAAGCTGATGCCGACTTCGTGCTGCAGGTTCTTCAGCTCGATCTGCATGGCCTGGCGCAGGTTGCGGTCGAGCGCCGAGAGCGGCTCGTCCAGCAGGAGCAATCGCGGCCGGTTGACGAGCGCCCGCGCCAGAGCGACTCGCTGCTGCTGTCCGCCGGAGAGCTGCTTCGGCTTGCGCCGCCCGTACCCTTCGAGCCCGACCAGGGCCAGCGCGTCCGTCACCCGTGCATCGCGCTGCCTCCGCGCGAGTTTCTTCACGTCGAGCCCATAACCCACGTTGTCCGCCACGTCGAGATGCGGAAACAACGCGTAGCTCTGGAACACCGTGTTGAACGGGCGTCGGTAAGCCGGCACACCGGCGAGCGAGATTCCGTCGAGCCGGATGTCACCGCGGTCGAGATCCTCGAATCCCGCGATCGCGCGCAGCAGCGTGGTCTTGCCGCAACCGGACGGACCGAGCAGCGTCAGGAACTCGTTCGCGCGGACGGCGAGGTCGACTTCGTCGAGAGCGGTGACAATGCTGCCTTCGGGGGTGCGGAAGATTCGCACGGCCCCGCCGATCTCGAGCAGACCCTGCACGGGTGGATTCACGCGCGATCGAGGCGTCGATACTGGATCGCCTCGGCCACGTGTGCCGACAGCACGTGCGGCGCTCCGGCGAGGTCGGCGATGGTGCGTGCCAGCTTCAGGATGCGATGGTAGGCGCGCGCCGAGAGCGACAGGCGCTGCATGGCCTGCCGCAGCAAGGCCTCGCCCTGCACATCGGGAACGCAATGCAGGTCGACCTCGGCCGGGCCGAGCTGCGCATTGGGCTTCGCCTGACGGGCGAGTGCCAGGTCGCGGGCGGCGCTCACACGTCTGCGAATGATGCTGCTCGATTCTCCCGCTGGCTTCTGTGCGAGCGCATCGTCGGCAACCGCCGGCACTTCGATCTGAATGTCGATGCGATCCAGCAGCGGGCCGGAAATGCGCGCGCGGTAGCGCGCCACCTGGTCGGGGGTGCAACGGCACTTGCCGTTCACGTGCCCGAGATAGCCGCACGGGCAGGGATTCATCGCGGCGACGAGCTGGAACTGCGCGGGGAACTCGGCCCGCCGCGCCGCGCGCGAGACGGTGATGCGGCCGGATTCGAGCGGCTCGCGCAGCACCTCGAGCACGTCGCGGTCGAACTCCGGCAGTTCGTCGAGGAACAGCACGCCGTGCATGGCCATGGAGATCTCGCCGGGGCGCGGGTTGCTGCCGCCGCCCACCAACGCCACGGCCGATGCCGTGTGATGCGGTGCACGGTAGGGCCGGCGTTTCCAGCGCGTGATGTCGAAGCCGACGCTGCCGATCGACTGGATCGCCGCGGAGGCGAGCGCCTCGGCCTCCGTCATCGGTGGCAACACGCCGGCGAAACGCTCCGCGAGCATCGTCTTGCCGGTTCCCGGCGGACCGACCATCAGGACGCTGTGCGCCCCGGCCGCCGCGACCTCGAGCGCGCGCTTGGCGTGCGTCTGGCCTTTGACATCGGCAAGGTCGGGGTACCCGGTCTCGCTCAGGGGTGGTCTGGCGGTCCACCGTTCGAGCGGCCGCGCGCCCGTGAGATGGCTGCAGACATCGAGCAGGGTCGCAGCCCCGAAGACTTCCGCATCCGCCACCAGCGCTGCCTCGGGTGCACTTTCGGCAGGTACCATGAACCCGCGCCCGGCTGCGTGTGCCTGGAAGGTCATCGCCAGTGCGCCGCGCACCGCTCGCAGCGCGCCGGTGAGAGCGAGTTCTCCCGCAAACTCGTAGCGGTCGAAGGCCTCGGCCGGAAGCTGTCCGGACGCCGCGAGAATGCCGAGCGCAATGGGCAGGTCGAATCTGCCGCTTTCCTTGGGCAGATCCGCGGGTGCCAGGTTGACGGTGATGCGCCGTGCGGGAAACTCGAAGCGGCAGCTCTGGATGGCGGCGCGCACTCGGTCCTTCGCTTCCTTGACCTCGGTGTCGGGCAGCCCGACGATGGTGAACGAAGGCAGGCCGTTGGCGAGGTGCACCTCCACCTGCACTTCCTGTGCATCCATGCCGGCCAGGGCGCGGCTGCGCAGGACGGCGAGGCTCATCGCGGCAGCCGCGGTGGCCTGTGGATCAGCGACGGGACGGGTCTGCGCCTTCGAGCGCGGCGATCCGTTGCTCCAGAGCTTCGAGCCTCTCGCGCGTGCGCGCCAGCACCCGAGCCTGAGCGTCGAACTCTGCGCGGGTCACCAGATCGAGCCGGGCGAAAGTACCGGCCAGCAGCGCCTTGAAGTTGCGCTCCAGATCCGCTGCCGGGCTCTGCCCTGCGAGAGTGCGCAGGCGCTGGGCGATGTCATCGAGTACGCCAGTCGGTGTGGGCATGACAGTCTCCAACAGGAAATTTTTGTTCGCACCAGTGTAGCAAAGCACCCTCGAAGACAACCCGCCCCTAGAATCGCACCGAAACCGTGCGAAAGGTTGTCTGCCCGCACCGCAACCGTGCGCGCAGGCATTGGAGGGGCCGCGGAATCGTTGCAAGTAACTGATTTATATATTTTATAAATCAGGCATGTCACTTGCACAACCGCTGCCGCGCGGTTTCCGTTGCAGCGGGATTACCCGTTTGTCTTTCACGAAACATCACCTGAAAAGGACAAGCACCATGCTGGAAAAGAAAGTCCTGGCCGCAGCTGTCGCCAGTATCGGTCTGGCGATGCCCGTCGCCCATGCTGACGAAGCCGCCTCCCCGATCACGGGGAACCTGACGTTCACGACGGACTACATCGTTCGCGGCCTGACCCAGACGGGCAACTCGCCCGCTCTGCAGGGCACTCTCGAGTACGGCCACTCGTCCGGTCTGTACCTCGGGGGCTTCGCGTCGAACGTGAGCTGGCCCGGCGACTTTTTCGGCCCGACGGCTCCAGGCGCCAATCCGGTCACCGGCGGCGGACCCAACACCGCGATCAGCAACAGTCTGGAGATCGACGTCTACGCCGGTTTCCGCAACAAGTTCGCGGGCGACTTCACCTACGACGTCGGTGCCGTGTATTACTACTATCCAGGCCGCTACAACCTCGACACCTCCTATGTCCCGGGGTTGAACAAGCCCCACACGGGCGAGGTGTACGGCGCCCTCGGCTGGAAGTGGATCACCGCCAAGATCTGGTACGCGGTGACGGATAGCGTGTTCACGATCGGCGATGCGGCAGGGACCTACTACGCCAACCTGGGAGCCAACGTGCCGCTCGGAGACTCCGGCTTCAACCTCGTCGCGGGCGTCGGCACCTGGAAGTGGAGCGGTGCGATGCAGCTCTACAAGAACAACGGCGACACGAACGAAGTGTTCGATCTGGTCGACTGGAAACTCGGCGCCACCAAGGATTGGGGCGGGTTCACGTGGGGCCTGTTCTACACGGGCAGCACGGCCGAGGCCTACACCAGCAACAATGCCCTTTCCGTCTGGACCGACCGCTTCGGCAAGGAAGTCGGCAAGGACACCGTGTTCCTGTCCGTCACCAAGTCGTTCTGAGTTCCCGCAACACCGCGCGAGGCCGAGGGGGCCTCGCGCTTTCGCAGTCCTCCCATCACAGGATCAACAATGAAACTCGTCACCGCCATCATCAAGCCGTTCAAGCTTGACGAGGTGCGCGAAGCCCTCTCCGCCATCGGCGTGCAGGGCATCACGGTCACCGAGGTCAAGGGCTTCGGCCGCCAGAAGGGCCACACCGAGCTGTACCGCGGCGCTGAGTACGTCGTGGACTTCCTGCCGAAGGTCAAGATCGAAGCTGCGATCAAGAGCGAGATGCTCGACCAGGTGATCGAAGCGATCGAGAAGTCGGCCAACACCGGCAAGATCGGTGACGGCAAGATCTTCGTATTCGACCTCGAACAGGTCGTCCGCATCCGCACCGGCGAGACCGGTGGGGACGCGCTGTAACTCTCCGGGGGCTCCAACATGAAGCGACTTCTCATGCTGCTCGCGATGCTCGTGGCCTTCGGCCTCGGGACGCTGACGCACGCGCAGGACAACAAACCGGCGGACGCGGCCGCACCCGCGGCCACGGCCGATGCCGCGGCGCCGGCGGCCGATGCTGCACCGGCGGCGGAAGCCCCGAAGATGGATACGGGCAGCACCGCCTGGATGATCACCGCCACGGTGCTGGTGATCATGATGGCGGTCCCGGGCCTCGCGCTGTTCTACGGCGGCCTCGTGCGCACCAAGAACATGCTCTCGATCCTGATGCAGGTCTTCGTGACCTTCTCCCTGCTCTCGGTGTTGTGGGCAGTGCTCGGCTACTCGCTCGCCTTCAGCGAGGGCAACGCGATCTTCGGGGGCATGGGCAAGGCGTTCCTTTCAGGCGTCACTCCCGACTCGCTCCAGGGCGTGATTCCGGAGTACGTGTTCCTGACCTTCCAGCTCACCTTCGCGTCCATCACACCGGCGCTGATCGTGGGCGGCTTCGCCGAGCGCATCAAGTTCTCGGCAGTGCTGTGGTTCATGGCGCTGTGGATGCTGCTGGTGTACGCACCCATCGCCCACATGGTCTGGGGCGGCGGCTACCTCGGCACCCTGGGAGCCAAGGACTTCGCCGGCGGCACGGTCGTGCACATCAACGCGGGTATCGCGGCACTCGTCGGCTGCATCGTCCTCGGCAAGCGGATCGGCTACGGTCGCGAAGCGATGCCTCCGCACTCGCTCACCATGACCATGATCGGTGCCTCGCTGCTGTGGGTGGGCTGGTTCGGCTTCAACGTCGGCTCGGAACTCGCGGTGGACGGCGTCGCCGGGCTGGTGCTGGTCAATACCCAGGTCGCGACGGCCGCCGCCGTGCTCGGCTGGATGTTCATCGAGTGGATGGTGAAGGGCAAGCCGTCGATGCTGGGTGCCGCTTCCGGTGCGATCGCCGGACTAGTGGCGATCACCCCGGCGTGCGGCTTCATCGGGCCGATGGGTTCCATCATCCTCGGCCTCATCGCCGGCGTCGTGTGCTTCTGGGCAGTCACCGGCTTGAAGCGCATCTTCGGATACGACGACTCGCTCGACGTGTTCGGCGTGCACGGCGTGGGCGGCATCATCGGCGCCATCCTCACTGGCGTGTTGATGTCCAAGGATCTGGGGGGCGTGGGCTACGCCGAAGGCGTGACCATGAGCGCCCAGCTCTGGAACCAGATCGTCGCGGTGCTGGTCACCGTCGTCTGGTGCGGCGTCGTGAGCCTGATCCTGTACAAGATCATCGACATGGTGATCGGTCTGCGCGTGACCGAAGACAAGGAACGCGAAGGCCTCGACATCACGGAGCACGGGGAGACGGCTTACCACGCGTAAGCCCTGCCCGCGCGGTGCAATGCCGCGGCAAGCAGCAAGGAACAACGGGCGCCCTCAGGCGCCCGTTGTTCTTTCGTGGTTCGGTCGGGTTACGGCTATGCGGCACCGCTTTCACCACGAAGGGCACGAAGAGCACGAAGGAAAAGCACACGAAGGTCGATCCGGCTTTTCCTTCGTGGTCCTTCGTGTCCCTCGTGTCCTTCGTGGTGAAAGCGGTTTCTTCTTCAGCGCCTGCACGAAGGCGTTCAGAACAAGCCCACCACCCGCCCTTCCGGCGTGAGATCGATCTTCGTCGCCGACGGCACCTTCGGCAGCCCCGGCATGGTCATGACGTCGCCGCACACGAACACGATGAACTCGGCGCCGGCAGCCAGGCGCACTTCCCGGATGTTGATCGTGTGTCCGCTCGGCGCACCGCGCGCAGCCGCGTCGGTCGAGAACGAATACTGCGTCTTCGCGATGCAGACCGGGTAGCTGCCATAGCCGTCGTCCTGGAGGCGCTGGATCTGCGCCCGTACCTTGGCATCGGCCGAGATGTCCGCGGCACCGTAGATCTTCTTCGCCACCGCCTCGACCTTCTCCCATAGCGGCGCGCTGTCCTCGTACACGAACTTCACTTTCGGCGCCTGGCTCTCGGCGACCTGCACCACGGCGCGAGCCACGGCCTCCGCCCCCTTGCCGCCCTCGGCCCAGTGGCGCGCCGTCACGACCGGCACCCCGAGCGCTTCGATGCGGCGTTTCAGCAAGTCATGCTCTGCCGGCGTGTCATGGGTGAAATGGTTGACCGACACCACGCACGGCAGGCCATAGTGGTTGCGGACGTTGTTCACGTGCCGCTCGAGGTTGGCGAGACCACGCTCGAGCGCCTCAAGGTTCTCGGTGTTGAGCCCCTTCAAGTCCACGCCGCCGTGGTACTTGAGCGCCCGCACGGTGGCGACGATCACGCAGGCCGAGGGCCTCAGCCCCGACTTGCGGCACTTGATGTCGACGAACTTCTCGGCTCCGAGGTCGGCGCCGAAACCGGCTTCGGTCACCACATAGTCGGCGAGCTTGAGCGCGCTGCGGGTCGCGATCACCGAGTTGCAGCCGTGCGCGATGTTGGCGAACGGGCCGCCGTGGATGAACGCCGGATTGTTCTCGAGCGTCTGCACCAGGTTGGGCTTCAGGGCATCCTTGAGCAGCACTGTCATCGCGCCGTGGGCATCGAGGTCGCGCGCGCGGACCGGGCGTTGGTCGCGCGTGTAGGCCACCACGATGTTGCCCAGGCGCTCCTTCAGGTCCGGCAGGGAACGCGCGAGGCAGAAGATCGCCATCACCTCCGAGGCGACCACGATGTCGAAGCCGTCCTCGCGTGGAAAGCCGTTGGCCGTGCCTCCGAGCGACACGACGATGTCGCGCAGTGCGCGGTCGTTCATGTCCAGCACCCGCTTCCAGGTGATGCGCCGCACGTCGATCTGCAGTTCGTTGCCGTGGTGGATGTGATTGTCGAGCAACGCGGCCAGCAGGTTGTTGGCGAGCTGGATCGCGTTGAAGTCGCCGGTGAAATGGAGGTTGATGTCCTCCATCGGCACCACCTGCGCATGCCCACCGCCGGCGGCACCGCCCTTGACGCCGAAAACCGGGCCGAGCGACGGTTCGCGCAGGCAGATCAGCGTCTTCTTGCCGATCTGGTTCAAGGCGTCGCCAAGTCCGACGGTGGTGGTGGTCTTGCCTTCCCCGGCGGGTGTCGGACTGATGGCGGAGACCAGGATCAGTTTGCCGTCCGGCCGGTCCCCCAGCGATTCGAGGTAGTCGAGGGACACCTTGGCCTTGTAGTGGCCGTAGGGCTCGAGATGTTCCTCGCTGATGCCCAGTCGCTCGGCAGCGAGCGGGGTGATGCGCTTCATCGTCGCCTGCTGGGCGATCTCGATGTCGGAAAGCATGCGGTCGGTCCTTTTTCCTGGTGCTGTCGAAAAAACCGGGCACGCTTTTCACCCGCGACCCGGGGCCGGCATGTTAGCGCAGCCGGGAGCCCCGGTCAGACGTCGTCGGCCGGGCCGTAGGTGATGACCGAGAGCAGGCGGATGGGGGTCTCGATCAGGCGTTCGGGGCCGTGCGGAATCTCGCCGCGAAACGAAAGGGAATCGCCGGGGTCGAGCAGGTAGGTCTGCTTGCCGTGGCGATACTCGATCCGCCCTTCCAGCACGTAGATGAATTCCATCCCGGGGTGCTCGAAGCTCGGGAACACTTCCGAGGCATCGTCCATGGTCACCAGGAACGGCTCGAAGGTCTTCTTCGGACCCTTGTCGTAGGCCAGCAGATGATAGGTATGTCCGCGTTTGGTGCCGCGCCGGACCACCTGCATGCCTTCGCCGGCCTTCACCAGTTGCGCTCCTCCGCCGGGTACGTCGTAGTTGGCGAACAGCCGCTCGAGCGAGATGCCGAGGGCCGCAGCCAGTTTGGCCAGGGTGTCGAGGCTGGTGGAAACCTTGCCGTTCTCGATCTTCGAGAGCATGCCGCGACTGATGCGCGCCTGGGCCGCTACGTCGGAGATGGTGAGCATCTGCTGGCGGCGCAGGTCGCGCATGACCGCGCCGAGATGGCGCTCGAGGCTCTTGGGACCGACGCTGCGCTCGGACGCACCGTCCGCTGCGCTCGTCGTGGTCGCGGACGGTGGAGCGTGCTTCGACTTGCGCGGGGCGGCGGTGCGTAGTGGCACCGTCTTGCCCGGCTCAGTCCGGGCCGCCACCGGGGCTGGTCGGCGCGCCATCGTCGTATCGGGACAGCCAGGCCACCGCGGTGTCGCGATAGCGGGTCAGACCCTTGTAGTCCACCAGTTCCTGCGGCAACGACTTCAGCACGCGGGGCAGGCGTCGGGCCCATTTGGGTACGGTCACGAGTTCCTCCAGCTTGATCAGGTAACAACGGATCGGGAACAACAGCGCGTTGCTGCGCGGCAGGCGCCAGAACGACTGCAGTTCGACTCGCAGGTGCGCCTTGTGACCGACATTGTCGGGTGTCACGGTCGTGCGATCCGGTCCCCAGACCGGATAGCGTTCCGGCGCGGTATCCAGCAGGGGATTGATGGTCATGGTCCAGTTGAGCCGTCGCACCGGCGAGCCCACCCGCACCTGCATGAGGTATTTCAGGGCGCGCTCGAAGACGCCCAGTTCATGGGCGAGCGGGACCGGCCCGTGCCATTCGAAGAAGTTCATGCCGATGTCGAAGTCGAGGGACCAATCCGCCTGGGTGGTGACCATGCCTGCATCCATCCACAGATTGCCGTCGCGCTGGTCGACGATGACCCAGTCCCCCTGCGCCTGTCGGGTCACGTACTCCATCGGCTCGTAGGGCAGAGTCAGCGCGTCGCCGAACACGAAGCGCTGATCGATACCGAGCGGCCGGTTCACCCAGTGCCAGCGCTCGCCGTCCCGCTCCAGCGAAAAATGCTCCGGATAGTCGCGAGCGAAGCTCGTCATGATGAGTTCGAGCAGATCCCACTGCGCTGCCATCATGTGGGGCAACGCCTGGCAGCGCAGCGGGTCCTGGCGCAGCACCAGCTCGCGATCGCGCATCTCGCTCACGTAATGCTCGTCGACGTCGAACGCGAACTCGACCACCGACCCCTTCGGGCCGGGCAGCGCGTGTGGTTCGATGTTGACCGCGTACATGTACCGGTCCTCGTGAAACGGAAACGGGAAGCGGCGGATGGCGTGGGGACTGTTGCGGAACGTGTAGTCGTCGCGGAAGGTCTCGTCCCGGAAGGCAATGGTCATGGGGGCCTCGAGTCGTGGGGTCAGAGGTCCAGCACCAGTTCGCGCCCTTCGAAGCGCGAAACGCAGGGCATGATCTTGCGCCCCGCCGCACGCTCCTCGGCGCTCAGGTAGTGGTCGTTGTGGATCAATCGGCCGTCGCAGGCCAGCACGCCCGTCTCGCATTGGCCGCACGCGCCACCCCGGCACAGATAGGGTGCCTCCACGTCGGCAGCCTCGATCGCTTCGAGCAGGCTTTCGTGCGTTCCGACGTGGACGCGCTTGCTGCTGCGCCGCAGTACCACGTCGAAGGCCGCCCCGGTGGCAGGCGCCTGAAAGCGTTCGGAGTGCAGATTCTCCTCCGGCCAGCCGAGCCCGCGGGCGGTGGCGTAGACGCCCTCGATCATCGGTCCGGGCCCACAGACGAAAAGGTGTGTGCCCAGCGGTTGCATGACGAGCAACGCCTCGACATCCATGCCGAGCCCGCTCTCGGCCCGATGCACCTGCACGCGGCGGCCGTAGCGCTGCTGCAAATCACGCCAGTACGGACCGCGATCGTCGTTGCGGATGCAGTAATGCAACTCGAACGGCATCTCGCTCCGATCGAGCTGGATCATCTGCGAGACGAACGGCGTGATGCCGATGCCGCCGGCGAGCAGCAGGTGCTTGCGGGCATCCCACGCGATCGCGAACAGATTGACCGGCGGGCTGACTGCCATTTCGTCGCCGGCCTTGACGCGCTCGTGCATGAAGACAGAGCCGCCGCGCGAATCCTCCACCTTCCGCACGCTGATCTGATACGAATCGAGTTCGTCCGGTGAACCCATGAGCGAGTAGGGATTGCGTCGTACCACGGCACCGTCGTGCATCTCGACGACCGTGTGCGCCCCGCCGGAAAAGGCCGGCAGCAATCCGCCCGCCAAGGGCACGAAGCGAAACCGTTTCACCAGCGGCGTCACCGGCACGACCTCCGCCACCCGTACCTTGATCGACTGTGGTCTCACCGCCACTTGGAATTCCGCCCTCGGCTCACTTGAACACCTCTTCCACCTTCGGCAGTTGCCCCGGCGCCTCGGCATCGATGTTGACCCCCTGGAAGGCCCCCACGCGCCGGGAGTAGTGATCGCGCACCAGCAGGTGCAGCCCGCAATGGGCGCACGGAACGATGTTGGTCGTCACCGACTCGGTGATGCCCTTGCAATGCACGCACTGCACTCGCCGGGCGAGCGATCCGCGATGTTCGGTCCGGATGCTCTGGTGGCGGATGCCGTACTCCCCCGCCACCCGCATGCCCTCGCCCATCAGCGGCTCGGTGCCGGCGAGGTACAGCTGTGTCCCCATGCGAGCAGCCCCGAGCAAGGCCTTCAGGCGCGGCAGCGCCGACGCGATGGTGGGTGCCTCGTGACAGGAGTGCGTGCCGAGGGCCTGCAATTTCGCGAAGTGACCTTGCGGCGCCGATCCGCCGGCGACGTAGATCACGTGCGTCCTGGCCCAGAACGCCGTGGGCGCTGCCGGCTTCATGGCGAGCACGGCCAGCGCACCCTCGCCATCGGCGAACACGATGTTGAGCCGCGCCTGCTCGTTCGGCGCAAGAGTGCCGTAGACGGGGCGGCTCTTGATGCCAGACACCAGCATCGTCAGCCCTCTCGGGGCGGCCCGGCGAGGGCTGGCCCGCTCGGGGGAAAGGGCCGCGGGCCCATCAGGGCGGTCATCACCTCAGCCCCTGCCCACGACCGTGCGCTTCTTCTTCTCCGGGTCGTCGAAGGTGAGGGTGTGCGCGATGGCGGGGCAGGAGACATTCTTGCCCCGAACCTCGAGCTTGGTGCCCTGCACCGCGTACGCCGGATCGAAGCGGGCGATCGCCATGGACCGGTTGGTGAGCTTGGAGAACATGCCGCAGGTGATCACGCCCACCTTCTTGCCCGCGGACCACAGTTCGTCGCCGCCGTCGGTGGGCTGGTCGGTCTGCGCGAGCACACCGAAGATCTTCATCCGTTCCTTGCCCTTCAGCGCATAGTGCCGCTCGGCGCCGCGAAAACCGGTCTTGCCGGGACTCACCGTGAAATCGAGTCCCAGTTCCCACAGGGAATCGCCGTCCACCGCGTCGGGCTTGTCGTACGGATACATCTGGGAATTGTCGTACGGGTAGAACAGCAGATACGACTCGACCCGCAGCATGTCGAGCACCGTGAAGCGGCACGGGATGATGCCCATCGACTTGCCCTGCTCGAGGATGGTGTCCCACAGGTACACCACGTCCTTCGCGCCGACGAACAGCTCGTAGCCGCGCTCGCCGGTGTAACCGGTGCGCGAGATCATGACGTGGCGCCCGAACAGCGTGGTCTGCAGATGGTGGAAATAATTGAGATCGTGAATGGCGGGAATGTGCTTCGCCAGGAACTCGACCGCGAGCGGCCCCTGCAACGAGATGTCGTGGATGTCGTCGTCGAACTTGATGGCGACGTCCTTGCCCACCGCCGAGCGCGCGATCTCCTCCTGCCCGGTGCCGCTGCCATGCACGAGCAGCCAGGAGTTGGGGCTCAGGCGATAGCAGATGCAGTCCTCCGTGAAGTAGCCGGCATCGTTCAGCATGCAGGCATAGACCGACTTGCCCGGATAGACCTTCGACAGGTCGCGCGTCGTCGCGTGCGTCAGCACGGCCGTGGCGTCGGGACCGGTGACGTGCACCTTCTTGAGGCCGCTCACGTCCATCAGTCCGGCCTTGGTGCGGATCGCGATGTGCTCCTCGTACATGTCCTTGTCGTAGGTCCACGCGGTCCCCATCCCGTTCCAGTCCTCGAGCTTCGAGCCGAGTGCCAGGTGACGGTCCTTCAGTGCCGAGGTTCTCCACGATTGCGCCATGTATCGCCTTTCTAGCCAGTGGTTGGTCGAGGTCCGCGCCGATCGGGCGCGCACGCGGGTGTGATCCGGCCCGAAGGAGCAAAAGCGCGACCTTCGCCTGCGGTCGCGAGGGCGGTGACCAGGGCCGCACGGGCCGCCATGTCCCTCACCGCTCGTCCTCCTCGGCCAGCCGGCGGTAGCGGCTGTGGAAGTACAGCAGCGGCGCACCTTCGGGATCGGTCTCGAAACGCAGGACACGGCCAAGGATGATCATGTGGTCACCGCCGTCGTACTGAGCGTGGTGGGTGCACTCGAAGCTCGCGACGGTACCTTCGAGAATGGGCGCGCCGAGCTCCGACGGCCGGTGGCTCACGCCGATCCACTTGTCGTCGCCGGTGCGGGCGAAACGATGGGACAACGCCCGCTGGTCCTCGCGCAGGACGTTGACGACGAAACCCGGGGTCTCGAGGAAGGGACGCAGGGTGAAGGAGGTGCGCGCGAGGCTGAACAGGACCAGCGGCGGTTCCAGGGAAACCGAATGGAACGAGTTCACCGTGATTCCCAGCAATCCGTCGCCGGGGTGGGCAGCGGTAATGATCGTGACTCCTGTTGCGAACATGCCGAAAGCTCGCCGCAGTTGCGCCGCGTCGACGGCGGCCGCGTCCTGACCCACCGCATCGGTGCGCAACGAGGACATGGTCCGCCCGTCTCACCCGCCGGTCGCGTCAGGCCGTGTGCTCGAGCGCGGCCGGAGCCGGTCCGGCCAGCGGTCCTGCTCCGGCGTGCAGATGCTGCCCGCGCCGCTCGAACGGAAGGGCCTCGCGGCCCCATCCCTTGCCCGCCCCCTGCAACCCGGAGCCGGACCGCGTCTTCGCCTCAGCCATGGTGGTCTCTCATTCGAAACGATCAGCGGGTCCTGCGTGGCCGTGTGCTAAGCGCGCAAAAGGATCGATTGACGATGCGCTGTTTTCTGTCACTATATTTCCTGTCAGGAAAAAAGAAAAGAATCGGCAGCAGGTCTCGCGCGAGCGTCGGGACCGGCGGTTCGATCCGGGCGCCAGGGGTATCCGGCACGGGGTGGTGCGCGCGTCGGTTGGCTCGGAACGTTCCACGGTCTTCACCTGCCACGCCGTGCCCACCATCACGGAAAGATCGGTGCTCCACGTTGCAGCCGAGCGGGGAGCATGTGTCGGCGTGCGCAAGATGACCCAAGGGAGACCTACCTGATGAGCGCAACGAGTGCCACCGTGGCGGCGGCAGCCGCCGGTCAGCTGCATCGCAATATCAACTGGACCGGTGCATTCTGGATCGCGAGCGGCGTGCCCGCCCTCGTCCTCTTTTCCATCGGCGGCATCGCCGGCAACGTCGGGACCTTCGCGTTCATGATCTGGATCCTGTCCATGGTCATGGGCTTCATCCAGTCGTTCACCTATGCCGAGATCGCCGGGCTGTTCCCGAACAAGTCCGGCGGCGCTTCGATCTACGGCGCCACGGCCTGGCTGCGCTACGGCAAGCTGATCGCGCCGCTGTCGGTCTGGTGCAACTGGCTCGCGTGGACACCGGTGCTGTCGCTCGGGTGTTCCATCGCCGCCGGTTACATGCTGAATGCCATCGCACCGATCCCGGCGGCCGACTCGGCCGCGGTGCAGCAGTGGCTCGCCGCCAATGCAGGTGCCAAGCCCGAGGACGCGGTGGCGGCGCTCACGCCCGCCATCCGCACCTGGGCCTTGGTGAGCTTCCAGATTCCGGGGGTAGTGGACATCGCCCTCAACGCGACGTTCTTCATCGGGGCTGCGTTGATGCTGCTGGTGTTCGCGATCCAGCATCGAGGAGTCCTCGGCACTGCCCGCGTGCAGATGTGGATCGGCATCCTGGTGATCCTGCCGATGCTGATCGTCGGCGTCGTCCCGCTGCTCAACGGCGCGGTGGACTGGAACAACTTCTCTCCGCTGGCGCCGCTGGCGGCACCGTACGAGGCGAAACCGGGCTCGTGGAACATCACCGGGTTCACGCTCGTGTTCGGTGCCATGTTCATCGCCGCGTGGTCCACCTACGCCTTCGAGACAGCGATCTGCTACACGAGCGAGTTCCGCGACCCGGCGAAGGACACGTTCAAGGCGATCTTCTTTTCGGGCCTGCTGTGCCTCGTGCTGTTCACGCTGGTGCCCTTCACGTTCCAGGGTGTGCTGGGGCTCGAAGGCATGCTCGCCACCCCGATCGTGGACGGCTCCGGCGTGGCCGAGGCCATGGCGACGATGGTACGCGGCGGCCCGTTCATCAACGGCCTGCTGCAGATGCTGATGATCCTCGCGCTGATCCTGAGCATCATGACCGCCATGGCGGGTTCGTCGAGGACCCTCTATCAGGGTTCCGTGGACGGCTGGCTGCCGAAGTACCTCTCCCACGTGAACGTGCATGGCGCGCCCACCCGGGCCATGTGGACCGACCTCGGCTTCAACCTGATCCTGCTCACGTTCGCCTCGTCCGACGCCGCGAGCTACTTCACGATCCTCGCCATTTCCAACTGCGGCTACATCATCTTCAACTTCCTCAACCTCAACGCGGGCTGGATCCATCGCATCGACAATGGCCACATCAAGCGGCCTTTCCGTGCACCCAACTTGCTGCTGGCGCTCGGAGCGTTGTTCGCCTTCGTCAACGCCGGCTTCATGGGCGCCGGTGCCAAGGTCTGGAACCCGAATGCGCTCTGGTTCGGCCTGATCGCGGCCCTGCTGATCGTGCCGGTGTTCTGGTATCGCCACTACGTCCAGGATCGCGGCCGATTCCCCGACCACATGCTGGCGGACCTCGGGCTCGAGGGTCAGACTCTCTCGGAACGCAAGGCCGGCATTCTTCCGTACGTGACGCTGGCGGCCGGTGTCGCCGTCGTCCTGATCGCGCACTTCACGTTCACGCTGTAGCGCGTCCTGACCGGGGCCCGGGCGCGCCGGGCCCCGCTAGTCAGGCAGGCGTCACACCGGGTATCCAGCTGGTGCCGGCCAGAGGTACCCGCGCCATGGCGGCAGCTTCGATGGTGAGTGCCACCAGGTCCTCGCGTTCCAGATGGTGCACGTTCGACTTGCCGCACGCACGCGCCACCGTGGTGAGCTCCATGTTCATCGTCTTGAAGTAGTTCTTGAGGCGCTTAGCGCCCACCGCCGGATCGAGACGCTGCTCCAGGATCGAGTCCTGCGTGGTGATCCCCACCGGGCACTTGCCGGTGTGACAGTGATGGCAATAGCCGGGCGCCGTACCGAGTTTCGCGTAGTCCTCTTCGGCGGAGTGGTTTGCACCGGCCTGGAAGTACGATTCGTGATTGCAGCCCAGCGCGATCAGCGTGCCCTGCCCCACCGAAACGGCATCGGCACCGAGCGCCAGGGCCTTCGCCACGTCGGCTCCGGTGCGAATGCCGCCGGAGATGACGAGTTGCACCTTGCCGCGCATGTCGAGTTCCTCGAGGGCCTCGACCGCCTGCCTCAATGCTGCCAGGGTCGGAATGCCCACGTGTTCGATGAACACCGACTGCGTGGCGGCGGTACCCCCTTGCATGCCATCCACCACCACCACGTCGGCGCCGGCGTGCACCGCGAGCTTCACGTCGTTGTAGACGCGGGTGGCGCCGATCTTCACGTAGATCGGCACCTGCCAGTCGGTGATCTCGCGCAGTTCGTTGATCTTGATCACGAGATCGTCGGGACCAGTCCAGTCGGGATGGCGGCAGGCCGAGCGCTGGTCGATACCCTCGGGCAGGGTGCGCATCTTCGCGACGCGCGGATTCACCTTCTGCCCGAGCAGCATGCCACCGCCGCCCGGCTTGGCGCCCTGGCCGATCACCACTTCGATCGCATCGGCCCGGCGCACGTCGTCGGGATTGAAGCCGTAGCGCGACGGCAGGCACTGGTAGACGAGTGTCTTCGACGACTGCCGCTCTTCCTGCGTCATGCCGCCGTCGCCGGTGGTGGTGGACGTACCGAGTTCCGTGGCCGCCCGTCCGAGCGCTTCCTTCACGCGCGCCGACAGCGAGCCGAAACTCATGCCGGCGAACGTGATGGGGATGTCCAACTCCACCGGTTTCCTGGCGAAGCGCGTCCCGAGCACGGTTTTCGTGTGGCACTTCTCGCGATAGCCCTCCAGCGGATAGCGCGACACCGAACCCGCGAGGAAAACCAGATCGTCGAAGTGCGGCAGCTTCCGCTTCGCTCCGAGCCCGCGGATCTCGTACAAGCCATGGGCAGCAGCGTTGTGGATGTAGTCGATGACGGTGCGGTCGAAGCCGGCAGACTCCTCCCGCTGGATGCGCTTCGGCGCTTGGGCAGCGTGTTCGACTGGTTTGTTCATGTCAGTACTCCTGGTTGGCGTCGGCGTTCCAGTGGTAGAGGGAACGGGCGGACGCCACACGCTTGAACTCGGTGGGGTCGTAAGGGAAGCCGGCACGCTTCAGCAACTCGGCGACGGCAGCATGATCGGCGGCAGTCATGGGCTCCTGTTGCGCATCCGCCCCCAGGGACTTGATCTTCCCGCGCACGTAGATCACCGCTTCGTACAGCGAATCGCCCAGCGCATCGCCGGCGTCGCCGCAGATCACGAGCCGCCCTGCCTGCGCCATGAAGGCGGAGTAGTTGCCGACCCGGCCGCCGACGACGATGTCGATGCCTTTCATGGAGATGCCGCAGCGCAGGCTCGCGTCGCCCTCGATGATCAACGTACCGCCATGGCCGGTCGCGCCGGCGGATTCCGAAGCGAAACCCTTCACCCGCACCGAGCCGGACATCATGTTCTCGGCCACTCCCCAGCCCACGTTGCCGTGCACCGTGATGTTGGCGAACTTGTTCATGCCGCCGACGTAATAACCGCCCTGGCCGCGGATGTCGATGTCCACCGCGTGGTTCACGCCGACGGCGATGCTGTGGCTGCCGTTCGGATTGAGCACGTCGATGTGCTTGATGCCGCTGCCGGCCAGATCGTGATGCAGGAACTGATTCAGCTCGCGCACCGAGGCTTTCGCCAGGTCGAAGGTCTTGTCCATGGTGGTCCGCTTCTCGATCGCTAGACTGTCCATACGTAGAGCTCCTCGGGCATCGGTTCGAACAGCTTCGCGTCGTTCACGCCCGGCAGATGGGCGAGCCCGCGAAACTCCGAGCTGATGGCCACGTAGTCGTCGGTCTCGGCCACGATCGCCGGCTTGCAGGCGAACGCATCGCGCACCAGCGCCAGCTGGTTGTCGGTGCCGATCAGGAAGGTGTAGAAGCCGTCCAGTTCCTCGAAGCCCTTGCGCAACGCCTGCTCGAGCGTGTCGCCTTCGCGCGTGCGCCACTCGAGAAAGCGCGTGGCGGCTTCGGTATCGTTGTCGGTCTCGAACCGGATGCCGCGGTGCTCGAGCTTGCGCCGGACCATGAAGGGGTTGGAGATGGTGCCGTTGTGCACCAGACAGAAATCCTCGCCCGCGGTGAACGGATGCGCACGATCCGGCGTCACCGCCGATTCGGTCGCCATGCGGGTGTGTCCGACCACATGGGTGCCGGTCAGCTTCGGGAAATCGTAGCGCTTCGCGATGTCGGCCGGATGGCCGATGTCCTTGTAGATGTCGATGCGGCGACCGGCCGAGAGCACGTGCAGCGCCGGATAGTTCTGCCGCGTCCACGCTTTGACGGCATCCGCCGGTTCGTCGCACGTGAGCACCGCATGGTTGCCCTTGACCGCCATCTGCGCTTCGGTGCCGAAGCGCTTGATGAAGTCCGCTTCGAACGGCGCCCAGTCGTAATCCCAGGCGGGCGCGTACAGGCTGTACTTGCGATCGGTCTCGGGCAGGCGGTCGGTGAACACCGCGAGCCCGGCCGATTCCGGACCGCGCGAGGCCATCTCCTCCAGCATCGGCACCATCAGTTCACCCAATCGGCCGCGCATGGCCGGGTTCTTCACCAGCAATCCCACGATTCCGCACATGATCGAACTCCTTTTCTGGCCGCGAGTTCCGTCTAGAAGAACTCGAGATAGCGTTCCACTTCCCAGCCCGACACATGGCGCTGGTACTCGATCCATTCCATCCGCTTCAACCGGATGAACTCCGCCGCGAGGTCCTTGCCGAGACCTTCGCACAGCACCTTGTCGGCCTCGAGCGCATCGACCGATTCGGCGAGGCTCTGCGGCAGCACGTCGATGCCGGCCTTCTTCAGCTGGGCGTCGGTCCACTCGTACAGGTTGGTGTTGTTGGGCTCGCCCGGATCCATCTTCTTCTCGACCCCGTCCATGCCCGCGGCGATGATGGCAGCACTGGCGAGGTAGGGATTCACCGCGGCATCCGGCAGGCGCATCTCCAGACGTCCGTAGGGAATGCGGACCATGCAGGTGCGGTTGTTGTCGCCGTAGGTCACGTACGCCGGCGCCCAGGTGGCCCCGGACAGTGCACGACCCACCACGAGACGCTTGTATGAATTCACCGTCGGCGCGCAGATGGCCGTGAGACCGCGCGCGTGATGCAGCAGGCCGCCCATGAAGTGGTAGCCCATCTTCGAGAGTCCCAGGCCACGCTTGTCCTTGGTGTCGTAGAACAGGTTCTTCGTCTTGCCGTCGCCGATCGACAGGTGGAAATGCGCTCCGGACCCGGTGCGATTCGAGAACGGCTTCGGCATGAACGTGGCGATCAGGCCGAGCTGGTTCGCGATCTCGCTCGCCGCCATCTTGACGAAGATGTGCCGGTCGGCCGTCGTCATTGCGTCGGCGTAGGTGTAGTTCACCTCGAACTGGCCGTTCGCGTCCTCGTGGTCGATCTGGTAGACGTCGATCCCGACCTTGCGGCATGCCCCGGTGATCCGGGTCAGGAACTCGGCGCTGCGCGCGAGCCCCTTGTAGTCGTAGCAGGGCTTCTCGAGCGAGTCGGTGTCGTCGCAGGGTCCGACGCTGCCGTCCGGCCGGCGCTTGAGCAGCATGAATTCCGGTTCGATCCCGGTGTAGAGCGTGAGGCCCTTGGCCTTCAGCCGGTCGGTCGCGTTCTTGAGCGCGAGCCGCGAATCGTAGGGATAGGGCTTGCCCTTCACGTGGCCCCACGTGGCCATGCGCGCGAACCCGGGCATCCAGGGAATCGGCTGGAGCGTGTCGAGATCGCCCACCGCCATGTAGTCGGGGCCTTGCGGTCCCATGCCGAAGCCCCACAGCGCGAAGCCAGCGAAGCCGGCGCCGTCGGTGAGCACCATCTCGAGGTGCTCCACCGGCACGGCCTTCGCCTTGGCGGCACCGTGGATGTCCACGAACTGCGCCAGGATGTACTGGATGTTCTCGTCCTTGAAGAGCTTCTTCGCCTGCGCCGGTGTCATGGTCATCTTCCCCTTCTGGTGCGATGAATCATTGGAGGTTCTGAAGTTGCGCGTCCGGGAACGCGCTCGCGAATCCGACGGCACCTCCGCCCAGTTCCGCGGCGATGCCCGTCAACGTTTCCCACAGGTAAGGGCCCGAGGTGCCGTCGCACCACAGGCGCCAGCAATCGGTTCCCGCCAGGCGTTGCTGCAACACGGTGACCGACACGCCCACCATCAGGGTCAGCGTGACGACGCGTGCGTCGCGCGTCTGCGCGGTGAAATCGACGTTGCAGGTCTGGACCAGCAGTTCGTTCACCAGCTCTCCGGTGAGCGCGAGGGCGCAATCCTGCCGCGGTACCGGGTAGACGCCGGGCGATCCCGGCTTCAGGTCCGGCGCGAGCCGCGCCACCGCCTTGCCGGAGAATCCGTCCTCGACCAGGAACTCGGTGCGTGCGAGGCGCGCCACCGCACCGCCACCTTCCAGCGCTGACCAGGTGTTCGGCTGGTCGGGGACCGGTACTCCGCGCGCGGACAACCAATCGGCAGCACCCGGACCCTTGAGCCCGATCCGCGGCAACGCCGACAGATCGCAGATGCCGAGTTTCGCGCTGCGATCGGGGCGATCGTCGCGCAGCTTCGACGCGAGCGGCATGCCAGCCACCTCGATCCATTCAGGATGCAAGGTGGCCAAGGCGTGGGCCAGGGGACTCGAACGCAGCGCGGCTGCCATCAGTCCACCACCTTCTGCCGCAGGCCTTCGGCGTCGTAGAACGGCGTGGGCACCACGCGCGCCTGCACCATGGTGCCGCCGTCGGCCCGGATGAAGAACGGCGAGTTGAGCTCGGTCATGTCGGGGGCCACGAAGGCCAGACCCACGTGCTTGCCCAGCGTGTCGCTCCAGGCGATGCTGGTGACCCGCCCGGCGATCGCGCCATTGCGCACGACCAGATGACATTCGCGCGGTGCGGTCGAGGCGCCGATGGCATCGAGCTCGAAGCCGACGAGCTTCTGCCGCGGCCCGTTCTTGCGCACGATCTCAACGCTCCGCTTGCCCACGAAGAACGGCTTGTCGACCTTCACCGCCCATTCGAGTCCGGCTTCGTCCGGTTGCGTGAGGCCGTCGGTGTCCTGCCCGATGATGATGTGGCCTTTCTCCAGTCGCAGCAGGCGCTGCGCCTCGACCCCGAAGGGACGGATCCCATCGTCCTGGCCGGCCTCCATCAGGGCGTCCCAGACGCGCGCCGCGCGGTCGGCCGGCACGTGGATCTCGTAGCCGAGTTCGCCGACGAAGCCGACGCGCATCAGGCGCGCCGGCACGCCGGCCACATCGGCTTCGCGCAGCGCAAGATACGGAAAGGCCTCGTTCGACAGATCGAGTGACGTCAACTTGCGCAGCACCGCCCGTGCCTTCGGGCCGGCAAGGTTCATGGCGGCGAAGGCACCGGTCGCGTTGACGATGCCCACTTCGAGATTCCACTGTGCGTTCCAGCGCTGCAGTTCGCGATAGACGGTGGTCGAACCCGTCGTGGTCGTCGTGAAGTAGAAGTGCTGCTCGGACAACCGCGCCACCACGCCGTCGTCGATGACCACGCCGCTTTCGTCCAGCATCACCGCGTAGCGTGTGGTGCCCGGCTTCATGCCGGAGAACTTTGCGGTGTACACCCGTTCCAGGAATGCACCCGCGTCCGGCCCGTACAGCTCCATCTTGCCGAGCGTGCCCACGTCGATGAGACCGACCGCGTCGCGCACCGCGCGCGCCTCGTCGCGCACGATCTCGCTCTTGCGCTTGCCCGGCAGGGCGTAATACTCGGGCCGCAGCCAGACACCAGCCTGCATCCAGACGGCACCGAGGCCATCGTGCCGGCTGTGGAGCGGCGTTTCGCGATGCACGTTGAAACCCCGCCCGGCCAGGTGCGACAACGGCACCGGATGGAAGAACGGCCTGGCGGTCGTCGTGCCCACTTCACCGGGCGAGACACCGCGAATCCGCGCGAGGACGCGGATCGCGTTCATGTTCGAATGCTTGCCCTGGGATGGGCCCATGCCCACCGTCGTGTAGCGCTTCATGAGCTCGATGTTGTCGAAGCCTTCCTGCGCGGCATTGTGGAAGTCGCGCAGATGCAGGTCTTCGTCGAAATCCACGAAGTTCTTGCCGGCGGGATGTTCGACGATTGGCCACGGATGCGATGGCGGCGAGCGCTCGGGCGCGATCGAGAAACTGCGCTCGGGCGTGTCGAAACCGAGATGGCGTGCGGCTTCCGTCCCGGCCCGCTCACCGTCCTCGCAGCGCGAATCGAGCGCGTACACCCCGTTCACGCGCCCGCAGGCGAACACGCCGGCAGGCAAGCGCTCGGGGACGAACTGGTGCGTGGTCGTGTCGTAGCGCATGCTCGCGCCGGCCTGATACAGCAGGGCCGCCGCCGGAGCCCAGCCCACGCTCATCACCAGCCCGTCGCACGCGAACTTCTGCGGTGACGCCGTGTCGGGCTTGCCGTCGGCCCCGGTCGGGCACACGGTGGCGGCCACCAGCCTGTCACCGACGGCCTCGGCCTCCAGCACGCAGTGGCTCTTGAGCACCGGGATGCCCACCTGCTTCACTCGCATCGAGAGCGCACTCGGCTCGCCGTCGGCACGCAGGTCCGCGACGGCCGCGATCGCGACGCCATGGGCCATCAGGTCGAGCGCCGCGCGATAGCCGTCGGCATTGGCGGTCAGCACCAGCGCCTTGTCCATCGGCTTGACGGCGTAGCGATACAACAATCGCTGGGCCGCGGAAGCGAGCATGACACCCGGCGCATCGTTGTTGCGGAACACCGCCGGCTGCTCGAACGCGCCGCCGGCCACGATCACCGCGCGGGGGCGCAGCTTGGTCATGCGCTGCGCGTCCACCAGCGGGATCCAGTGGTCGGCGTAGTACCCCGCGGCCAGCGTACCGGGACGCACCGACACGTTGGGGAGATCGGCAAGGTCGCGCTCGAGATCGCGCAACATCTCGAAACCTTCGATGGAACCGCCGCGCTGATAACCAAGCGATCCGCCGATGCGCGCATTCTCGTCCACCAGCACGACCTTGGCGCCGGCCCGCCCGGCGGCGAGCGCCGCATGCAGCCCTGCAGGACCGGCACCCACGACCAGGACATCGCAGAAGTCGTAGCGCTTCGGCGTGCGGATGTGGGGCGCGCCGAAGTCGAGCGTACCGAGGCCCGTCATGCGGCGGAACACCCGCTCCCAGAAGGGAAACAGCGCCTTCGGCCGATGGAATGCCTTGTAGTAGAAACCCACCGGCAGGAAGCCGCCGAGCGCGTTCAGGATGCGCAGCCGGTCGCCGGATGCACCGCCCGCGGTATTGACGCTGGTGAGCGCCATGCCTTGCTCGAGCGGCTCGACGTCGGCACGCAGATTGAGCCGGGCGCCCGCCTGCATCATCGTGTTCACGTCGTGGTTCGCCAGCGACAGCACACCGCGCGGCCGGTGGTACTTGAAGCTGCGACCGAGCACGTGCACGTCGGCGGCCCACAGCGCGCTGGCGGGTGTATCGCCGGCACAGCCGCGATACGCACGGCCATCGAACGTGAAATCGACGCCGCGCGAACGGTCGATCCATTCCCCGGTGACGGGTGGCAGGCGCGAGCTCATGCGGGCAGCCACGTGCGGATCACACGATCCGCCACCGTGTCGCGCTCGGCGTAGAACCACGTGCCGCTCGCGATGTGGTACCACCACTCGATCTTCACGCCCGGAACGCCGCTGCGATTGAACACGTAGTCGGCCCATTCGCGGTCGGTACAGGTCGCCCCGTCCGGCATGGGGCGCACTTCACCACCGTACGCGAACTCCGAGACCGGCCGCGGACCATTGACGGGGCAGGTCAGGATCTTCATGTCCCGAAGCCCCGACAACCTGAGGCGCCCACCGCGGAGGAGAAGCAAAACCTGAAGACGAAGGATTCGGTTTTCCCTCGCGTCCTCCGCGCTGAGAGCTTCTGTTCAGCGGACGAATGTGCCGGCTGTCGCATGTTAGTGACCCACGCTCGCTGCGCCTTTCTCGCCGGTGAGCTCGTAGCGCTCGAACCGCGAGAGATTGAAGCCCTTGATCAATTCATGATTGCGGCCGTTGGCCACGGTCCACGACATGGTCTTGCCGCACACCGGGGTCGCCTTGAAGCCCCAGGTGCCCCAACCTGCGTCGAGATAGAACCCTTCCACCGGCGTGGTCCCCATGATGGGCGCGAAATCCGGCGTCATGTCGGCCATGCCCGCCCACTGCCGGTTCACCCGCGCGTTCGAGAGGAACGGGAACATGTCGAGCATGTGTGCGGCGAGCCCCTCGACGAAATCGAGGGTCGAGCGCGTGGCATGCAGCTCGTAGGGATCGAGCGATGCGCCCATCACCAGTTCGCCGCGCGCCGACTGGCTCACGTACACGTGCAGGCTGCCGGACACCAGGATCGGATCGAGCCACGGCTTCATCGGTTCGGTGACCATCGCCTGCAGCGGATGGATGTAGATCGGCGTGCGCAAGCCGACCATGTCCGTGACCCGCGGCGTGAACCCCGCCACGGCCGACAGCACCCGCGGGGTCGCGATGTCGCCTTTGGTGGTGCGGACCCCGGTGACCTTGCCGCTCTCGACGTTGATGCCGAGCACCTCGGTCTGCTGATGGATCTCCACGCCGCGCTGATCGGCACCGCGGCCGTAGCCCCAGGCCACCGCATCGTGCCGTGCGATGGCGCCCGGCGCGTGATACAGCGCACCGAGAATGGGTGCGTGCCCGCCGCACGTGATGTCGATCTGCGGCGCCGCCTTCCTGACTTCGTCCGGACCGACCAGTTCGCTGTCGACGCCGAAATGCTTGTTCACCTCCGCACGCCAGCGCATGGTGCGCACGGCGGAGTCGGTGTGCGCCAGCGTGAAGTGCCCGCGGGTGGCATAGAACAGGTTGAGGTCGAAATCCTGCGAGAGGTCCTGCCACAGCCGCACCGATTGGTCGTAGAACGCCACGCCCTCGGGCGTCAGGTAGTTCGAGCGGATGATCGTGGTGTTGCGGCCGGTGTTGCCGCCGCCGATATAGCCGCGCTCGAGCACCGCCACATTGGTCATCCCGTGATCGCGCGCGAGGTAGTAGGCCGACGCCAGTCCGTGGCCGCCGGCGCCGATGATCACGGCGTCGTAGGCGTTCTTCAGGCGCTCGGGCGTCCGGAACATCCGGGGTTCGGGATGTTTCGAGGCGAATGCGAAGCGCAGGAGCTGATACGGCATCGAGGCGGGAAAGGCGGGGCGGGCGGCGGTTACCGGCGACGGACGATGATTCTTGCCGTGAATCTTTCGTGCATATGATGAACGCCAGCAGGGGCAGCGTCAACGTGCCGCCGCCGGCGGCTGCCTCAGGGATGCGCGAGCCGGGCCCGATGCAGTTCGTAGCGCCAGCGTGCCAGCCGATAGGCGTCCACCACGGAGATGGCGTACACGAGGAAACCGCCGGCGTGCCGGCCCACGAACGAATGCGCGGGGGTGGTGAGATGCCAGCTCACCATGCCGAGCATGAACATGAAGAAGATGAACGTGAGCGCACGGGCGGTCATGCCGTTCATGACCTGGCCCATGCCCGGCAGCAGCGCTGCCACGACCATCACCACCAATGGGTGCGGCGGGCTGCGGGTCATGTCGGTACGGTGTGCGCCATCGCAATGGGCCGGCGACCGGGGCGGGCGGGCCCTCTCACAAGAGACCTCGACATGGGTGGCGCCAGAGCGCCCCAAGCCGCTGATGCGCTCCCTCGGGGGTCAGCGAACGAATTACGCACGGAGGCCGTTTCATCCTGGTCCGCGCCGGGCCTGCCATCGGCGAGAGGCCGCAGGCCTGTCGGGAGGTAGTCAACGTCAGGCGGCGCGGCGCTGTTCATCGGACGCAGTGCCCAGCGCCTGAACAAGCACGCGCGCGTCGGCCAATCGCGCGGCGACCGCGGCCGGATCGATCCGGTCCAGGTCGAAGCGCGGCCGCCGCAACATCAAGTACTCCGCTCGGCGGCCTTCAGCCAGGAGACTCAACAGGCGCACGCCTTTCGGCGACACCACGATCTCCTTGGCTTGCGGAGACTGGAAGAACTGCGCGCCCATCGTTGCCATCGCCATGGGCAGCGTGCTCTCTCGATCCGCCCGCAGGCTCACATGGCGCGGCCAGGCACCCGGCAGCGACAGGCGCACCGGCAGGTCGGCGGCCGGTGAGAAGAACTCCGTACCCTGCTCGCGCGCCAGCGCGTCGAATGCAGCATCGACCCCAACCCGGACCGCAATCGTCACGGATAGCCAGAGGACCGGCAGCTTGCGGTATCCCAGATCGTCGAAGATCAGACTGCAGGTGACCGGCATGCCCTCCGACGTGCCCTCCAGGACCGGCCATCCGGTGCGGTCGATGCGGATCGCAGGCCGCGCCAACAGCATGCTGCAACCGTCGAACAACTGCGCGCGCCATGCTCGCACCCGCGCCTGGTCGCGCCGCGCCTGCCACGCCAGGGCGCCGGCCAACGCGGCGCCCAGCAGAACCACATCCCAGCGCACGAACAACGCGCCTTCAGCGCACCACCGTCACGGGACAGTGCGCCTTGGCCACGACGTCGGCGGCAACCGAACCGAGCATGAGTCGCGCAAGGCCGGTGCGCCCCAGCGAACCGGTGACGATGTGGTCGAAGCCGTTCTTCTCGGCGTAGTCGATGATGGCGGCAGCGACGTTGCCGCCCTGGGTCGTGACACACTGCACCTGCGTGAGGCCGGCGTTGCGGGCTTTTGCGGCGGCCGCGGACAGATCGCGATGCGTCTGGGCAACCGCCAAGTCGAGCACCTGGGAATCCCAGAACGCCGAATTGGCGGCCTTCTCCACCGTGACGCGTTCGACCGTGACGAAGGTGAGTGCCGCCCCGAGTTGCGAAGCCAGTTCGACCGCCGCGTCCACGGCCTTCGCAGAAGCCGTGGACCCGTCAGTGGCACAGAGGATCTTCCGGATCATGGCGATACCTCCACGTTGGACGGGTCAATAGCCCTTCGGCCGGGGCCACGGCATGGTGAACTGGTCGCCGCGCCGCACGAACTTGTAGCGATGGAACACGAACCAGGCGGAAGCGAGAATGTAGAACGCCATCACCGCCACCAGCGTCGCGCCGTAGCCGAGGAACGTCGCGAAGTACGTGGCGATGCACAGCACCAGCAGCACGATGGCAGGCAGCGGATGGAACGGATGCACGTATCCGCGCTTGATGCTGCCGAGCGGCCACTGCTTGCGGAATTTCATCATGTTGAACGACATGAAGGTGTAGCCGAGCAGGCCCGACAGGATCGAGAAGCTGATCACCTGGTCGAGCGGCGCCTGGAAGGCGAACACCACCGCAATCGGAATCAGGAACAGGATTGCCCGGTACGGCGTGCGGTAGCGCGGATGCACCGCGCCGAACCACGTGGGCAGATAGCGATCGCGCCCCATGGAAAACCACGCGCGTGACGCGTCGTTGATGCAACCGTTGGCCGATGCGATGGCCGAGAAGATCGTGCCCACGAACAGGATCACCTGCAGCGTGCCGCTGCCTGTGAGCTTGGCCGCGTCATACAGCGGCGTGATCGCCTGCCCGAGATACTCCCACGGCATCAGTCCGGCGGCGACGTACCACGTGAGCGACGCGGCGATCAGCAGCGTGATCATGCCGCTCATGGTGCCGAGCGGAATCGAGCGACCGGCGGAGCGCACTTCCTCTGCCGCCTGGCACGTGCCCTCGATGCCGAGGTAGTACCACATGGCGAACTGCATGGCCGCGATCACGCCGATCCAGCCGTAGGGCAGATCTACCAGGAGGTCCTTGTGGAGCAACACCTTGGCAGGCTCCCAGGGCGACACGCCCACGAACAGGATGACGATCGCGAGGAACGCCGCCGCCGTGATCACGAAGTTCACGGTGAGGGTCATGAACACGCCACGGTAGTTGAGCCACGCGAGGAGCGCGATCGACAGCACCACGAACGGCCGGGGATCGAGATCGGCGTGGCCGAGTTCGCCGGCCACCGCCTTCATGAGGTCGCCGACCACGAGGGCATCGCCGGCTTCCAGCATCGTGTACGCCATCACAAGATACAGACCCACGTTGAAGGCCATCAACGGCCCCACGATGTGCTTCGCCTGCGTGTATTGCCCACCCGCCGCCGCCACCGTGGACGTGACTTCGGAGTCGATCATCGCGACACAGGTGTAGAGCAGACCGACCACCCAGCACGCGATGAGCGACCCGTAGGCTCCGCCTTTGCCGACGGAGAAGTTCCAACCCATGAACTCGCCCACCAGCACGATGCCCACGCCGAGGGCCCACACGTGCACCGGGCCCAGCACCTTGAGCAAGGCGATGCGCGTCGGTTGTCCGGATGCGCTGCCCGCTGCCGTCGTTGCCTCACTCATCGTCTCTCCCCTGACGCTAGACCCGCTATTCCTCGCCTTCGCGCGACGACAGCAGGAAATCCTCGTCGAAGTTCCGGCCGACACCCCAGGCGTCCGCCAGCATCCAGATGAACAGCAGGGCCGATACCGCCCATGCCGCGTAGCTCAACAGATCCCAGGCATCCATGCCGTCTCTCCTGCTCTAGTTGCCGCCGTCGCCAAAGCGCTCGCGCACCACCTCGCGGTACTCCCGGTCGGAGATGCGGAACACGAACACGAAGTAGCCGACGATGACGGCGATGGTGACGATCAACGCCATCGGATCGACGGCGTAGTCGAAGCGGTTATCGATGATCGGTTTCGCGGTCTCGGGTGTGTGGCCGAGCTTTTCCCACTGCTGCGCCTGTACCGGCGTCTGCCCGAGCCCCTGCCAGGTCGCCTCGACCTTCGTCGCTTCCTCCTTCGCCTCCTCGGGCGGTGCCGCGCTGTGGTCCGCCTTCAGGTAGACCGGTGCCAACAGGCAGATGAACACCAGTACCATGAGCAGGATGCTGTCGATGAACTGACCCATGCCCCCTTGCTTCGGGGGCGCGTAGTGCTGCGCCATGTTCCCCTCCTCTCGTAACCCCTGACCATCGAATCGGTTCGCACCGGACCCCAGTCCATCGGAGCGCGAATGCGCCACCTAGCGCGAGCGGTTCTCGTCCAGGTGGCGGATGTCCAGACCGTAGATGTGTTCCTTGTCCTCGCGATAGTGACGGATCATCGCGAGGATCGAGGCGGTGTTGAAGGCGAGCAGAAACAGCGCCGCAATTGCGAGTGCTATGCGTATGCCGCCGTTCGCGACGAGCGCGTCCACCGCGAAGTAGACGAAACCCGTGACCAGCCAGAGCAGGGCCACGAACAGCAGCGCCATGATCCGGTCGCGCGCGAACATGCGGTCGATGCGTGAGGCGAGTGACTCCGCCATCGACTCCTCCAGTGACTGTGTAGATCTAGTTATAGGTCGTTCACCGCTCGCGGGGGAAAAAGCCCTACGGCACGCTGATAACTGCGGCGAACCTTTGTTTCGTGCGAGTGGCTTTGTACTCCCCGTCGTTTTCGGCTGTCAAGCACCGTTCATGCTGCGACCGCAAACCATGATTCGATCGGGGTTGTCGAAAAAACTCGTGGGCTATACTCCGCCGACTCATCCACCCCGCAGGACGTGGCGCGCATCGCACTCATGACTGTTCCCAATCTCGTCACCGCCCTCACCGGACCGCTGCTCGAACTGGAGCGGCAGATCCTCGACGCTCAGCCGACCATCGAACACTGGCTGCGCTCGCAATGGCTCGAGCACGCAGCACCCTTCTACGCTTCGGTGGATCTGCGCAACGCCGGGTTCAAGCTGGCACCAGTCGACACCAACCTCTTCCCGGGCGGCTTCAACAATCTCGCGCCCGAGTTCATGCCGTTGTGCGTGCAGGCGATCATGGTCGCGGTCGAGAAGATCTGTCCCGACGCACGCGGCGTGCTGCTCGTGCCCGAGAACCACACACGCAACACGTTCTATCTGCAGAACGTGGCGACGCTGCAGTCGATCCTGCGCCAGGCCGGCATGAAGGTGCGGGTCGGCACCCTGATTCCGGAGATCACCGCGCCGACCGAACTGGCGTTGCCCGATGAACGCAAGCTCCTGCTGGAGCCGATCGTGCGCTCCGGTCGCCGCGTGGAGCTCGCAGGGTTCGATCCGTGCACGATCCTGCTCAACAACGACCTGTCGGCCGGCATTCCGAAGATCCTCGAAGGCATCGACCAGCCGATCATCCCGCCGATGCACGCCGGCTGGTCGACGCGCCTGAAATCGAACCACTTCAGCGCCTACCGCGAAGTCGCGAAGGATTTTGCCGAACTGATCGGCATCGATCCCTGGTTGATCGACCCGTACTTCGGCGTATGCGGCGAGATCAACTTCCAGGAACGTACCGGCGAGGAATGTCTGGCAGGCTGGGTCGACGACATCCTGAAGCGTACCGCGGCGAAGTACCGCGAGTACGGCATCTCCCAGCAACCGTTCGTGATCGTGAAGGCCGACGCCGGCACCTACGGCATGGGCATCATGTCGGTGAAGAGCCCGGACGACGTGAAGGGCCTCAACCGCAAGCAGCGCAACAAGATGGCCGTGGTCAAGGAAGGCCTCGAGGTATCCAACGTGATGGTGCAGGAAGGCGTGCCGACCTTCGAGAACGTGAACGAGGCAGTGGCCGAGCCGGTGGTCTACATGATCGACCACTTCGTGGTGGGTGGCTTCTACCGCGTGCACACCGACCGCGGACCGGAGGAGAACCTGAACGCGCCGGGGATGCACTTCGTGCCGCTCGCCTTCGACACGCACTGTTCGCAGCCCGATTTCGACGTGTCGCCGCACGCGCCGCCGAACCGCTTCTACTCCTACGGGGTCGTCGCACGGCTCGCCCTGCTCGCCGCCTCGCTCGAACTGGAGCGCACCGAACCGGCGCTGGAAGCCGCCGCCTAGGCCCGGTCGTCGCGTGAACATCGCCTTCGTCGTCGATCCGCTCGAGTCGATCAAGCCGTACAAGGATTCCTCCTTCGCGATGATGCGTGCCGCCGCTGCGCGCGGACATCGCCTGTTCGTGCTGTTCCAGGAGGATCTCGCCTGGATCGGCAACAAGGTCGAAGCGCGAGCGACCGAGCTGCAGCTCACCGGCAGCGAGGACGACTGGTACCGCGTCGTCGGCGAGTCGACCGGTGAACTCGCTCGGTTCGGCGCCGTGCTGATGCGCAAGGATCCGCCGTTCGACACCGAGTATCTCTACAGCACCTTCCTGCTCGAGCTCGCCGAGGCGCGTGGCGCGCGGGTGTACAACAGCCCGCGGAGTTTGCGCGACTTCAACGAGAAACTCGCGATCGCGCGTTTTCCCCAGTTCACCGCACCGACCCTGGTGACCCGCCAGGAAACCGCCATCCGCGCCTTCCTGGCGGAGCACGGCGACATCGTCCTGAAACCGCTGGACGGCATGGGGGGGACGTCGGTGTTCCGCATCCGCGCCGATGACCCGAACGTGGGCGTGATCATCGAGACGCTGACCCTGCATGGCCGGCGGACCGCCATGGCGCAGCGTTTCATCCCCGACATCGTGCGTGGCGACAAACGTATTCTGCTGATCGACGGCGTGCCCGTGCCCTACGCGCTGGCACGCATCCCCAAGGCCGGCGAAACCCGGGGCAACCTGGCCGCCGGCGGTACCGGGGTCGCACAACCGCTGTCCGCGCGGGATCGGGAAATCGCCGAAGGCGTGGGACCGGTGGCGAAAGCCCACGGCCTGCTGATCGTCGGCCTGGACGTGATCGGCGACTGCCTCACCGAGGTCAACGTCACCAGCCCGACCTGCATGCGCGAGATCCTCGACCAGACCGGTTTCGATACCCCTGCCCTGGTAATGGATGCCCTGGAGCGCCGGGCGTAGAATCTGCCCGTCCTCTCCATCAAGGTTCAATGTGCCCCCACGCTCCTTTCAGTTGCTGCCCCCCGAGGGGGCGCGTCAGTAGCTAGGGGCGGCCCGGCGCTACTCACCTCAAATGTTAATGCGAGGGGGCCCGTGCGCCCCGGCTGCGCCGGCCGCTGGCCCATCGCGATTACGAATATCGTACTGACATCATGGTCGGCATCCTCATCGTCGCCCACGGCACCCTGGGCGAAAGCCTGATCCACTGCGCCAGCCACGTCATGGGCACCCGCCCGCCGCAGCTGATGCAGATGGGCGTCACCGTGCACGACGATCCGGCGCAGATCCTGCCCCAGGCCCTGCGGCTCGTGAAGCAACTCGACCGCGGCGCCGGCGTGCTCGTGCTGACCGACGTCTACGGCGCGACCCCCGGCAACATCGCTGCGCGCCTCCTGATCCCGAACCGGGTCGAGGGCGTGGCGGGTGTCAATCTTCCGATGCTCGTGCGGGCACTGACCTACCGCAACGAGCCGCTCAAGACCGTCGTCGCCAAGGCCATGTCGGGCGGCGTCGAAGGGGTGCTTCGCATGCCGCCGGCGATCGAGAATGCAGCGACGGGAAGTTGATATCGTCAACAAGCTGGGACTGCACGCACGCGCTTCGGCGAAGCTGACGCAGCTCGCCGGCAAGTATCAGTGCGAAGTCTGGCTGTCGCGCAACGGCCGCCGCGTGAACGCAAAGAGCATCATGGGCGTCATGATGCTGGCGGCGGCGAAGGGCTCGAAGATCGAGATCGAGACCGACGGCACCGACGAAGCCGACGCCATGGCCGCATTGGTGGAGCTGATCGCGGACAAGTTCGGAGAAAGCGAGTAGGCAGGTAACCGGTTTCAGGAAACAGGCAACCGAAACGCGCCGCGCCGCCTCGCCCTCCGGCTAGACTGTTGCCTGTCACCCGTCTCCTGATTCCTGCATGTCCTTCACTCTCCAAGGTATCGCGGTCTCCAGCGGCATCGCCATCGGGCGGGCGCACCTGGTGTCGCACGCCCAGCTCGAGGTGCCACACCTCGAGATTCCGGCGAACCGCATCGAGCAGGAGCAGGCGCGCTTCGACACGGCGCTCACCCGGGTCCGGCGCGAGCTGTCCGATCTCGCGAGCGACATTCCGGACAATGCGCCGCCGGAGTTCGAGGCGTTCCTCAACGTCCACCTGATGATCCTCGGCGACGAAACACTCGCCGTGACCCCCAAGACCCTGATCGCGAGCCAGCGCTGCAACGCCGAGTGGGCGTTGAAGCAGCAGATGGACGCGCTGCTCGCCCAGTTCGACGAGATCGACGATCCGTACCTGCGCAGCCGCAAGACCGACGTGGTCCAGGTGGTTGAACGCGTACTCGCCGCCCTGCTGCTCGACACCACGAGTGCCGCGACCGTCGCCACGCCGGAGGACGGCAGCATCCTGGTGGCCCACGACCTGTCGCCCGCGGACGTGATCCTGTTCAAGCAGCACAAGTTCGCGAGCTTCATCACGGACGTGGGCGGCACGACGTCGCACACCGCGATCGTCGCGCGCAGCCTGGGAATTCCCTCGATCGTGGCGCTGCACCACGCGCGCCGCCTGGTGCGCGAGGAAGAGCTGCTGATCGTCGACGGCACGCACGGTGTGGTCATCGTCAATCCCGACGAGACCACGCTCGCCGAGTATCGCCTGCGCCAGGAGGAGTGGGACCTCGAACGCCAGAAGCTGCGGCGCCTCAAGACCACGCGTTCGGCCACGCTCGACGGCACGCGCATCGAGCTGCAGGCGAACATCGAGCTGCCCGACGACGTGGCCCAGGCCAAGGACAACGGCGCCGCCGGGGTGGGCCTGTTCCGCACCGAGTTCCTGTACCTCAACCGGCGCGATCTGCCGACCGAGGACGAGCAGTTCGAAGCCTACCGCCGGGTCGCCGAGGATATGGAAGGACTGCCGGTGACGATCCGGACCTTCGACCTTGGTGCCGACAAGGCCCTGCTCGACACCGAGCGTGTCTCCACCAATCCGGCGCTGGGGCTGCGCGCCATCCGCCTCTGCCTCGCGGAACCGCTGATGTTCTTCGGGCAACTGCGCGCGATCCTGCGCGCCTCGGCCTACGGCAAGGTGAAGATTCTCGTGCCGATGCTCTCCGGTGTGCACGAACTCAACCAGACCTTGCACCTGATCGACGAAGCCAAGCGCAGCCTCGACCAGGACGGCATCCGCTACGACCCGGCGATCCCGATCGGCGGCATGATCGAGATCCCGGCCGCCGCGCTGTCGCTCGGCATCTTCACGCGCAAGCTGGATTTCCTGTCGATCGGCACCAACGACCTGATCCAGTACACGCTCGCCATCGACCGCACCGACGACGCCGTCGCGCACCTCTACGACCCGCTGCATCCGGCCGTGTTGCAGCTGGTCTCGAGCATCATCCAGGGTGCAGCGAAGGCCGGCAAACCCGTGGCGGTGTGCGGAGAAATGGCGGGCGACACGACACTGACGCGGCTGCTGCTGGGTTTCGGCCTGCGGCAGTTCTCCATGCACCCGGCCAACCTGCTGTCGGTGAAGCAGATCGTGCTGAAGTCCGACCTGGTGGAAGTCGCGAATCTCGCGCGCCGCATGCTGCGCGCCGAGGAGCCCGAGAAGCTCTATGCGCTGCTCGCCAAGCTGAACGAAGCGTGAACCTCGACTCCGAGCAGCTTGCCCGACATCTCGAACGCCAGTTGGCGCCGCTGTACCTCGTGTACGGCGAGGAGCCGCTGCTCGCGCTTGAAGCGGCGGATCGCATCCGGGCGGCCGCGCGGCGCAAGGGCTATGTGGAGCGCGAGGTGTTGCTCGCGGAGCCCGGTTTCGAGTGGGGCCGGCTGCAGGCAAGCGGCGCCAGCCTGTCGCTGTTCGCGACGCAACGCCTGATCGAACTGCGCATCCCCGGCAGCGGGCCCGGTGTCGAAGGGGCGGAGGCGTTGAGCACGCACGCCGCGAACCTGCCGCCGGACACCCTCACGCTCGTGACCATCGGCAAGCTCGACGGCCGCACGCGCAAGAGCGCCTGGTTCGGCGCGCTCGAGGCGGCGGGTGCTGCGGTCCATGCGCAGAAAGTGACGGCTGACCGCCTGCCCCAATGGCTCGCCGGACGACTTGGACTCCAGGGCCACCGGGTGGACGAGGCCACGCTCGAGTTTCTCGCCGCGCGCGTCGAGGGCAATCTGATGGCGGCGCACCAGGAAGTGCAGAAGCTCGCGTTGCTGTTCCCGCCCGGCCCCGTCGCACTGGAAGACGTGAAGAACGCCGTGCTGGACGTGGCGCGGTACGATGCCTTCGACCTGGGGCCGGCAGCGCTGAAAGGCGAGGGCGCCCATGTCGCGCGGATGCTCGATGGCCTCCAGGCGGAAGGCGCGGGGCCGCCGCTGTTGCTGTGGGCCCTTGCGGAGGAGGCTCGCGCCCTGCTGACGATCCGTGCCGCCACCGCGCGCGGTGTCCCCATGCAGCAGGCGCTGCGCGATGCGCGGGTCTGGGGCGAACGCCAGGGCCCGATCCAGCGGGCGCTGCGCCGGCTGGACGTTCCCGCGCTCGAACGCATGCTAGCCCACGCCGCCCGCATCGATCGCATCGCCAAAGGGGTGGCCCCCGGTTCGGTGTGGGACGAACTGCAGGCGCTGGGGCTCGCACTGGCGGGAGCGATACCGGAACCGCGTTAAAATCCGTCCCTCGGTGCAAAGGAAGCCCATGGACGTCCAGTCGTACATGCATGGAGTCGGTCGAGCCGCTCGCGCGGCTTCGCGTGAACTCGCGCGTGCCGACACCGCCGCCAAGAACAGCGCGCTCGAAGCGATGGCCGCCGCCATCGAACGCGACAGCGCTCGCCTGCTCGCGGCCAACGCCGAGGACGTGGCGGAAGCGCAGCGCAAGGGCCTGGAGCCCGCCCTGGTGGACCGGCTGGTGCTGACCGCCAAGGGTGTGGCTTCCATGGCGCAGGGCCTGCGCGAAATCGCGCAACTGCCCGACCCGATCGGCGAGGTCTCCGGCATGGCATTCCGGCCGAGCGGCATCCAGGTAGGCCGCATGCGCGTGCCGCTGGGCGTGATCGGCATCATCTACGAAGCCCGCCCCAACGTGACGGCCGACGCGGCCGGGCTGTGCCTCAAGTCGGGCAACGCAGCCATCCTGCGTGGCGGCTCCGAGGCGATCCGCTGCAACCAGGCGATCGCCAAGTGCGTACGTGAAGGCCTGGACACGGCAGGACTGCCCGAAGCTGCGGTCCAGGTGATCGAAACCACCGATCGCGCAGCCGTGGGCGAACTCATCACCATGCGCGACTACGTCGACGTCATCGTGCCGCGCGGCGGCAAGGGCCTGATCGAGCGCATCAGCGCCGAATCGCGCATCCCCGTCATCAAGCACCTGGACGGCGTGTGCCACGTCTACATCGACGATCGGGCCGACCTCGACAAGGCCATCCGCATCGCCGACAACGCCAAGACCCAGCGCTACGGCACCTGCAACACCATGGAGACGCTGCTGTTGCACGTCGCCATCGCGCCTCTTGCGTTGCCGCCGCTCGCACAGATCTATCGAGACAAGGGCGTCGAATTGCGTGGTTGCGACCGCGCGCGCGCCATCGTGAAGACCATGAAGCCCGCCACCGAGGAAGACTGGTACGCCGAGTACCTGGCGCCTATCCTCAGCGTACGCGTGGTGGACCATCTCGACGCAGCCATGGAACACATCGCGGTCTACGGCTCCCAGCATACCGACGCCATCGTCACCGAAGACTATTCCCGGGCCCGGCGCTTCCTGCGCGAAGTGGACTCGAGTTCGGTGATGGTGAACGCGTCGACGCGTTTCGCCGACGGTTTCGAGTACGGCCTCGGCGCGGAAATCGGCATCTCCACCGACAAGCTGCATGCCCGCGGCCCCGTGGGTCTGGACGGCCTGACCTCTCTCAAGTACATCGTCCTCGGCGACGGTCAGATCCGCGCCTGACCCCATGGCCTGGTGGGGGGTTCTCAAGCATGCACCATGGGGCGAAATCGCCAAGGCGGCGTCGCGCGTGCCGGAGTTCGTGCGCGATATCCGCAAGGCCCCGGCCAACAACGATCCGGTCCCCCCGACCACTTCGACGCCGGTACCGGGCGCGGAGCAGCTCAAGTTCGAGATCGAGGTGGTTAAATCGAACGTCGAGCGCCTGCGCAGTTACGCCGAATCCCACGCGGCCACCGTGGACGCGCAGTCGAAGGCGCTCGCCGACAGCTTCAACGCGATCTCAGCGCGCATGCGCACGCTGACCTGGATTGCCGGCGCCGCGCTGGTCCTGGCCGTGATCGCTGTGATCGTCGCGTGGATGCGATGAAAATGCGATGAAAACGAACCACAACCCGGGAGTGTTCTCTTGCCTAACGTGATCGAAGTCCGCGTGCCCGACATCGGCGACTTCAAGGATGTTCCCATCATCGAACTGCTGGTGAAGCCCGGCGATACCGTCGCGGCGGAAGATTCGCTCATCACGCTCGAGTCCGACAAGGCGACCATGGAGGTGCCGGCCCCCACGGCCGGCGTGGTGAAGGAATTGAAGGTCAAGGTGGGCGACAAGGTGTCGCAAGGCACCTTGATCCTGATGCTGGAGACCTCCGGTCCCGCCGTGACCACCGCACCTGCCGCTGCGCAGCCTGCCGCGGCGACAGCGGCCGCGACGGCACCCGCGGCCGCACCCCAACCGGCCGCGGCAACGCCTTCGTCCGTAGTGAAGGGCGACATGCATGCCGAAGTGGTCGTGCTGGGCTCCGGTCCGGGCGGCTACACCGCCGCGTTCCGGGCAGCGGACCTCGGGAAGAAGGTGGTGCTCATCGAGCGCTACACGAGCCTCGGAGGCGTGTGCCTCAACGTCGGCTGCATTCCCTCGAAGGCCTTGCTGCACGCGGCGCGAGTGGTATCCGAAGCCGACGAGATGTCGCACTTCGGCGTGAAGTTCGCGAAACCCGCGATCGACATCGAGCAACTGCGCGGCTGGAAGAACAGCATCGTCACGCGGCTCACCAAGGGCCTGGGCGGCCTCGCCAAGCAGCGCAAGGTCGAGGTGGTGACGGGCTTGGGCAAGTTCACGTCGGCGAACATGATCGAAGTCGCAACAGCTGACGGCGGGCGCAAGACCGTGTCCTTCGACCACTGCATCATCGCGGCCGGCTCGTCGGTGGCGCGCATTCCGGGTTTTCCCTACGACGACGTGCGGCTCATGGACTCCACCGGCGCGCTCGAACTGCAGGAAATCCCGAAGCGCCTGCTGGTGATCGGCGGCGGCATCATCGGTCTCGAGATGGCCTGCGTGTACCACGCGCTCGGCTCGAAGGTCACGGTGGTGGAACTCGCCGACGGACTGATCCCCGGCGCCGATCGCGACGTCGTGAAGCCGCTCGCCAAGGTGATCGAGAAGAAGTACGAAGCGATCCTGCTCAAGACCAAGGTCGCGAAGCTCGCCGCCACCAAGGCCGGACTGGAAGCGACCTTCGAAGGCGAAGGTGCGCCGGCACCGCAGATCTACGATCGCGTGCTGATGGCGGTGGGCCGCCGGCCGAACGGCCGCGATATCGGCGCCGAACGGGCGGGCGTGACGGTGAACGACCGCGGCTTCATCCCGGCGGACCAGCAGCAGCGCACCAACGTACCCCACATCTACGCCATCGGCGACGTGTGCGGCGAACCGATGCTCGCCCACAAGGCCACCCACGAAGGCAAGCTCGCTGCCGAAGTCATCGCCGGCCACAAGGTTGCCTTCGATGCACGCACGATTCCGTCGGTGGCCTACACCGATCCGGAAGTGGCGTGGATGGGGCTCACCGAAACCCAGGCGAAGGCCCAGGGTGTCGAGTACGAGAAGGCGACTTTCCCGTGGGCCGCCAGCGGCCGAGCGCTCGCGACCGGCCGCGACGAGGGCATGACCAAGCTGCTCTTCGAGAAGAATACGCGTCGCCTGCTCGGGGCCGCCATGGTCGGCCCGAATGCCGGCGAATTGATCGCCGAGACCGTCCTGGCGCTCGAGATGGGCGCGGACGCCGAGGACATCGGCCTCACCATCCACCCGCACCCCACGTTGTCGGAAACGGTGTTCTTCGCCGCCGAGATCGCCGAGGGCAGCATCACCGATCTCTACATGCCCAAGCGCTGATGCCCGGCGAGATATTCATCCCGCTGCTGGTGCCACCGCAGGCGCAGCGGGGCGAGGCCTGGTGGTTCGTCTTTCGCGGCGCCAGCCTGCTGGTCCGCAAGGCCGAAGGCCGCGCCCACGTACCGTTCATCGAGAATCTCGACCAGCTCGGGCTGGCGCCGGTACGTTCGCAGTTCCTCGGCGTCGTCGGCGACGCGCACGTCTACTCCGCCGAATGCGAGGAGTCGGTGGAACCGCCCGCCGACATGACCTGGGCCGGATTGCGCAGCCTGTTCGGCGCGATCGACGACGACACCTTCGCGCTCGCCGGGCGTGCGATCCAGATCATGGATTGGGACCGCTCGCACCAGTTCTGCGGTCGCTGCGGCACACCCACTGAACGCAAGCTGGCCGAACGCTCGCGCGCCTGCCCCAAATGCGGACAAGTGCACTATCCGCGTCTGGCACCGGTGGCCATGGCGCTGGTCCATCGCGGCGACGAACTGTTGCTGGCACGCTCACCGCACTTCGCGCCGGGCATGTTCAGCGCGCTCGCCGGCTTCGTCGAACCGGGCGAGAGCCTGGAGCAATGCCTGGTGCGCGAAGTGAAGGAAGAGGTGGGCGTGGAGGTGACGAACCTGCGTTATTTCTCCAGCCAGCCGTGGCCGTTTCCGCATTCGCTCATGGTCGCCTTCCACTGCGACTGGGTGCGCGGCGACATCGTGCCCCAGGAAGGCGAGATCGAGGCGGCCGCCTGGTTCACCCGCGAGCGTCCGCCGCCCGTGCTGCCCGGGCGCCTCAGCATTGCGCGGCGGCTGATCGACAGCGTCTGGGCAACGTAGGGCCTCTCAAAGCCGCACCGGCCCTAGCGTTTCCCGGGAGCATTCGGTCGCGGTAGTCCGCGGGCAGCACCAAGCATCCGCTGCAGCGCAGCCGACATGTGTCGCGCCTCAACGTCGCCGACGTGCGCATCGAAGACCTCACGGATGCCGGCCTCGTAGGTCGGCCACATCTTCCGGCGCTGTTCCCGTCCCGCGGGCGTGATCACCGCGTAGGCGCCGCGACGATCTTCCTCCGAGCGCTCCCGCGCGACCAGGCCCGCTTCCTCGAGGCGGTCCACCAGCCGCGTCAGGTTGCTGCGCGAGAGCACGACGTGGTCCGCCAGCTCGCTCATGCGCAGCCGCCGCTCGGGGGCCCGCTCCAGCGCCCACAGCACGTCGTACCACGCGAGCGGGGGCAGGCCCGCGCTCGCCAGCCGCGCCTCGATGCGTTCCACCAGCACCGCGTGGGCCGTCAGGAACAGCGGCCACACCGAGCCCGCCGGCGTTTCGAATGCCTTCCCCATGGTCGATCTCCTTCGCGACCGAAATGTTAGTTGCAATATCAACCAATTTCAAGGAACATGTCGTTGCAATCGCAATGATTGCGATATCAACCTACTGAAAGGAAACGCCATGAACCAGACCATCAGCCGCGAAGCGCTCGCCGCCAGCCTGCAGTCGCCGACCCCGCCGGTCGTGCTCGAAGCGCTGCCCGAGAAGTACTACGCACAGAAGCACCTGCCGGGCGCGCTGCACATGCCGCACGACCAGGTGGACGCCCTGGCTGCCGGACTCATTCCGTCCAGGTCCGCACCGGTCGTCGTCTACTGCGCCAGCGCCACCTGCCAGAACTCGCACATCGCCGCGCGGCGCCTGACGCAGCTCGGCTACGAGAACGTGCGCGTGTACGCGGGCGGCAAGCAGGACTGGGAGGCGGCGGGGCTGCCTTTCGATGTCTCCGTGCCCGTGGGTGCGTAGTCGCGGAGTCTCGCGCGCGATCGTCAACCTCTTGAACCACGAAGGACACGAAGAGCACGAAGGAAAGGCAGAAGGAAAAGCAGAAGAAGAGTCGATGGAAGAGCGGAAAACTCCTTCGTGGGCCTTCGTGCTCTTCGTGTCCTTCGTGGTTCACGCTTTTGCAACCCAAGGAGTTCATCAATGAACCGTCGGGCCGCCAACGCGGGCGGGCAGCAAATCGAGCGGTTCAATGACCGCTCGTTGAACTAATCGCTTGCCCCATAATCCACGGTCTGTCGGCGGGCCGGCCGTCGACCGACCGTGCATATTCCCAGAGGCAAGTCTTCC
>JAIEQG010000031.1 GCA_019747905.1 Burkholderiales bacterium
ATCGAAAACGAGTCGAACATCCCTTCACCCACCCTCAATCCCGGGTTTCGGCACACTCATGAAATATCCGGGCTAGGATCATTCGCGACAACGAGGCGATCGGATAGACGGGTCAAGGTGCGGTTAAAGCTTTCCACAGTCTGCGCGTTCCACGTGAGGCTGAAGTGCATTGCAATGTTCCCGTCCTCCCGCGGAGGCGGTGGAAGTAGCATGGTCGGCGAAGGGGAAGGTTTCTTCGTGTAAGGGCTGTGAGTCAGTATCAGCACATGGCGGGGGTCTAACGGGAAAAGAACTCTTGTCCCGACCATTGCTATGCCCGGCTCAATTTGCGGTGAAACGCCCTCGTTGTGGAAGGAAACAGGACTATCGGAAGACACGAAAGCAGAGCCCGTTGCAGCCGTGACAATGTCCCATTCCATGCAGGCGAACCAATCCGAGAAGGCGCCTAAGAGAATCCTCATGATTTCGATTCGAGCGCTATCGTAGACTTTGATTCGCATCGTCCCGGATCGAATCGCCTCCTGCATCTCGGACGGAGCACGCTTTTCCAGTGCTTCTTGCATAAGAACCTTCAAATGTTCCAGTTGCCGCGGAACGCGAATCCGTTGCATTTGAAGGTAGGAGATGAGCGTCGCAATGTCATCGTCATCGATCGAGTGAAGGTCTGCCACCAGTCTTGCCGTTGCATTTCGGGCTTTCGGTTCGAGCCACGAACCCAGAGTCTTTTCTAAAACGTCGGGGTCTGTTCCGGCCGGCACCCAATCTTGCCGATAGTAGGCATTGATCTTCATGACCGCCTCGGGCCTCTGTCGCCGCAAAGTCTTGCTTGGCCGGTCTAGGATATGTAAGAACCCGTCGCGATCGGTGAATCGTTCCAGATACCAGCGAGGGACAAAATGATGCTTCTTAGGCCGAGAGCCAGTGCGCGTCATGGTTTGGCCGAATCTGTCTTAAGGACATTGGCGTGGGTCGCGCATCCGGGAAGCATACGCGTCCGGGTCGTCGCCATTTCCGACGGCTACACAGTCAAGGTCCAGCCCCCATCCCTCTCCCGAGAACCGCGAGATCAAGGCACGCTTTGCCGGAAGTGATGCGCCGGATCGCTATGTGCGCCGTTGATATCGAATCGTTGTGCCGCCAGGATGGCCAGAAATGTCCTCGATCAGTACGCGCTCCCAGCCCTCCGGCGTGAAGATTCCTTTGGCTGACAAATCTCGTAAGCGATAGCGACCCGCGTCCTCGCCAAGCCCCCCTTCAACTAGCTTCGATGGTACGGGGATTGCCATCATTGGCCACAACATAGTCACGTATGAAACGTGTTCTTCGCCTTCAGTGCTCGGCGGAAGGCTTCCGCACACAATCCCGCAGACTTGACTCCGGTCGTTAATCACGAGGCCTCCGCTCATGCCGTGCTCGAATCTCGCATCCACTTCGAAGCACGGGAAGTTGTAGAGGCCACGATCACGCCCGGCCCAGTAATGCGCCTTAACAGTTCCAACTGACTGAGACCGATCCGCATTGCACGCAATGTGTTCAAACTTGCGAAGTGCATCGATTCGCGATCCGTCGAAACGGACATTGTGGATGCCGAATGCGCGAACTTGCTCCCCCACCAATGGCGGATCGAAGGTCATGGGTGCCATCTTCCATTGGCGATGGTTCTTGTATTGCTCCGCCTTGTCATTCATGCCTCGGAGCCAAATGATCGCAATGTCCGAATGAGGTGATGTCCCGATGGAATCGATGCTCCAGACAACGTAGTCATGCTCATCGCCGTCCCATACGACCTGAATCACCCAGTACTCGAACGTCGCGAATCCGCTGAGGGCGATTGCAGGGTCGTGCCGAACAAGCTCCTCAACTACGTGCTTCGCGGTGACCGCCATATGCGGCCATGCAATGAAGCACGACCCGTAGCACATCAAATTGCCAGCGGGACCGATGCCGATGAGTGTTGGCATTAGCTCATGTAGGTATCGGTCCGCGGGATTGGACGGACGGAACTCTGTCATTGGGCGGCCAGTGGCCTTCGAACTGGCACCGGAAGTTTACAATTGGGCAGACCACTTCGGATCAGAAGCTCTACGCGGCCACGGAGACCGAAGCGCGCGGCACAAAGGTGGGGATGTGAGTAGCTGCTGAACCAATCCTGCCGGGGGTGGAGGAAGCGATAGCAGAACCTTGGAAGGTAAACCACGCCTATTGCCCCTGAGGCTACGCTGCCGCAGGCGGTGGAGGATCAAGCTGAAGATACTCTTTGGGCGCTTCCGTGTTCAATCCCTTGTCATATGTAACGACAAGCCGGTTGTTGCTCTCGTCGAAAGTAAGGCGGCCAAACAAAACCGCGTCGGCAACGTCAGAATTGTCTTGTCTCAATTTCAAGTAGTTCTTGCGCGCCCAAATTCGCACGGCTTTGGCAAGTGCGTAGTGGCCCCGTTGCATCTGACCCGGTTTCCGCGAAGGAACATTCAAGCCGACAATATTCAGGCAGAGTCCGAGTAGTCTCGCGCCCTTGTAGTTTGGAAACTCTTCCATTCTTCGTATCTCCGTGTAAAGAAGCCTTCGCACCTTCATCCGAACGATGTCCCATGCCTTTTCGGCATCGTTGTGAAAGCTGCCGAACACGGAGGTCCACGCTATATTGTGATGAACCATCCAAGACGTAAAGGTCGGGTTGGTTACCTGGGAGGCGGAGAACAACAGCTCGAATGCGAACTTTGCGAGATAGTCGTAGCAGTTCTCGTGATGGATATCGGCGCGCCGGTTGAAGATGGGGGCCGGAAGTGGCTCTTGCTTCTGAATCAGCTCGACAAACCTCCTGAAGAAATCGGCTGAAACCTGGAAGCGCGACATGATCTCGTCACTGTTGGGGTTGTTCTCATCGTTGAGTAGATGTACACCGCGAGCCGGACCTTCGAAAGACTCAATTGCGCGGTAGATCGCAAAGGAGTGGTTACTGAATAGGCGCCTCTTCAGATAGTCACTCACGGTCATCAGGGTCGCTCGCGAAAGGGCGGCCCACTGCTTCGAATCCCATGCACGCAGTTCTGAGTAGTCTATGTCGAGTGGAGACTTGAAATGATTGCCCATGTTCTCGACTAGGAGGTAGTTTCCATACAGCGCAAGCGATACAGGCTTTAGATAGCCCAGCAATCCAGTGTCGAAACCTTCCTCTTCTTCATAGATGAACGAGTGCTTCTGCGCGATCGCTTCACTCGATATGTTGCGGCAGAACTGTCCGGCAGGTACGTCATACCGATTGGCGGATGCAATCTCCTCGCAGAATGCTTGTGCAGTCACCGGCGAGGCCGCGACAATCTGACGGCAAAGTTTCCGATTGCCAAGCAGTAGAAGTACGTCAGCAGCAATGCGCCCCACCTTTGGCTGAGTGCGCTTCGGCTTGCGCTTCTCGACTGATTCTTTATGGTGATCTTCGCGCGGCTCAGGCTTCATGCAGAGCTGTACGATCGATCGAGCCGAGAGAGCCAGTTCATTTCCCACAACCTTAAGCTCGTCGTCATTTCCACGAAGTACGACTCGATAGAGCGCTCGCGCATATTTGAGAGCATTGCGCCGACCAAAGACAGGCGGGCGAATCAATGCAAAGTACATCCACGTCATGAATGTACCGAGAAACAATCCGCCGGAAATGGCTTCGCACGTAGTGGGTGTCAGGCCAACCGTGTGGGGGACCCACCATCCTTGAGCGATCCAAACACCACTTACAAGCGTATGCAGCCCAACGATGCCTATGACGATGAACGTGGACAGGTACAGTGGACCGGGGACACAAGCCAGTCGAAACCTGTAGCGAATATCCGCAATGGTGTAGACAACCGTTAGCAGAGCCAGCGCCGCGATGAACTCTGAGAACCCGAATAGATGTTCCGCTGGAGGATTGGCGATCGGGCCGAAGCAGAAATGCCAGTAGCAGGACTCTGGCAACGCTACCGGCGGGGGAATCGCTGCCACCTGTGACTCCCAGGCAATGCCGCTCATGAACTGTGCATCGCTTCCACCCACTCCCCCGATAGGTGCTCGCCCGTGCAAGTCAGGCGTGGTGCGCAGGGCGGGACTTGAACCCGCACGCCCGGTGAAGGGCTTCCCGCCTGAAGAATCCGGGAGATTCTACGACACGAGGTCAGCAGACCGCCGCGAGGAGCCCTTCGGCCCCTGAGTCAGCCGAAAATCGCAGGGCCACAGCGTCCACGAAGTGGTGGGAAAAATGGTGGGATAAACCACTGCACCACTCGGAATGCCCCGCCAATCCTAGAGACTTGGCGGAGAGGGCGGGATTCGAACCCGCGTTAGGTTTTCACCTAAACACGCTTTCCAGGCGTGCGACTTAAACCACTCATCCACCTCTCCGGAAGGGGCGGAAGGATAGCCGAGGGGGTGTCGAAAGGGAAGGGCAGCCGACCCCGGACCGGCCGCCCTTATCGGTCTACTTAACCGCCTGTTTGAGTTGCGCCAGAATCGCTGGATTCTCCAGCGTCGACACGTCCTGGGTGATCTCTTCGCCCTTGGCCAGCGCCCGCAGCAGCCGCCGCATGATCTTCCCGGAGCGGGTCTTGGGCAGGTTGTCGCCGAAGCGGATCTCATCGGGCTTCGCGATCGGTCCGATCTCCTGGCCCACCCAGTTGCGCAGGGTGGTGGCGATCTCCTGGGCGGCCGCACCTTCCGGACGGGCCCCCTTCAGCACCACGAAAGCGACTACCGCCTCACCCTTGATGTCGTGGGGCTTGCCGACCACGGCCGCTTCGGCCACCAGGGGATTGGCCACCAGCGCCGACTCGATCTCCATGGTGCCGAGCCGGTGGCCGGAGACGTTCAGCACGTCGTCGATCCGCCCCATGATCCAGAAGTAGCCGTCCATGTCGCGGTTGGCGCCGTCGCCCGCGAGGTAGTAGCGACCCTGGAAGTCTTCCGGGTAGTAGCTCTTCTTGAACCGCTCCGGGTCGCCCCAGATGGTGCGGATCATGGAAGGCCACGGCTTCTTGATGACGAGGATGCCGCCCTTGCCCTTTTCCACGTCCTGGCCGGTCTCGTCGACGATGGCAGCCATGATTCCGGGCAGCGGCAGGGTGCACGAACCGGGCTTGAGCGGCGTCACGCCGGGCAGCGGCGTGATCATGTGGCCGCCGGTTTCGGTCTGCCACCAGGTGTCCATGATCGGGCAACGTCCGCCTCCGACGACGGTGTGGTACCACATCCACGCTTCCGGATTGATCGGCTCGCCGACCGAGCCCAGCAGGCGCAGGCTCGAGAGGTCGTACTGCTTCGGCAGGTCTCCGCCGGCCTTGATGAGCGAGCGGATCGCCGTCGGCGCGGTGTAGAAGATGCTGACCTTGTGGTTCTGGATCATCTTCCAGAAGCGCCCGGCGTCCGGATAGGTCGGCACGCCTTCGAACACGATCTCGGTGGCGCCCACCGCGAGCGGACCGTAGGCGATGTAGGTGTGGCCCGTGACCCAGCCGACGTCGGCCGTGCACCAGAAGACGTCGTTGGGCTTGATGTCGAAGGCCCACAGCATGGTGAGCATCGCGTGCAGCAGGTAGCCGCCGCTCGAGTGCTGAACGCCCTTCGGCTTGCCGGTGGAACCGGAGGTGTAGAGAATGAAGAGCGGATGCTCGGCCTCGACCCATTCGGGTTCGCAAACGTCGGGCATGCCGCGCACGAGGTCGTCCCACCATACGTCGCGCGGTGCGTGGAAGTGGACGTTCTCGCCGGTACGGCGATAGACCACGACGTGCTTGATGCCGTCGCAGCCGCCCATGGAAAAGGCTTCGTCCACGGCGGGCTTGAGCGGGATCGCCTTGCCGCCCCGGTACTGGCCGTCGGCGCAGATCACCGCGACCGCCCCGGCGTCGATGATCCGCTCCTGCAGGCTCTTGGCCGAGAAGCCGCCGAAGACCACCGAATGGGTGGCGCCGATGCGGGCGCAGGCCTGCATGGCGACCACCGCCTCGATCGACATGGGCATGTAGACGAGTACCCGGTCGCCCTTTTTGATGCCGAGCTTCTTCAGCCCGTTCGCGAACTGGCAGACGCGGTGGTAGAGCTGCTTGTAGGTGATCTTGGTGACCGAGCCGTCGTCGGCCTCGAAGATGATCGCGACCTTGTCGGGCTGGCTCTTCAGGTGCCGGTCGAGGCAGTTGTACGAGACGTTGAGGCGGCCGTCCTGGAACCACTTGAAGAACGGCGCGTTGGATTCGTCCAGCACCTGGGTGAACGGCTTGTTCCAGAGGACGTGCTCGCGTGCGAGCCGGCCCCAGAAACCGGTGTAGTCCGCCTCGGCCTCGGCACAGAGCTTCCGGTAGGCGTCCATCCCCTTCACGTTGGCCTGGGCGACCATGTCCGAGGGCGGGTCGAACACCCGGGTCTCGTGCAGGACGGATTCGATGGTGGTCATGTGAGTCTCCGCGTGGTCTTGTCGAGGTTTCTTCTCGAGGGCAACGGTCACGAGCGCCCGTGCCGCAGGCCCCGCTATCGATGGCAGCGGGGGAGAAGATGTTGCCTTGTATACCAGGGAGGGCGCAACCGGCTTGATCCGGCTCAAGGACCAGCCTTCGAGTGTGCCTTCGCGTATACTTGCCGACTCTTCTTCGGGGCCGTCCGCGACGGCCCTCGAGCTTCATTTCCGATCCCTCCGATGACCACGATCGCCCAGCAGGACTTCATCGAGAGCATCGCCGACGCGTTGCAGTACATCTCGTACTTCCACCCGGTCGACTACATCCGCAACCTGAACCGCGCCTACGAACTGGAGCAGTCCGAGGCCGCGAAGGACGCGATGGCGCAGATCCTCATCAACTCGCGCCTCTGCGCGGAGGGTCACCGGCCCATCTGTCAGGACACCGGGATCGTCAACGTCTTCCTCAAGGTGGGGATGAACGTGCGCTGGGACGCGACGATCGGCCTGGAGGAGATGGTCAACGAAGGTGTTCGCCGCGCCTACAACCACCCGGACAACAAGCTGCGTGCCTCGGTCCTCGCGGACCCGGCCGGCACCCGCAAGAACACCAGGGACAACACGCCCGCCGTCCTCCAGGTGAGCCTGGTGCCCGGCGACAAGGTCGAAGTGGAAGTGGCCGCCAAGGGCGGCGGCTCCGAGAACAAGTCGAAGTTCGTGATGCTCAACCCGTCCGACTCCATCGTCGACTGGGTGATGAAGACCGTGCCCACCATGGGCGCGGGCTGGTGTCCGCCGGGCATACTCGGCATCGGCATCGGCGGCACCGCCGAGAAGGCGATGCTGATGGCGAAAGAGTCGCTGATGGAGCCCATCGACATGCAGGAACTCATCGCGCGCGGTCCGAAGTCGCGCATCGAGGAACTGCGGATCGAACTGTACGAAAAGGTCAACGCGCTCGGCATCGGGGCCCAGGGCCTCGGTGGCCTCACGACGGTGCTCGACATCAAGATCAAGGACTACCCGACCCACGCCGCCAGCCTGCCGATCGCGATGATTCCCAACTGTGCGGCCACGCGGCACGTGCACTTCGAGCTGGACGGTTCCGGCCCGGCACGGCTCGACCCGCCCAGCCTGGACGACTGGCCGCGGCTTACCTACGACACCTCCAAAGGCAAGCGCGTGAATCTGGACACCGTCACGCCAGCGGAAGTGCAGACGTGGCAACCGGGTGAAGTGCTGCTGCTCAACGGCAAGCTGCTCACCGGCCGCGATGCCGCCCACAAGCGCATGGTGGACATGCTCGCCAAGGGCGAGCCGCTGCCGGTGGATTTCACCAACCGCTTCATCTACTACGTGGGGCCGGTCGATCCGGTCCGCGACGAAGTGGTGGGGCCGGCCGGGCCGACCACCGCCACGCGCATGGACAAGTTCACGCGCACGATGCTCGAGAAGACCGGCCTCATCGGCATGGTGGGCAAGGCCGAGCGCGGCCCGGCGGCGATCGAGGCCATCCGCGACCACAAGGCGGTCTATCTCATGGCGGTGGGCGGCGCCGCCTACCTCGTGTCCAAGGCCATCAAGGGTGCGCGCACCGTGGCCTTCGCCGACCTCGGCATGGAAGCCATCTACGAGTTCGACGTGAAGGACATGCCGGTGACGGTCGCGGTCGATGCCCGCGGCACGTCGGTGCACCAGACCGGTCCGCGCGAGTGGCAGGCGCGCATCGGCAAGATTCCGGTGGCGGTGGCCTGACGCTCATCGCCGCGTTACAAGCTCAATGGCGGGCCTCCCCGCATTGCATGGTGGTGAACCTGGTCAGGTCCGGAAGGAAGCAGCCACAGCCATTCTCTGCAAGTGCCGGGGGTAGGGCTCGCCACCCTACGCGACGCCGTTGCTTTTCGGACCTCTCGGTCCGAACGCAACGACGCGCTCGGGTGATGTCATGTGACTCCCCCTCATCCCCCAGCCCCTTCTCCGCCAGGGAGAAGGGGAGCTTCAAGCCCCGCTCCCTTCGGGAGAGGGGTGGGGGTGAGGGAGGCTTTGAAAGCCGCGATACGTTCGCATCGGGTCGCGTCAGCAATGGTGCCTTCTACCACGCTGCCCTTTTGATTTACCCTTCCGTATGACCCTCGCTCTTGCCCGCAAGTACCGGCCGCGTACCTTCACGGAGGTGGTGGGGCAGGAGCACGTGGTGCGCGCGCTGACCAACGCGCTCACACAGAACCGGCTGCACCACGCTTACCTCCTCACCGGGACTCGGGGGGTGGGCAAGACGACGCTGGCACGCATCATCGCCAAGGCGCTCAACTGCGAGACCGGCATCACAGCCACGCCGTGCGGCGTGTGCGGGGCGTGCAAGGAGATCGACGGGGGCCGTTTCATCGACCTGATCGAGCTGGACGCCGCCTCCAATACGCAGGTGGACAGCATGCGCGAGCTGCTCGAGAACGCGCTCTACGCGCCCACCAGCGGCCGCTTCAAGGTCTACATCATCGACGAAGTGCACATGCTCTCGCGCAACGCGTTCAACGCGATGCTGAAGACGCTCGAGGAGCCGCCGGAACACGTCAAATTCATTCTCGCCACGACCGACCCGCAGAAGATTCCGGTCACGGTGCTGTCGCGCTGCCTGCAGTTCATGCTGAAGCAGATTCCGCCGCCGGTGATCCGTGCGCAGCTCGAGAAGGTGCTCGGGCTCGAGGGCGTGCCGGCCGAGCCCGGCGCGCTCAACCTGATCGCGCGATCGGCGCAGGGCAGCATGCGCGACGCCTTGAGCCTGCTCGACCAGGCCATCGCGCACGGTGCCGGCAAGGTGGAAGAGGCCGCCGTGCGCGACATGCTCGGTGCCGTGGACGCGGGCTACCTCTATACGCTGCTCGAGGCGCTCGCCGCTCGCGACGGCCCGGCCTTGCTGGCCCAGGCCGATGCGCTGGAGGCACGCGGCCTCTCCTTCGAATCAGCCCTGCAGGAACTCGCGAGCCTGCTGCATCGGGTCGCCGTTGCCCAGACCTTGCCCGAGACCGTGGCGGACGACGATCCGGAACGCGAGCGGGTGCTGAAGCTCGCACGGGCGCTCAGCCCGGAGGATGTCCAGCTTTTCTACCAGATCGCACTGCGGGGGCGTGGCGACCTGCCGCTGGCGCCGGACGAGTACGCGGGCTTCACGATGACGCTGATGCGCATGCTCGCCTTCCTGCCCGCGAGCGGTGAGGGTGGAGGAGCCCGACCGCAAAGCCGTCCCGCGATGGCTGCGGCTCCCACGCGGTCGACGCCGCTGCGGGCCGCCGAGCCGACGCCGGCCGCGACACCGGGTAGCCCCCGCAAGCTAGCCCCCGAAGCCTGGCCCGACACCGTTGCCCAGTTGAAGCTGGGGGGCATGGCCCGCATGCTGGCGCAGCACTGCGCGCTGCAATCCTTCACCGACGGCCGCATGCAGCTGATCGTGCCGGAGGCGCACAAGCACCTGCTCGACGCCGCCTACCGCGAGAAGCTGAAGGCAGCGCTCGAAGAGCGCTTCGGCCCGTTGCGCCTCGACGTGTCCGTGGGGCAGGCCGCCGATGGCGGCACCCTGGCCGAACGCGAGGACCGCGAGCGCGTCGAACGCCAGACGCGCGCCACCGAGTCGATCGAACGCGACCCGTTCGTGCGCGATCTCGTGGAGAATTTCGATGCGCGCGTGATCGACGGCTCGATCCGCCCGCTGCAGTGACGATTCCGAGGCAACGACAGGAGGGCACAAGCCCATGATGAAGGGACAGCTCGCGGGCCTGATGAAGCAGGCCCAGCAGATGCAGGAGAACATGAAGAAGATGCAGGAGCAGCTCGCCACCCTCGAAGTCGAGGGCCAGTCGGGTGCCGGCATGGTAAAGGTCGTGATGACCTGCAAGCACGACGTCAAACGCGTCACCATCGACCCGAGCCTGCTCGCGGACGACAAGGACATGCTCGAAGACCTCGTGGCCGCGGCCATGAACGATGCGGTGCGCAAGGTCGAGGCGACCACGCAGGAGAAGATGGGCGCGCTCACCGGCGGCATGAACCTGCCGGCGGGATTCAAGCTTCCCTTCTGAGCGCCGTCATAGAAGCTCGACGGCGCGTGCCCAGCAGCGCGCGGCGGCGACCCGAGGACCATCAGTCCATCGCACTTGAAGACTCCCACCGCCCTCCAGACCCTGATCGAAGCCCTGCGCGTACTGCCGGGTGTCGGCCCGAAATCGGCGCAGCGCATGGCCTATCACCTGTTGCAGCGCGATCGCGATGGCGCAGGACGGCTGTCGTCCGCGTTGAGCGGGGCGCTGCAGCGCATCCAGCATTGCGAGCGGTGCAACAACTTCAGCGAGGAACCGGTCTGCGAGCTGTGCCGATCGGCGCGCCGTGATGCGTCGCTGCTGTGCGTGGTCGAAACACCCGCCGACCTCCTCATGATGGAACAGGCCCAGGCCTACCACGGGTTGTACTTCGTGCTGCTCGGGCGCCTCTCGCCATTGGACGGCGTCGGCCCGCGCGAACTCAACCTCGATCGGTTGGTGAAGCGTGCCACCGACGGCGTGGTGCGCGAGACCATCCTTGCGACCAACTTCACGGTCGAAGGCGAAGCCACGGCGCACTACATCGGCGAGATGCTCCAGCCGCGCGGCATCAAGGTGTCGCGCATCGCCCGCGGCCTGCCGGTGGGCGGTGAACTCGAATACGTCGATGCTGGAACGCTCGCACAGGCCGTGATCGAACGCCGGGCGGTCGCCTGACCATGCCGCGATCGTCCAATCGGCCGCGCAGTGCGGCGGGCAGCGAAACCAAGCGCCCGACCGGCAAACCGCGTGGCAAGCCGGCCCAGCCGCACCCTGCACCGCGCCCGAGCACCCGCAGCGAACCCGCGCGCCAGAACCGCGACGGCGCGCCTGCGCGGACCACCCGACGCCGCCCGGACGAACCCGTCCCCGCGGGCCGGGCGCGCCCCGAACGCCCGGTCGTTCCGACCGCGCGCCGCAGCGCCGCTGCACCTCGCACCGAAACGGCGCCGCAGACACCCAGCGCTTCCCAGAAGCTGCAGAAGGTGCTGGCGCAGGCCGGCCTCGGCTCGCGCCGCGAGATGGAGGAGCTGATCCAGGGCGGCAAGGTGCTGGTGAACGGACAACCGGCGACGCTCGGCATGCGCGTCGAGCCCGACGACGAGGTGAAGGTCGGCAGGCGGCAGATCCGCTTCAAGCTATCCGCACGCTTGCCGCGCGTGATCATTTACCACAAGCCGGAAGGTGAGATCGTCACCCGCAGCGATCCGCAAGGACGCACGAGCGTGTTCGAGAAGCTGCCCGTCATTCGCAGCGGCAAGTGGCTCGCCATCGGCCGCCTCGACTACAACACGTGCGGACTGCTCGTCTTCACGACTTCGGGCGAGCTCGCGAACCGCCTCACCCACCCACGCTTCGAAGTGGAGCGCGAGTACGCGGTCCGCATCATGGGCGAAGTGAACGACGAGCAGGGGCGGGCCATGCTGCGCGGTGTGCAGCTGGACGATGGCGAAGCCCGGTTCGATCTGCTCGCCGCCCAGGGCGGTACCGGCAGCAATCACTGGTACCGCGTCGTCGTCCGCGAAGGCCGCAACCGGCTGGTGCGGCGCATGTTCGAGCACTTCGGCCTGCAGGTGAGCCGGCTCATGCGCGTGCGCTTCGGCATCATCAACCTGCCGCCGCGCCTCAAACGCGGGCAGCACCTCGAACTCACCGAAGCGCAGACCCGCAGCGTGCTGGAATGGCTCGCGCGCGGCGGCGAGCAGTTCGGCGACATCCCGCTGGCTCCACCGCCCGCCAAGCCGGCCAAACCCCCGGCCCGCGCGGCGCGGCCGGCCAAGAAGCCGTCACGCGCGCCGGCCCGGCCCGGCGGCACTACTTCCGGAAGACCTCGACGAAGGTCGCGTTGAAGCCGTTGGCGATGTCGCCGATGCAGCCCGCGGCCACGGCAGTACCGTAACCGTCGGTACCGGCAAGCCCGACGCTGACACCGCCCGTGTACGTCCCGCCCGTGCAGCCCACGCAGTTCACGGTCGAATAGTTGCCGAAGTAGTCGCCCAGACCGCCGCCGGCGTTGGGTCCGAGCATCGCGGTCACGTCGAACTTCTTGCCCAGCGCAGAGAGGAAGTCGATGGTCGCGCCGAAAGTCGCCTGCTGCGCACCGAAGTCGATGGTGAGCGATGCGTTGGTGACCGACCCGGTGTAGGCCTGGCCGCCGGAGTACGCCACGGCTCCCGGCCCGCCCGCGGGCGTGTAGGACACGATCCCGCTGGTCGGGAGGGCCTGCTGCACACCGGTGTTCACGTTGTTGGCGGTCGCGAACAACAGCGGAAAGCCGGTGAGAGTCTGGCCGTCGGACCCGGTGACCGTACCGCCCGCCCAGCGTCCCCACGTGACCACCGTGGACCCGTCCGTCAGGGTTCCTCGGTTGGTAATGGTGCCGCCGGCGATCGAACCGCTCACGCCCTGCGTGGACGTGAAGGCGATCAGGTTGCCGGCGCCGTCGTAGGTGCCTTCGGCCTCGCCGCCGAAATAGAAGTCGGTACCACCCGTGGGAAAGGGAAACGCCACGACGAACCCATCGCGCGGGGGCAGCACGTCCGGTGCGCCGGCAGCATTCTTGTCTTCGGTCGCCGAGGTCTGGACGGCCCCGGCCGGAATGGGATTGGGCACGGTAGGCGGGCCGATGCGGATTGGTATCGGGCTCAATATCGGATCCGCAGTGACGACGGTGAGCGGCGGATCCGTCCTCGCCTCCGATGCCGCAGTGATCGATCCCTCATCGGTTTTCGCTGTCTCCGTCTTCGCGCTCTGCGATTGATTCGGCCCCCGCTTCTGACCTTCCAGACGATCGGCCAGGAACGCCGGAGGCACCAGGAGCTTCTCCACGCCGACATCGGGGCGCGGCGCAAAGAACGCCTCGCCCGCGATGAACTCGAACGCGCCCTTGTTGTTGCTTGCCGCCACCTTGCCCTCGGTGACCGCGCCATACAGACCATCCTTGGCCGCGGTGCCGTTGGCGTTGATGCACGAACCCGCCTCGCACAGTGCGAGCGAATAGGCCGTGCCACGGATGCCGATGGTCGCGACCGACGTGCGCACTTCGTAGTTCGCCCGGTTGGTCTTGCCGATCAATCCGCTGATGGTGCGGAAGCCGCCCTTCAGCAGCCGGTAGAAGGCCCGTTCGCTGCCGTCCTGCTGGCCGCTGAAGCGATACTGGTCGATGGCGAGGGTGGTGCGTTCCTTCAGCGCGACCACGCTTTCGTCGGTCATGCGGACCTGGAGGTTGCTGCCGGTGCCGGTGCGCAGCACGTCGCGATCGTTGATCGGCGCCCCTGCCGCGAGCTTCACTTCCTTGCCGTCGCGAACCGCGACTGCGTCGCCCGCAGCCATGAGCACCCGACCTGCCGCTGCCTGAGCCATGGCCGGCACCAGCAGCACGAGGGCGATCGGGAGCCCAAAGCGAGAACTGAACTTCATGACAACCTCCATCAGCGGTGGTCGTACCGCAGTTTGAGCAGTGCGACGTTGCGGGCGTATTGGTACAGCTCGAGATTGGAATCGTTGCGTGCGGCGATGAGATCCAGGCGCAGGCTCAGCGCATCGGTGAAGCTGTAGCTGCCACCCAGCTCGAGCGCCTGGTACAGGTCGCGGCGGCGGGTGGCGAGGAACGCGTCGGGTTCCAGGTATTCGCTGCGCTGAACGCTGAGCGCCCCGTACAGGCCGGTCTTCGCAGTCGGTGTGAGCACCAGGCCCAGGCGGCCGCCGTACAGATCGCGCCCGAGGTCGTCGCGATTGCGGATGTTGGCCTCGCGCCCCAGGTTCGCGGTGGCGTTGAGAGTGGGTTTCCAGGCACCGGAAAACACCTTGCGGACCCCAGCGCCGGCGCTGTAGAAGTCGGCATCGCGCACCGCGTTCGTTCCCATGTAGGCAATGCGTGCGTACTGGCCGAAGACGTTGGTAGTCCAGCTCTCGCTCAACTGGTGATACCACTCGCCCGTGGCACCGAAGATGTCGCGGAAGCGCTCCTGATCGAGCCGCAGTTCGGTGGCCGACAGCGATGCACGGATCAGATCGCGGTCCTTCTGCCAGACGCCGCCGCCGAAGCCGGTGACGTTCAACTGGTCGAAGACGTCCAGACGATGGTAGAAGCGCGAATCCACCGATCCGCCCACGAACGCGCTCCAGCGCTGCGACAGGGGAACGTTGATCTGGCCGCCTGCGCCGACCAGCGCGAAGCCATCGTCGGTCTTGACCCCGGCGGGTGCCACCACCACGGGCCCGAACAGCGGCAAGGTGATGTTGCCGCTCGACACGCCGCCGTTGACGTTGGAGTCGTAGCCATAGCCCGCTTCCGCGTAGCCCGTGAAGCGGGTGCGATAGCGGTTCTCCCGCGCCTTGATGGCCTCCTCGAAGCGCGCGATGTTGGCGCGCACGGAAGCCGGCGGGTTCGCCTTCAACACGCCATCGAACTCTTCGCGCGCCCGGGCGTCCTCACCCATCATGAAGTAGCCACGAGCGAGTTCGAGCCGCGCGTTGAGATTGTTCGGGTAGGTGATGACGTAGCGTTCCAGCGCCAGCGTGCCTTCGCCCGGATGGCCCGCGTCGATCGCGGCGACGCCGTAGTAGAAATCGAAGGCCGGGTTGCCGAGCTGATCCGGATAGCGGCGTCCGCGCGCATAGGCTTCCTTGGCCTGGCCCCGTTCCACCAGCTGGCGCAGCTCTTCGGCCGGGGTCGCAGCCAGCGCCGGGGCGACACCCTGGGTCAGCAGGAAGAAGAGCGCCAATACAAAGAGATAGGCACTGCTCCCGGAAAACACCAGGAAAGGCCTCGACAACGCGTCGATGGCACCCCGGGTGACGGGTGGCGACAGGCCTGCCTCAGGCGGGCAGTTCTTCCCGGCGCAAAAGGAAGACGAACTCGTCCCCGGCGTGGGTTTCCAGCCAGGTGAAAGGGACGGTGGGGTACGCCGTTTCGAGGGCGCCCCGGTTGTGCCCGATCTCGACGACAAGCAATCCTCCGGATGCCAGGTGCATTGGAGCCTGTTTCAGCAGCTTGCGTACCAGATCGAGCCCATCGGTACCGCCGGCCAGCGCCAGGGCAGGCTCATGGCGGTACTCCCGCGGCAGCGCCGCCATGGCGGCGGCGTCCACGTAGGGCGGATTGGACACGATGAGGTCGTACTGCCGGTCGGCGAGGCCGCTCATCAGGTCGGACTGCAGCAGCTCGATGCGGTCCCCGAGCCCGTAGTCCCCGACGTTGACGCGGGCGACTTCGAGGGCATCCACGGAAATGTCGCTACCGTGCACCCGCGCGTTCGGAAAGGCCTCGGCGAGCAGGATCGCGAGGCAGCCTGACCCCGTGCACACGTCGATCGCCGAGGCGACGGTCTCCGGGTCTGTCACCCACGGTGCGAGACCGTCACGCAGCAGATCGGCGATGAACGACCGGGGAATCAGCACGCGCTCGTCCACATGGAATCGATAGTCCCCGAGCCACGCTTCCTGCGTGAGGTAAGGGGAGGGGATGCGTTCCTCCGCGCGACGGCGCAGGATCTCCACGATCGCCGCGATCTCTTCGCGCGTCAGGCGTGCGTCGAGGTACTGCTCGAAATCGGCGTGCGGCAGATCGAGCGCCCAGCCGAGCAGGTAGGCAGCCTCGGCGCGGGCATCGGGAAAACCGTGACCGAAGGCGAGATCGTTTGCCCGGAACCGCGTAACGGCAAAGCGCAGCAGATCGCGGATCGTGCCGAGCTGCGCGGCCGCGTCGACATAGGGGTCGGGCGGTTGCCCCATGCTACGTGAGCAGTGCTTCGAGCGTCCGGCGGTAGATGCCCGCGAGCGGTTCGATGTCTGCCACCCGAATGTGCTCGTTCAGCTGGTGAATCGAAGCGTTGATCGGCCCCAGTTCCAACACTTCGTGGCAGTGGGTGGCGATGAAGCGCCCGTCCGAGGTGCCGCCGGACGTGGAAAGCTCCGTCTCGTGTCCGGTTTCATCGAGAATCGCACGCGACACCGCGTCGACCAGCTTGCCGCGCGGGGTGAGGAACGGCATTCCGGAGAGCGACCAGTCGATGCGGTAGTCGAGCCCATGACGGTCCAGGACGGTGTGTACGGCCGCACGCAACGTGTCGGGCGTGCACGCCGGCGAGAAGCGGAAGTTGAACAGGATCTCGAGGGACCCCGGGATGACGTTGTTCGCGCCGGTGCCCGCATGCACGTTGGAAAACTGGAAACCCGTCGGCTGGAAGTACTCGTCGCCCTCGTCCCAGACCATGCCGGTCAGCTCCGCGAGGGCCGGGAGCGCCAGGTGGATCGGATTGCGCGCGAGGTGGGGGTAGGCGATGTGCCCCTGCACGCCGCGCACCACGAGCTTGCCCGACAGCGAGCCACGGCGGCCGTTCTTGATCATGTCCCCCAGGCGCTTGACCGATGTAGGCTCGCCCACGATGCAATAGTCCATGGCTTCGCCGCGGGCGCGCAGCGTCTCCACCACGCGGGTGGTGCCATCGACGGCCACGCCCTCTTCGTCGGAGGTGATGAGCAGTGCGATCGACCCCTTCGGTTCCGGATGCTGTGCCAGGAAGCCTTCGATCGCCGTGACGAACGACGCGATGGAGGTCTTCATGTCCGCCGCCCCCCGGCCGTAGAGCACGCCATCGCGGATCTCGGGTTTGAACGGGTCGCTGTGCCATTGATCCAGCGGTCCGGTGGGGACGACATCGGTGTGCCCGGCGAAACAGAACAGCGGGCGCGCCGTGCCGCGGCGCAGCCACAGGTTGTCCACTTCGCCGAAGCGCAGGTGTTCGGCCTTGAATCCCAGCGGTGCCAGCCGCTGTGCGAGCAACACCTGGCAGCCCCCGTCGGCGGGTGTGACGGAACGGCAGGCGATGAGCGCTTGGGTGAGTTCGAGCGTGGCGCTCATCGGTGCGGCGCCATCAGATCTTGTCCAGCCCGTCCACGTTCAACTTGAGCTCCGCGTAGGACGCGGAGGCCGGCGTTTCGGCGCGCGGTGCCGGCCGCGCCATGTCGCCGGGCTTCGAACCCGCGGGCTTGGCACCGGCGTTGTTGAGCAGCCACGACAGGTTGGTCGCCGAGTCGGAGTTGCGCAGCGCCTCGTCCTTGGTGATGAGCCCCGAGGTGTAGTGCTTGAACAGCGCCTGTTCGAAGGTTTCCGATCCGGGCGAGAGGCTCTGCTCCATCGCCTCCTTGATCTGGTCGATCTCGCCCTTCTTCACGAGCTCGGCGATGTGCTTGGTGTTCAACATCACTTCGACCGCCGCCACCAGGGAGCCGTCGATCGCCTTCACCAGGCGCTGGGAGATGATGCACTTCAGCGTGGTCGACAGGTCGTGCAGCAGGCCGTCGCGCGCCTCGAACGGGAAGAAGTTGATGATCCGGCCGAGCGCGTGGTAGCTGTTGTTCGCGTGCAGCGTGGACATGCAGAGGTGGCCGGTCTGCGCGTAGAGCAGGGCGTGCTGCAGCGTCTGGCGGTCGCGCACCTCGCCGATCATCAGCAGATCGGGAGCTTCGCGCATCGCGTTGACCAGCGCGTTCTCGTACGAGTGGGTGTCCTGGCCCACCTCGCGCTGGTTGATCACGCACTTGTTGTTCGTGTACACGAACTCGATCGGATCCTCGATGGTGAGGATGTGGCCGGCGCGCGTGTTGTTGCGGTGCTCGATCATCGCGGCGAGCGTGGTGGACTTGCCCGAGCCGGTGGACCCGACGACGAGGATCAGGCCGCGCTTTTCCATGATCAGCTCTTTCAGCACGCCCGGCAGGCGCAGCTTCTCGAAGCCCGGGGTGCCGCTCTTCAGGTACCGGATCACCAGTGCCACGTTGCCGCGCTGGCGAAAGACGTTGACGCGGAAGCGGCCGATCTCGGGCACCGGGTAGGAGAAGTTCATCTCCTTGGTTTCCTCGAACTCGCGGCCTTCCTTCTCGGTCATCATCTCGAAGGCGATCTTGCGCACCGTCTCCGAGTCCATGATCTGCTGGTTCACCGGCATGATGTTGCCGAGGATCTTGATGGAGATGGGCGCGCCCACCGAGATGAACAGGTCGGAGGCCTGCTTCTCGGCCATCAGCTTGAACAGCGGTGTCAGGAACATGGAACTTCTCCCGGTGCGGTACTTGGTTTCAACAGCGCGGCGGATCGCCTGCTGCCAGCACCTGGAGGGCAGTGCGCCCCAGCTTCGCTGGCCGCTGCTCCTGCACGGTTGCCGACATCGTCCTAATCCCCGCGCAAGAGTTCGTTGATGCTGGTCTTCGCGCGCGTCTTCGCGTCCACCTGTTTCACGATGACCGCGCAGTACAGGCTCACCTTGCCGTCGGCCGAGGGCAGGTTGCCCGAGACCACCACCGATCCCGGCGGGATGCGGCCGTAGCTCACTTCGCCCGTCGCGCGGTTGTAGATCTTCGTGCTCTGCCCGATGTAGACGCCCATCGAGATCACCGACCCGGCGCCCACGATCACGCCCTCCACCACCTCCGAGCGAGCGCCGATGAAACAGTCGTCCTCGATGATGGTCGGATTGGCCTGGATCGGTTCGAGCACGCCGCCGATGCCGACTCCGCCGGACAGGTGCACGTTCTTGCCGATCTGCGCGCAGGAACCCACGGTTGCCCAGGTGTCCACCATCGTGGATTCGTCCACGTACGCCCCGATGTTCACGAACGACGGCATCAGCACCACGTTCTTTGCGATGAAGGAACCCTTGCGGACCACCGCGTTGGGTACCACCCGGAAGCCGCCGGCCCGGAAATCTCCATCGCCGTAATCGGCAAATTTCGGGGCGACTTTATCGAAGTAGTTGGTGTAGCCGTCGCGGATGACGGCGTTGTCCGCGAGGCGGAACGACAGCAGCACCGCCTTCTTGATCCACTGGTGGGTCACCCAGTCGCCGCCCTGTTTCTCGGCCACCCGGAGCCGGCCGGCATCCAGGCCGGCGATGACCTCGCCCACCGCCTGCTTGAGTGGGGCGGGGGCGGAACCGGGATTGATGGCGGCGCGGTTCTCCCACGCTTCTTCGATGATTTTCTGCAGGTCGGACATGGGAGGCGGGCTCGCTCTAGCGGGGTTGGGAAAGGAATCGGCCGAGGCGCTGGGCGGCCTCGGTGCATTCTTCGGGCGGGGCGACCAGCGCGATGCGGACGAAACGCGCCCCGGGGTTGACGCCATGGGCCTCGCGCGCGAGGTAACTCCCTGGCAGGACAGTGACATTATATTGTTCGAGCAGTGCCCGGGCGAAGCGGGTGTCGTCGTCGGGCGTCGGCATCCACAGGTAGAAGGCCGCATCGGGCATGCGCGCACCGGCACCGGGGGGCAGCAGGGCGGTGACCGTTTCGAACTTTTCGCGGTAGAGGCGGCGGTTCTCCACGACGTGCGCTTCGTCGTTCCAGGCGGCCTCGCTCGCCGCCTGCACGGCCAGGCTCATGGCGCTGCCGTGGTACGTACGGTACAGGAGGAAGGATTTCAGTACCGCACGATCGCCCGCGACATAGCCCGATCGCATCCCCGGCACGTTCGAACGCTTGGACAGGCTCCCGAAGACCACCAGTCGCGGGAAGCCGCTGCGGCCCAGCCGGGTCGCGGCTGCCAACGCGCCGAGCGGCGCCGCGCCCTCCTCGAAGTAGATCTCCGAATAGCACTCGTCGGACGCGATCACGAATCCGTACCGGTCCGACAGCTCGAACAGCGTCCGCCACTCGTCGAGCGACATCACGCGGCCCGTGGGATTTCCCGGGGAACAGACGTAGATGAGCTGCGTGCTCTTCCAGACCGCCTCCGGTACCGAACCGTAGCCGCACGCGAACCCGTCCTCCGGCACCTGGTTCAGGAAGTACGGCCGGGCGCCGGCCAGCAGCGCCGCCCCCTCGTAGATCTGGTAGAAGGGATTGGGAATCACGACCACTGGGTCGGACTGTGTCCGATCGACGACAGTCTGTGCGAAAGCGAACAGCGCTTCGCGGCTGCCGTTGACCGGGAGAACCTCGGTGGTCGGGTCGATTGCCGGCAGTTCGTACCGGCGCTGGAGCCAGGCGGCGATGGCCTCGCGCAGCGTCGGCCGCCCTGCCGTCGCCGGATAGGCGGCAAGCCCGCTCAAGCCCCGGGTCAGGGCCTCGAGAATGAACGGCGGTGTCGCGTGCTTGGGCTCGCCGATGGAAAGGTTGATCGGGCGCAGCGCCGGATTCGGAACCACACCTTCGAACAGCGTGGCGAGCTTCTGGAACGGGTAGGGCTGGAGCCGCTTGAGATCGGGATTCATGGTCCGCCGTGGAACCGCAGCGCGAGGCGCTTCACGCGCGCGAAAAGTCCGGGATTATAGGAGGCGATGCGCGGCCGCGCTGTGTTTTCGGCGGAGGCAATTCGGTTACAATCCGGTGCGCAACTCGCATCAACGCCTGGCCCGGCAACGGCGCCGGGCGCTTGATTTTTTGGCCGCTCATTTTTTCGTATCCCGCTCCCGAACGGGCTCGTCCGTGCGCCTCACCCACATCAAGCTCGCTGGTTTCAAGTCCTTCGTAGATCCCACGCACGTCGCTCTGCCGGGACAGCTGATTGGGGTGGTCGGCCCCAATGGCTGCGGCAAGTCGAACGTCATCGATGCGGTGCGCTGGGTCCTCGGTGAATCGTCCGCCAAGCACCTGCGCGGCGAGAGCATGGACGACGTGATCTTCAACGGCTCCGGCGAGCGCAAGCCGGTGGGCCGCGCGAGCGTCGAACTGGTGTTCGACAACAGCCTGGGCAAGGCCGCCGGCGCCTGGTCCCAGTACGCGGAGATCTCGATCAAGCGCGTGCTGGAACGTGACAGCGGCTCGACCTACTTCATCAACAACACGTCGGTGCGGCGGCGCGACGTCGCCGACATCTTCCTCGGCACCGGGCTCGGCGCGCGCGCCTACGCCATCATCGAACAGGGCATGATCTCGCGCATCGTCGAGGCCAAACCCGAGGAGCTGCGCATCTTCCTGGAAGAAGCTGCCGGGGTGTCCAAGTACCGCGAGCGGCGCAAGGAAACCGAGGCACGGCTCGACGACACCAAGGAGAACCTGCTGCGCGTGGACGACATCCGACGCGAACTGCAGGGGCAGATCACGCACCTGGAAGCCCAGGCCGAGGCCGCCGAGAAGTATCGTTCCCTCGAGGCGGAGCTGCGCCGGACGCAGCAGCTCCTGTGGTTGATCCGCAAGCAGGACGCCGCGACGCAGCGGACCAGGCTGGCGCGCGAAGTCGAGCAGTTGACCGTGGACATCGAACAGGCCGGTGCGGCGCTGCGCGACGCGGAAAAGCGCCTCGAAACCCTGCGCGAAGGTCACTTCGCCGCGTCGGATGCCGTCCACGCCGCCCAAGGCCAGCTCTACGAAAGCAATGCCGAGCTGGCGCGCATCGAGCAGGAACTCGCCTTCCTGCGCACCAACCGCCAGCGTGCCGAGGCACGCGCCGGCGAGTTGCGCACCCAGATCGCCGACGAGGACCAGCGTCATGCCGATCTCGAGCGCACGCTGACGGACACCCGGGCTCAGTTGGCGTCCGTCACCGACGAGGTGGTCCGGCGCCGCGAGGCCCTGGCCGAAATCCAGCAGCAGTTGCCCGCTGCCGAGCAGGCCTATCGCGATGCGCGCACGGAATCCGAGCGCCTGCAGCAGGCGCTGGCGGAAACGCGGCGCAGCCTCGAAGTCGCCTCGACCCGGCGCGAGCATGCCGAAAAGCTGGTGGCCCAGCTCGAGGCCCGCAACCAGCGCCTCGCGGAGGAACGCGAAGCACTCGTGATGCCGGACACCGACGCCCTCGAACAACTGCAGACCGACGCGCTCGCACTGGATGACGAAATCGCGGCCCTGCGCCAGCGTCAGACCGACGCCGAACAGGCTCTGCCGGGCCTCGAGCAGCGCTTCCGCGACGCCACCCAGGGCGTGGAAGTGCTGCGCCAGAAACTGGCTTCGGTCGAAGCACGCCGCCATGCCCTGGTCGGATTGCAGCAACAGGTGGGGTCGAGCGAGCAGATGGCCGCGTGGCTCGGCCAGCACGGCCTGTCGGAGCGCCCGCGCCTGTGGCAGCACATCCACGTGGACAACGGCTGGGAGGACGCGCTCGAAGCGGTGTTGCGCGAGCGTCTCAACGCGATCGCGGTGCAGGATCCGGGCACTCTCACCGACTGGTTCGGTGCCTCACCGCCCGGCAAGCTCGCGATCTATCGGACCGGGCAGACCGAGGCCGCCGAGCCTGCAGCCCCCCCGGCGGGTACCGTGCGGCTGCTGGACCGCGTGTCCTCGGCCGACGCGGTCGTCAAGGCGGTGCTGCGTGAATGGCTCGATCGGGTCTACGCGGTCGACTCGGCTGCCACGGCCCTCGGTATCGCCGAGCGCCTCGGCCCCGGCGAGATGGTCGTCACCCGCGACGGGCACATGTTCACGGCGCACAGCGTCGGCTTTCACGCCGCGGATTCCGAAATCCACGGTCTGCTCGAGCGCAAGGAGGAGATCGAACAGCTCGAGGCCGAGGTTCCCCACCTCGAAGCGGAATTGGCCGAACAGCGCAGCCGGTTGTCCGATGCCGAGGTCGAATTGTCCGAACAGCGCAGCGCACTCGATCGCCTGCGCGGCGAGATTACCGACCTGTCCGAACGCCGGCACGAGATCGAACTCGAGGAGGTGCGCGCGTCCCAGGCAGTCGAGCGCGCGCGCGAACGGCATGATCAGATCGATCGCGAGCTGGCCGAGATCGCCGGCGAGCGCGAGCAGGAGCACGAAGCCCTGCAAACGGCGCTCGAATCGCTCGGCACGCTCGACGCCGCGATCGCGGACCTGCAAGCCCAGGTGGCCGATGCCACCGAGCGCGACCGCGCTGCGGAGATCGAACTCGGTTCGGTGCGCGAGCGGGTGCTGCGCGCCGAACGCGATCATCAGGAGGCACAGTTCGGCGAGCGTACGGCGCAACACCGCATCGGCGAGCTCGAACGCACGCTGGCCGGCATCGCCGAGCAACTCAACCGCGCGCGTACCGGACTCGCCCAGGCGGAGACGGAAGTGGCGGGCTTCGACGAAGCGCCCATCACCGAGCGGCTGCAAGGCGTGCTCGCGCTCAAGGTGGAGCGCGAAGCCGCGCTGGCGGGTGCCCGCGACAGCCTCGCCGAAGCCGAGACGGTATTGCGCAGCACCGAGCAGGAACGACTGTCCGCGGAACAGCGCCTCGAGCCGATGCGCAACCGCATCGGCGACCTCAAGTTGAAGGAGCAGGAAGCACGGCTCAACGAGGAGAGCTACGCCCAGCAGCTGGCGGAGGCCAAGGCCGACGAGGCCGAGCTTCTGGGGTCGGTGGAGAAGGCACCACGTCCGAATGCTTTGCAGGGCGACATCAACCGCCTGAACGAAGAGATCGCAGCGCTGGGCGCCGTCAACCTGGCCGCCCTGGATGAACTGGCCACGGCGCGCGAGCGCAACGGCTATCTCGAGACGCAGTCGGCCGACCTCAACGAAGCCATGAACACGCTGCTCGACGCGATCCGCCGCATCGACCGCGAAACGCGCGAACGGCTGCGCGCCACCTTCGACGAGGTGAACAAGAACCTCGGCGAGATGTTCCCGGCGCTGTTCGGCGGTGGCGAGGCGAAGCTCGTGATGACCGGCGAGGAAATCCTCGACAGCGGCGTGCAGATCGTGGCCCGCCCGCCCGGCAAGAAGAATTCGTCGATTCACCTGCTGTCCGGCGGCGAGAAGGCGCTGACCGCGGTGTCGCTGGTATTCTCGCTGTTCCGCCTGAACCCGGCGCCGTTCTGCCTGCTGGACGAGGTCGACGCGCCGCTCGACGACAGCAATACCGGACGTTTCTGCGAGCTCGTGAAGAAAATGGCCGATCAGACCCAGTTCATCTTCATCAGCCACAACAAGATCACCATGGAAATGGCCGATCAGCTGATCGGGGTGACGATGCCGGAGCTCGGGGTGTCGCGGGTGGTGGCCGTGGACATCGAGGAAGCGCTCAAGTTGCGGGAGGAGGCTGCTTGAAGCAACGCTGCCCCCTCCTGCGGAGCGCGCGCCGGCCTGCATGGCGGCGCCGTTCGGCCGGCTCGCTGCATGCAGCTCGAAACCCCTGCCTCACCCCTAACCCTCCCCCAGCACAGCTGGGTGAGGGGATGTACACCCCTTCCCCCAGCTGTGCTGGGGGAAGGCTGGGATGGGGGCCCGCCGTACCGAAATCCCGTCCCGACCCGCACCCTCTCGGAGACAGCACCGCCTGACCGGCGGGGGCCGCCGCACGATGAGCGAACTGCAAGTCTGGCTGCTCGTCCTCGGCATCGTGGTGATCGCCGGGGTCTACGCCTTCAACTGGCTGCAGGAGCGCAATCACCGCAGGCGCGCGGAAGCGGCGTTCGACATGCCGCGCCAGGATGTCCTGATGGATCGCGGACCGGCGCCGTCGATGCCCGCACCTCGCTTCGAGGACACGGGCGAGCTGCTGCTGCCCACGCCCGCTCCGGATGAAGCCGCCCCTGCGCCGCGACCATCAGCGCCCCGTCCCATGCGGGGACCACCCGAACCGGACGAATCCATCATCGATTGCACCGCTTTCCTGTCCGCGGATGCCCCGTTTCCGCAATCGGCTCTCGACGAGCTCGCCAGTGCCGTCACGGCCTTCGCACGACCGGTGCGCTTGTTCGGCAACGACGGTTCCGGCGGTGCCTGGGTCCAGATCGCCGAAGACAGCGGCATGCGTTATCGCCACCTCAAGATTGCACTGCAACTCGCCGACCGCCAGGGCATCGCGACTCGCGTGGACCTCGAGAACTTCGTCGATACCATCACCGCCGTCGCGGTTGGCATCGGCGCCGCGGCTGATCTCCCCGACATCGCGCAATCCCTGACTCAAGCCAAGGACCTCGACGACCTCTGTGCCGACGTCGACATCGCAGTCGGCATCAACGTGGTCGCCCACGCCGGCCAGCTGTTCCAGGGTACGACCATCCGTGCGCTGGCTGAGGCCGACGGCCTGAAGCTCCTCGCCGACGGGCTGTTCCACAGCGAAGGCGCGCCGGGCACGACCCAGTTCACGCTCGACAACCAGGACACCGAGCCGTTCTTCCCCGAGACCATCAAGGCGCTCACCACCAGCGGTGTCACGTTCCTGCTCGACGTGCCCCGTGCCAACGGCGGGATCGCCGCCTTCGATCGCATGGTGGCGGTGGCACGGCAGTTCGCGAAGTCCCTCGACGGCACGCTGGTCGACGACAACCGGCAATTGCTGAGCGACACGGGCCTCGATGCGACCCGGCGTGCGCTGCTCGCGGTCTATGCCACGATGGACGAGCGCGGCATCGCGCCCGGCGGACCGGTGGCTCTGCGCCTGTTCTCGGGATGACGCTCCCGGCCGCTGCCGCCGAGCGCATCGCCCGGCTGCGCGAACTGCTCGAACACCACAACTACCGCTACTACGTGCTCGATGCGCCGGAAGTTCCGGACGCGGAGTACGACCGCCTGTTCAGCGAGTTGCAGGCTCTCGAGGACCAGTATCCGGAGGCGGCGTCGGCGGATTCACCCACGCGGCGCGTCGGTGGCGCCCCGCAATCGGCGTTTGCGGCGGTGACCCATGCGCGTCCGATGCTGTCTCTCAACAACGCATTCACCGAAGACGACATCGCCGGCTTCGACCGCCGCGTCCGGGAAGGGCTCAAGGTGGAGCAGGTCGAATACGCCGTCGAGCTCAAGTTCGACGGGCTCGCAATCAGCCTGCGCTACGAAGGCCGCCGCCTGGTGAGCGGAGCCACCCGCGGCGACGGGGCGACCGGAGAAGACGTCACGGCTAACCTGCGAACCGTGCGTTCGATCCCGTTGGTCCTGTCGGGCCAGGTCCCGGACGTCCTCGAAGTGCGCGGCGAGGTGCTGATGCTGAAGCGCGACTTCGAACGCCTGAACGACGAGCAACGGGCGCATGAGGGGAAGATCTTCGCGAATCCTCGCAATGCCGCCGCGGGCGCGCTGCGACAGCTCGATTCGCGCGTCACCGCGTCGCGGAAGCTCACCTTCTTCGCCTACGGTGTAGGCCAGATCGAGGGCGACGGTGCGGTCGGTGGACGCCACAGTGCTCAGATGGACTGGCTCGAGCAACTGAAGTTTCCGGTGAGTCGGGAGCGTCGTGTGGTGACCGGCGTGGATGGGTTGCTCGCTTACTATCGCGAGATCGGCGAGCGACGTGCCGGCCTGCCGTTCCAGATCGACGGCGTCGTGTACAAGGTGGACGACCTCGCCGCGCAGGAACGCTTGGGCTTCGTATCCCGTGCACCGCGCTTCGCTGTTGCACACAAGTACCCGCCGGAAGAGGAACTGACTGTCGTCAAGGGTATCGACGTCCAGGTGGGACGCACCGGAGCCCTGACCCCGACGGCGCGTCTGGAGCCCGTGTTCGTCGGTGGCGTGACGGTAACCAATGCGACCCTGCACAACGAGGACGAGGTGCGGCGCAAGGACGTGCGCATCGGGGACACCGTGATCGTGCGCCGCGCAGGCGACGTCATCCCCGAAGTGATGGCGGTCGTGATCGACAAGCGGCCAGCCGGCGCGATCGAGTTCCGGATGCCCGCGCAGTGTCCGGTCTGCGGTTCCGCGGTGATCCGGCCCGAGGGAGAAGCAGTCTCGCGCTGCACCGGCGGGCTGTATTGCCCGGCTCAGCGCAAACAGGCGCTGCTGCACTTCGCCTCGCGCCGCGCAATGGACATCGAAGGCCTCGGCGAGAAGCTGGTGGACCAGCTGGTCGACGGCAACGTGGTTCGCACGCCGGCCGACCTGTACCGGCTCGGTGTTGCCGCCCTGGCCGAACTCGAGCGCATGGCCGAGAAGTCGGCGGCGAACCTGATGGGCGGCATCGAGAAGAGCAAGAACACTACGCTCGCGCGTTTCATCTACGCGCTGGGCATCCGCAACGTCGGTGAAGCCACTGCCAAGGATCTTGCCGATCACTTCGGGTCGCTCGATCGCCTGCTCGATGCGGACATGCCGGCGTTGCAGGAAGTGCAGGACGTGGGGCCGGTGGTCGCGGAGAGCATCGCGCGCTTCTTTGCCGAAACCCACAACCGCGAAGTGATCGAGCAACTGCGCGCTGCCGGCGTGCGATGGCACGAGCATGAAGGCCGTGCCGTTGCAGCTCCGCGCCCGCTCGACGGCCGCACATTCGTGCTCACGGGTACGCTGCCATCGCTCACACGAGACGAGGCGAAGGCGCGCATCGAAGCGCTTGGCGGCAAGGTCGTGGGCAGCGTTTCGGCGAAGACACATTTCGTTGTGGTCGGTGCCGATCCCGGATCGAAGGCCGAGAAGGCTGCCCAGCTTGGCGTGCCTATCCTGGACGAGGACGGATTGCTAGAATTGCTCAAGCGCTCTACAGCCGGCGCCGATAACTAAAAGTTGCCCTTCTCCCGGATCCAGAAGCCCGTGCGCAAAGTCACCACCGCAGTATTTCCCGTCGCCGGCCTCGGCACCCGATTTCTCCCGGCCACCAAGGCAAGCCCGAAAGAAATGCTGCCGATCGTGGACAAGCCGCTCATCCAGTACGCGGTGGAAGAGGCGGTGACCGCCGGCATCACGCAGATGGTGTTCATCACCGGCAAGTCGAAGCGCGCCATCGAGGATCATTTCGACAAGGCCTACGAGCTCGAACAGGAACTCGAGGCCCGCGGCCGCACCGCCTTGCTGGAAACGGTGCGCAACATCGTGCCGAAGAACGTGAGCTGCATCTACGTGCGCCAGCCCGAAGCGCTCGGCCTGGGCCACGCGGTGCTGTGCGCAAAACCGGTCGTGGGGGATGCCCCGTTCGCGGTCATCCTGGCCGATGACCTGATAGACGGCGAGCCCTCGGCGCTCCGGCAGATGGTCGACATCTTCCAGGAGCGCCAGGCTTCCGTCATCGCCGTGCAACAGATCCCGCGCGAGGAATCGAACAAGTACGGTGTGATCCGCAACGAACCGCTGGAAGGCAGGCTGCACCGCATCGCGGCCATCGTGGAAAAGCCGCAGCCGAAGGATGCGCCGTCCAATCTCGCGGTGGTCGGGCGCTACATCCTCACGCCCTACATATTCCACTTCCTCGAGCGCATCGGCAAAGGCACGGGCGGCGAGATCCAGCTGACCGACGGCATTGCCCAGCTGCTCTACCACGAACCCGCACTTGCCTGGGAATTCCACGGCACGCGCTACGACTGCGGATCCAAGCTGGGCTACATGATGGCGAACTACGTGTACGGCCTGCGGCACCCGGAAGTGGGCGCGCCCTTCGCCGAGTTCGCCGCATCAGTCGCAAACGGGAAAACAACCTAGTTGCCTGCATGCTCACCGCCGCGCGCGCCTGGGAGATCTTCGAATCCGCAGAAGTCGTATGCACGGCGGAGGCGGCCACCGCAGCGGTGAACCGGGTTGCGGACGAGGTTTCGAAGGCCTTGCGAAGCCGCTACCCGGTGGTGCTGTCGGTGATGGGCGGGGGCGTCGTGTTCACCGGCCAGCTGCTGCCGTTGCTGCGCTTTCCGCTCGACTTCGACTACATTCATGCCACGCGCTACCGGGGTGACACCACGGGCAAGGCGATCGACTGGAAGGTGCGCCCGCGCGAAGACGTGCGCGATCGCGTAGTGCTGGTGGTCGACGACATCCTCGACGAAGGCTGGACCCTGGCCGCCATCCGCGACACGCTGCTCGAAGGCGGCGCGGCGGAGGTGCGCACCGCCGTGTTCTGCGAGAAACGCATCGGCCGTGCGCGACCGATCGAGGCCGACCACGTGGGGGTATCGGTGCCTGACCGCTACGTGTTCGGCTTCGGCATGGACGTCTATGGGGCCTGGCGCAATCTGCCGGCCGTGTATGCCCTCAAGGAGGAAGTGCGATGAGCGTGCCGCTAGGCATCATCGGCGGCAGCGGCCTGACCCAGCTGTCCACCCTGGAAACGACCCGGCAGCAGGTGATCCGCACCCCGTTCGGCGAACCTTCCGGGGCACTCACCTTCGGCACGCTGAGCGGCCGCGACGTGGTGTTTCTCGCACGGCACGGTTACGGGCACACGATCCCGCCACACCAGGTGAACTACCGTGCCAACATCTGGGCCCTGCACGCCGCCGGGGTGCAACGCATCGTCTCGGTTGCGTCGGTCGGCGGCATCCGTGCGGACATGGGGCCCGGTGTCATCGCCATTCCGCACCAGATCCTCGACTACACCTGGGGGCGCAAGCAGACCTTCTTCGAAGGGCCGGATCAGCCCGTGACCCACGTGGATTTCACCCATCCGTACACCGAATCCGTGCGGCAGGTGCTGCTCGCAGCAGCGCAGCACGCGGGCGAAACGGTCGTCGCGGACGGCGTCTACGCCGCTACGCAGGGGCCCCGGCTGGAATCGGCAGCGGAGATCGACCGACTGGAGCGCGACGGTGCCACCGTGGTCGGCATGACCGGCATGCCCGAAGCGGTGCTGGCTCGGGAACTCGAGGTGGCCTACGGTGCCATCGCCGTGGTGGTGAATCACGCCGCCGGACGCGGCGAAAGCCGCGACGGCATTCATCTGGAAGACATCAACAGGACACTCGCCGGTGCCATCGCGCGCGTGCGGCGCATTCTCGAATCCCTGGTGCAGATCGATGGCCGTCCGTGAAGTCATTCGCATGGGGGATCCCCGCCTGCTGCACAAGTCGCAACCGGTGGAGCGCTTCGACACGCCTGAACTGCACGCGCTCGTCCGGGACCTCGAAGACACCATGCGCGCCATGAACGGTGCCGGCATCGCCGCGCCGCAGATCGCCGTCAACCAGCGCGTGGTGATCTTCGGCGGCTTCAAGTCGCCGCGCTATCCCGACGCTGACGAAGTGCCGTACACCGTGCTGGTGAACCCGGTGCTGGAGCCCCAGTCCGAGGCCATGGAAGACGGCTGGGAAGGGTGCCTGTCGGTGCCCGGCATGCGCGGCGTGGTGCCGCGCTACACCCGGCTGCGCTATCGCGGCTTCGATCAGTACGGCAAACCCATCGATCGCACCGTGGACGGTTTCCACGCGCGCGTGGTCCAACACGAGTGCGATCACCTGGATGGCATTCTGTATCCCATGCGCATCCGCGATCTGCGCGACTTCGGTTTCGCGGACGTGCTCTTCCCCGGGCAACAGCTCGAGGATGACTGACGCATAGATGCCGGTCGAGGGAGTCGGCTCGGCCCGCTGACGAACGAGCGGCCCAAGTGCCTGGTGGTGCTCGCCGGCCGCAGCTTCCTGCAGTGGCAGCTCGACGCGCTTGCCGCTGCGTCAGTCTTGCCGGTCACGGTCGTCACGGGCTACCAGGCCGCTGCTATCGAGGCGCTCGGCGTCACGACCCGGCACTACCCGGACTGGTCACGCACGAACATGGTCGGTACGCTGCTGTCGGCTGCGCCCCTGTTCCGCCGGACCCCGCAGCTCGTGTCGTATTCGGACATCGTCTACCACCCGGACCACGTACGGGCGCTCGCCGCGGCGCGCGCGCAGATAGCGATAACCTACGATCGTGCCTGGCTCGAGCTATGGAGCCTGCGTTTCGAGAATCCGCTGTCCGACGCCGAGACTTTCGCCGTCGCAGGCGATCGCCTGACGGCGATCGGCGCGAAAGCCGTGTCGATGGATGAAGTTCGAGGTCAGTACATGGGCTTGTTGCGGTTCACACCCGAAGGCTTCCGCATCGTCGAGGAGGCCGTGCGCGCACTCCCTGCCGAGGCAGCCGCGCGCCTCGACATGACGGCGATGCTGCGTCTGCTGCTGGAGCAGGGCGTCGAGATCGGCGCAGTGGCGGTGGACGGACGCTGGGTCGAGGTCGACAGTCCTGCCGACATCGAGCGCTACGAACGTGTCCTCGCCAGGAATAGCGGGCGATGGGTCCACGACTGGCGGTGGTGACGTCGATGATGCAGTGGCAAGCGTCGTGCTAAGCACATCGGCGACCCGCTCCGAAACCATGCAACCCGCCCCCATCCAGCTCCCGGCGCCGGCAAGCCCTGCCGCACCAGCCGCAGGCGCGGCAGCCATTGCCGGCACGGAGGCGATCGCACGTCTGATCGAGATCGCGGAAGGCTTGCGCGCGGAGGGGCGGGACGCCGATGCCGTCGCCCTCTACACCCGCATCCTGGAAGCAGCCCCGGCGATGCCGGCGGCCTGGAACAATCTCGCTCTTGCCCTGGTGCGTCTCGGCCACGTGGATGCCGCCATCGAGGCACTCCGGACCGGTTGCGAGACGGCACCGCACATCCCCGAACTCTGGGCCAATCTGGCCGAGCAGCTTCACCGGCGCGGCGCGCGGTCCGATGCCATCGCCGCCTATCGGCGAGCGCTCGACCTGCGGGGCGACTGGCCCGAAGCGTGGAACAACCTCGGCATCCTCCTCCGCGAATGCGAACGGCACGAAGATGCCATCTCCTGCTTCGCCCGTGCCATCGAAGTGCTTCCCGGCTTCGCGGCGGCCCACTACAACCTGGGCAACGCGTTACGCTCGCTCGGCCGGATCGATGACGCCCGCGCAAGCTTCGACCGCACACTGGCGCTCGACCCGGCGAACGCCGACGCAGTCCTCAACCGTGCCGGCGTCGAAACCGATCACGACGCGGCGGCACAGCTGTACGCGCTGGCGGAAGCCCTCGACGGACCTCGTGCCGACGCGCTCGCCGCGCGCGCTTGCGAGCAGCTCATGGGCTGCGACTGGGATGGCCACGACGCGATGGTGGCGGTGTTGCGTGAACGCGTTCTGGGAGGTGTCGGCCCACCCGCATCACCGTTTCAATGTATCCAACTGATCGATGATGCAGGTCTGCAACAGGCGTGCGCACGACGCTGGACCCGACTCAAGGTGGCAGCCGTTGCGGAACGTCGTGCCGACATCGTGACCGGTGCCGCGGGCCCCCTGCGGATCGGTTATCTCTCCGGGGACTTCCGGGATCACGCGGTCGGACGGCTGATCGCTCCGCTCATCGCGGCCCACGACCGCGAGCGGGTGGAAGTGTACTGCTATGCGACGACCCGATCCGACGGCAGCGCTGTGCGCGGGTCGGTCGAACACGCCGCTACCGTGTTCCGCGAGGTGCCGGGGAGGGATGCTGCTGCTCTGGCCGACGTCCTTCGTACCGACCGGCTGCACGTCCTTGTGGACCTGTCCGGCTACACGGAACACGGAGCGTCGAACGCACTGAGCCACCGACCAGCACCGGTGCAGGCGACCTACCTCGGGTTTCCCGGCACCCTGGGCAACCCCGCCGTCGACGCGCTGATCGCGGACCGGATCGTGATCCCCCCCGCGAACGAACGACACTTCGACGAGGAGGTCGTGCGCCTGGGACCAGGCTTCCAACCCTGGCCGGATACGCCGGATCCAGTCGCCGACACCTCGCCCGGCGACTGGGGGTTGCCACCGAACACATTCGTGTTCTGTTCGTTCAACGCCGCGTACAAGCTCAAAGCCGGGTGCTTTTCGACGTGGATGGAGATCCTTAAGCGCTGCGACGCCGGCGTGCTGTGGCTGCTGGACCCCGGAGCGAGGGGCCGGGAGCGCCTGGCAGTTCAAGCCCGGCGACAAGGTGTGGATCCCCGGCGCTTGGTATTCGCGCCGCGCGTGACCTACGAACAGCACGCTGGCCGCCTGGCCCATGCTCACCTGTTCCTCGACACCTTCGGTTACTCCGCCGGCGCCACCGCCGCCCAGACTCTCCTGGCCGGAGTGCCGATGGTCACGCTGCCCGGCGAGAGCTATGCTGCGCGGATGGGTGCTTCGGTCCTGACCGGCGTCGGCGGCGACAGCCTGGTCGCCGGCTCGGTGGACGGCTACGTCGATATCGCGCTGGCGCAGAGCGGATCGGTGGATGCATGCCGGCACACGGGTCGCCGGTTGCGGGAAGCGGCGGAAGACCAGCGCGACGCCCGTCTCCATGCGCGCGCCCTGGAGGACGCGTACCTACTTCTGGTCGCGCGCGCCGGCGAGCGCCTTTCATGAAACCTCAACGTGCACGCCCCGGTTCCACGGGAGACGTCGATGGCCGGCTACGCCAGGCTGCGGCTGCCCATGGCGCCGGGCAACTCGACGAAGCCCTGGCGGTGTACGACACATTGATCCAGCGTCACCCCGGCGACTGGCGAGCGCACTATCTCTCGGGGCTGCTCATGCAGTCGCGCCACGATCTGCCCGGGGCGGCACAGCGGTTGCGCCGTGCCTCGACTCTCAACCCGGCACACGTGGACGGCTGGGTGGCATTGGCCGACGCCGAGTCGGCCTCCGGAAACGCACGGGGCGCCCACGATGCCGCCGAGGAGGCCGTTCGGCGCAGACCCGAAGACGCACGCGTCCTGTTCCGGCGCGCCTTGGCGCGTGAGGCGCTGGGAGAGTGGGAAGGGGCCATCGCGGACTATGAACGGATCGTCACCCTCGATCCGGCGTTCGCGGAAGCATGGAACAACCTCGGCAACGTCAGGCGTGCCGTCCGTCGCATCGACGACGCCCGCCGAGCCTACGAACGGGCGATCGAACTACGACCCGAGTTCGCGCAGGCCCACCATAACCTGGCGGTACTGCTCGAACTAGAACTCGGCGCGGTGCAGGATGCGTTGCCGCACTATCGGCGGGCAGTGGAGCTCGCGCCCGACTACGCGGAGGCCCACTGTCACCTCGGTGCCGCGCTGTGGCAACTCGGTCACGCACTGCAGGCGGTGGAATGCTACGAGCGTGCCCTCGCGCTGCGGCCGGACTATCCCGAGGTCTGGAACAACCTCGGTCTGGTCTATGCACGGGAGCGCCAATATCCCGAGGCCGAGGCGTGCTATCGCCGCGCGCTGGAGATCAACCCGGCGTTCTTCCAGGTGCACAACAATCTGGGCTTCCTGCAGCTGCGGCGCGAACGTCCCGATCTCGCGGTGGCCGAGTTCGAAGCCGCCGCCGCCCTCGTTCCCGATGCCCCCGAGAGCCTGAACGGCCTCGGCATGGCGCTCAAGGAACTGGGACGCCCCGACGACGCGGTCGCTCACCTCGAACGGGCCGTCGCATTGCGCCCGACGCTGGCGCCAGCCTGGGCCAATCTGGGTGAAGCACTGGCCGCCCTGGGTGAAACCGAGCGCGCGGAAGCGGCGCTCATGGAGGCGGACCGGCTCGAACCCAACGCGGGTCTCCGCTTGCGTGCAGCACTCGTGCTGCCGCCGGTGATGACCGGCCGCGACGGAATAGACGATTCGCGCGCGCGCATGGCTGCCAAGCTCGATGCGTTGCTGGCAAGCGACCTGGTGACCAACGACGCCGGGTTGCTCGCGCACGCGGACACCCCGTTCTTCCTCGCGTATCACGGCCGTTCCGATCGGGAACTCCTCACGGAACTGGCTGCCGCTGCTGCACAGATGGCGCCGCAACTGCTGGCGACGGCACCGCATTGCCTGCGTTACGTGGGCCCTGGCGAGCGCATCCGCGTCGCCGTCGTGTCGCGATTCTGCTACAACCATTCCGTCGGCAACTTCTTCAATCCCATCCTGGCGCGCCTCGCGGCCGAGCCGGATTTCGAAGTGACGCTGTTCACCGTCGGCATGAAGACCGACGCCGTGCTGGAACGGTTCGCCGCGGCGTGCCACGAGCACGTGCAGCTCGATGACTCCCTGGAGCACGCTCGTTCGACGCTGACGGCCGGCAAGTTCGATCTGCTGATCTATCCGGAGATCGGCATGGACGCATTCACCTACTTCCTGGCGTTCGCGCGACTCGCGCCGGTGCAGTGCGTCCTGCACGGACACTCCAACACCACGGGTCTGCCGGCCATGGACTACTTCGTGTCCAGCCGGCTCCTCGAACCCGACGGCGGCCAGGACCACTACAGCGAGCAGTTGGTACTGCTCGATACGCTGATGATGCACCTCGAGCCGGTGCAGGTTCCGACGCTGCGCCTGCGCCGGGAGGAACTCGGGCTGGAAACCGGCGTGCGTCTGTACGTCTGCCCGATGAAGCTGCAGAAGCTCCACCCGGACATGGACGGAGCCTTCCTCGGCATCCTCGAGCGCGATCCCGATGCGCGCATCGTGCTGTTCGACGACGACCGGCACACAGTTTGGCGGGAGCAGGTCCTCGGACGTCTGCGGCGATCGCTGGGCGAGCGCATGGATCGGATCGTCGTGCGACCCTGGGCACCCCTGGCGGAGTTCGTGTCGGTGCTCGCAGCGGCCGACGCCGTGCTGGATTCGTTCCATCACGGCGGCGCCACCACGGCCAACATCTGCCTTTCTTGCGGCATTCCCATGATCACCTGGCCGGGACCCACGGGCCGCGGCCGAGGCCTGCTCGCGTACTACCGGTTGCTCGGCGTGGAGGATTGCATCGCACCCACCCAGGACGCTTTCGTGAACCTCGCGACCCGCTGCGCGCGCAATCCCGAGTGGCGTCGCGGCGTCGCCGATCGCATCGTTGGCGCATTGCCGCTGCTGCACGACAACGACGGCGTGTTTCGTGCATACGCGGACGCGTTTCGCACGATGGTCGGCAGCGCGACCGGACTCCGGGAGTGCCCCGGTTACGGCGGGCGCCGCTATTTCGGCACCTATCCGCTCGCACGACTCGAGGACCTCGAAGCGGGGGGACAGGTCCGGACGCGGGCGCTCGATCTCGCCCGAGTAGCGACGCGGGTCCGGCCGCGCTACGTCGGCGAGGAAGCATCGCCGCCCGAGATCGAGGAAGCGCCGGCAGCAGGCATGGTCGCGTTGACCGGCGCCGCCGTCCATGGAGAGACGGCCGTGATCACGTGCGGCGACCGAGCCCTGGTGGAGATGACGGAACATCCCGGGTTCGCCCGGTTCAACTACGTCTCACCGGCCGCCCCGATGCTGGACCGCGACCGTTTCGTGCTGCATGCGCTGCGCGTGCACCCGCAGGAGATCGAGCGCGGCTTCTGGATGGGCGGACTGGGCAGCAGCAACTACTTCCACTGGATGATCGAGTTCCTGCCGCGACTCATCGGATACGCCGAGCACGTCCCGCGGGACACGCCGCTGATCCTGGACGAACGGGTCGCGGCCGTTCCGCAGCTCATGGAGGCCCTCGACACCTGTCTGGGCGGAGCCGTCGACGTCATCCGCCTGCCTCGCAATGCGCGTTGCTCAGTGCGCGAGCTGTGGCTCGGCACTCTGACGTCCTGGTTGCCGTTCGACTATCGCGAGGGACAGGTCATCCGCGCGGACGACCAGCGGCTCAACGATGCCGCCCTGCGCTGGGTACGAGAGCGCATGCGCACCGCCGCGAGTGCAACGACGCGCAAGGGCCGGAAGCTCTATCTCCCCCGGGCCGGCTCCACCATCCGGCGGCTCGTCAACGCCGCGGAGGTCAGAGGGTTGCTGGAACGCAATGGCTTCGAACCCGTATTCCCAGAAAAACTCAGCCTGCATGCGCAAATACAGGCGTTCGCGGAGGCCGACATCGTCGTCGCGCCTTCCGGTGCCGGGATGACGAACGTCCTGTTCGCGTCGCCGGGCGCCCGCGTGATCTGCTTTCTGCCGGAGGAATGGCGGGCGTTCTCCGCCTATTCCACGCTGGCCCACGCCGCCGGCGCCGAGTGCCGCTGCGTGGGTGGCGAGGTGGTCGCCGATTCGTTCCGCATTCCGCACCAGCGCGACTACTGGGTCGACATGGAACAGCTCCAGGCCGCGCTTTCCTGGGCATCTCGATAGGGAGGCAGCACGCGTGAAGCATCCGTTGGCACTGGTGGAAACGGACGACGTGGGTGCGGACACGGTAGTGCACGCCTTCGCCGTGATCCGGGCTGGAGCAAGCATCGGACGGGGCTGCATCGTCCATCCCCATGCGGTGATCGAGAGCGGTGTCGTGCTGGGCGACGGCGTGGAGGTCTTCCCGGGCGCGTGCATCGGCCGCACTCCGAAAGGCGCGGGTGCGACGGCGCGCACGCCCGATTTCGCTCCCCGCGTCGTGATCGGGGACGGTTGCTCGATCGGTCCGCATGCCGTCGTCTACTATGACGTCGAGATCGGAGCCCACAGCCTGATCGGCGACGGCGCGTCGATCCGCGAGAAGGTGAGGATCGGCACGCGATGCCTCGTGAGCCGTGGCGTCACCATCAACTATCGTTGCACCATCGGCGACCGCACGAAAATCATGGATCTCACCCACATCACCGGCAACACGACGATCGGCGCCGACGTGTTCGTCAGCACCCTCGTGGCGACCACCAACGATTCCTCTCTCGGCCGGCTCGCCTACAGCGACGGCGACATGCGCGGCCCGGTGCTCGAGGACGGCGCCGCCGTGGGCGCGGGAGCCAACATCCTTCCCGGCGTGCGCGTCGGTGCTGGTGCCGTGGTAGGTGCCGGTTCAATCGTGACCCGGGACGTCCCGGCCGGAAAGCTGGCCTTCGGTGCGCCGGCCCGCGTCGTTCGCGATGTCGTCCCGCAGGAGAAGTAGACCGCCATGGGCCTGGAACTTTGCCGTTTCATCGAACTGCCGATCGTTCACGACCCGCGCGGCAACCTCACCTTCGTCGAAGGCGGCCGCCATGCACCGTTCGACATCAAGCGCGTCTACTACCTCTACGACGTTCCGGGCGGAGCGACCCGAGCCGGCCATGGCCACAAGGCGTTGCACCAGCTGGTCATCGCCATGTCCGGCAGCTTCGACGTCGTGCTCGACGACGGTTCGCGCACCCGGCGCTATCACCTGAATCGCTCCTACTACGGCCTCTACATCGCTCCGATGATGTGGCGCGAGATCGACAATTTCTCATCCGGGTCGGTGTGCATGGTGCTGGCGTCCGAGTTCTACGACGAGGCCGACTACTTCCGCGAATACGCGGACTTCAAGGCGGCCACCGAGGCAGCGGCGGCCAAGCGCCCGTGAGTGCACGTCCGACACCGTTGCCGCACGTGAGCGTTCCCTTCCTGGACATCGAGGGAATGCACTCGAGCATCCGGTCGGAACTCGACACCGCCTGGCAACGCGTGCTGGCGCGCGGACAATTCGTCATGGGCGACGAACTCGCGGCGTTCGAAGAGGAGTTCGCGCGCTATTGCGAAGCCCCGCACTGCATCGGCGTGGGCAACGGCCTGGATGCGCTGACGCTCATCCTGCGCGCGCTCGATATCGGGCCCGGCGACGAAGTGATCGTCCCGTCGATGACTTTCATCGCCACCTGGCTGGCGGTATCGGAAGCCGGAGCAGTGCCGGTGCCGGTGGACCCGACCGAGGGCGGTTTCAACATCGACCCGCGTGGCGTCGAAGCGCGCATTACACCGCGCACCCGCGCCATCATGCCGGTACACCTGTACGGGCAGCCCGCGGACATGACGGCACTCGCCGAGATCGCACGACGCCACGGGCTCGCGCTGATCGAGGACGCCGCACAAGCCCACGGGGCGCGCCATGCCGGCCGTCGCGTCGGCAGTCTGGGCACCGCCGCGGGGTTCAGCTTCTATCCCGGCAAGAACCTGGGGGCGCTCGGCGATGGCGGGGCCGTGGTCACCACCGACCGGGCCCTCGCGGAGCGGGTCCGGCGCCTGCGCAACTACGGATCGTCGCGCAAGTACGTGCACGAGGAGCAGGGCGTCAACAGTCGCCTCGACGAACTGCAGGCGGCACTGCTGCGCGTGAAGCTGCGCCATCTTGATGAGTGGAATGCCGCGCGCCGCCGTGCGGTGGCAGGCTATCGCGCTGCGCTGTCGGGTTCCAGCGTCATCTTGCCGGCGGATGCCGCAGCGGCGGAATCGGCCTGGCACCTGTTCGTGATCCGCTCGAGCCAGCGCGATGCCCTCCAGACCCATCTGGCCGGCCACGGCGTCCAGAGCGTGATCCACTACCCGGTGCCGCCGCACCTGCAAGGCGCTTACCGCCAAGGCGGGTGGCCGAAGGGCAGTCTGCCCCGCAGCGAGCGCCTGGCGGCGGAAGTATTGAGCCTGCCCATGGGGCCGACCCTTGCAGCGGCGCAGATCGAGGCAGTCGCCGAGGTTGTTCTGTCGTTCGGTCACGACTAGGGCAAGTACCGGCCGGCGAGGCAACGGATCGCGGCGGTTCCCAGGGCTAAAGTTTTCTCGAGAACCGCCGTACTGTGTTCGCTACGCCCCGCGTGCAACGCGCGGATCGCAGGTCCTTTCGCGTAGCGCTTTTCCCCCTTCAGAGACCCGCCACCCGACTCAAGATTTCGGGGTTCGTGCCGTAAATCGCGGTGACAGAGGTTTGAAAGGCCTTAAGTGGCGAGGGTAACCAAAGTCAAGCAATGTTCTTCTTCTCCGAACTTTGACTTCTCTCGAAAGGGCTGCAAATGGCACTGACCATCAACACCAACATCCCGTCGCTGAATGCTCAGCGCAACCTGACGACCTCGCAAGGCGCACTTGCTACCGCCCTGCAGCGTCTGTCCTCCGGTCTTCGCATCAACTCCGCCCGCGACGACGCGGCCGGTCTCGCGATCTCCGAGCGACTCACCACCCAGATCCGCGGCCTCGACCAGGCCCGCCGCAACGCCAACGACGGCGTCTCGCTCGCGCAGACGGCCGAAGGTGCGCTCACCCAGACCGGCGAAATCCTGCAGCGTATCCGTGAACTGTCGATCCAGTCGGCCAACGCGACGAACTCGGCGACGGACCGCAAGGCGCTGAACGACGAAGTGAACCAGCTGATCCAGGAAGTGAACCGCGTGGCCAACACCACCACGTTCAACGGCCTCAAGATCCTCGACGGGACCTACCAGGGCCAGCAGTTCCAGGTGGGCGCGAACGCGAACGAGACCATCGGTGTCTCGGTCCAGGGCGCCACCGCGAACGACCTCAAGAACAACACCATCGCGCTGCAGTCCGCCGCCGACAACGACGGTCTGGGCACGGTGACCACCGCCGCCAACACGGCCGCCGCGGGTAACGGCGTCAACGCGCAAACATTGACCATCGCGGGCGCCTCAGGTTCCTCGGCGGTCTCGGTCGCTGCCAACGATCAGGCTTCCACCATCGCCGCCTCGATCAACGCGATCGTGGGCAGCACGGGTGTGGCGGCCAAGGCCACGACCACGGCCACGATCAATACCCTTTCGGCCTCCGGCACGCTGAGCTTCACCATCAACGGCGGCGGTACGGCGACGTCGATCTCGGCCCAGGTCACTACCACCGACATGACGGCGCTCGCTGCGGCGATCAACGACGTGAGCGGCAAGACCGGTGTGACAGCCACGCTGTCCGCGGACAAGACCTCGGTGGTCGTGAAACAGTCGGAAGGCAAGGACATCACGATCGAAGGCTTCACCAACTCTGCCGGCGGCACCATCCAGGTGGACGGTTCGGCCACGGCGGCGACCAACGAGGCGCTGACCAGCGGCGCCGCAGATAGCGCCCGTATCGCGGGCGAGGTCACGCTGAATGCCGACCAGGGCTTCACGGCAGTGTCGAACGGGGGTACCGACGTCATCATCAACGGTGCGACGACGACGGCGTCGAGCGCCTCGCTGCTGTCTTCCGTGGACATCTCGACAGTGGCGGGTGCCAACAGCGCGATCGACATCATCGACGCGTCGCTGGCTCAGGTCAGCCGCATGCGCGCCAGCCTGGGTGCCATCCAGAACCGCTTCATCAACACCATCGCCAACCTCCAGACCACATCGGAGAACCTCAGCGCCTCGCGCAGCCGGGTCCGTGACGCGGACTTCGCAGCCGAGACCGCAGCACTCACGCGGGCGCAGATCCTGCAGCAGGCCGGCACCGCCGTCCTGGCGCAGGCGAACGCGATCCCGAACAACGTGTTGTCGCTGCTTCGTTAACAGGGTCTCACCCGGCCGGGCTGGTCCCGGCCGGGGTTTCCTGACCGCGAACTGAGGATACGAACATGTTGCTCTCAGCACTGCAACGTGTGGCCACGACGGGGAACGCACCGGCGCAAACCGGTACGCCTGTCGTCCGCCAGGCACCACCGCCGGATACCGCCGCTTCGCCACGCGCGGGACCCGAGGGTCCGACGTCCCAGGTCTCCGAACCGAAACGCGCAGATGTCGAAGCGGCCGTAGCCGCGGCGCGTGAGCAGGTGCGATCGACCAATTCCAATCTGCAATTCAGCATCGACGAGGAATCCGGCAAGACCGTGGTCCGCGTTCTCGATGGTGTCACCAGCGAGGTGATCCGCCAGTTCCCCTCGGAAGAGATGCTCGCCATCGCCCGCAACCTGGGCCGGCTGGAAGGCATGCTCCTCGACAGGAAGGCATAGTTTTCAGGAGTTTGCAGGGTAGGGACACGGGCTGCGAAGTTCCTCAAGGAGCGCTTCGAGCCTGCCGATAACGTCGGGAGAATCAGCTCCATCCAGACGTAAGCCATGGCTATTTCATCCCCCGGTATCGGCTCCAACCTCGACGTCAACTCGATCGTCACGCAGTTGATGTCCATCGAGCGTCAGCCGCTGCTGGCCCTCGACACCAAGGAAGCGAGCTTCCAGGCGCAGTTGTCGGCTTACGGCAACCTGAAGGGCACCCTGTCGGCGTTCCAGACGTCGGTGGCAGCCCTCAACAGCGTTTCGCGCTTCCAGGCGCGCACGGTGACCAGTTCGGATCTGGGTGTCGCCACCGCGACGGCCACGTCCATCGCCAGTGTCGGCAGCTTCTCCCTCAATGTGACGCAGCTCGCGCAGAGCCACGCCGTGGTGGCTGCAGGCCAGGCGAGCGTGTCTGCTGCCATCGGGGCGGGCGCCAGCACCACGATCAGCTTCCAATTCGGGACCATCACCGGCGGCACGCTGACCAACGGCGTATACACAGGCGCGACCTTCACCCAGGACGGCACCCAGTCGAGCGGCTCGGTAACCATCAGCGCCGAGAACAATTCGCTCGCCGGTATCAAGGACGCGATCAACAACGCGAATGTCGGCGTGACGGCGAGCATCGTCGGCGACGGCAGCGCCACGCCGTACCGCCTGGTGCTCCAGTCGACCTCGACCGGCGCCAACGTGAGCATGAAAGTCTCGGTGACGGGCGAAGCTGCCATTGCGAACCTGCTGTCATACGACCCGGCAGGCACCCAGAATCTGACCCAGACGCTGGCCGCCCAGGACGCCGCCTTCACCGTGAACGGTCTCGCTCTCACGAGCCGGACGAACACCGTGTCCACGGCGCTGCAAGGGGTCAACCTGACGCTTGCCAAGGTAGGCAGCAGCACGCTGACCGTTGCCCGCGACACGGCCTCGATACAGACCGCCGTAACCGCCATGGTGAAGGCCTACAACGACGTCGATACCACGCTCGACCAGCTCGCGAGCTTCAACGCAGAAACGCGACAGGCGGGACCGCTCAATGGCGATTTCGCCGTACGCAGCATCCAGGCGCAGTTGCGCAGCGTCCTGGGCGACAGCCTCGGCTCCGGCCTCTCGATCTCGAACCTCTCGCAGCTGGGCATCAGCTTCCAGCGCGACGGCAGCCTCGCTCTCGACACGGCCAAGCTCCAGGCAGCAATGGCCGGCACCGCGGCGGACGACCTCGCGGGCGCCTTCACGGCAACCGGCAAGACGACCGACAGCCTGGTCAACTTCCTGGGCGCGACGGCGAACAGCACCCCGGGCCGCTACGCACTCAACGTGAGCACTCTCGCCACCCAGGGCAACGTGGTCGGATCGGCCGCCGCGAACCTGACGATCACCCAGGGCAGCAATGACTCCCTAGCTGTGAACGTGAACGGTGTGGTCACGACCGTCACGATCGCCGCTGGAACCTATACGGCTGCCACGCTCGCGACTGCGGTGCAGTCGGCCATCAACGGCTCGACGGATATCCAGGCGGCCGGCGCAACCGTGGCGGTGACCGAATCGGCTGGCGTCCTGACGATCACGTCGAACCGCTACGGCAGCGCTTCCCAGGTCTCGGCGTCGGGCAACGCGGCTGCCGGCCTGCTGGGCGGTGCCCCGGTCGCCACGACCGGCGTGGACGTCGCCGGCACCATCAACGGAACCGCCGCCACGGGCAACGGCCAGATCCTGAGCGGGCCGACCGGCAGCAGTCTCGACGGCATCCGGCTCGAAGTGATTGGCGGAGCCACCGGCGACCGAGGTACAGTGACCGTCGTGCGCGGGTTCGCCTCGCGCCTCGATGCGCTGCTCACGAACATTCTGTCCACGACCGGCGTCATCACCAGCCGCACCGATGGCATCACCCGATCCATCGATGACCTGGGAGATCGACGCACCGCGCTCAACCGCCGGTTGACCGACGTCGAGGCCCGCTACCGGGCCCAGTTCACCGCGCTCGACACCATGATGAGCAGCATGCTCGCGACCAGCAACTTCCTCACGCAACAGCTGAGCGCACTCAACAACACCCGGGATTCATGAAGGGACGGGACAGCGCAGCCAGCGCCGACCGAACGAGGAGAACTGCAATGAACGCAACCATAGATCGCGCCGCCAACTCGTACGCCGAAGTGGACGTCGAGGTCGGGGTCCTGGGTGCCAGCCCGGAAGCGCTGGTCGTGATGCTCTACGACGGCGCGATCAAGGCGATCGGGATCGCCCGCAGCGACATGCTGCGCAAGGACCACGCCGCCAAGGGCGCCCAGTTGTCGAAGGCCATCGGCATCATCGAGGAAGGGCTGCTCGCGTCGCTCGACCCCGTGGCCGGCGGCGAGATCGCAGCGAATCTGCAGGCGCTGTACGAGTACATGACGCGGCAACTGATGCTCGCGAACCTGCACAACAGCGTGGAGATCCTGGACGAAGTGACGCGCCTGCTGCGCGAGTTGAAGGGTGCCTGGGAATCGCTGATCACCATGCAGGCGAGCCGCTCGGCGGTCGCCGACGCCCCGGCAGTGCAAGCGAGCCAAGCGCCGGCGCCGCGTTCCTCGGCGAGCTACGGCAAGGCCTGATTCCCGGTGGAAGCCGCCGAGGTGGTCTCTGTCTGGATCGAGGTGCTCGCACTCACCGAGCGCATGCTCGATTGCGCTCGCAAGAGCGACTGGGACGACCTGGTGCGCCTCGAGCAGGAGCGGGCCCGCCTAATCGAGGTGGCCCGTCAGGAGGAATCCGATCCGGTGAAGGCGCGGCAGCACCGCGACCGCAAGCGCGAACTGATCCAGGCGATCATGACCCGCGACGACGAGATTCGCCTCCTCACTCAGGACTGGATGCGCGAGCTGCGCGAGATCCTCGCCAGCGTCAATACCGAACAGCGCCTCAACAAGACCTACTCCCAGCCCTAGTCCGGGCTGAATTGAACGCCCCCCACGCTCCCTGCGGTCGCTGCCCCCTGAGGGGGGGCGTCAGTGCCTTGCGATTGACGCAGCTTGCGCCCGCCAGCACACTTTCCGCCGCTGCGAATCCCGTGGAGCGGCATGGAACCCTTCGTCATTTCCTGGCGCGAGCTGTTGATCGGCTTGATCGCCGTGCTCGGCATTTACGTGGCCGAACTGCTCCTGCTGCTGCGACTGGGCAACCGCAAGGGCTTGAGGCTATGGCGCCGCGGGGCCGATGCCCACGTGGAGCACTACGCCGTGGCCGCCTTGAAATCCGAGTTGTCGGCGCTGCGTCAGCAGGTGGGGGCGCTGCGGGCGGAGGTGGACCGCCTGGCGACCGCAGCGAATCCTCCCCAGGCACCCACCCCCTACGGCAAGGCCATCGATCTCGCCCGCCATGGACGGCCGGCGGCCGATGTGGCCTCGAACACCGGGATCTCGCGCGGCGAGGCCGATCTGATCGTCGCCCTGTACCGACAGCGCTGATGGCAGCGCCGGCAGCTCCGGCGGCTTGGTAATGGTCGACATCGCGCTCCAGTCACGGATCCTGTCGCTGCTGCGCGACGGCCGTGCAGCGCTGATCGAGGCCGCACCCGACCGCCCGAGCAGTGCAGCACCGCAATGGCGAGCCGGACAGACGCTCGAAGCCAGGGTCGAAACCAAGCTCGCCGACGGGCGGTCCCTGATCGACTTGGAGGGAACGCTCTTCCAGGTGCGCCTCCCGGAGCGCCAGGAGACCCAGGTCGGGCAACGCCTGCAACTCACGGTGATCCGGCCAGGGCCTGAGCCTACGCTGATGCTGCGGGCGCCGGACGCGGAGGCGCCGGCGGAGAGCGCTTCCAGCCGGGTGAGCCTCAGCACCCTGGCGAGCCGGGTAGCGACGATGCTGAGCGAGGGCAATACCGGCACAGGCAACACCCCTGCGCGTAGCGCAGCCCCGGCACCTCTGCCGCCGATCCTGCCAGCCCCGCCTGCCACCGGCGCCGCACTGGCAGCGCCCCTGCGGCAGGCCCTCGAAACGAGCGGCCTGTTCTATGAATCGCATCAAGCCGAGTGGGTCGGCGGCAAGCGCGACCTGGAGGCCTTGCGCCAGGAACCGCAGGCCCGGATTGCACGGGACGAACAGACCAAGGCCGCCCTGGACCGGACGGACGGAGCGCGGTCGACCGCCCGCCTAGAGGACGAAGCGGTGACCGCCACCCGCTCGACGACTACCGTGACTACGCGCTCGGACCCCGCGATCGCTGCACCGCCGGCCACGCCGCTCCCGCCCGCCGTGGCCGGTATCGTCGACCGACAACTGGACGCGATCGCGAACCAGCAGATCGTGTGGCAGGGCCAGGTGTGGCCCGGGCAGACCATGGACTGGCGCGTCGAGGAGCAAGAGGCGCGCTCCGGCGAAGAGGAGAGTGGTGCCCGCTGGCGGACCGAGCTGCGGCTGCAGCTTCCGGTGCTGGGGGCCATGACAGCCCGGCTGGATCTCAACGGGGAGCACCTCGCCATTGCGATCGACGCGGGCGGTGGTCCGGTCAGTGTCGCTTCGATGCGTGCCGGTGAAAGCGACCTGCGCGCCATGCTCGAGGCGCGCGGTCTTGCGCTCGATGCCTTCCGCGTAGCGGACGATGCCGGCACCTGATCCGCAGTCCGTCGCCGTCGCGCTCGCCTATGAATCGGCCGACGGTGCACCGCGCGTCGTCGCCAAGGGGCGGGGCCTGCTCGCCCAGGCCATCATGGACAAGGCCCGCGAAGCCGGCGTGTTCGTCCACGAATCCCCCGAACTGGTGGCGCTGCTGATGCAGGTGGACCTCGATTCGCGTATTCCACCGCAACTCTATGTCGCGGTGGCCGAGCTGCTGGCGTGGATCTATCGCCTCGAGCGTGGCGAACCCGTGGGGCTCACGCCTCCAACTCGTGAATGAGGTCCGCCTCGAGCTTCACCACCTTGCGCTGATCCTGCAGTGCCTCGCCGCTCAGGAGGAACGTGTCCTCGGCGCGGGCCCCCAGCGTGTTGATCTTCGCGTTCTGCACGCTGATGCCGTACTGGGCGAGTATCCGGGCCACCCGGAACAGCAAGCCGGGACGATCGCCCGCGATCAGCGACAGGTAGTGGAAGCGGCCGCGTTCGTCGGGCCGGATGACCACTTCGGGTGTGATCGGGAACGCCTTCAATTGCCGCGACACTCGTCCGCGTGCGGGCGCGTCGAGGGGCGCGTTTGCCGTCAGCTTCTCGGCGAGTTCGTGCTCGATGTAGCTGATGAGATCGCGATAGTGGGAGCGCGTGTCGCTCGGGTCCATCACCTGGAAGCTGTCGAGCGCCCATCCATGGCGTGTGGTGTGCACCTTCGCCTCGACGATGCTGAAGCTGATCTTCTCGAAGAAGCTGCAGATCTGCGCGAACAGGTTGTTGCGATCGGGGCAGTAGATCATCACCTGCAGCCCTTCGCCGATGGGTGACAGGCGCGCCTTCACCACCGGCACCTTGGTGTCCACGCGATAGTTGAGCAGGCGCGTGTGCCACGCGACCTCCTGCGCATCGTGCTGCAGGAAATAGCTGTCGCTCAACTGGCTCCAGAGCGACATCTCGACACCTTCGGGCAACGCGTACGCGCGGAGCTTCGCCAGTACCTCGTTCTTGGTGTGCTGCACCGAGCCCTCGATCGGTGCCGGCGAGCCACCCAGGCAGCGCTGCGTCGCGCGGAAGAGGTCCTCGAGCAGTTTCGCCTTCCACGCGTTCCAGACCTTCGGGCTGGTGCCGCGGATATCCGCAACCGTCAGCAGGTAGAGCGCTACCAGGCGCCGGTCGTCGCCGACGAGCCGGGCGAAGTCGCGGATCACCTCGGGATCGGCGAGGTCGCGCTTCTGCGCGGTGGAGGACATGGTGAGGTGGTATTGCACCAGCCAGCCCACCAGTTCGGTGTCCTCGGCCGACAGGCCGTGCGCCTTGCAGAAGCGGATCGCGTCGTGCTTGCCCAGCTCCGAATGGTCACCGCCACGGCCCTTGGCGATGTCGTGGAAGAGGGCGGCGAGGTAGAGCACTTCGCGCCGGTCGAAACCGCTCATCAACCGCGAGCACAGCGGATACTCGTGCGCCATTTCGGGGATGGCGAACCGGCGCATGTTGCGCACGACCATCAGGATGTGCTCGTCCACGGTGTAGACGTGGAAGAGGTCGTGCTGCATGCGCCCGACGATGCGTCCGAACGCCGGCACGTAGAGGCCGAGCAAGCCGTGCTTGTTCAGGCGTCGCAGCGTGTGCGTGAGCCCCGCAGGTTCACGCAGGATCTCCATGAACAAGGCGCGATTGCGCGGATCGTGGCGGAACGCCGCGTTGATCTGGCGCCGCGCATGCCATAGCGCGCGCAGGGTCTTGGCGCCAAGCCCCTTAACTTCCGGATGGCGCTGCCACAGCAGGAACGTCTCCAGGATCGCATGCGGCTGGCGCTCGTACAGATCGGCGCGGCGTGCTTCGAGGAGCTGGTTGCGAACCTCGAAGCGCGACGTGAGCTCGAAGGTTCCAGTCTCGGGCGGGGGCAGGATGCGGGTGCGCAGGTTGGCGAGCACGATAGAGCTCAACTGCAACACCGCCTTCGCGGTTCGGTAGAAGCGCTGCATGAGCTGCTCGCTCGCGCGCCGGGCGGGCGTGTCGACGAACCCCAAATCGCGCGCCAATCGGCTCTGGTGATCGAACAGCAGGCGGTCTTCGCGGCGGTTGGCCATGAAGTGCAGCCGTACGCGCAGCGCCTGGAGCGTGCCCTCATGGCGCGCCAGTCGTGCCGCTTCCTGCTCGGTGATGATCCCGTGCTGGGTGAGATCGCGCCACGACTCGCCCAGGCCGCAGGCTCGCGTGATCCACAGGATCACCTGCAAGTCGCGCAGGCCCCCCGGGTTCTCCTTGATGTTCGGCTCGAGGCTGTACGCGACGTCATTGAACCGTTGGTGGCGCTGCTGCTGCTCGAGCAGCTTGGCTTCGCAGAAAGCCTTGTCGTCCATCGCGTTCGCACACGCCTCGCGAAACCGCTCGAACAGCTCGGTGTCACCTCGGAGCAGGCGCGCTTCCAGGAGGTTGGTCTGCACCGAAACATCCTGCTTGAGCTGGTCAACGCATTCTTCGATGGTGCGCGTGCTGTGGCCGACCTCCATGCCGATATCCCACAGCGTGCCGACGAACTCCTCGATCTGGCGGTTACCCTCGCCAGCCTGTGCGGCCGGCAGCAACACCAGGATGTCGACGTCGGAGTAGGGAAACATCAGGCCACGGCCGTAACCCCCGACCGCGATCAGCGCCAGACCGTCGGGCATCGCGAGCGTGTTCCAAACGTCTGCGAGTACCCGATCGGTCAGCTCGCGCTGGTGCACGAGCACTGCATGGGGATGCCCGCGCTCGAGAAACTGCTGCTGGAGCCGGGCGCGCCCGTCCTTGAGCTCCTGCTTCCAGCGCGCCCGCGCCTCGGCGGGGCGGCGGACCGGCGCGTCCGCGACGTCCATGGACTAAGGCGCCCTAGGGCTGCGGCGGCTGGGGCGCGCCGGCAGAGAGCGTCAGGACTTCGAAGCCTTCGGGGGTCACGAGCACCGTGTGCTCCCATTGCGCCGACAGGCTGTGGTCCTTGGTCACCACGGTCCAGCCATCGGCGAGTTGGCGGATGCCGGGTCGGCCGGCATTGATCATCGGTTCGATGGTGAACGTCATGCCGGCCTGCAACTTGAGGCCGGTGCCGCTGCGCCCGTAGTGCAGCACCTGCGGTTCCTCGTGGAACTTGCGCCCGATGCCGTGCCCGCAGAATTCGCGCACGACCGAATAGCCGGAGCCTTCCGCGTGGACCTGGATCACGTGACCGATGTCGCCCAGGTGCGCCCCGGGACGCACGGACCGGATACCGCGCCACATGCAGTCGAACGTCACGTCGCACAGGCGGCGCGCCTGGATCGACGGTTCCCCGACGTAGAACATGCGACTCGTGTCGCCGTGATAGCCGTCCTTGATGATGGTCACGTCGACGTTGACGACGTCACCGGCCTTCAGGCGCTTGTCGCTCGGAATGCCGTGGCAGACCACGTGATTGACGGATGTGCAGATGCTCTTCGGAAACGGCTGGTAGCCCGGCGGCGCATAGTTGAGCGGGGCCGGCACCGCACCTTGCTCCTGCACGATGTAGTCATGACACAGGCGATCCAGCTCGTCGGTGGTCACTCCCGGCTTCACGTGCGGCTCGATGAAGTCGAGCACCTCCGCCGCGAGGCGACCGGCCACGCGCATCTTCTCGATGTCTTCGGGGGACTTGATGGTTACCGACATAATGTTTCAAACGCGATGCCCGCAAGGTTCTGCGGCAAACAAGACCGCGCCGGCGCTACGGACGCCGAGCAGCGCAGGGCGAAGCCCCGATCGGCACGCGCGGTCGATACGATACCTTGAACAGTGCGTGCAAGCTGGCTGACCGAGCTTCACCTTGACGGGTCGGCAGCCTTGAAAGTCTAGCGCATTTTCAGGCCCCTCCCCAAGAGCGCATCCGGCAAACCACCCGAGACCCGGATTCCCTACTGAAGTCCGGGCGACCCGTACGGACGATCCGCTGTTCACTTGCCGGAAATTTGGCAGCGTACCAGGCGAGGGGATCGAGATTCTCGACGGGCACTGGACTCCGCCCTCCTGCATGGAGGGCCGGCGACTCCCCCCAATTAATGAATGCGCCTCATAGGTCCATGCAGATTGTCCGGACTAATTGATCCGAGTTGACGTCTGTGAACCAGGCCGAAACTGATCGCCTGTGGAATGCGATCGTGCAGAACGGCGGACAGGAAAGCGCTTGCGGATGGTGCAAGGACAAATGGGGCCTCAACTCGCAGATCACGCCGCGTGCTCTCAGCGACGCGATATCCGACCCCGACCGCGCGGCAGCCGAGCGAGCGTTCGAGGCGATGATGACGATGGGCAAGATCGACATCGCCGTGATCGAGGCGTCAAGACGAGGCTGACGACCGCCGGTAAGGCGTGATTTCGTGAATGGCGGAACCTCGACCGTATTGACGCCTGCCATCAAATTGCCAATCCACGAAGGTTCTGTGATGCAGCGTCTGCCGCCATTCGGGAGGCAACATACTTTGGCAAGCTTCCTCCGGGTGGTATACCGTCGGCTCTATCGACTACAGCCGTGGCGCATCCAAGCTCCTAACACGCGTCAGTGGCGCGGGGCTATCGCGGGGATCTCTTGAGGACCAATCAAGTACGTCGAACCACCACGAGGAATACCAGGAGAACTAGACCGATGAAGCTAACCACCGTACTCGCCGCTGCCCAGTTGGTGAACGACACGCTCCGCAAGGAGACTGGTGCGCGAGAACTCTCCACGACAGCAGTCGGCGCATTCCTCTGCGTAGCAATGGATGAAGGGACCTCCATGCAGGGAATCGAGAAGTCACTCGGAATCACGCAGTCAGCCGTGAGCCGCAACGTACAGTCGCTCGGTGGAGGGCGCCCCGATAGCCCCGGGGCCGGTCTTCTGACCATCGAAGTGAACCCCTACGACCAGCGACAGAAGATCGTGAAACTATCCTCCCATGGTCGCAAAGTCCTGGGGACCATCCAGCGAATCATCGACGGGTGGCGTGCATGAGCCGACTATACGAATGCAAGGGCATCTGGTGATGCAAGGACCGGGACCTCGAGGGAGCCTTAGATCTTCGCGCACGCGTACCAAGTCGGTCGCCCACAAATTTACAAGGCCCGTGAACTCGCGCTGATGTGAGTGGCCCTTGTGACAGCACCAGAAGGCCTACGACTCTCGACGAGGCCGTTAGACTAGAATGCTCTCCGCAGGAGAGGACAATCGCCACGAGCCCGAGATTGGCCCCTGGATAGCACCAACGCAGAACACCCGTCAGCCTCGTCTTGCACCAGCAACCATACACGCCGGCCCAACTCTCGGGCCGCTGCAGCCATCTCCAAGTCGACAAGTTCCCCTCAATTCATCTTGAGGGAAGGCGAAGGCTGAGCAACTGCCGCCGTGGCACAGATGACACACAGGAATGCAGGTTCGCATAAGTGTGCCTTAGGTGTGTCGCGAATGAGGCGGGTGAAATGGGCACAACGCGTTGCAACCCATTAAGCAGTTGGCTCGCCGGAGTCGGCGAAGATGCGAACTACGAATACTCGATTCCGCTACTCCACGCTACGCCAGGGACGCCTAAAATCCGTAAGCGCGACCGGGATCGCGCTGAGGCAATATGCCTAGCCGGAGGTCCCAAGCCGTCTCTCCGGGAGCGGGCCGTGGCGCTAGCACTCGAACGCGGTGTGGTTCGGACGCGCGACTTGACCGATATCGGTGTACCTCGCTGCTATTTAGCTCGGATGTGTGACGAGGGCCTGCTCGTGAAGGTCAGTTACGGCCTTTATCGCGCGGGCGAACAACGGCACGCGGCGTGAATACAGGATGTGAAGGCTAGACGTCATACGAGATCGGTAGGCCCGCCCTTGGAGGATCAGTGGTCGGCAGCCCCAACGCAAGATCGCTGCTTCACACTGGAGCGGTAATCGCGGTTGCCATCAAGCCGCTGGTTTGGCGGACAGCCGTGGAATCCAGCGCACATAGACGAGCTCGCTCGCCAGCTCGATCACCGTCTGGGTGACGACTACGGCGGGAACAAGCGGTACCCCGCCCGGAACGGCAAAGGCGAGCGGGAGGATCACAAGCGAGTTACGCGTGGCGGCGCTGAACGCCACAGCCCGCGTGCCGCCAGCGTCGAGGCCGCTGGCGCGCGCGACCATCCAGCCGAGCATCGGCGCCACGACGGCATAGGCCAGGTAGATCGGCGCCGCGGTCAACGCCGCACCCGCGGCCCCTCCGATCTGCGGCGTGACGGCTGCAAGGACGAGGAAGAGCACGAGGGCCGTTGCCGGCACCGGCAGCAGGCGAGCGCCATCGAGGCGCGCTTGCCGGTCGCCGTCCGGGCCGCCCATAGCTGCAAGGCTGCGGCAAGCAGCAGCGGCGCGGCGATCAGCCACAAGAACGCATGGATGAAAGGCTCTGGATTGACGAGACCGGAGGCGTCGCCGCCGAGCAGCACGCGCAGATAGATCGGCAGCAGCGCCATTTGCAACAAGAGGAGCACCGGGTTTCTGCCAGCGGGCGTGGCGTCCCCGCGCCCGAGATGCGTGAACGTCACCAGATAGTCGACGCACGGGGTCAGCAGCACGAACAGGACTGCCAACCGCAGCATCGGCTCGTCGGGCAGGAACTGCCCCAGGATTGCCGTCAGCAGCGGCATGACCAGGAAGTTGGTCGCAAGCAGCGTGCTGAGGAAGCGCGTGTTCCGCAGCGCTGATCCGAGTTCCGCCAAAGGCACCTGGAGGAAAGTGACGAACAGCATGAACGCCAGAGCTGGATTGGTCGCAGCTTCGAGCGCCTCCGCGTTCGTCATGCCGAAGCCGGCGAACGCCCCAACGGCGATGGCCGCCAGGTAGAGTGCGATCTGCCGCTCCTCGAGCGCCGCTCGAACCCGCTCCACTCATGTCTCCTTCCTTGCCGCCTCGGTTGCCCCGCCACTTGATGTCACGCCCCTTCTACCATGTCGGTCAAAAAGCGCGCGTGCGGCCTGGTTTCTTCCGCGTCCGATTGGCGGTGGCCTCCGCTCGGTGGGACTGATTGGCCAGCGCACCCGCCACATGCGAGTTCTGTTCAGAAGCGTGATTCAGAACATCGATGGACACTTGAATACCGAATCCAATGCTCGTGGAGTTCTGCCGGAGCTTAGGCGTAGCGCCGGGTTCAAAAGCGTGGAGGAGACGTCTTTCGTTCCAACGCCGAGCGGCTCGATCTCTCTCTCTCGCGGAATTTGTTTGTCGTGATGCGAGAGGTCCCAAGTGACGTCGAGTGACGGGGTTTTGTCACAGACGTTCATTTCACGGCCCGTCCGGATGACCGGGAGAGTCGGCGAGCACTTCGATGATCCGGCAAGTCGCGACTTGCCCGTTGTCGCACTCCTTAATCATCCTGGTGAGCTCGGCCCTAAGCCCGAGTAGCCGGCGAATCCGGCTCTCCACGGCTGCGAGTTGATCGGTCGCGATCCGGCTCACCTGCTCGCAGGATGCTTCTGGCACGTCCTGTAGACCAAGCATCATCTTGATAGCCCCGATGTCGAAACCGAGATCCCGGGCATGGCGGATGAACGCCAGTCGCCGAACGTCCTCCGCTCCGTAGAGACGTCGTCCACTGTCGGTCCGGGGCGGCGGAGGTACGAGCCTGATCCGCTCGTAATAGCGAATCGTCTCGATATTAACGCCCGTGCGTTTGGACAAAGCTCCAATGGTGATCATCATTAGTTGATTCTGTAGTGGCTACAGGATGTATAGCAACCGACCGGAGGTGTGTAAACTCTGCCGACAAGTAAGGCGTTGGATAGGCCACCTCGATGCTTGATGCGTCGATCGAGGAAACAAACCTGGAACAGGCGAGGCGAGGCCCGGGATAACGAAAGGAGAAGGCTCATGAGCCAGCATCCCCTGTGGGAATCCGCTTCTCGGGAGCCGGAGATGGTGAAGGAGCGGCTTGCCGATATCGTGGCTTTTGCGCGAGCCAACTCTCCTTACTATCGCGATTTGTACAAGGACCTGCCCGCGAGGGTCGAGGACCCCAGCCTGTTGCCCGTCACCGACAAGAAGACGCTTATGGCAAACTTCGATAGCTGGGTGACGGATCGCGAGGTCACGATTGAGCCCGTCCGCAAGTTTATCGAAGATCCGAGCCTCGTCGGCGAAAAGTTCCTCGGAAGATATACGGTCGCCACGACCGCTGGCACCACAGGCAACCCCGGCATCTTCGTATTGGATGACAATCACACACGAGGCGGGACAACAAGCCTTCGAGAAGCGTTTAGAACCTGGCTTTCGCTCGGGGATTTTGTAAGGATTGTTCTCCGCGGGGCGCGAATTGCTGCGCTGCACGCCACCGGGGGTCATTTCGTCTCGGTCACAAGTTTTACCCGGTGGCGACGCTCCATCCGCCTTTTGGCGAAACTCGCTCGGGATTTTTCGGTGCACACGCCGATGAAGGAACTCGTCGATCGCCTCAACGAGTTCCGGCCAGCCGTTGTCCTTGGCTACGCCTCTACCGTCTCTCTGCTCGCTCGCGAGCAGGAGCTTGGACGCTTGCATATAAAACCGGTGTTGCTGGTGCTGACGGCGGAAGGACTTGCGCCGGACGAGTACGGGCAGATCGCCAAGGCGTTCGACGCCAATGTCGGAAACGTGTGGGGTTCCACCGAAATCGCCGGCACGGCCTTCAGCTGCGCCGAGGGATGGCTTCACGTCGTCGGCGAATGGATCATGGTCGAGCCGGTCGACGCCGAATACCGCCCGGTGCCGCCCGGCGAGCAGTCGCACACCGTGCTCGTTACCAATCTCGCCAACCGGGTACAGCCGATCTTGCGTTACGATCTCGGTGACCGTGTCCTGCAAAGGCCCGATCCTTGTCCTTGCGGCAATCCTCTGCCTGCTATCCGCATCCAGGGCCGCTCCGCCGAGGTCCTCCGTTTTCGGACCAAAGCCGGCGAGGAGGTCTCGATTCCGCCGCTGGCGTTCGAGATCGATCACGTGCCGGGAGTCGATCTGGCCCAAGTCGTGCAAACCACGTCGACGAATCTGCGCGTGCGCCTGCGCTTTGAGTCCGGCGCTGACGCCAACCAGGCTTGGCAAAAGGTGCACGGCGAATTGAAGCATTTGCTCGCCAGCCACGGACTTGACCAAGTGACGATCGAGCGTGCCGAGGAGCCGCCGGAACAGGGCCGCGGCGGGAAATTCCGCCAGGTCATGCCGTTGGCTCAGTCAGGATAGCCGGCCGATCCAGGCAAGAAATCTGAAGGAGAGCCGTCATGAAAGAAGTCGCCAAATTCCTTGCCGGATTTGCAGCCAACCAGGTGCTCACGCATGGAGCCTTAGCCACTGCCGGCATTCAGTTCAGTCTGTTTGGGATCACCTACGACCAGCGGTTTAACACGATCGCTGTTGTCGTTTGGGCGATCATTCTTCTTCTGCTCATCTACTACGCCTGGGCCAGGAGATGACGAGCACGGCTCAATACGGCGTGCCTTTAAGAGAGCCGGACGTGAACCATGCCAGGTGACGAAGAGACAGAGATCCGCCTTGATGCCCGCAATGTCGACGAACGACGCACGCTGCGCTGGGTACTCGGGATTAACTTCACACAGGTTCTGGTTGCCGGTGCCGTCGGCATTCTGGCGGACTCCACAGGCCTCCTAGGTGCTGCTCTCGACAATCTGGGGGACGCCGCGGTTTATGCGGTCAGCCTCTACGCGGTCGGCCATACGGCAATTGCCAAGGCTCGTGCGGCGAACCTTTCCGGCATTCTTCTGATCGTACTTGCTTTCGGATTGCTTATAGAAGTCTTACGTCGGTTTTTCGCGGGAGCGGAGCCAATCGGGCTCGCCATGATTGTCACGGCGCTCGCGAACGCGGCGACCAACGTGGTCTGCCTTCGACTCTTGCGAGCTCATCGAACGCATGGTGTGCACTTCAAAGCGTCGTGGATTTTTACGACCAACGACATGGTGGCCAACGCGGGCATCGTCCTATCTGGTCTGTTCGTCATGCTTCTGAAGTCTCCCGTCCCCGATCTCGTGATCGGGGTTGTGGTCGTCGGAATCGTCCTCAAAGGCGGGTGGGAGATTCTCAAGGAGGCGCGCGAAGCCCGCGATTCCGCACAGGGAGATAGAGGATGACCAAAGGTCTCCTGTGGGCCCGTAACCAGGCGTTTGTCTCTACGAGGCCGGAGGATCTCGCCGAACGTGATTTGGAGAGCCGCAATGCACCGGATTCCGCGTGACAGAACCCTAGATTCGACGATCGCCCTAATGGGTGATCCCTATAGATTTATCTCAAATCGGTGTCGACGCTACCGATCGGACCTGTTCGAAACGCGGCTTCTCCTGCGGAAGACCATCTGTATGACGGGTCCGGAAGCGGCCCGGCTTTTCTACGATCCGAGCCGCTTCGTGCGCCGCGGTGCGATGCCTAAAGCCGTCCAGAAGACCTTGCTGGGAGTGGGCGGCGTGCAGGGCCTCGACGACGAAGCGCACCGGCAGCGCAAGCAGATGTTCATGTCGCTGATGACGCCTGAGCGGATCGAGCAGCTGGTGCAGTTGACGGCGGCCGAGTGGGAGATCCGCGCGCACGGCTGGACAGCCATGGGCGAGGTGTCGCTCTATCCGGAACTTCACTCGCTTCTAACACGCGCGGCCTGCGCCTGGGCGGGGGTGCCACTGGCGGATTCGGAGGTCGACGCGCGGACCCGGGAGATTGCTGCGTTGTTCGACCATGCCGGTTCGGTCGGATTGAGGCATTTCTGGTCGCGGTGGGCGCGAAAGCGGGCCGACGGCTGGGCGGCGGACATCGTCGAACAGATTCGTGGCGGCCGTATCCATCCACCGGAGCAGTCGGCCGCCCACGTCATCGCGTGGCATCGGGATCTGAACGGTGAGCTGCTGACGCCCCAAATCGCCGCTGTCGAGTTGATCAATGTGATCAGGCCGACAGTTGCCGTCTCGGTCTACATGGTCTTTGTCGCACATGCATTGCACGCGCATCCCAAGGTTCGAGAGATGCTTCAAGCCGGAGATGACGGCTACGTCGGCCGCTTCGTCCAAGAGGTTCGCCGGTACTACCCCTTCTTCCCGGCAGTCGCTGCACGGACGCGCCAAGCCTTCGAATGGAACGGATACCACTTCTTGGCAGGACGACGTGTTCTCCTAGATCTATACGGCACCAACCAGGACCCGCGAACCTGGGAGAGACCGGAGGACTTCGAGCCCGAGCGATTCCGTCGATCGGATGAGAGTCCATTCGATTTCATCCCACAGGGCGGTGGGGATCACCACGTTGATCATCGCTGTCCCGGCGAATGGATCGCAATCGAACTCATGAAGCAGGCAGCGGATTTCCTTACGCGGCGAATGAGCTACGATGTGCCGGAGCAAGACCTGCGCATCGAATGGTCGCGGCTACCCGCATTGCCACATAGCCGGTTCGTGATTAGCAATGTGAGAATGTGAAAGAGAATGGAAGCCGGGAATTGCCTCCATAGCATGCATCCAACCTCACGGCCGATTCCACACTTCGCCGCCGCCTAGCGGTTCCCCGCCAGCATCAGGACCGCGGCGAGCACATAGGTGAAGACCAGCGGCGCGGCGGTCAGGGCCATTCCGAAGGCACGGGCGATTGGGCTCGCCGCATAGCCGATTGCGAACGCCGCCCGGCCGACGAGGTAAACCACGACCAGTAAGGGGATCAGGACGAGCTCTGAATCTCGCACGACGACGGCCAGAATGAGATGCGCTCCCAGCGTTAGCATGGTCTGCTCAAGCGAATTCTGAAGAATGGCCGCGCGTAAGGCGATCGCCGGTCTGGGAGGCCCGAATGCCGAGCCCTTGCGGTCCGCTGGAGTCCAGAAGCGGGCCTGCGACACCGCACCGACGCAGCCGGCCAGCCACAGGAAGATCAACAAATCCCATTTGAGAGCAAATGCGAGGCGATCACCCACCGCCGTCGTGCCGACGACGCCGACGACCTCGGGCGGCAACCACAGGTACCCGGCGCCCAGCACCGCCACAGCGAAAAGCACTGCAAGGGCGCTTTGCCAGACAATGCTCCATTGCTCGCGGTCAAAGGACATCATGATTCCTTCTCGTGGAGCCAGTCTGAATCTCTCGCCTCAGATGCACGTTTCTCGGCTGCAGCCTCTAAGATCTGGTGCGGCCGAAGGGTGGTCAGGACGATCTGCGCCAGCCCGTTCACATTCGCTGCGACAACGACCACGGTGAGCGCGAGATAGACCCAGCCGAGCCAGGTGAGCGTCCGGATCGTCAACGCGTCATCTTCGCGGAAGCTGAACGCGAGTCCTACCTGAGCGCTGAACAGCACAGCGAGCGTGAGCGCCCCAATAAGACCGAGCCGCAGGCGCAGCAGCAGTGCCAGCCCGAATAACGACTGGGCGGCTGTGAGGAAAAACTCCTCGTGTTGACGGGCATCAAGCGGGAGCGCCATGAGGTTGCCGGCGCCGACGCTCATCGCCAGCGGCAGCATCGCCACTAGCAAGGTCCACTGGTTGATCTTATCGCTGATCATCGTCGTGAGGCCGGCAACAGCTCGGTTCGACAGGACGAACAGGATCGCGACTGTGACGGCGGGCGCTTCACTCGCGAGCGGCGCAAGCCACTGGATGAGCAGGAACTCGTCGATCCCGAGCACACGCCCGGAGTCAACCATCGCTTCGGCGAACGGTTCGGCAGAGAGGAAGATGACGGCGCCCGCTACCACGGCTAGCCCGATCATCAACGCCCATTGCTGCCCCGGGGGCAGCTGTTCGATTTCAGCGGCAAGCCCGGGCTCCTCCTGCTCGTCCCTAGCTTTCGGCAACTTTGTCACTCGCCACAGGTAAAGCGCGAATATTCCGACCAGCACCGCCGCATCGAGCGGTGCGATGCTGTCCTTGAGCAGAATCGTGAAGGCATAGAGGCTTGGCAGCAGCAGAAAGACGATCTCGACGCTGTTGACCGGCGCGAGTGAGATCGCCCTGTTCCGCGAGCGCCACCAGTGGAGGAGCACCAGCAGCGGCCAGGCCATTCCAACGAGCAGCCGGTTTGCGCCCGTCATGTTGGCTGCGGCATAGTGGACGTAGTTAGACTGCGGCGCCTGCCCAGCGCGCCAGGCGTAATAGATATCTACCGCATATTCGGGCAGCACGGTGATGATCGCGACCACCGCAAGGATCAGACCGGCTGAAATCTGCCCCTCCGCAGTCTCCGCCCCCCAGGAGAGCATGAAACCCGCCGCGAGGATCGCTATACCGAAGACCGCCGCGTCCAGGATCGGATCGGGCCGCCAGCCGACCGCCCGAAAATAGATCGCCGGAACGACGGCGAGGATTGCAATCGCGATCGATATCCGGAGATTTCGCACGTTGGCTTCTCCTCAGCGTCTGCCCGGTCGGTTTGGTTCCAAACCCGCAATGTATTTCGCGATTTCCCGAGGACTCAACATGCTTTCCCATCGCTGTGTGGCAGCTCGCGCCACGTGCCTCCGCGATCTGATTCGCTCGATTACATCCTGTAGCCACTACAGGATCAACCATCATGGCCCCGACCGAAAAAGCTTTCTGAACGTACGGCCTTGCGAGAGGCCTCTCTGGGGACAGGTGACGACTTGGCCAAGATAATGCGCCGTGAAGGATGCTGGCCGGGACCTGCGACTGACGCGCGGGCGTCATGGCCGAAAGGCCAGAGTTCAATTTCGCAGAACCCTTGATTCTGTAGTGGCTACAGGAGATATGGTCCCTGCGGAGACCAGGCACCGAAGTTCAGATCGCGACCGTAGGAGAGAATGATGAAAGTTGGTTCTGCGACGCTCAGCCCTGCGAGCTCGCTGCGCTTCAAAGTCGACGGCCTGGATTGCCAGAACGAGGTTCGCGCACTTCGCGCCGCGGTGGGGCCGTTTGTCGGCGGCGACGATAAGCTGTCATTCAATACTCAAGCCGGTGTCATGGAGGTGATGTCCGACAGTGCTCTGACGGTTGACGCCATCCAGCGGGCGGTGGCGACGACTGGCATGCAAGCGCATCTCCTGGGGGAGCCGGCGCAGCCTGGACCGGCGCTGCTGTTCCGCGTCGAAGGACTCGATTGCGAGAATGAGGTCGCGGCGCTCAAGCGTGAGATAGGTCCGCTGGTCGGTGGCGACGCTTGGCTGATGTTTGACACCGCGAACGGGCTCATGACCGTGGCCTCGCAGCGACAGGCGTCCGTCGACGATATCATCAGCCGCGTCGTCTCGACCGGCATGCGTGCTTTCCTTGTTGAGGATGGCGCCGCGGAAGCATTGATCTTCCGAGTCCATGGTCTCGACTGCAAGAACGAGGTGGCGGCCCTCACGCGGGAACTGGGTCCGCTCGTCGGCGCGGACAAACTGGCCTTCGACACCACGCAAGGCGCGATGACCGTGGCCCCTCAGAACCGGACGGCGCCCGACGTGATCGAACAAGCCGTGGCGCGAACGGGCATGCGCGCCGAGCCGTGGATGCCGCCGGCGGTCTCGTCCCCTGTGTCCGAGCCCTCCAGTAGGCCTGAAGATATGACGTGCGGCTGTGCCGCAGAGGTGCAGGAGGCACTCAGTCCGCCGATCCCGACCCGCTTGCCGGGCCAGATTGTGTTCCGCATTCACGGCATGGACTGTGCCGACGAGATCGCGGCGTTGAAGCGCGAGGTTGGTCCGCTTGTTGGGGAAGACAAGCTCGCCTTCGATCTTCTCAACGGCCGCATGTCGATCGACGTGGTGCCGAATGCCGCGCTCGAAGCCCGAGTTGAGAAGGCCGTCGCTCGTGCTGGTCTGCGCGCCGAGCCCTGGAGTGAAGGCAATACCAGCGAGGCCGCGCTGGCCGAAGAGCGTCGCAAGCAGGTGCAGTCGTGGCTGACAACCGCAAGCGGCGTTCTCACGGCGCTCGGCTTTGCGGTCCACGCCTGGCTTGGGGGCGGTGTCATCGCGGCCTTCGAAGCAGGCGAACACGCGTTGGGCTCGACACCGTTGCCGAGCATGGTTCTTTATGCGGTCGCGGTACTCTGCGCGGCGCGCTACGTCGCGCCCAAGGCTTGGCTCGCGGCCAAGCGGCTTCGCCCCGACATGAATCTGTTGATGATGGTTGCGGTCGCGGGCGCGATTGGCATCGGCGCCTGGTTCGAGGCTGCTACTGTTTCGTTCTTTTTTGCGTTAGCGCTGGCGCTTGAGGCTTGGAGTCTTGGTCGCGCGCGCCGGGCGGTTGCCGCCCTCATGGAACTCGCGCCGCCGACTGCACGTGTCAAGCTTGAAGACGGCTCCGAGCGCGAGGTCTCGGCGGCCGAGGTTCGGGTCGGCGCGCGCATCATCGTCCGGCCAGGAGACAAGGTGCCGCTTGACGGCCGGGTCGCCGCTGGCGAGAGCGAGGTCAATCAAGCACCGATCACCGGTGAAAGCGTCCCCGTGTTTAAGGTAGAAGGCGACGACGTCTTTGCCGGCACCATCAACGGCGAGGGCGCAATTGAGGTCGTGACCACCAAGGCGGCGAACGACACGACCCTCGCCCAGATCATCCGCATGGTCGGTTCCGCACAGAGCCGGCGCGCGCCCAGCGAGCAATGGGTGGAGAAGTTCGCGCGCGTCTACACGCCTGCGGTGATGGTGCTCGCCGTTGCAATCTTTCTTGCTCCGCCACTGCTCTTGGGCGGTGCCTGGGACGTTTGGTTCTACCGCGCTCTCGTGCTCCTCGTGATCGCTTGCCCCTGCGCCCTCGTGATCTCGACGCCCGTGACGATCGTGGCGGCACTTGCCGGCGCAGCGAAACAGGGTGTCCTGGTGAAGGGCGGCGCCCATCTCGAAACGCCTGCGCACCTCAAAGCCATTGCCATGGACAAGACGGGCACGCTCACCGAAGGGCGGCCGCAGGTCGTTGAGATAGTGCCACTTGTTGGCCGCAGCGAAAGGGAGCTCCTCGGCTTGGCCGCGGCTCTGGAGGCGCGCAGCGCACATCCGATCGCTCGCGCCATCCTGGCGAAAGCCGCCGAACTGAACATCGCCGCCGAGCCTGCCGAGGCTGTCCAAGCCATCACTGGCCGAGGCGTCACCGGTCGAGTGGCCGGCCGCGAGATGTGGCTCGGCTCGCGCCGCTACATTGAGGAGCGGGGCATCGACTCAGCTGAAGTACTACAGCGCGCCGATGCGCTTTCGAGCGCCGGGCGCACTATCGTCGCGGTCGGCGTTGGTCAGGACGTCTGGGGGCTCGTCGCCGTTGCAGATGCTGTCAGGCCGGAAGCGAAAGACATTGTCACGGCGCTTCACCGCGCCGGGATCGAACACGTGGTGATGCTCACGGGGGACAACCGCGCAACGGCGGAGGCGATTGCGAAGCAGACGGGCATTGACGAGGTTCGGGCGGAACTTCTGCCCGGCGACAAGGTGGCCGCGGTCGAGGATTTGGTGCGGCGCTACGGATCGGTGGCGATGGTCGGCGACGGAGTCAACGATGCTCCCGCGATGGGCCGGGCCAATCTCGGTATCGCGATGGGCGCCATGGGCAGCGACGCCGCAATCGAAACGGCCGATGTCGCACTGATGTCAGACGACCTGTCGAAGCTCTCTTGGCTAGTGCGCCACTCGCGCGCGACGCTCGCAGTGATCCGGCAGAACGTTGCGTTTTCAATCTTCGTGAAGCTCGTGTTCACGGCGCTGACCGTGGTTGGTCTCGCATCGCTGTGGGGCGCCATCGCGGCCGACGTCGGCGCATCGCTGCTGGTCGTTCTCAACGGCCTACGCCTCCTCAATCGTGGTCAGACGACGCTTGAGCGGGGTGGTCCTTCAGCCGGATCTGGTGTTCCGGCCCGTGTGCATCATGAGTCCACAGTCGCTGCGGTACGCCCGGCGCGCTGATCATGGCGTCCGGAAGCTAGATTATGAGGACGTATTGACGTGCAATCTGGAACCTTGCTTGGACGAGCTGCGCTGGCTGGCGCCGCCCTTGCCATCGCTCTCACTATCGACTTCGTCACGAAATGGCTCATCGTCAACGTTGTGATGGTCCCGCCGCACACGATCGAGATCGCACCATTTTTCAATCTCATGGTTGGTTTCAACACGGGTGTCAGCTTCGGGATGTTCCAAGAGCTCTTCGTCGATCGCCCACTGTTGCTCGCCGCGCTCATGGCGACGATTGCGGCGGGACTGTTCGTCTGGGCCCTGCGAACGACAAGGCGCATCGAGACATTCGCCCTAGGTCTGATTGCTGGCGGCGCTGCCGGCAATGTGGTGGACCGGGTGCGTCACGGTGCGGTGATCGATTTCCTCGACCTCCACGTTGGCGATTGGCACTGGCCCGCCTTCAACATGGCGGACGTCATGATTACAGTAGGCGTCGTCCTGCTGATCACGGGCTCCCTTTGGCCGGCGCGATCGACGGTCTCGATTGACGAGAGGCCAGCAGATCGAGATTCAAGCGTTCGACCTCACAGCAAAAATGAACAGGAAAGGACCATTCCATGTCAGACACACCGATGACCGCCCCTCAATCGAGAGCCTCAGGTATGTTGTGCCCTCACTGCAAGATCGATCTCGTCATGGCGGATCGCCAGGGTATCGAGATCGACTATTGCCCCACTTGCCGGGGTGTCTGGCTCGATCGGGGCGAACTCGATAAAATCATCGAGCGTAGCGCCGCACATGACGCGCCTGCACCCGCACCACAAGGGATGCGCCCGCAGGACAACTACCCGAACCAAGGCGGCCGCTATGACCAAGGCGGCTACGGTCGTCGCGATGATTGCGATGACCGCGGGCACCGGGGCCGCCGAGGGTTCCTTGGACAGCTATTCGACTGATCTGGAGCAGGCGAGCGATCGTCCGAACGCATCAGCGTGCGGTTCCATTCGTGGACTTCACGTCGGCGATTGGCAGTCTTCGCCTGGTATCGAGCCACGACGCTCAGCAGGATCAATTGTTTCTCGACTGCTTTCGTCACGCGCGACAAGGCGATTAGGCGGATTTCCGGTACATCATGGATAATCAATCAACCGGGAGGCGCGCCCTTCTGTTCTTGAACCCGCGAAGCCGCAGCGGTGGTGACCGCGAGCCAGATGCCGCCGTCCGGCAGCTCGAGGATGGCGGATTTACCTTGACGCGTGTGCTTTGCGCCCAGGCAGGAGACATAGCCCAAGAGGTCAAGCGGCATGCGCAGCAGGTTGATCTTGTGATTGTCGGCGGCGGCGACGGGACTGTCAATGCCGTGCTCAAGGGCGTGCTGGAGACCGGGTTGCCGCTGGGCATCTTACCGTTTGGCACGGCAAACGACCTTGCCCGGACACTTGGCATTCCGAGCGACCCGGCAGCGGCGGCCTCGGTCATCGTCGCGGGCCGGACACGTCGGATAGATATCGGCCAAGTCAACGACCAGTTCTTCGTCAACGTAGCGAGCATGGGTCTAAGCGTTGAGCTCGCGCGTCGGATGACCGGCAACCTGAAGCGGCATTTGGGGCGGCTCAGCTATCCACTGGCTGCGCTAAAGACAGTGCTTTACACGAAGCCGTTTACGGCTGAGGTAGCGACGGCCGATCGCACCATCCAGCTACGGAGCCTTCAGATCGCCGTCGGGAATGGTGTATATTACGGCGGCGGTATGGCGGTCTATGAAGCTGCAGCAATCGACGACCAATGCTTGGACTTCTATAGCATTGAGCCGAGACGATTCTGGCAATGGCCGCTTTTCCTGACGGCATTCCGGCGCGGTCGTAACCGAAATCTGGTCGGTATGCGGGCCTTCTGCAGCCCTGGCCCCCTTGAGATCCGGACCGATCCGCCGCTGCCAGTCAACACCGATGGGGAAATCACGACGACGACGCCCGCCCGCTTCAACCTTTTGCCGCGTGCGGTGTCGGTATTCGTATCAGCGAATCAAGTCGCAGTGTAACAAACGGAGATGGGTATGACAGAGACATATTGGGGTATTTGGAGCGATGTTCCTACCCATCTCATACGTCTTGGATTGGCGTTCATGCTCGCCGTTCCGATCGGGTGGCATCGGCAGCGCAACGAGCGCAGCGCTGGCCTGCGCACGTTTCCAATCGTGGCTATCGCGAGCTGCGGCTTTGCAATCCTTGCGATCGAAATTCTCGGTCGGGATTCACCAGAGCAGGCTCGAATCCTAGCAGGTCTAATCACCGGCGTGGGTTTCCTTGCGGGCGGCACCATTATCGGTTTTGGCTCCGGCGTTCGTGGCACCGCCACTGCGGCGAGTCTATGGAACGTAGGCATCATAGGAGTTGCAGCAGGCTTCGCCTACTATGATCTTGCCCTCGTCCTTTCTATCGCTAACTTTGGCGTACTTGCTCTAATCACCCCGTTAGAGCTGAAAGAGCACCGCGAGCTCGAAGTACCTGCCGCAGACCCTGTGGATAAGTAGCGGAAGTGAGGTCACCTACAGCGTCGCACTTTGGCAATGCAGCCTTAATTGCATGCGCGCCGCGCAGCGCTCAACGTGGCGCCAGCGCGGTGATCGTCAGCGTCTGCGTTTTTAAGAAAACGGCTCCCCTTCAGCAGATCGCCATTTGGATTCTGACAACAATTTTAGGGTCCAGACTCATAAAATCCACCAGACTATAGCTGCGACGAGGCAGATTGAGGCGAGGAAATTGCGGGCGAGCTTATCGTAGCGGGTGGCGATGCGCCGGAAGTCCTTGAGCCTGCAGAACGCATTCTCGATGCGGTGGCGTTGCTTGTAGGCTTTCTTGTTGAAGCTGAACGGCTGCTTGCGGTTTGACTTGTTGGGGATGACAGGCTTGGTGCCGCGCTCTTCCAGGCCCTCACGCAGTTCCGCACTGTCATAGGCCTTGTCGCCCAGGAGTTGTTCGGCGGCTTGGCATCTGCGGATCAGGTCTTTCGCGACCGGACAGTCGTGTGCCTCCCCGCCGGTCAGGATGAGGGAAAGAAGACGGCCCTTAGCATCCGCGATTGCGTGGATTTTCGTATTGCGCCCGCCGCGCGAGCGTCCAATCGCCTGCGTCTGCTCCCCCCTTTTCCGCCCGATGCCGAGCGGTGGGTTTTGATGTGCGTGGAATCGATCATCTGCACATTCGTGGATCGCCCGCGATCCGCCAACTCTCGAAACAGTCTCTCCCAAACCCCGCGCTCGGCCCAACGCGTGAAGCGATTGTAGATCGTCGTCGGCGGGCCATACTCCGGCGGACAATCGCACCACCGGCAGCCGCTCTTGAGAACATGCAAGATGCCGCTGATCACGCGCCGATCATCCGCGCGCTCCTTGCCGCGCACATCCGTCGGCAAAAGCGGCTGGATCTTCTCCCACTGCTCGTCGTCCAGCCAGAACAGGTTGCTTCTCATCACTCCCCCCGATTCGACAACAGAACGAGGGAATCAAAGAATCACCAACCGATTCACCGCTCAATAGAATTATTGAGTTTTGACCCTAGTTCTCGGCAGGATTGGTTGAAGCACGCAGAATTCGGTTGATTAATCGGCTTGAGGGTCTCTCCCGAGGAGCGGGCTCGCGAATTCGTTAGGAACCCCGTTGAACCACCTCGAAAATTGCAGGAGCAAGTATGACCGCTGCATGTACTCACGGCGTCGACACCGGATTCGTGGCGTTGGGTTATGCGAAAGTGGTCTTGCTGGGCGTCGTCCAAGGTATCACTGAGCTGTTGCCGATCTCATCAACGGCACACATGCGGATCGTGCCTGCGCTGCTCGATTGGCAAGATCCCGGCTCGGCCTTCTCCGCCGCCATGCAGCTCGCAGCACTGGCCGCCGTCATCAGCTATTTCTGGAGTGACGTGAGCCAGTTGGCCACGAACTCGCTCCGCGCTGTTGCGCATCGGGACTTCCGGGATCGACACTTCCGCTTCTCTGTTTGGATTATCCTTGCGACGATCCCGATCGGCGTGGCGGGCCTGTCTTTATCGGGGCTCCTGAATACCTGCGGTTCCCCATTGCGGACGCTCACTGTCATCGGGTGGGCCTGCATCGTCATGGCCGTCCTCCTAGCGCTCGCGGAGATTTTCGCCCGCCACAAACGGACACTTGAAAATGTGTCGCTCATCGACGCAATGATAGTTGGTATCGCCCAGATCGGCGCCTTGATCCCGGGAGTGTCGCGCTCGGGCTCTACTTTAACCGCGGCGCTTGCGCTCGGCCTGAAACGGGAAGAGGCGGCGCGATTTTCCTTCCTCCTTGGGCTGCCGGCGATCGCTCTAGCCGGCTTCAAGGAACTTTGGGAACTTCACAAAGCACATCTGTCTCTCGAAGGCTGGTCCATTCTTCTGGTGGGTCTTGTCGTAGCCTCGGTCTCTGCATTCTTCACGATCTGGGGGCTGATGCGCGTGCTCGAGCGCTTTTCGGCTTGGCCGTTCGTGGTTTATCGCGGGGCGCTCGGCGTATTTCTCGTCTCGGCCGTCGCACTGGGTTGGCTCGCCTGATTGCGAGGGACCTCCTTTGCCTGCGGCTGCTTCGCGCATCGGGAGCACGGCGTGCACCTCAAGGCGTCCTGGATCGGCGTCCCTCGCTGTTACTTGGCCCGCATGTCCGAAGAGGGCCTGCTGGTAAAGGTCGGATATGGCCAGTATCGCGCCGAAGATCGTCAGACGGCTTGAGGGACGGTGGACGCTGATCGGGGTCCGGGGAACCATGCCGCCGCCAAGCCGACATTTTGATCCATTTCGAATCAAATTGATGCAAACGCGTCGCAATAGCATTGCCCTGTCAGGCCGACTACAGTCCTAGCGGCCGTGCTGCCGATCCGAGTCGGTTGTGCTCCCGCACCGTGAAAATTGCGGCGGACAATACCCATATTGGTTGAGGCGGCTGCCGCTCGGGGGCACATAAATTCCGGGGGTGCCATGACAGGGGGTGCCGGAATCACAGGAGGAGTTCCGATCGCTGGAAGCGCAAATCGAACTGAGACATCTGCGCTATGCAGTCGCCGCTGCGCATTACCGCAGTTTTCGGCGGGCGGCTGAAGCGCTTGGGGTCAAGCAATCGACCCTGAGCCGCTGCATTTCGCAATTGGAAGGGCGTCTGGGCGTCGTGTTGTTCGAACGAACCAGCGGGGGCGTTCGGCTGACTACGGCTGGCGTCGAGATATTGCGGACCTCCCGTCATCTCGTCGAAACGGTCGATCATATGGCCGCTACCGCCAAGGACATGGGCAGGGGCGAGGCCGGTCGCCTCACGGTCGGATTCTACACCTCGCTGTCGGCGGGGAACCTGCGGGCCAGCCTGATCGAGTATGCGTCGCGGTTCCCGAAGGTCGAAATCCAGACATATGAGGGCGCACGCGCATGTCTGTTTGCCGGCGTCGATGCTGGCCGGCTCGATGTCGCCATCGTGACAGGTGACCCGATCTCTCGCGAGGGGAAGGTCATGGGTCTCTGGAGCGAGCGCATCATGGTCGCGCTGCCCGAAGGTCACCGATTGGCCGGCAACAACATCGTCTATTGGACCGATCTGAAAGACGAGACCTTCCTTTTCAGCCAGCGTGATCCTGGGCCGGAGATCCAGGAAGTCTTGCTGGCGAAGCTCGCCGTGCCGGGCGAGCGGCCCAAGGTCATCAGTCACGATGTCAGCCGCGAGAACATCAAGAGCCTCGTGGGAGCGGGCTTCGGCGTCAGCCTGATGTGCGATGCCTGCATAGGGGCCACCTATACAGGCGTAGTCTACCGCGAGGCGCGGGACGGCAATGGTCCGAGCCGGATCAACTACGCAGCTTATTGGCAGAGCCAGAACGACAATCCGGCGTTGGCAGGGTTCATCAACCTGCTGCAAGAGCGCTATCCCTCCTTGCCCGCGGGCGACTGACGCGGTCGCCGCGCCTTCGCGAATCCGCGATCGGTGGCCATGAAGCGCTCCACCATGGGGACGATCAGCTTGGCCGGGTCGCTTACCGGATGGCCGGTCTCGCGGGCCAGGATTTCCGCGTAAGCGACCAGGTCGCGATGAACGGCCGCCGGAAATTCGATCGTGAGCTTGACCGGCTTGTCGTCGGCAACGGCCCCGAGCTTAAGCTTTGCCATGTCAGCCTCCGTAGGGTTCGAGGACAAGGTCGCGGGTAACGATGACGCGAACGGGGAACCCAGGCCGGATCGTCAAGGTCGGGGCGATGTTCAACTGGCGGCGAACGATCTGCTGACCGGCATCGTTGATCGTGTCCTGCCCGCCGTTGCGGATCGCCTGGATCAGGCGGTCGTCGTCGTTGGTGGCGAGCTCTGCCCCGATGCTCAGCAGCGTGGACAGGCCCGCCGCCTTGGCGAGATCCCACCAGTGATAATCGACGCCATCCTGGAGACCGGCATAACCTTCGGCATCAGCGCCAGGTTGGCGCTCGAGCACGATCGAGCGGCCGTTCGGGAAGATCAGCCGGTTCCAGACCAGCAGCACGCGGCTTTGGCCGAACTGAACATTGTTGTCGTACTGGCCGATGATGCGCGTGCCCTGGGGCACAAGAAGGATGCGGCCCGTCGGGCTGTCATAGATGTTCTCCGTCACTTGCGCGGTGACCTGGCCCGGAAGATCGGACCGGATGCCGGTGATGAGCGCGGCCGAAATCACGGCGCCCGCCTGAAGGATGTTCGGCGACGCCGGAGCCGCGATGCGATCCGGCGAGACGGTGCGGCGATCGGCGGCGGCATTGAGGAAGGCGAGTTGCCGATCCTGGGCCGACGGCGTTGCTGGCTGGGGAGCAAGCCCGAGGCTGGCGAGGTCAGGCGTGGGTGGCGGAACAAGCGTCGCCGTGCCAGAGGCTGATGGTGGCGTCGGCCGGTTCTCCGTGCCGGCGAAGAGCTTGGCGGTGCGGGCGCTCTCGATTTCCTGAAGGCGGCGTTGCTCCTCGGCGCTGAGACCGGGATTGGGTGCTACTCCGCCGGGGTTGGGCATGGGCTGGCCGCGATTCTGCGCGCTGAGGATAGGACGGCCGAGGTCGCCGGGAAGCGGCGGACCAAGCTGAGGCACACCGCTGTAGTCGCGGGGCAAGCCCGCCAGGCCGTCGGCGGTCGATCGGTTTTCGGTCGAATAGAGTTCTTCGGCGGACTTGCCGCCGTCGCGCGTCTGAAGGGCGTAGATCAGCGCTCCGCCCAGGCCCACGCTCGCCACGAGACCGATGCCGGCGAGCACCTTGCGCGACAGCCGCGTAACGCGCGGAGCCTCCGCACGAAGCCGCATCGGGGCGGCCGCGTCGGCGGTCGACCCGGTCAGCGGCGCATCCTCATCCTCTTTCCGGGCTTCAGGCTCGCTCACGACGCCGGCCTCCCGTCGGTGCGGGTGATCCGAACGCGCTTCTGGTGGTCACCGGCGCCGAAGCGCAGCTCGGCGGCCGCGAACAGGCGATCGACGATCATGTAGTTGCCGCGGACGCGGTAATTTACGAGTTCGGAGGTGTTGCCCTCGGGGCCGACCACGAAGATCGGCGGCATCTCGCCCTGGCCGATGCCGCGCGGAAACTCGATGAAGACCTGCCGTCCGTCGTCATAGGCCCGCAGCGGCCGCCAGGGCGCACGATCGCCCTCGATGGCATAGCGGAAGTTGATGTTGGCGAGGTCGACGCCGGTGGCGACGGGACGCGCGGCCTCGGCCTGCGCGTTCTGGCGGCGCAGGGCGATGAGCTGATCCTGCGGGTACTGCCACGAGACCGACGCCATATAGGTGCGCTCCGTCGAGCGCAGCTCCATGTGATAGGTCCGCAGATTGGTGTTGATGACCAGGTTGGTCATGAGGTCGGCGCGGGTCGGCTTCACCAGGATGTGGACTTGCAGAGTCGCACCCGAACCGCTCTGCGTGTCGCCGATGATCCAACGGACCGTGTCGCCCGCGGCCACCGGGCCGGAGCCCACGAGCTGCTCGCCGGGCTGCAGGGCGATATCGGTGATCTGACCAACGGCGGTATACACCTGATAGAGCGCGCCGCCGGTGTAAGGGTAGACCTGCATGGCGTTGATGAAGCCGTCGCGCACCGGCTGAACGCGCGCGGCGGCGTTGGCTTGATTGACGCGGGCCGTCGGATCGGTCGGCTCTGGGGTTCGGCGCGATTCTTCAACGGGCTTCATCTGTCCCGGCAGCGGTAGCGGACGTGGAAGCTCCACGACCTGCACTGGTCCCGGTGGATCGACCGTCTGCATGGCGGGCGTCGCGTCGTCATAGGATATCTCGGGCGGTTTCTGCGTCGTGGCGCAGCCGGCGAGCGCAGTTGCTGAAAGCAGCAGAGCCGCGAGTGTGGAAGTGCGAGAAGCCGGGTTTCCGGCTTTACGGAAAGACGGCTTCATTGCCCAAGCTCCCGTGACCAGTTGATGGCGTTGACGTAGATGCCGAGCGGGTTCGCTCGCAGCCGGTCGGCGTTGCGAGGCACCTGCATGACGATGGTGAGGATGGCGGTCCAGCGGGTCGTCTCGGCGAGCTGGCCGTTCTCGTAGCGCCGCTCGGTCCAAGCGACGCGGAAGCTATCCGGCGACGCGCGGATCACGCTGGAAACATCGACGGCGATCTGCTGCCGGCCGACCTTGGTGAACGGGTCGTTCGAGCGCGCATAATCGTTGAGCGCCATCGCACCGCGATCGGTCGTGAAGTCGTAGGCGCGCAGCCAGTTCTGGCGGACGATGATGGCGTCGGAGGGGATCGAGCGGACCTGCTCGATGAAACGCGCGAGGTGGAAGGCGATTTGCGGGTCGGTCGGGCGATAGTCGGCGAC
>JAIEQG010000032.1 GCA_019747905.1 Burkholderiales bacterium
TCCCTAGTCCCTAGTCCCTAGTCCCTAGTCCCTAGTCCCTAGTCCCTAGTCCCTAGTCCCTAGTCCCTAGTCCCTAGCCCCCGGCCCCTTCCACCGCTCCGCTCCACATCACCACCTGGTTGCGCCCGCGGTGCTTGGCTTCGTACAGCGCGCGGTCGGCGGCCAGCGCCAGTTCGCGTGAGGTCTTGAGGCCGGTCATGGAGGCCACACCGGCGCTGAAGGTCACGCGGAACTTGCCGCGCTCGGTGTCGTGCTCCACGTGCGAGAAGTCGAGGCAGAGCTTCTCCATGACCGCCAGCGCCGACGGACCGTCGGTGTCGGTCAGGATCACGGCGAACTCCTCGCCGCCGTAGCGACCCACGATGTCGCTCTTGCGCAGTTGCTGGCGCAGGAAGCGCGACAGGGTCTTCAGCACGCGATCTCCCACCGGGTGGCCGTACTCGTCGTTGACGCCCTTGAAATTGTCGAGGTCGATCATGGCGAAGGCGAGCGGATGGAACTGGCGCGCGGCGCGCAGCGCTTCGATCTCGAGGTATTGCTGCAGGCGCGAGTGGTTGAGGAGGCCGGTCAGGCTGTCCTGCTGCATCAGACTCGACAACGTGCGATAGCGCTCGACCCGCGCCATCACGGTCGAGATGAGCTGCCACGATTCCACCGGGACCGGCAGCAGTGCATCGCCGCCGAGGTTCATGAGACTGATCTGGCGCTGCAGGTCCCAGCGCTCCGACAGGAAAACCACCGGCAGGCTCACGTACGACGGGATCTGGTGCACCACCTGGGCGAGCTCATCGCCGCTGCAGCCGGGCAGGGCGAGCGACATCAGCAGCAGTTCCGGGTTGAAGTCGTTGATGCCGAAGATGAGATCGTCGGGATTGTCGATGGTCGCCACGTCCATGCCGGCTTCCCGCAGCACGGCCCGGCAGAACTCCGCGCGGCCCGCGTCGGCGTCGACGATCATGATGCGGTAGGGCTCGGGGGTCTCCCAGGCGACCAGGCGGTCGAGTTTGTCCACGAGCTCGCCCACGCGCACCGGCTTGGTGAAGTAGGCGATGGCGCCGGTGCGCACCGCTTCGAGCCGTGCGTGGACGTCGCTCCGTGCCGAGATGAAGATGATCGGCGGCTGCTCGGCGCTCCCGCCACGCAGGGTGATGATCGATTGGGCAGCGGTGAAGCCGGCGGCGGCGAGTTCGACGTCCACCAGGATGGCGTACGGGCGGTCCCGGGCAATGGCCTCGACCATCGCTTCGCCGCCGGGGATGGTCTGCACGTGATAGCCGAAGCGGCCAAGCTGGGTGGTCAGGCTGGCGGCCGTCTCATGGTCGTCCTCCAGCAGGTAGATGAGGCGCGGCTCGTCGGCCCGGACGTAGCGCGGGTGGCTGGACGTGGCGTGGTCGAAGCGGGTGGCAATGACCTCGGGTTCAGCGGCCCGGTGCAGGTCGGCGAGCAGGGCTTCGATGTCACCGATCTCCTCCTCGGTGGGGCGGCCGTCGCGCTTGACGATGGGCGCCAGGGCGCGCTCCACCAGCCGGGCCGGTTCCGACAGGACCGGCACGCCCAGCATGCTGGCGGAGACGTCCAGGCCATGCACCAGCCGCTGCATGGCGGCGAGCGCTTCCCGGCCGTGGGGCCCGCGGGCACTGTCCCAGACGCCCTCGATCTCGGCGAGCTTCTGCGGCAGCTCGCGCGAATACCGCACGGACAGGTCGCGCAGGGCTTTCTGGAAGACTTCGAGGGCGTTCATCGGGGCAACGGCGTCGGGATTCGGTATTCCAGGGGCATCGGGGGTCGGGACGGGTAGCGGCGCGCCGGCCAACCGCCGAAAAAGCATGCTTCGGGCCACGACTTTCGCGCGCCATGCCCGCACTGGCCACTGCCGCCCTGGACGAGGGCCGGCCGGGCGTGGCAGTCAGGCGCCACCGGCGGCCGGCGCGGCGCGATTGTCGCGAGGCGGCAACCGGCCATCAACCGGAACCTCCATCGATCCGGAGCAATCTCGCGCTCGGATGCGCCAAGTCCATGTTCCGGTGCAGCCGAGCCCCCGGTGAATCTCAGCATCGGCTCAGAGGTTTCCGCCGTCGTCACGCGCCGGCGAATCTGCCCCCGAGCGTCGGTCGACGCGAACCATGCCAATCCGGTCAGGCGGGTTGGTAGCCCGCCATTTCAATCGCGTGCTTGATCTGCTCCGCCGTCGTGCGTCCCGGATCGAACTCGACCGTCGCCGACCCGTCGGCCAGCGAGACATCGGCAGTGGCGACCCCAGGCAGCGCCCGGACGACCCGGGTGACACTGGCGACGCAGCCGCCGCAGGTCATGCCGCCAACCTTGAGAGTGATTCGATGCATGGACGGGCCTTGGGGTATCGGAGCGTCGGCGGACCCGAGCGGCTGTCAGACGGTCCGACAGTCGCAATCAGCACTCAAATCCGGCCGAGTCCTGCCGTAATGATGCCCCATGGAGCTTCGATGGCAAGGGTCGGCGTCTGCGGCCGCGTCCGGTGAACAGCGGAAGCTCGCGGCCGCGGGCCTGTTCGTGGCCTGGCTCGGCGTGACAGCCTGGCTGTTCTGGCAGTGGCAGACGAACGGCCTCGGGCCCGAGGCGGAAGGCAGCAAGGCCGGCGAGCAGTTTGCCCAGTTCGACGCAGGACGCCTGGATGCCAGCGCCGTCGCTCGCCTTCAGCCCGTGCCGGGGGCGCCGTCGCGGACGGTCGTGGTTCATTTGCGTGACGCGAGCTGCGCCTGCAGCCGCGTTGCCGACGAGCATTTCCTGGCGCTGGTGGCACGCCATCAGGCGGATGGGGTCATCTTCGCGGTAGCCGAGGCCCCCGGTCCGGCATCGGCGCCGACCCGCGGCATCGAGCGCCTGCCGCGTCTCACCCCGGCGGAATCCGAACTGCTCTGGCGCAACTTGCCGGCCGCGCCGGCTGCCGCCGTGTTCGATCCGGCGGGCCGTCCGGTCTATCTCGGGCCCTACGCCGACATCGCGCGCTGCAGCACGGCCCGCGGCGGCCCGGTCGAAGCGGCCGTGGCGAAGTCGGTCCGGTCGGTGGCCCTGGCGACGCCGCGTTCGGCAGCGATGATGGGATGTTTCTGCAACCGTGGCGGCCACAGCTCCGCATTTCGGACCGCATTGGCGGTCGAGCCTGGCACTGCACGGGGGATGCGCCCGTGAGCCGGACCGACGAGTTCACTCTCGCCGCCCTGAACACCCACGCCGATCGCGTGATGCTCGGGATCGCCTGGGTACTCCTGGCACTCGCCCTGGCGCTGGCGCCGTGGCATGGCACGTGGTGGCCGGCGCTGCTGATCGGCCTGCCGGCGGCCGTGGTGCCCACGGTGCTGGTGCTCATGGCACCCGGCAGCGTCATCACCCGCTGCGCGATGGGTGCCGCGTTCATGATCTTCACCGCCCTCCATATCCACCAGAGCCACGGCATGCTCGAACTGCACTTCGGCGTGTTCGTCCTGCTGGCCGTGCTGCTCTACTACCGCGACTGGTTACCCATCGTGACGGCCGCAGCGGTGATCGCGGTGCACCACCTCGCGTTCGACTTCCTGCAGCGCGGCGGCGCCGGCGTGTGGGTGTTCGAGCAGAACACGGGTTTTCATATCGTCCTGGTGCATGCCCTGTACGTGGTGGTCGAGAGCGCGATGCTGGTGTATCTCGCGGTGCAGTTCCGGCGCGAGGCGCTCCAGGCCGAAGAGATCCACGCGATCGGCCGGCATCTGGCCGTGGTGGAAGGCAGTGTCGATCTCACGTACCGGCATCCGGACGCGAAGAGCGCGTTCGCAGTCGGATTCAACCAGTTCATGGATGCCCTTGCCGCCACCATGGCCCAGGTGGTCGGCACGGCCGGTCGCCTGCACCGCGCGACGCAGGCGCTATCGCAGGTGGTGGCCGATGCGCGCATCACGACCGACCGTCAGCGCGGCCAGACCGAGCATGCCGCGGAGTCGATCGCCGAATTGCGCCACGCCGTGGAGGAAGTGGCCCGGGGCGCTTCCAATGCGGCGGAAGCCGCCCACCGCGCCCGCGACAACTCCCAGGACGGCATGAACGTGGTCGCGGGCACCCGCGAGAAGGCGCAACAGCTCGTCACCCAGACCGGCGCGGCCGGAGAACTCGTGGCGCGGCTGCAGCACGAAGGCGAGGGCATCGGCAAGGTGCTCGACGTCATCAAGGGCGTGGCAGAGCAGACCAATCTGCTGGCGCTCAACGCTGCGATCGAAGCGGCGCGCGCCGGCGAGCAGGGCCGCGGGTTCGCGGTGGTGGCGGACGAGGTCCGCACACTGGCTTCGCGGACGCAGGAATCCACCCGTGAGATCGAACAGATGATCGTGCGCCTGCAGGTGGGCGTGCGCGACGTGGCGGCGGCGATGACGGCGAGCGCCGGGGCCGCGCACGAAAGCGCGGATTTCGCCCACCGCATGGCCGAGGCGCTTTCCGGCATCGCCCAGGCGATCGAGAGCATCAACGACATGAACGGGCAGATCGCGTCAGCAGCCGAGGAGCAGAGCACGGCCGCTGCCGAGATCGCATCGAACGTGGATTCGATCCGCGATTCGGCACAAGGCACGGCGGCCGGGGCCGAGACCACGGCGCGCGCCAGCGCCGAACTCGAAGGGCTCGCGCAGGAACTGGACGCGGCGGTGCGGCGCTTCCGGACGTAACGGTTTCCAGTGGTGAGTGACGCGCTTCGGGCGAAGCGTGCACGGGGCGGCCCGGTTTCGGGTCGCCCTCTTTTTTTGTCCGGCGTGCGGGGATCGGACGCCGGAACATCCTTCAACACGAAGGACTCGAAGGACACGAAGTGAACCGAGGCGATGGTTCTCCAGGCTCTTCGTGCGTTCTTGCCGTTCCCTTAGTGCCCCTCGTCTCCTTCGTGTTTCAGGCTTTGCTCTACTTGACCGCCAGCTCCGGCAGGTCGCGATAGAGCTCGAGCGCCTCCGGATTCGCGAGCGCCTCGCGGTTCTTCACCGGGCGCCCGTGCACCACGTTGCGCACGGCGAGCTCGACGATCTTGCCGCTCTTGGTGCGGGGGATGTCCGCCACCTGGACGATCTTCGCGGGCACGTGACGCGGTGTGGTGTTGCGCTTGATCTCTTCCTTGATGCGCTTGCCGAGCGCCGTGTCGAGCACGACGCCGTCGCGCAGGCGCACGAACAGGACGACCCGCACGTCGTTCTCCCAGTCCTGGCCGATCACGATGCTCTCGATCACTTCATCGAGCTTCTCGACCTGGCGATAGATCTCGGCGGTGCCGATGCGGACTCCGCCCGGATTGAGCACCGCGTCGGAGCGGCCGTAGATGATGCACGTGCCGCGCGCGGTGATCTCCATCCAGTCGCCGTGGCACCACACGTTGGGAAAGCGCTCGAAGTAAGCCGCGTGATACTTGGCGCCGTCCGGATCGTTCCAGAAGGCGACCGGCATGCAGGGGAAGGGCGCGGTGCAGACGAGCTCGCCCTTTTCGCCCACGACCGGTGCGCCGCCGTCGTCGTAGACCTCCACTTTCAGGCCCAAACCCCGGCACTGGATCTCGCCACGCCACACCGGCAGCCAGGGGCTGCCCAGCACGAAGCAGGACACGATGTCGGTACCGCCGGAGATGGACGAGAGCAGCAGGTCGGACTTGATGCTGCGATAGACGTATTCGAAGCTCTCCGCCACCAGCGGACTGCCGGTGGAGGTCATCGTGCGCAGGGCCGAGAGGTCGTGCGTCTCGCCCGGCGCCAGGCGCAGCTTGGCGAGCGCGTCGATGTACTTGGCCGAGGTCCCGAAGATGGTCATGCGCTCCTGCTCGGCGAAATCCCACAGCACGTTGGCACCCGGGTAGAAGGGCGAGCCGTCGTAGAGCAGCAGCGTCGCGCCCGTGGCGAGCCCGGACGCGAGCCAGTTCCACATCATCCAGCCGCAGGTGGTGAAATAGAACAGGCGGTCGTCCCGCTTCACGTCGGTCTGGAGCTGGTGTTCCTTCAGGTGCTGTAGCAGGGTGCCGCCCTGGCCGTGGACGATGCACTTCGGCACCCCGGTGGTACCGGAGGAGTAGAGGATGGCGAGCGGGTGATTGAAGGGCAGCCGCTCGAAGGCGATCTCGCCCGAGGAGAACGGTTCGAGGAACGTGCCCCAGGTGGAAGCATTCGCGATCCCCGCGAGATCGGGCCGGTCGGAGATGTAGGGGATCACGACCACGCGGTTGAGCGACGGCAGCCGCGACGCGATCTCCTTCAGCTTGGCGAGGTTGTCGTGGGTCTTGCCGCCGTAGAAATAGCCGTCCACGGACAGCAGCACCTTGGGCTCGATCTGTCCGAAGCGGTCGAGCACGCCCTGCACGCCGAAATCGGGCGAGCAGGAAGACCAGATGGCCCCGATGCTCGACGTGGCGAGCAGACCGAGAATCGCCTCGGGCATGTTGGCGACGATCGCCGCCACGCGATCGCCCGGGCCGACACCGGCATTGCGCAGGGCCTGCGCGAGGCGCGAGACGGTCTGGTGCACTTCGCGAAAGGTGAGGTTGCGCCGCACCTTGTTCTCGCCGCGGAAGACCATCGCCAGCGCGTCGTCGCGGCGCCGGAGCTGGTTCTCCGCATAGTTGAGTTTCGCGTCGGGGAACCACTGCGCGCCCGGCATGAGATCGGCATCGATCAACACGCGCTCGCCCTTGTGGCCGATCACCTCGCAGAAGTCCCACAGCGCTGACCAGAACTGCTCGGGTTCTCGGATCGACCACCCGTAGAGCGTGTCGTAGTCGACTGCCTTGACGCCCAAATCGCGCTCGATCTGGCGTGCGAACCGCGCCAGGTTGGCTTCGGCAAAGCGTTCGGGGGACGGCGACCAGAGCGGTTCGTTCACTGCGGACTCCAGGGGGCGGACGGCGGCGGGGAGGCGCGAAATGTTACGCACCTCGCTGCAGTGCGGCAATCGCCGTGCCGCCTCAGCCCTCTCGCGGGCGGGGCCTCAGACGATCGCGCCGAGCCGGCTCGAAAGTTCGCGGCTGGCGGCGCGCAGGGCGCGGGCCGGCTTGCCGTCCAGGGTGGCGTCGAAGCCGCCCGAATAGCCCAGTGCGCTCAATGCCAATACCATCTCGCCGCGGTGATCGAACACGGGGACGGCCACGGCGCTGATACCCGGCAGCAAGGTCCCTTCGGCCTGGGCGATGCCCCGGGCACGGATCTCGGTCATGGCCGCTTCGAAAGCGCGCCGCGACGTGGGCAAGCCCGGACGCCGGGCCCGTGCTGCAGCTGCGAGTTCGGAGCCGAGCAGCTCAGCGGTGCGCGACGCCGGCATCCACGCTGCGAAGCAGCGGCCGATGGCGGAAGCGAGCAGGGGCATGACCGCGCCGGCCCTCAGGTAGACGATGACGGCCTGGGTCGATTCCTCCCAGCGCACGATGGTCGGGCCGCGGTTACCCCATACGGCCGCGGCCACGGTGGTGTCGAGCCGGGTGGCGAGGTCGATCATCACCGGCCCGGCGAGGCGCACGGCGTCGATGCGCGCGAGCGCTGCGAGACCCATTCCGAGCGCGAAGCTGCCGAGGTCGTACCAGCCGGTGACCGGATCCTGTTCCACGAGCCCCAGCCGGATGAAGCTCACCAGATAGCGGTGCGCCTTGGCCGGAGGCATGCCGGCGTCGGCCGCGAGGTCCTTCAGCATGGTCGGGCCCCCGCGGAAGACGAGCGCGTGCAACAGCGCGCCCCCCGTCTCGAGCGACTGGATCCCCTGGGGGGCGCGCGCGGCGGAAGGCGAGCGGGCGCGCTGGACGGCGGAGCGGTTGGCCATCGGAATTGACCGCATGCTAGGGGGCGATTACGATTCGTGCAATCAATTCACCTAATCGTAATCGCTCTCAGGCGCGATTGCAGACCGAGGGAGGAGTCGTCCGGGCGCCCAGGCGGTGCCGCGCGACGCGAAGCGAGCACGTGGCGGAATTCCTGCAGTTCCTCTTCTCGGGCCTCACCAGCGGATCGATCTATGCGCTGGCCGCGCTCGGCTTCGCCATCATCTTCAACGCGAGCGGCGTCATCAATTTCGCGCAGGGCGAGTTCATCATGCTGGGCGGCATGGTCTCGGTGTTCCTCGCAGCGGCGGGACTCGCGCTACCGCTGGCGATCCTGGGGGCGGTGCTGGTCGCCGTCGTGGCGGGTGTGCTGATCGACAAGGCCGCCATCGAGCCCGCACGCGACGCGGAGGTGGTGACTCTCATCATCATCACCATCGGAGCGTCGATCCTGATCCAGGGCCTGGCCCAGGTAATCTTCGGCAAAGGCCAGCACGCGTTGAAGCCGTTCAGCGGCGACACCCCGCTTGCCATCGGCGGCGCGAGCCTGCTGCCGCAGAGCCTGTGGGTGATGGCCGTATCCGCTCTGGTCGTGGTGGCCCTGTGGGCCTTCTTCAATCGCACGCGCTTCGGCAAGGCGATGCTGGCGTCGTCGTACAACCGGCTCGGTGCGCAACTGGTGGGCATCGACACGCGGCGCGTATGGCTCGTGGCCTTCGCGCTGTCGGGTGCCCTCGGGGCCATCGCGGGTGCGCTGGCGGCGCCGATCACGATGACGTCCTACGACGCGGGTCTCATGCTCGGTCTCAAGGGTTTCGTTGCGGCGACACTGGGTGGTCTGGGCAGCGGCGCCGGCGCCGTGGCCGGCGGGCTGGTGCTGGGTCTGGCCGAGGCGATGACGGCCGGGTACGTCTCGTCGGCCTACAAGGATGCCGTGCCGTTCGTGCTGATCCTGCTCGTGCTGTTCTTCCTGCCCCGCGGGATCTTCGGATCCAGAGCCGTGGACCGGGTATGACGAGCCGCTGGAAAGCCCTGTTGGCCCTGGCAACGCTGCTGATCTTGCTGCCCTGGCTGATGCCGAATACGTACGTGCTGGATGTCGTGAACCGCATCGGCATCAATGCGATCGCCGTGATCGGCTTGAATCTGGTCATGGGCTACGCCGGGCAGGTGAGCCTCGGGCACGCCGGGTTCTTCGGGCTCGGCGCCTACGCGTCGGCGATCCTCACTTCACGCTACGGCTGGCCGCCGCTCGCGGCCATGGGGGCGGGGATGGTGGGGACGGGTCTGCTCGCCTTCGTCGTGGCGCGCCCCATCCTGCGTCTGAAAGGCCATTACCTCGCGATGGCCACGCTCGGCCTGGGCATCATCGTGTCGATCGTCATCACCAACGAAAGCGCCTGGACCGGCGGCCCGGACGGCATGCCGGTGGATGCGCTGAGGGTGGCAGGGTTGGCACCCGCCGGCGAGTTCCAGTGGTACTGGATCATCGCGGCCTGCCTGTGGCTCGCGGCGTGGTTTGCGGGCAACCTGGTGGATTCGCCCGTGGGTCGGGCGCTGCGTGCGCTGCACGGGTCGGAAGCTGCGGCGCAATCCGTCGGTGTGGATGTGGCCCGCTACAAGGCGCGCGTCTTCACCATTTCCGCCGTGTTCGCGAGCTTCGCCGGCTCGCTGTTCGCGCACTACGTGGGTTTCATCACGCCGCAGGTCGCGAGCTTCCTGCATTCGATCGAACTGGTCACCATGGTGGTGGTGGGCGGCATGGCGTCCGTGCATGGATCGGTGTTCGGCGCGGCTCTGCTCACCGCCTTGCCGCAGCTGCTCGCGGAGTTCGAGGGGTGGGAGATGGTGGTGTTCGGCGCGCTGCTCATTCTCGTGATGGTGCTGCTGCCGCGCGGTCTCGTCCCCACCCTCGTGAGGCGTTTGCGCCATGCTTGAGCTCACCGGCATCGCCAAGCGTTTCGGCGGCGTCCAGGCGCTGGCCGGCATCGACTACGCCGTCAGCGCCGGGCGTGTGCACTCGGTGATCGGGCCCAACGGGGCCGGCAAGACCACGCTGTTCAACGTTATCACCGGCGTCTACCGGCCGTCCGAAGGCACCGTGAAGCTGCACGGCGAAGTAGTGTCCGGCCGCTCGCCGGACCAGCTCGCCCGGCGCGGCGTGGCGCGCACGTTCCAGAATCTGCAGATCTGCCACCACATGAACGCGCTCGAGAACGTGATGGTCGGCGCGCATCTCAGGTTGTCGCAGCGGCTGCTGCCAGCCTTGCTCCACCTGCCCGGCCTGCGGCGCGCGGATGGCGGTTGTCGCGAGGAGGCCATGGAACTGATGCGGTTCGTGGGCGTGCACGAATACGCGCTGCGTCTTGCCGAAGCGTTGCCCTACGGTGTCCTGAAACGCCTCGAGATCGCACGAGCGCTGGCGCTCAAGCCGAGGCTGCTGTTTCTCGACGAGCCGGCCGCGGGGCTCAATCCCACCGAGAAGGGGGCGATGCGCGAGCTGATCCGCAGCATCGCCCAGAGCGGTGTCACGGTGGTGCTGGTGGAACACGACATGAAGCTCGTCATGGGCGTGTCGGACCACGTGCTCGTGCTCGACTACGGCCGCAAGCTCGCGGAAGGGACGGCCGAGGAAGTGCGTGCGAATCCGGCTGTGATCGCCGCGTATCTCGGCGCTGGTGCAGCCGGAGCCACACTTCAGTGAACGCACAACCGGAAGCGGTCGTCGCCCCCCTGTTGGAGGTGGTGGGGCTGGGTGCACAGTACGGCCGCATCCGCGCGCTCGAAGGCGTGTCGATGCGGGTGGCCGAAGGCGCACTGGTGGCATTGATCGGTGCCAACGGCGCCGGCAAGACGACGCTGCTGCGGACGCTGTCGGGCGTGCGGCCGGCAGTGGAAGGCACGGTCCGTTTCGGCGGCGCGGACATCACGCGGGCGCCAAGCCAGGCGCGCGTGCGCGCCGGCCTCGCGCAAGTGCCGGAAGGCCGCCAGGTCTTCGGCCCGATGAGCGTCGAGGACAACCTGCGGCTCGGCGGCTATCTGCGCTCGAAGGCCGACGTGGTGCGTGGTATCGAGCACGCTTACGAACTCTTCCCCGTGCTGCGCGACAAGCGTCGCGAGGCGGCCGGCATGCTGTCCGGCGGCCAGCAGCAGATGCTCGCGATCGGCCGGGCGCTGATGAGCGCACCGAAGCTGTTGCTGCTCGACGAGCCCAGCATGGGGCTCGCGCCGAAGCTGGTGGAGGAGGTGTTCGGCACCATCGAGCGCCTGCGGCGCGAAGGGGTAAGCATATTGCTGGTGGAGCAGAACGCCATGGCGGCACTCGCCATCGCCGACCATAGCTACGTGCTGGAAACGGGGCGCATCGTGCTCGAAGGGTCGGGGGCGCAGCTGCGCGAGGATGCGCAGGTGCGGGAAGCCTATCTGGGTTTGTGAACGGAGAATCGTCATGGAAAAGAAATTCGCATCGCAGGCCGATCTGGAAGTGAAGAAGGTGAGCTTCACCAAGCTCGCCGATTGCGCCTATGCCTACACCGCCGAAGGCGACCCCAACACCGGCATCGTCATCGGCGACGACGGCGTGATGGTGATCGACACCCAGGCCACCCCGGTGATGGCGCAGGACGTGATCCGGCGCATCCGCGAGGTGACCGACAAGCCCATCAAGTACGTGGTGATGTCCCACTACCATGCGGTGCGCGTGCTCGGTGCGAGCGCCTATGGGGCGCAGCAGGTCATCGCGAGCCGAGGCACTTACGAACTGATCGTCGAGCGCGGCGAAGCGGACATGAAATCCGAGATCGAACGCTTCCCGCGGCTGTTCCAGGCGGTGGAGTCGATCCCCGGCCTCACCTGGCCCACCATCGTGTTCGAAGAGGCGATGACGCTGTGGATGGGCAAGCTGGAAGTGCGCATCGTGCACCTCGGTCGGGGGCACACGAAGGGCGACACGGTGGTGTGGTTGCCGCAGCAGAAGGTGCTGTTCAGCGGCGACCTGGTGGAATTCGCGGCCACGCCGTACACGGGGGACGCCTATCTCACCGATTGGCCGGCGACCCTGGACCGCATCGCGGCGTTGCAGCCGGAGGCACTCGTGCCGGGGCGGGGCGATGCGTTGCTCGGCACGGCGCAGGTGGCGAAGGGTTTGACCGATACGCGGGCTTTCGTCACGGAGATGTTCGGGGCCGTGAAGCAGGGGGCCGCTGCGGGCAGGAACCTGCGTGAGGTGTACAAGCAGACCTACGACACGCTGAAGCCGAAGTTCGGGCACTGGGTCATCTTCGACCATTGCATGCCCTTCGACGTGAGCCGTGCCTACGACGAGGCGACCGGTTACCGCGATCCGCGCATCTGGACGGCGCAGCGGGACAAGGAGATGTGGGCGCAACTCGAGGGGCATCGGTGAGGGAATTGGCGGCTGGCCCCCATCCCAACCTTCCCCCGGCAGAGCCGGGGGAAGGAGCTGTACACCCCTTCCCCCACCGGAGGTGGGGGAAGGTTGGGATGGGGGCCGCTTGCTAGATGAACACTCGAACCCCAGCGCGTTTCCCCTACACGCCGCCACGCGAACTAGCCGAGGGCGGTGAACTGCGCGTCCCCGTCGCCATCGTCGGTGCCGGTCCGGTCGGCGTGGCGTGTGCCATCGACCTCGCCCTGCACGGGGTGCAGGCCGTGGTGCTGGACGACAACGACACGGTCAGCACCGGCTCGCGCGCCATCTGCTACGCCAAGCGCACGCTGGAGATCCTGGACCGCCTGGGTTGCGCCGAGACGATCACCGGCCGCGGCGTCTGCTGGAACGTCGGCAAGGTGTTCCATCGCGATCGCCTCGCCTACCAGTTCGACCTGTTGCCGGAGGGCGGCCACAAGCATCCCGCGTTCGTGAACCTGCAGCAGTACCTGCTCGAGGAAGCGATGCTCGCGCGGCTGCAGGCAGTGGGCGGCGCGGTACGCTGGAAGAATCGCGTGGCCGGCGCGGCGCCGGATGCGGACGGCGTGACGCTGTCCGTGGAGACACCCGACGGCACGTACCGCGTACGCGCCGACTGGGTCATCGCCTGCGACGGCGCGCGCAGCCCGATGCGGGACTACCTGGGTCTCGACTGGAAAGGGCAGGTCTTCCGCGACCGCTTCCTGATCGCCGACGTGCACATGGTGGGCGACTATCCGACCGAGCGCTGGTTCTGGTTCGATCCGCCGTTCCATCCGCACCAGTCGGTGCTGCTGCACCGGCAGGCCGACGACGTGTGGCGCATCGATTTCCAGCTCGGCTGGGACGCCGATCCGGACGAAGAGAGGAAGCCGGAACGCGTGATCCCCCGCATTCGCGCGATGCTGGGCGACGATCGGCCCTTCGAACTGGAATGGGTCAGCGTCTATACCTTCCAGTGCCGGAGGCTCGACCGCTTCGTGCATGGCCGCGTGATCTTTGCCGGCGATGCTGCGCATCAGGTCTCGCCCTTCGGTGCGCGCGGCGCGAACAGCGGCATCCAGGACGCGGACAACCTGTGCTGGAAGCTGGCACGGGTGGTCCGTGAAGAAGCGCCCCCCGCGCTCCTGGCGACCTACGACGTGGAGCGCGTCGCTGCCGCTGACGAGAACATCCTCAACTCGACGCGCTCCACGGATTTCATCACGCCCAAGAGCGCCATGAGCCGCCTGTTCCGCGATGCCGTGCTCGATCTGTCGGTGCGGCACCCGTTCGCGCGCCGGCTGGTGAACAGCGGGCGCCTGTCGATGCCGACCACCTATCGCGAGTCCGTGCTCGATACGCCCGATACCGACACCTTCGTGTCGGTGCTGGTACCCGGATCGCCGGCGTCGGATGCGCCAGTGCGCATCGATGGCCACGCCGGTTGGCTGCTCGATCGGGTCGGAGGGGCGCCGGCCGTGCTGTACTTCATGGCGCCCGACCGTGCTGGCGATCTGGAACGTCTGGTGCAGCTTGCGGGAGAGCTGCGTGTCGTCGTCGTCGTCCCTGCGGGCGGCAGCGCGTTCAGCGCGGGGGACGCCGTCGTGGTGGAAGACGTCGACGGCCTGGCAGCGCGCCGCTACGGTGCAGCACCAGGCACGATCTATCTGCTGCGTCCGGATCAGCACATCGCCGCGCGCTGGCGTCGTTGGGACGCACCAGCTTTCGAGCGTGCATTGGCACGTGCGACCGGCCGGAAGGAGGTCGCTGCCCATGCCGCTTGAAACCGAACCCAACATTCCAGCGCCCGACGATTTCTACCAGGCGCTGATCGACGCACACGCCGGCCTGGACGACCAGCGCAGTGCAGCCCTGAACGCGAGGCTCGTGCTGTTGCTCGCAAACCACGTGGGCGATCTCGACGCGCTGCGCGAAGCCATCGCGCTGGCACGCGACGGACTCTGAAGGAGGGAAGATTCGATGAAACGCTGGATCCAGCTACCGCGCAGCGAAGGCGAATTCTCGCGCCAGGCACACGCCGATCTGCCGGCGGGTACTTTCGAGCGCGAGATGGGGAAGGAGGGCTTCTTCGGGCCGAGCGCGCATTTCCATCATCGGCATCCGCCGACCGCATGGCAGGCCTTCGAAGGGTCGTTGCAACCCCATGCCTACGATCTCAATCTCCTGCCGGCTCTTGCGGGCAGCCCTTGGGAGGCGCAGGCGTTCCTGCACAACGGCGACATGAAGCTGCGCTGGTGGCGCTGCGGGCGACCGATGGACCAACTCGCGCGCAACTCCGACGGCGACGAACTGCTGTTCGTGCACGAGGGCGCGGGCAGCCTGTTCTGCGACTGGGGCCACTTCACCTATCGCGACGGCGACTACGTCATGCTGCCGCGCGGCGCGATGTGGCGGATCGAGCCTTCCGAGCCCACGTCGCTGCTCTTGATCGAAAGCACCGAGGGCTCCTACCAGTTACCGGAGAAGGGGCTGGTGGGTCCGCACGCGATCTTCGATCCGGCAGTGCTCGAGACGCCGCGCATGGACGAAGTGTTCCGTCGGCAACAGGGCGAAACGCCCACGCGCGTGGTGGTCAAGCGGCGGGGTCAGCTCTCCACCATCGACTACCCCTTCAATCCGCTCGATGCCATCGGCTGGCACGGCGACCTCACGCCGGTCAAGTTGAACTGGCGCGACATCCGGCCGCTCATGAGCCATCGGTACCACCTGCCGCCCTCGGCCCACACCACGTTCGTCGCGAAGAACTTCGTCGTGTGCACCTTCGTGCCGCGGCCCATCGAGTCCGATCCGGGGGCGCTCAAGGTGCCGTTCTTCCACAACAACGACGACTACGACGAGATCATCTTCTATCACCGGGGGCAGTTCTTCTCGCGCGACAACATCCACCCCGGCATGGTGACGCTGCACCCTTGCGGATTCACCCACGGACCGCACCCGAAGGCGTTCGACATGGGGGCCAAGGCGGGCCGCAAGGAGACCGACGAAGTGGCGGTGATGATCGACACGCGGTTCCCGGTGGAGGTGGCCGCTCTGCCCGAGGGGGTCGAACAGACCGGGTACGTGAATTCCTGGAAGCGCAAGCCGGTGGTGCAGGCGACCTGAGGGCTGGCCCCCGTCCCGATCTTCCCCCACGACTACGTCGCGGGGGAAGGGGTGTACGGCTCCTTCCCCCAGCTTTGCTGGGGGAAGGTCGGGATGGGGGCCGGCGGCGCCTCTGTGCGGAGCGTCCTACTCCGTAGACGCCTTCTTGCGCTCCACCAAAGGCACGACGCCTTCCATGGTGAAACGCTTGCGGTTGGGTTCCGCGGCCGTGAGCGGCAGCACCTCGTGCATCGTCGACAGGCAGCGCCGGGTCAACTGCTGGTAAGTGGCGGTGCCTTCCGCCTTCCACGCGAGTTCCCGTTCGCTGAGTTCGCGCACCAGCTTCGCCGGCACGCCGGCCGCGAGCGTGCGCGCCGGGATCTCCATCCCGGCCTTCACGAACGCGCACGCGGCGACCATCGCGGCTTCTCCGACGATGGCGTTGTCCATGACCACGGCGTTCATGCCGACCAGCGCGTTGCGCTTGATGCGGCAGCCGTGGAGCACGGCTCCGTGACCGATGTGGCCGTCGATCTCCACCACGGTGTCGGTCCCGGGAAAGCCGTGCATCACGCAGGTGTCCTGCAGGTTGGCGCCCGGTTCGAGCACCAGGCGTCCGAAGTCGCCGCGCAGGCTGGCGGCCGGGCCGATGTAACACCCGGCGCCGACGATGACGTCACCGATCAGGATGGCGGTCGGGTGGACGAAGGCGGTGGGGTCGACCACCGGCGTGATGCCGTCGATTTCGTAGCAGGGCATGGCAGCCTCCCGCGGCGGGGTGGTTGTGTTTCGTTCCGACCGAGATTACAGTTCGTCGACCGAGCGGTCAATGAATCGCGTTCCCATTGTCGTCCATCCTTTCCGAGGCGGGGCTCGAGTACCGAAGTGGACTACCAATACATCCTGTTCGACCTGACCGACGGTGTGGCCACCCTCACGTTGAACCGCCCCGAGCGGCTCAACAGCTTCACCGTGGCGATGCATCGGGAAGTGCGCGATGCGCTCGAACGCGTGCGCGACGATCCTGCCGCACGCGCCATGGTGCTCACGGGCGCGGGCCGCGGGTTCTGTGCCGGCCAGGACCTGAACGATCGCACGGTGGCTCCCGGGGGTCCGCGACCGGACCTGGGAGAGTCCATCGAGACCTGGTACGTGCCGCTTGTCCTCGGGCTGCGTGCGCTGCCCAAGCCGGTCATCGCGGCGGTCAACGGTGTCGCGGCCGGTGCTGGGGCGAATCTAGCGCTTGCCTGCGACGTGGTGGTGGCCGCGCGCTCCGCGAGTTTCATCCAGGCATTCTGCAAACTGGGCCTGGTGCCTGATTCCGGCGGTACGTGGTGGCTGCCGCGCATGCTCGGCGGGCCGCGCGCCCTCGGCCTCGCCCTGTTCGGCGACAAGTTGCCGGCGGAACAGGCGGCGCAGTGGGGTCTCATCTGGAAATGCGTCGACGACGCAGAGCTGGTACCGACGGTTCGTGCCATGGCTGCGCAGCTCGCGAGCGGACCTACGCTCGGCTACGGCCACATCAAGCAGGCCATGCAGGCGGCGGAGAACAACACGCTCGCGCAGCAGCTCGAACTCGAACGCGATTACCAGCGGACGCTGGGCTTCAGCGCGGACTATCTCGAGGGCGTGACCGCCTTCATGGAGAAGCGCGCGCCGCGCTTCACGGGTTGTTGAGTGACAATCCTCCCGACAGGTTTCCGGCCGCATCCCCTGAGGGGGCTTGCCCGCCGCGGGCGGCCCGGCGCGGGCTGAGGATGACTCCGCAACAGACGGCCGACTACGTCGGCGCGGGCATGCTGGCCGAAGACGAGGCCTCGCGCGGCCTCGGCATGAAGGTGGAGCGCATGGGTCCCGGCAGCGCCGTCATGAGCATGGTGGTGCGCCCCGACATGCTGAACGGCTTCAAGATCTGTCACGGCGGCTTCATTTCGCTGCTGGCCGATTCCGCCTTCGCCTTCGCCTGCAACAGCTACAACGAGCTCACCGTGGCGGCGGGATTCGCGGTGGACTTCATCGCCCAGGGCAAGCTCGGCGACACGCTGACGGCACGAGCGCAGGAGGTGGCGCGCACCGGGCGCACCGGCATCTACGACGTGACCGTGCACAACCAGCACGGCGAGTTGATTGCGACGTTCCGCGGGCGCTCAGCCCGCATCAAGGATCGGAAGACGGTCCCGGAGGCGAAGCCGTGACCGCGAGAGCACCTGCGCCGGCGGAGCTGGAACCCATCGAGAAGGCGAGCGTCGACGAGCTCCGGGCGCTGCAGCTCGAGCGCCTGCGCTGGAGCGTGCGGCACGCCTTTGACAACGTGCCGCACTACCGGAAGAAGTTCGAAGCGAAGGGCGTGCATCCGGACGACCTGCGGACGCTGGCGGATCTCGCGAAGTTTCCCTTCACGGCCAAGCAGGACCTGCGCGAGAACTATCCGTTCGGCCTGTTCGCCGTGCCGCGCGAGCAGGTGGTGCGCATCCACGCCTCGAGCGGCACCACGGGCAAGCCCACCGTGGTGGGCTACACGCGACGCGATATCGACAACTGGGCCGATCTGATGGCGCGGTCGATCCGGGCATCGGGTGGCCGGGCGGGCGACATCGTGCACGTCGCTTACGGCTATGGCCTGTTCACCGGGGGCCTCGGTGCGCACTACGGCGCCGAGCGGCTCGGCTGTACGGTCATCCCCATGTCGGGCGGTCAGACCGAGAAACAGATCCAGCTCATCCAGGATTTCCGGCCGGACATCATCATGGTGACGCCGACCTACATGCTGACCCTGATCGACGAGATGGAACGGCTGGGGATCGACCCGAAGGCCACCTCGCTTGAGGTCGGCATCTTCGGCGCGGAGCCCTGGACCGAAGGCATCCGCGAAGCCATCGAGAAGCGTGCCGGCATCGATGCGGTCGACATCTACGGCCTGTCGGAGGTGATGGGGCCGGGTGTGGCAAACGAATGCATCGAGACCAAGGACGGTCCGGTGATCTGGGAAGACCATTTCTATCCCGAGATCATCGATCCCTCGACCGGCGAGGTCCTGCCCGACGGCAGTCCCGGCGAACTGGTGTTCACCACGCTCACCAAGGAAGCGCTGCCGGTCATCCGGTATCGCACGCGCGATCTCACGCGGCTGCTGCCGCCTACGGCACGATCGATGCGGCGCATGGACAAGATCACCGGCCGCTCGGACGACATGATGATCATCCGCGGCGTGAACGTGTTCCCTTCCCAGATCGAGGAATTGATCTGCGCCCTGCCGCAACTCGCCCCGCAGTACCTGCTGGTACTGGAGAAGGACGGTCATCTGGACGCGTTGACCGTGCGCGTGGAACTGGAAGCGACGGCGGATCGCGCGGAGTCGAACCGCCAGCGGCTCGCCGGCGAGTTGCAGCATCGCATCAAGAACCTGATCGGCGTCACCGCGCGGGTCGAGGTGACACAACCGTTCGCGATCGAGCGGGTCACCGTCGGCAAGGCGAAGCGCGTGCTCGACAACCGCCCGAGATAGCAGGAGGCAACCATGTACACCCAGGCGATGGACATCGCGGCCGCCAAGGGCGAGAAGCTCGGCGGACCGGTCGTGGCGGAGAACCCCCAGTACCAGGCCGAGTTCGACGCCAAGATCGACCGCGGCGACTTCATCGAGGCCAAGGACTGGATGCCGGAGGCGTACCGCAAGACGCTGGTGCGGCAGATCTCGCAACACGCCCATTCCGAGATCGTCGGCATGCTGCCGGAGGGCAACTGGATCACGCGCGCCCCGACGTTGAAGCGCAAGGCGATCCTGCTCGCCAAGGTGCAGGACGAAGGCGGGCACGGGCTGTATCTGTACGCGGCCGCCGAAACCCTGGGCGTGTCGCGCGATGCGATGATCGATGCGCTGCATGCCGGCAAGGCCAAGTATTCGTCCATCTTCAACTACCCGACCCTCACCTGGGCCGACATCGGCGTGATCGGCTGGCTGGTGGATGGCGCGGCGATCATGAACCAGATTCCGCTGTGCCGCTGTTCCTACGGACCGTACGCACGCGCCATGATCCGCGTGTGCAAGGAAGAGAGCTTCCACCAGCGCCAGGGCTTCGATCTGCTGCTCACCATGATGGGCGGCACCGAGGCGCAGCGCGACATGGTGCAGGATGCCGTGAATCGCTGGTGGTGGCCGTCGCTCATGATGTTCGGGCCGCCCGACGGCGAATCGAAGAACAGCGGCGACAGCATGCGCTGGGGAATCAAGCGCATCTCCAACGACGACCTGCGCCAGAAATTCGTCGATGCCACCGCGCCGCAGGCCGACGTGCTCGGCGTGCAGCTGCCGGATTCCGGGTTGCGATGGAACGAGGCGCGCGGCCACTACGATTTCAGTGCCATCGACTGGGCGGAATTCTGGAGCGTGGTGAACGGCGATGGCCCTTGCAACCGCGACCGGCTGGCGACGCGCATCAAGGCACGAGACGAAGGCGCGTGGGTGCGGGAAGCGGCCGTCGCCCACGCGGAGAAGCAGGCTGCCCGGGCGCTCGCCGCCTGAAGGGAAGGAAACCATGGACCGCAAGGAATGGCCGCTGTGGGAAGTCTTCATCCGCGGCCGCAACGGACTCGATCACAAGCATTGCGGCAGCCTGCATGCGCCCGATGAACGGCTGGCGCTGCAGAACGCCCGCGACGTCTACACCCGCCGGCAGGAGGGCGTGAGCATCTGGGTGGTGCGCGCCGATCACATCGTGGCCTCGGACCCCGATGCGAAGCCCGAACTGTTCGATCCGGCCGCCGACAAGATCTATCGCCATCCGACGTTCTTCAAGCTGCCGAAGGACGTGGATCACATGTGATGACGCCCCATCTCGAATACCTGCTGCGCATCGGCGACAGCACGCTGATCCTCGGACAGCGCCTGGCGGAGTGGTGCGGCCACGCCCCGGTGCTGGAAGAGGACATCGCGCTCGCCAACGTCGCCCTCGACCTGATCGGCCAGTCGCGGCTGGTACTGACCCACGCCGCCGGCGTCGAGGGCGCGGGACGCGACGAAGATCAACTGGCGTTCCTGCGGACCGAAGGCCAGTTCCGCAACGTGACCCTGGTGGAACTGCCCAATGGCGACTTCGGGCGCACCGTCCTGCGCAGCTTCCTCTTCTGCGCCTTTCTGCGGGAACTCTGGACGGCGCTCGCGACGTCGTCCGATACCGGTCTGGCGGCCATCGCCGCGAAGAGCGTGAAGGAATCGCGGTATCACGTGCAGCACGCGGGCGAATGGGTGATCCGGCTGGGCGACGGCACCGACGAATCCCATGCGCGCATGCAACGGGCCCTCGACGACCTGTGGCCGTACACCGCGGAGCTGTTCGCGGCGACACCGGTCGACGACGCGGTGCGAACGGCCGGCATCGGCGTGGACTGGGCGAGCCTGCGGACCGGCTGGGAAGCGACGGTCCTGCCTGCCCTCGACGAAGCAACGCTCGGCGTGCCGGCGGCGTCGGCGTTCGTCTCACGTGGCAAACTCGGCGTGCATTCCGAGCACATGGGACATCTGTTGACCGAGATGCAGTATCTGCAACGCACCTATCCCGGCGCGACGTGGTGATCCGATGCTGACCGAAGCCGAGGCCTGGCAGGTGCTGCGCACCGTTCCCGACCCGGAGATCCCGGTCATCTCGGTGTGTGAACTCGGCATCGTTCGCAGCGTCCGTGCGGTGGATGACGCCGTGACCGTGGTGGTGACGCCCACCTACTCGGGATGTCCGGCGACTGAAGTCATCGCGACATCCATTCGCACCGCCTTGAGCGACGCCGGCGCCGCGACCGTTGCGGTCGAGACCCGGTTGTCGCCCGCCTGGACCACGGATTGGATCGAAGCCGCCGCCGCCGAGCGTCTCAAGGCCTACGGTATCGTGCCGCCGGGCCCCGCGGCGGTCGCGACGGTGCAGCCGATCCGGCTGGTGCCGCGCTCGATCGGGTGTCCGCGCTGCGGTTCGAGACGGACCACGCGGCTCGCGGCCTTCGGCTCCACCGCCTGCAAGGCTCTCTGGCGCTGCGACGCTTGCATGGAACCCTTCGAGGAGTTCAAGCCGCTGTGACCCCGAAGTTTCATCCGCTGCGGATCGCCGAAGTGCGGCGCGAGACCCCCGAGGCCGTGAGCCTGCGCTTCGAGGTGCCGGCCACCTTGGCCGCCGACTATGCGTTCGTGCAGGGCCAGCACCTCACGCTGCGCACCGACCTGAACGGCGAGGACATCCGCCGCAGCTATTCGATCTGCGCCGGCGTGGACGACGGCGAACTGCGCGTCGCGATCAAGCGGGTGGCGGGCGGCGTCTTCTCGACCTGGGCCCACGAACGACTCGCTGCCGGCGACGTCATCGACGTCATGACACCCCACGGCGGGTTTCACACGCCGCTCGATGCGGGACACCGCAAGCACTACGTGGCTTTCGTGGCCGGCAGCGGCATCACGCCGGTACTGTCGCTCGCGAAGACGACCCTGACGCGCGAACCCCGCAGCCGCTTCACCCTGGTGTACGGCAACCGGCGCCTGCAGGACGTGATGTTCCACGAGGCGCTGGAGGACCTGAAGGACCGCTTCGTCCAGCGCTTCACGCTCTACAACCTGTTCAGCCGCGAGTCCCAGGACGTGGATCTGTTCAACGGCCGTCTCGACGCGGCGAAGGTGCGGGCATTCACCGATACGCTGCTGCCCGTGCCGACCATCGACGAAGTCTTCGTCTGCGGTCCCGGCGCGATGATCGACGAGGTGGAAGGCGTGTTGCTCGCTGCCGGCATCGACAGGAATCACGTGCACGTCGAAAGATTCGGCGTCCCCTCGGGGTCACCGGTTACGCATGTCGAGCCGGGTGATGCCGCGTCGGCCCGGATCGTGATCGTGCTCGACGGGACCCGCCGCGAGATCGACTATCGCGAGGCCGACGGTACCGTGCTGGACGCCGCGCTCAAGGCGGGGCTGGAGCTGCCCTATTCCTGCAAAGGGGGCATGTGTTGCACCTGCCGGGCGAAGCTGCTGGAGGGACAGGTGCGGATGGACAAGAACTACAGCCTCGAGCGCGTGGACGTGGAGGCCGGGTTCGTGCTGACCTGCCAGTCCCATCCGGTGACCGAGACCGTGGTTGTGAGTTACGACGAGCGATGAAGGTGACCTCCCCCCCGATGGGCCTGCGGCCCTTCCCCCCAGGGGGCCAGCCCGCTTGGGGCGGCCCGGCGCGGGTTGAAGAGATGTCCCCCCCGATGGGCCTGCGGCCCTTCCCCCCAGGGGGCCAGCCCGCTTGGGGCGGCCCGGCGCGGGCTGAAGTGATGTCCCCCCCGATGGGCCTGCGGCCCTTCCCCCCGGGGGGCCAGCCCGCTTGGGGCGGCCCAGCGCGGGCTGAAGAGATGTTCCCCCCGATGGGCCTGCGGCCCTTCCCCCCAGGGGGCCAGCCCGCTTGGGGCGGCCCGGCGCGGGCTGAGATGTCAACGATCGGTGGGTGATCTGTGGCGCGACCCAGAGCAGCGACGTTCGACCAGCAGCGCGCGGCCATCGTGCAGGCTGCGGCACGGTTGTTCGCCGACCACGGTTTTCACAATGCGTCCATGGCGCAGCTCGCCCAGGTGTGCGGCATCTCGAAGCCGTTGCTGTATCACTACTACCGCGACAAGGCGCACATCCTGTTCGACGTGGCCGACGGTTACATGGACACGTTGCTCGGCATAGTGGCCGACGTCCGGGCGCAAGGGCTCGAACCCGAGAGCCATTTCCGGGCGCTGGTTGGGCGGTTCATGCAGGCGTACCAGCATTCGCAGGCGCAGCACATGGTGTTGGTGCAGGACGTCAAGTTTCTCGGTACTGCCGAGCGTGCGGCCGTGGTCGAGAAGGAACGGGCCGTGGTGGATGCCTTCGCGGCGGCGATCGCGAAGCTGAAGCCGCGCTGGACCCGCAAGGCATTGCGGGTACCGCTCGCGATGATCCTGTTCGGCATGATCAACTGGACCTTCACCTGGCTGCGGGCCGACGGTCCGTTGCGCTACGAAGACATGGCCGAGGTTGTGGCCGAAATCTTTCTCCATGGAGTGACCGCGCAAGCGGCAGCTTGAGGGACCGAATCATGAAACTGGCGACGTTGAGGGAAGGGGGGCGGGACGGCACGCTGATCGTGGTGAGCCGCGATCTCACCAAGGCCGTGCGGGTGGCGACGTTCGCGCCCACGCTGCAGGTGGCACTGGACGACTGGGCCGCGGCCGAGCCGATGCTGAACGCGGTCTATACGCGCTTGAATGACGGCGTGCTGGACGACACGTTCGATCTCGATCCGCGCTCGCTGGCTGCACCGCTGCCCCGCGCATATCAGTGGGCCGACGGCTCGGCCTACGTGAACCACGTGGAGTTGGTGCGCAAGGCTCGCGGCGCCGAACTGCCGGCGTCCTTCTGGACCGACCCGCTCATGTATCAGGGCGGCTCGGACAACCTGATCGGTCCGTGCGAGGACGTGCTCGCCGAATCCGAAGACTGGGGCATCGACTTCGAGGGGGAGGTGGCGGTGATCACCGACGATGTGCCCATGGGTGTCCCGGCCGCGAAGGCGCGCGACCATGTCAAGCTGCTGATGCTGGTCAATGACGTGAGCCTGCGCAACCTGATCCCGAACGAACTCGCGAAGGGCTTCGGCTTCTTCCACGGCAAGCCGGCCACGGCCTTCTCTCCCGTGGCGGTCACGCCGGACGAGCTCGGCGATGCCTGGGACGGCCAGCGTGTGCATCTGCCCCTGGTGGTGCATCTCAATGGGAAGCTGTTCGGCCGCCCGAACGCCGGTGTCGACATGACGTTCGACTTTCCGCAGCTCGTCGCGCATGCGGCCAAGACGAGGTACCTCGCGGCCGGCACCATCGTCGGCTCGGGTACGGTGTCGAACGTGGATCGTTCGAGCGGTTCCGCCTGCCTGGCGGAGAAACGCATGCTCGAGCAGATCGCCGACGGCAAGCCGACCACGCCATTCATGCGCTTCGGCGATCGCGTTCGCATCGAGATGTTGGACGGTGCGGGGCGCAGCGTCTTCGGGGCGATCGACCAGCAGGTCGTCCAGTATCACCCACCCCGTTGAGGAGAAGTCCGATGATCCGAATGTTGTTCAAGGGGGCAGCCGCCGCACTGGCCTTGATCGCTGCGGCCGCCAGCGCGCAGGAAGCGATCCGCATCGGCTCCGTGCTGTCGTTGACGGGCCCGGCAGCATTTCTCGGCGATCCGGAGCTGAAGACGCTCAACCTCTACATCGAACGCATCAATGCCGGCGGCGGCGTGCTCGGTCGCAAGCTGGAACTGGTGCACTACGACGACGCGAGCGACGCTTCGAAGGCGAACACTTTCGCGAAGCGTCTCATCGAGCAGGACAAGGTGCAATTCGTCATCGGCGGCACCACCACCGGTTCCACCATGGCGATGGTGCCGCTGATCGAGAAGGCCGGCCTGCCGTTCATCTCCATGGCCGGCGGAGTCGCCATCGTCGAGCCGGTGAAGAAGTGGGTCTTCAAGACGCCGCACACCGACCGCATGGCCGCGGAGAAGGTCTTCGAGGACATGAAGAAGAAGGGCATCGCGAAGGTCGGTCTGCTGTCCGAGACCAGCGGATTCGGGCAATCGGGGCGCAAGGAGGCACAGGGCGTCGCGGCCAAGTACGGCATCACGCTGGTGGCGGACGAGACCTACGCCCCGAAGGACACCGACATGACCGCGCAGCTCACCAAGATTCGTGCGGCCGAGGGCTTGCAGGCGGTGTTCGTCATCGGTCTGGGGCAGGGCCCGGCCATCGTCACGAAGAACTACCAGCAGCTCGGGGTCAAGGTGCCGCTGTACCACGCGCACGGTGTCGCGTCCGATGAGTTCATCAAGCTGGCCGGCGCAGCGGCCGAAGGTGTGCGATTGCCGGCGGCGGCGCTGATCGTGGCGAAGCAATTGCCCGGCAGCGATCCGCAGAAAGCGGTGGTGACCGCCTACGACAAGGCTTACCGCGAACGCTACAAGGAAGACGTATCCACCTTCGGCGGTCACGCCTACGATGGACTGATGATCCTGACTGACGCGATCAAGCGTGCCGGCAGCACGGACCCTAACAAGGTGCGCGACGCCATCGAACAGACCAGGGGCTACATGGGGACCGGCGGGCTGGTGAACCTGTCGGCGACCGATCACCTGGGTCTCGACCTCTCGGCGTTCCGGATGCTGGAGATCCGGAACGGGGATTGGGTGCTGTCGAACTGAGGAACAGGCGCGGCTCGACGCAGCCCGCCCTCAGTCCTCCTGGCGCATCTGCGGAAACAGGATCACGTCGCGGATGCTCGGGCTGTCGGTGAGCAGCATCACCAGGCGGTCGATGCCGATGCCTTCGCCGGCGGCCGGCGGCATGCCGTATTCCAGCGCCCGGACGTAGTCGGCGTCGAAGTACATCGCTTCCTCGTCGCCGGCTTCCTTGGCCTTCGCCTGGGCGGCGAAGCGCTCGGCCTGGTCTTCCGGATCGTTCAGTTCCGAGAAACCGTTGGCGATCTCGCGCCCGGTGATGAACAGCTCGAAGCGGTCGGTGATGCTCGGATCCTTGTCGTTCGCGCGCGCGAGCGGTGACACGTCGGTCGGATGGGCGACGATGAAGGTGGGCTGGATCAGCTTCTCCTCGGTGGTCTGCTCGAAGAGTTTCAACTGGAGCATGCCGAGACCGTCGGTCGGGAACACCTCCACCTCATGGGTTGCGAGCGCGGTGCGCAAGTACTCGGCCTTTGCCAGATCGGCCAGCGCGTGCTCGGGGTGGTACTGGTGGATCGCCTGCGCCATGGTCAGCCGATCGAACTTGCGACCGACGTCGATGGTGGTGCCCTGATAGGTGAGGGTGGTCGTGCCCAGCACCTTCTGCGCCACTTCGCGGATCAGGGTTTCGGTGAGATCCATCAGGTAGTGGTAGTCCTGATAGGCCTCGTAGAACTCGAGCATCGTGAACTCGGGGTTGTGCCGGGTCGAGATGCCCTCGTTGCGGAAGTTGCGGTTGATCTCGAAGACCTTCTCGAACCCGCCCACCACGAGGCGCTTCAGGTACAGCTCCGGCGCGATGCGCAGGTAGAGCTGCATGTCGAGCGCGTTGTGGTGCGTCACGAACGGGCGCGCCGCGGCGCCGCCAGGGATCGGATGCATCATCGGCGTCTCGACCTCGAGGTAGCCCCGGGCCACGAAGAACTCCCGGATGGACTGCACGATCTGCGAGCGCTTGACGAACACCGCGCGCGACTCGGTGTTCATGATGAGATCGACGTAGCGCTGGCGGTACTTCTGTTCCTGGTCGGTGAGGCCGTGGAACTTCTCCGGCAGCGGCCGCAGCGACTTCGCGAGCAGGCGGATCGACTTTGCCTTGACCGTCAGCTCGTTGGTCTTGGTGCGGAACAGGGTGCCCTCGACGGCGAGGATGTCGCCCAGGTCCCAGTGCTTGAAGGCTTCATGCACGTCGGGACCGACGGCGTCCGTCTGCACGTACACCTGGATGCGGCCGCTCATGTCCTGCAGGGTCGCAAAGCTCGCCTTGCCCATGACCCGTTTCAGCATCATGCGGCCGGCGACGGCGACTTGAATCGCCGCGGGCTCCAGTTCAGCGTTCTCTTTGCCGGCGTATGTGGCGTGCAGATCAGCCGCAAGATCAGTGCGGCGCGCGTCGTTGGGGAACGCTTGTCCCTGCGCGCGCAGCGCCTGCAACTTGTTGCGGCGCTCTTCGATGATCTTGTTGGTGTCGACCTGCGGGGGTTGTTGGGGCTCGGTCATGCGGGAAGACCCTGTGGGGCTTGAATCAATTGTTGGATGAAGCGCGTCGAGATCGCGAGCGGCAGGGAGCGGATCCATGGGGTGGCGGGATCGATGGCCCCCACCCCAACCCTCCCCCGGCGCAGCCGGGGGAGGGAGCCGTACACCCCTTCCCCCACTGAAGGTGGGGGAAGGATGGGATGGGGGCCCTCCAAGCGCTGGAAGGTCACGGCGTCAGACCCCCTGCTTGAGACTCGCCGCGATGAAGTCATCCAGGTCACCGTCCAGCACGGCCTGGGTGTTGCCCACTTCGTAGTTGGTGCGCAGGTCCTTGATGCGCGACTGGTCGAGCACGTAGGAGCGGATCTGATGGCCCCAGGCGATGTCGGTCTTGGAATCCTCCATGGCCTGCTTCTGCTCGTTGCGCTTGCGCAGCTCCAGCTCGTACAGCCGTGACTTCAGCATCGCCATGGCCTCGGCACGGTTGCGGTGCTGCGAGCGGTCGTTCTGGCACTGCACGACGATGCCGGTGGGTTCGTGGGTGATCCGGATCGCGGAGTCGGTCTTGTTGATGTGCTGTCCACCCGCGCCGCTCGCGCGAAAGGTGTCGATCCGCAGGTCGGCCGGATTGATCTCCACCTCGATCGAATCGTCCACTTCGGGGTACACGAAGACGCTGGCGAACGAGGTGTGGCGGCGCGCATTCGAATCGAACGGCGACTTGCGCACCAGGCGGTGGACGCCGGATTCGGTGCGCAGCGTGCCGAAGGCATAGTCGCCGCTGACCTTGAGCGATGCACTCTTGATGCCGGCCACTTCGCCGGCCGATTCTTCCAGCACTTCGACCGAGAAGCCCTTGCGTTCGCAGAACTTGAGGTACATGCGTTCCAGCATGGACGCCCAGTCCTGAGCCTCGGTGCCTCCTGACCCGGCCTGGATGTCCACGAAGCAGTTGTTCGGGTCCATCGGGTTGGAGAACATGCGCCGGAACTCGAGGTCCGCGACGATCTTCTCGATGGCGTTCGCGTCGGCCTCGACCGATTCCAGCATGCCGTCGTCGTTCTCGGCCTTGGCAAGGTCGAACAGTTCTGCGCTGTCCGCCAGGCCGCGCGCGACGTTCTCGAGCGTGACCACGACGCCTTCCAGCGCCTTCTTCTCCTTGCCGATCTCCTGGGCACGCTGCTGATCGTCCCAGAACTTCGGATCCTCGGTGAGGCGATCGACCTCGATCAGGCGGGCCTTCTTGCCATCGAAGTCAAAGATACCTCCGCAGATCGTCGGCGCGCCGGCCGAGGTCTTCGATGTGCTGCCCGATGGCGTTGATGCGTTCGGCTTCCATGATCCTGATCCTGCCGGAAAAGCGGCGGATTGTACCGGAACGCCGGTGCGTTTCCGTCAGCGCACCCAGAGCAAGGCGGCGACGAGACCGGCAGCCGTGCCCGCCATGGGAACGATGCAGCGGCGCGTGACGCCCGGGCTGGACACTACCGCCACCAGGGTGAACTTGAGGGCGATGTTGGCGAGCAGTGCGAGGGTGATGGCCGTCACGGCCTCGCGCGGAGCGATCCTCCCGAGATCGTTGAGGCGAAGGGTCGAAAGCGCGATGGCATCGACATCGGTCAGTCCGGAGACCAGGGCAACGCCGTAGAGTCCGGTGTTGCCCAGTTCGTGGGACAGCCAGGCGGCGAGCACCAGCACCACGCCATAGAGGGCGCCGAAGCCGAGCGAGGTCCGGATCTCCGCGGGATTGCCGACGGTCGGAACGGGCGCGTCGGCCGCGTCGGCGGGGCGCCACAGGGGAAGCGCGGCCAGTGTGCCGACGACGAGCCCGCCCAGCGTTACCGGCAGCACCGTCGCGAGCAGCGTGGGGCGCACCACGCCGACCACGACCGAGATCCGCACGAGCACGACCAGATTGGCGATGACGATCACGGTGGCCGCGAGCCCCGCCAGGGCCGGCGTCGCGCGACCGTGGCGCGCATACACCAGCGTCGTCGCGGTGCTCGACACCAGGCCACCGAACAAACCGAGCAGCCTCGCGCCGTGGCGTTGTCCGACGATCTTGAGCGCCAGGTATCCGGCCAGGCTGACGCCGGCCATCAGCACGACCATGAACCAGATCTGCCGCGGGTTGATCGCGCCGTAGGGTCCGAAGTCCCGATCGGGCAGCACCGGCAGCACGACGAAGGTGAGCACGGCAAACTGGATGATGGAGATCAGCTCGCTGCGTTGCAGGCCGAGGGTGATGGTGCGCAGCTCCGCCTTGAAATAGAGCAGCGCGGTAGAGGCGACGGCGAGCATCACGGCGAGTGTCGCCATGTCGAGCCAGACCATGGTCGCAAGCGCGTAGCACACCAGCACCGCTACCACGGTCGTGGTGCCCGGGTCGCCCTCGGCCTCGTCGTCGCGGTTGTAGGCGGCGATCATGGTGAGGCCTACCAGTGCGAATCCCACGGCGGGCAGCCACGGCACGTGCGTGCGTTCGCCGATCAGCGCCAGCGCGACGCCGAGCACGGCCACCAGCGCGAACGTGCGCAGGCCGGCCTTGGCCGACACGTTGCGCTCCCGTTCCATGCCCATCAGGAGACCGATGGCGAGGGCGGTCGCGAAGGCGTTCACTTCGGTGAAGCCCTGCAGCCCCCAGCTCTCCAGCGAGAAATTCATGCCGGCTGCCAGCGGTCCAGGACCAGCTGGACGGTGCGGGCGCCGTTCCACTCGTTCACGTCGAGCCGGTAGGTGGCGCTGATCCGTGCCGGCAGTGGCGCGTCGCATCCGAACAGCATCGCTTCGAGCGGTGCGGCGTTGCGAGTTTCGTCGCGGCGCACCTTCAGCTTGAGATGTCGACCGCCGACCACGCGCTGATCGTCGATGCGGAAGTGGTCGTGAAACAGCGGTGGTGCGAAGCCCTGCCCCCACACCTGGTCGCGCAATGCATCGGCGACCGGAAGACTCAGTTCGTCCTCCGACAGACTGCCGTCGATCTCGACCACTCGCTCCAGTTCCGCCGGGGAGAGCATGCTGCGCACGACCGACTCGAAAGCGGCGCGGAACCTTTCGACGGCGTCCTCGCGCAGGCTCACACCGGCGGCCGCTGCATGCCCGCCGAACCGGATCATGAGACCTGGATGATGCCGGTCGACCAGATCGAGCGCGTCGCGCAGGTGCAACGGCGCAATCGAGCGCCCCGACCCCTTCAGTTCGCCGCCAGGGCCCGAGGCAAAGCAGATGGTGGGGCGATGGAAGCGCTCCTTGAGTCGTGACGCGAGCAGCCCCACGACGCCGGCATGCCACCCGGGATCGAACAGCGCTAGGCTCGCCGCATCGCCGGGTTCGATGCGGGCCAGAGAAGCCAGCGCCGAGGCCTGCATGTCGGCTTCGATCTCGCGGCGTTCGCGATTGAGCGCGTCGAGCCGCGCCGCCAGCTCCATCGCCGCGCCGGCGTCTTCCGTGACCAGGCATTCGATGCCCACGGCCATGTCCTCGAGACGGCCAGCGGCGTTGAGCCGCGGCCCGACGACGAACCCCAGATCGTAGGTCGATGCCCGGGCACGATCGCGGCCGGCCGCGCGCAGCAAGGCGGCAATGCCCGGTCGGGTCCGGCCGGCACGCATCCGCCGCAGGCCCTGGGTGACCAGGATGCGGTTGTTGCGGTCGAGCGGCACCACGTCGGCAACGGTGCCCAGCGCCACGAGATCGAGTTGCTCGGCGAGGTTGGGTTCGCTGCGTGCCGCGAAGGCGCCGCGACGCCGCAGCTCGGCGCGCAACGCCAGCATGGCGTAGAACATCACCCCGACCCCTGCCAGGTGCTTGCTCGGGAAACCGCAGCCAGGCTGGTTCGGATTCACGATGCACCGCGCGCGCGGCAACTCGGCGCCGGGCAGGTGATGATCGGTGACGAGCACGTCGATACCGAGGCGGCGCGCCTCCTCGATGCCGTCGAAACTGGCGATGCCGTTGTCCACGGTGACGATGAAGTCGGGTTGCCGCTCGGCGGCCACGCGCACGATCTCGGGCGTCAATCCGTAGCCGAACTCGAATCGGTTGGGTACCAGGAAGTCGACGTTCGCTCCGAGACGCCGCAGGACGATGGTCCCGACGGCGGATGCCGTCGCCCCGTCGGCATCGTAGTCGCCGACGATCAGCAGACGCCTGCCGGCCGCGATGGCGTCGGCCAGGATTTCCGCCAGGGCCCCGGCATTGAGCAGCAGGTCGAAGGGCAGCAGGCCGGACAACTCGGTATCGAGGTCATCCGCCGAAGCAACGCCGCGAGCGGCAAACAGGCGGGCCAGGACCGGATGCACTCCCGCGCCGGTCAGCGCTGCCAGCGCATCGGGCTTCGCGACGCGCTCCTGCAACCGGGGCAGGGTGGGCCCGAGGCCCGTCGCGAGCCCGGGATCAGTGGCGGTCAGCATTGTTCAAGTCGAAGGTCCTCGGGTCGATATTAGCGCAGACCCGGCGTCGAGACCGCGCCGTCATGTTTGCCTCCATGAGGACAAGTCTTTGAATTCCCATAGATCGAGTATCGCAGCCCAGGTGTCCCTGATCGGTTGCGGCATCCTGGTGGCGGCCATCCTGACCTTCTCCCTGGTGGCCTATTTCCGTACCGAGGCCACCCTCGAGCGGCGCACCGACCAGGAACTGCGCGCGCGGGTCACGCTGTTGGAAGCGCAGTTCGCCACGTTCGACAAGACGGTCAAGAGCAACACGGACCGCCTCGCATCCATATTCGAGAGCATGCTGGGTGGTCCGGTTCACATCGAGACTTCGAGGACGGTCCAGGTGGCCGATCAAGCCGTGCACGTCGTCATGGTCGGCAACCAGGCGCTGAACCTGGGTCACGCGGAAGTGGACGCGTTCTCGCGGGCGACCCGGGGTGCTGCCACGGTCTTCGTGCGCACCGGTGACGACTTCATGCGCGTGAGCACTTCGGTCAAGAAGGAAGACGGCAGCCGTGCCATCGGCACGCTGCTCGGTACCTCGCATCCGGCCTACAAGGTCGTGATGGCCGGGCAACCTTACCTCGGCAAGGCGCGCTTGTTCGGGCACGACTACATGACCAAGTACACGCCGGTCATGGAAGGCGGCAAGGTCACCGCCATCCTGTTCGTGGGCCTGGACATCACGCAGGACCTCGCAGCGATGCTCACGCAGATCGGGAAGTCCCGCATCGGCGAGCGCGGCTACTACGTCGTGCTCGACGGCTCGGCGGCCAAGACGCGCGGCGAACTGATGGTGCATCCCGACCTCCAGGGGAAGAACGCGACGGTGGACGCCGCCGCGGCCGCGTTCAAGCCGGCCCTGGAACAGGCCGAGGGCACGCTCGAATACGACGGGCGCCGATTGCCCTTCGTGCGGTTCGACACCTGGGGCTGGATCATCGGTGCCAGCGTGGACATGGACGAGATGCGCGCCGATGCGGCGAGCCTGCGCAACCTGATGCTGGGCCTCGGCCTCGCGATTCTCCTGGCGGGATGCGCCGCCACCTACATCGTGCTCGCACGGCGGTTGCGCCCCTTGCACGATCTTGCCCGCAGCGCCGAGCGCCTGGGGCAGGGCGATCTCACGGTGCGCACCGCGCACCAGGGCAACGACGAAGTGGGCGAGCTCGCTGCCGCGTTCAACCGCATGGCGGAACAGTTCGGCGACATGGTCGTGCGGATGAAGCGTGCGACGGTGTCGATGAACGAAGCGGTGGGGCAGGTGCAGGGAGAGTCGGCCCAGGTGCAGCAGGGCTCGCAGGAGCAAAGCGATTCGGCTTCACGCGTGGCCGCGGCTCTGGAACAGGTAACGGTGAGCCTGGAACACGTCGGCAGCAACGCGCGCGATTCGCAGCGCCTGTCGCAGCGGACCAACGACGTTTCCCAGCAGGGCGAAGGCGTGGTGCAGCGGACCTCGGAAGAGATCGCCGCCATCGCCCGGTCGGTGCGCGAGGCGGCCTCGGCCATCGAAGGGCTGAGCCAGCGTTCGGACGAGATCAGTCAGGTGGTGAAGACCATCAAGGACATCGCGGACCAGACCAACCTGCTCGCGTTGAACGCCGCCATCGAGGCCGCGCGGGCCGGCGAGCAGGGTCGCGGTTTCGCCGTGGTGGCCGACGAGGTACGCAAGCTCGCGGAGCGCACCAGCCAGGCCACGGTCGAGATCGGTGCCATGATCAGCGCCATCCAGGCCGACACGCGCAGCGCCGTCGACGGCATGCAGGCCAGCTCCGGTCGCGTGGATGCCGGCGTGCAACTGGCCCGCGAAGCCGCCGAAGCGCTGTCCCAGATTCGTAGCGCGGCCAACGAAACGCTCACGAAGGCCAACGAGATAGCGGGCGCCATGGAAGAGCAGAACGCGGCGAGCGCCGAGATCGCGCGCAACGTCGAGCGCATCGCCACCATGGCGGACGGCAACCATGCGGCGGCAGCGCGCAGCCATGGGTCGGTGCAGCGCCTGGAAGCGCTCGCCGCCGAACTCGCTGCCCTCACCGAGGGTATGAAGGTCGGCAACGGCTGAGAAGGTCTAAGGTAGCGGGCGCCGCGACGCGAGCGTCGCGGGCCTGCGCCAGAGCTTCCAGAGATCGCCACGCTCCATGAGCGTGGTCCGGCCGTAGCGGCCGCCGAAGCCGGTGAGTTCGAGGCGCTCCAGGCGGCCGGCGCGCAGGCTCGCCAGTGCCGGGCGCAGCCAGCGGTGCTCGAAGTTCGCGAGCGCGGCGTGCCATGCGCCCTGGTTGCCGGTCAACGCCGGTGTCGTCGGCTCATCGATCTCGACGAGCGCGGATGCATGGTCCGGCTCGAGCGCGGCGAACTCGTCCGGCGGCATGCGAACCTGCATGCCTGCCAGCAATCCCATACCCCGCGGCACGGGGTCCGCGGCGTAGACGGCGTCGACCCAGCGGACCGCGCTGTCGGGCAAGGCGCCGGCGCCCCAGAGCCACAGGCTGTTGACGGTGGGTGCGGCGCGCTGCTCGCGTGCTTCGTTGACCGGCAGCCCATGCAGCAGCATCTGGGCTTCGTTGAAGCGCTGCAACCACAACTGCGCGTCGTCGCCGCGCGGCAGGAGCTGATCGATGCTGTGGCCGTGCGCCAGTTCCAGCGGCACCGTAGCAAGGTCCGGCATGACCTCGAGCGCGACGAACCAGGTATGGGCGTTGCCGGCGACGAAATGCAGTCCGTCCGCAGCGAAGAATGCATTGAGGGCGGCAAGGATCGCGTCGGCCTCGCTCCGTTCGATCGCGAGGTCGGCGCCGCGCGTGAGAAAGAGTTCCGTGCCCTGGGGCTGCAGGTGCACCGGGTCGGCCCGCATCCATACTCGGGTGTCGCGGGCGCCGCCGCTTCCCAGGCGAGCGACGGCGGCAAACGGCGGTCGGGTCCGGGGTTCGACGCCGAATCGGCACGCAAGCCAGTCGCCGGGGCCATCGCGCCAGTCGTCGACGCGACGGCCGCGTCCGAGAACCAGCGCCAGCGCGGGGAGATCGAGACCTTCGTAGCTGTGCGGTGCGGCGGGGTCCGGCCAGAACAGCGCGGGGACCAGCAGGTTGAGACTGCGCACTGGGTTGGATAGGTTGCTCGCCGAGGGCGGTCAATGTAGCACGCGGCCGATAGCCGCCTGCCTGGGGCTCTGGCAGAATCGCGCGTCCCGATCCCCCGGCCTGCCCGTGCTCCCCTACGAGTATTTCGTCGGCCTGCGCTACACCCGCGCGAAGCGACGCAATCACTTCATCTCGTTCATCTCGATGACCTCCATGGCCGGGATTGCATTGGGGGTCGCGGCGCTCATCGTGGTGCTGTCGGTGATGAACGGGTTCCAGAAGGAATTGCGCGCCCGCATCCTGGGTGTGGCCTCGCACGTGCAGGTGAGCGGGTTCGACGGCGGGTTGTCCGGCTGGCCGCAGATCGCCGAGGATGCCAAGCGCCACCCGCAGGTGGTGGCTGCCGCTCCCTACGTGATGGCCCAGGCGCTGCTGTCGTTCGACAACACGGTGCAGGGTGCGCTGATCCGTGGCGTCACGCCCGAACTGGAGAACACCGTCGCGGAGTTCGGGCAGAGCATGAAGCAGGGCGCGCTCGGCAATCTAGCACCTGGCGAGTTCGGCATCGTGCTGGGTTCGGAACTGGCGCGAAACCTCGGCGTGCGCATGAACGAGAAGGTCACCGTGATCGCTCCGCAGGGCCAGGTCACCGCGGCGGGCGTGCTGCCGCGTCTGAAGCAGTTCCGCGTGGTGGGCATCTTCGAAGTCGGCATGTACGAGTACGACTCGGGTCTGGCTCTCATCGACCTTGCCGACGCCCAGAAGCTCTACCGGCTCGGCGACCGCGTCTCCGGCGTCCGGCTCAAGCTGAAGGACCTGTTTTCGGCACCCGTGGTCACCTCCGACCTGCAACTGACGCTGCGCAGCGACGTCTACGTGAGCGACTGGACGCGCAGCCACGCGAACTTCTTCCGCGCGGTTCAGATCGAAAAGCGGGTCATGTTCATCATCCTGACCCTGATCGTCGCGGTGGCGGCCTTCAACATCGTGTCCACGCTGGTCATGGCGGTCACCGACAAGCAGGCTGACATCGCCATTCTGCGTACCCTCGGCGCCGCGCCCGGGAGCATCATGAAGATCTTCATCGTCCAGGGGGCGCTGATCGGGTTCATCGGCACCATCATCGGCGTCGCGGCCGGCGTACTGCTCGCGGTGAACGTGGACGTGGTGGTGCCGTTCATCGAGCGCAATTTCGGCATCCAGTTCCTCGCGAAGGACATCTACTACATCAGCGACCTGCCCTCGGAACTGGTGTGGGGCGATGTCGTCGTGATCGCGGCCGTGTCCTTCGGCCTGAGTCTGCTCGCGACACTCTATCCGAGCTACCGCGCCTCGCGCGTCAATCCCGCGGCGGCGCTGCGCTATGAATGACGCGGTGAAGGAATCGGTTCTGTCCTGCCGGGGACTGGGCAAGACCTATGACGAGGGCCTCGCGCCGGTCGAGGTTTTGCGCGGCATCGATTTCGATGTGCACGCAGGGCAGAGTGTTGCGATCGTCGGTGCCTCAGGCTCCGGCAAGAGCACGCTTTTGCATCTGCTGGGCGGCCTCGATGCGCCGACCACCGGCACGGTGAGCCTCATGGGTCAGCCGATCGCGCAACTGAGCCAGCTCGCCGTGGGGGAACTGCGCAACCTGCATCTGGGGTTCGTGTACCAGTTCCACCACCTGTTGCCCGAGTTCACTGCGCTCGAGAACGTCGCGATGCCGCTCTACATCCGTCGCGTCGAACCCGAAGCGGCGCGGGCGGCAGCCAGGGACATCCTGCAGCGCGTGGGTCTCGGCGCGCGCGTCGAACACATGCCCGGCGAGTTGTCCGGCGGCGAGCGCCAGCGGGCCGCGCTGGCACGCGCCCTGGTGACGCGTCCGGCCTGCGTGCTCGCCGACGAGCCTACCGGCAACCTCGACCGCCGCAATGCCGAGGGCGTGCTCGAGCTCATGATGGGTCTCAACCGTGACCTCGGCACCAGTCTCGTGATCGTCACCCACGACCACGCGATCGCGGCGCGGATGAACCGCATATTCACACTCGACGACGGCGTGCTGGCCGAGGGCGACGTCGCTCTGCACGCGTAGGACCCAGATTCGCGCTCGCACCGGCCGCGGCCGTCGGTGCGAACACCCGATCTCCGGCCGAAAGGAATGCAATGCCATGATCCGCTCTTGCGTCGTAGCCGCTCTCGTATCTGTATGCGCCACCCTGCCGGCCTGGGCGGACGATCCGAAGACCGATGAAGACAAGACCTTGTATGCCCTCGGTCTGGCGCTCGCGCGCGAACTTCAGGTGTTCAACCTGAACCCGACCGAGGCCGAACAGGTGAAGCGTGGTTTTGCCGATGCGTTGTCCGGCAAGAAACCGGCCGTCGACCTGGAGGCCTTCGGACCGAAGATCCAGGCGCTGGCCCAGACGCGGCGGGCCTCACTGTCCAAGGACTTCCTCGAGAAGGCGGCCAAGGAAAAGGGGGCGGTCAAGACCGACAGCGGCCTCGTCTACCTGTCGCTGAAGGACGGTACCGGTGCCACACCGAAGGCCTCCGATACGGTCAAGGTGCACTACCGCGGCACGCTCACCGACGGGCGCGAGTTCGACAGCAGCTACGCCCGCAACTCGCCGGCCGAGTTTCCGCTCGGTGGGGTCATCAAGTGCTGGACCGAGGGGGTCGCGAAGATGAAGGTGGGCGGCAAGGCGAAGCTGGTATGTCCCGCGGCTATCGCCTACGGCGACCGCGGCGCCGGCAACATGATTCCGCCGGGTGCGACCCTGGTCTTCGAGGTGGAGCTGCTGGAAGTGAAGAAACCTTGAGCCGCGCAGGTTGAACGGTGCAACGGAACTCGCGTGCTGTGCTCGGGTGAGGCGGGTTCCTTGCAATGCTGCTGAACGTCGCCGCGTTCACGGGCGGCATCTGGTGGCTGCAGCAGCAGGCTGAACTGCCGGCGCCCGCCGGTGTGTTCCTGGTGCTAGCGCTGGCGGGACTCGCGTGGATCGCCCGGCGCTCCGCGATTGCGCTGCTGCGTTCGGTGGGCGCAGTGCTGATCGCGCTGACGTGTGCCGGTGCCGGGTTCTACTGGGCAGCCGGCCATGCCGCCTGGCGGCTCGCGGACCGGTTGCCCGAGCGCGTCGAGGGTCGCGACCTGCGGGTCGTCGGGGTGGTCGCCGGGTTGCCGGAACGGACTGCGCGCGGCTGGCGGTTTGCCTTCGACGTCGAAGACATCCTGACGCCGGACGCTTATGTGCCGCGGCGCGTGCTGCTGTCGTGGTTCGAGGCGGATCGGCCCGACTTGGACCCGATCGTCGCCCCGGTGGCGCCCGGTGAACGCTGGCGCCTGACGGCACGATTCAAGCGTCCGCACGCCACGCAGAATCCGCATGCGTTCGACGCGGAGGCCTGGCTGCTCGAGCGCGGCGTGCGGGCGACCGGCTACGTCCGCGACACCGGACCACGCGAACGGCTCGAGCCGTTCGTGTGGCGTCCTGCCTACGGGGTCGAGCGGTTGCGCGGACGGATACGGGCCCACCTCCTGCAGTCGTTGACGGGGGAACGCTATGCCGGCGTGGTGGTGGCCCTCGCCATCGGCGACCAGCAGTCGATCCCGGCCGACCAGTGGCAGGTCTTCACCCGCACCGGCGTCAATCACCTGATGAGCATCTCGGGGTTGCACGTGACCATGGTCGCGAGTCTTGCGTACCTGCTCGTATGGCACCTGTGGCGGCGCACACCGACGTGGTCGGTGCGGGTGCCGGCACGCAACGCTGCCGTCGCTGCAGGCCTGGTCGGCGCTCTTGCCTATGCGCTGCTGGCCGGGTTTGCGGTGCCGACCCAGCGGACGCTCTGGATGCTGGCGGTCGTCGCGGTGGCGCTGTGGCTGCGCGTGTTCGCCACCGCGAGCGGCATGCTCGCGGCAGCCTTGCTTGCTGTCCTGCTGCTCGATCCCATGGCCGTGCTGTCGGCGGGCTTCTGGTTGTCGTTCGGCGCGGTGGCGCTGCTGATGTACGTGACCGGCGGGCGAGTCGCGACGCCGGGTTGGTTAGGTGCGTGGGGGCGAGCGCAATGGGCGTTGTTCGTAGGGCTTGTGCCACTATTGCTGGTGCTGTTCCAGCAGGTCTCGGTGATCGCACCCGTCGCGAATGCGTTCGCCGTTCCCTGGGTGAGCTTCGTCGTGGTGCCGTTGTCGCTGCTGGCTGCGGTCATTCCCTGGGCACCGCTGGCGCAGCTCGCCCATGCCGCCATGCTGCCGGCCGGAATCGCCCTCGAATGGGTGGCGACCATGCCTGCGGTGGCGTGGACCCAGCATGCACCTCCGACGTGGGCGGTCGCGTTCGCCCTCGGCGGAGCCGCATGGCTCCTGTTGCCGCGCGGTGTGCCGGCGCGCTGGTTGGGTGCTCTCGCGATGTTGCCGATGGTCGTGGCACCGGTGTTGCGACCGGCCTTCGGCGAAGCATGGATCGACGTACTCGACGTGGGGCAAGGGCTGGCCGCGACGGTGCGTACGCAAAGCGGGTCGCTCGTGTTCGACACCGGGCCCGCATGGTCGCCCGAGGCAGACAGCGGGTCGCGCATCGTCGGACCGTTCCTGCGCGGCAGCGGCGTGCGCAATCTGCAAGGTGCCTTCGTCAGCCACGACGACTCCGATCACGCGGGCGGCGCGGCCCGGTTGTTCGAGATGGTGCCGGCCGATTGGGTGGCGACGCCCTTGCCGGAGTCTCACGCGGCGTTGACGGGCGTGCGGCGCAAGGCGCCGTGCGTGGCCGGACAGGCGTGGGAATGGAGCGGCGTGCGCTTCGAGGTACTGCATCCTGAGGCGGTGAGCTACGGCTCGAGAGCGGCCAAGGACAACGCGCGCAGTTGCGTGCTCCGGGTCGCGACGGCTGGCGCGAGCGTGCTGTTCGCTGCCGACATCGAAAAGGACTCCGAGCGCCGGTTGATCGCACAGGGTGCGCCGCTCGCGTCGGACATCCTGGTGGTCCCGCATCACGGCAGCCGCACGTCGTCAACGCCCGAATTCATCGCGGCGGTCCTGCCGGAAGCGGCGGTGTTTTCGGTGGGCTATCGCAACCGCTTCGGCCACCCGGCACCCGACGTCGTGGCGCGCTACCGGGATGCCGGCGCGCGCATCATTCGCACCGACGAAGGCGGCGCGATCCACCTGGCCCTGGATGCCGGCGGATGGCGTCTCGAGCGCTGGCGCGACGTCCGGCGGCGCTACTGGCAGGAGCATTGAACCACCGGGTGCCGGCATCGGCCAAAGCGTGGCAAGATCGTCGATCCCGGTACGACGGCGCGCCGGATCGGGTCGCATTCCACACTAACGTTCATGGTCGAGATCGCAACCGAAGTCCACTCCGAAGCCGAGGCGCTGATGGGCGCCTGGCGGACGGCTGGCGCGCGCGTGGATGCAGCCGGCGCCCCTGTGGTGGAACGCGCACTGGCTGCGCTGGCCGGGGAAGCTGCCGAAATCGCCGCCGGCGCGAAGGAATCGGCAGTACTGCTCGCGAGCCTCAAGCTCGATCTCGATTCGATCGTGGCAGCGTTGCTCGCCGCCACGGCCGTGGGGCGGTTGCCCCGCGCGACGCTGGCCGAGCGGTTCGGTGCCAGCATCGCGAGCCTCGTGGAAGGTGCGCGCCGCATGGAGGACATCCAGCAGCTGCGCCCTGGCCTCGGCACGGGCAAGCAGACCGACCACGGTGCGCAGCTCGAGGCCCTGCGGCAGATGCTGCTCGCCATGGTGCAGGACGCCCGCGTGGTGCTGATCAAGCTCGCTGGAGAGATCAGCCTGTTGCGCCGCCTTGCACGCGACGGCACGCAAGCCGAGCGACTCGCGGCGGTGCGCGACACCTTCGACCTGCTGGCACCGCTCGCGAACCGGCTCGGTGTGTGGCAGCTCAAGTGGGAGCTCGAGGATCTCGCCTTCCGCTGCGAACAACCGGAGACCTACAAGTCGATCGCGAGCGAGCTCGACGGCAAGCGCGGCGATCGCGAAGCGTTCATCGCGCGCGTGGCCACACTGCTGCGCGAGGAGCTCGCGGGTGCCGGCATCCGGGCCGAGGTGTCCGGCCGACCCAAGCACATCTACAGCATCTGGAAGAAGATGCAGCGCAAGGACCTGGGCTTCAAGGACCTGTTCGACGTGCGCGCCGTGCGCGTCCTCGTGGACGACATCGCCGGCTGCTACACCGCGTTGGGCGTGGTGCACAACCTCTGGACCCCGATCCCCAAGGAATTCGACGACTACATCGCGAAGCCGAAGGCAAATGACTACCGGTCGCTGCATACCGCCGTCATCGGGCCCGACGACAAGGTGCTGGAAGTCCAGATCCGCACGCGCGAGATGCATCAGGCCAACGAACTGGGCGTTGCCGCCCACTGGCGCTACAAGGAAGGCGGACGGCGCGACGCGCATCTCGAGGAAGCGGTCGCGTGGATGCGCCGCATCCTCGACTGGCGTGATGACGTGGGCGGCGCGGCCGACCTCGCGGAATCGGTGCGCACCGAGCTCTTCCAGGAGACGGTCTACGTGTTGACCCCACAGGGGCGGGTGGTAGCGCTGCCGAGCGGATCGACGCCGGTGGACTTCGCCTATCACGTGCACACCGATCTTGGCCATCGCTGCCGCGGCGCGAAGGTCAACGGCCACATCGTGCCGCTCAACACGGTGCTTGCGACCGGCCAGCGCGTGGAGATCGTCACGGCGCGCGAGGGCGGCCCGAGCCGCGACTGGCTCAACCCGCAGCTCGGCTTCATTCGCAGCCATCGCGCGCGCGCCAAGGTACGGGCGTGGTTCAACGCACAACATCTGGAGCAGGACGTCGCACACGGCCGAACGGTGCTCGAGCGCGAGGTGCATCGCCTGGGCGTCGCGGCGCCGCCGCTGGAAGCGCTCGCAGCGGCGCTCGAATACGCGAAGCCCGAGGACCTGCTGGCCGGGCTCGGCCGGGGCGAGGTCACGCAGCGTCAGTTGCAGGTGGTCCTGCGACCGGCCGCGCCCGTGCCCGTCGAACCCGCCGAGCCCGGACCGCCCGTGGCGCGCGCACCGGCGTCCAGGCACGGCGACGTCCTGGTGGTCGGGGTCGACAAACTGCTGACCCAGCTCGCCCGCTGCTGCAAGCCGGCACCGCCCGATGCGATCGTCGGGTTCGTGACCCGCGGGCGGGGCATCAGCGTGCATCGCGAAAGTTGCCCGAACGTGGCGCGCCTGTCGCCCGAGCGGCGCGTCGTGGCGGAATGGGGTGAGCCCGGTCGCGACAGCCGCTTCCCGGTGGATCTCGAGGTCACGGGAGACGCGACCGGTACGCTGCTGCGCGACGTCACCGACATCCTGGGCAAGGAGAAGGCGCCGGTTCGGGCGGCACGCGCATCGGAGCGGGGCCTCGACGCCCGGCTCGACCTGACGGTCGAGGTTTCTGGCGGTGACCAGCTCGCGCGCGTCTGCGCCTTGATTCGCGACTTGCCGGCCGTGGCCACGGTTCGACGGCGCTAACAGCGCCCCGGGGCAGCGAAGAACGCCATAGCTGGCGTTCGCGCCGGATTCCGGAGCTTTGCGGCAGAAACCTCACCCGCACGGCTCAACCGGCCGCCTCCCATGCCGATAACCGGCTGGAACGGCAGGCGTTCCAAGGATCGGCTCCAGGGTGTTGCCGGGGTGGGTGCGCCCGAGCCGTAACGGCCAACCGATGATGTCCTCCCCCAAGCCCCAGACGCAGGTCCCATCCCGCACCGCGCCGACCGACGGCATGCGCGAATTCGAGTTCACGGAACGCGATTTCGAAGCCGTGCGCAAGCTGATCCATGAGCGTGCCGGCATCTCGCTGTCACCCCAGAAGATGGACATGGTCTACAGCCGCCTGGCGCGCCGATTGCGGGCGACCGGCACCCGGCGCTTCGAGGACTACCTCGCGCTGCTGCGCAACGGCAACGCGACCGAGTGGGAAGCCTTCACCAATGCGCTCACCACCAACCTCACTTCGTTCTTTCGCGAGCAGCATCACTTTCCGATTCTGGCCGAGCACCTGGCCGCCCGGCGCGGCCGGCAGCTGGTGATCTGGTGCTGCGCCGCTTCGACCGGCGAAGAGCCCTATTCCCTCGCCATGACGGCGGTGGAGACCTTCGGTTCGTTCGACGCGCCGGTGTCGATCCTGGCAACCGACGTGGACACCAACGTGTTGCGCAAGGGTGAGGCCGGGGCCTATCCGGCCGAGCGGGTCGAGCGGCTGTCCGAAGAACGCGTGCGCCGCTTTTTCCAGCGGGGGGGCGGCAGCCCGGACGGCCAGGTCAGGGTTCGCCCCGAACTGCAGCGGATGGTGAGCTTCCGGCCGCTCAACCTGCTCGAGCCCGCCTGGACGGTGCGCGGCCCGCTCGACGCGATCTTCTGCCGGAATGTGATGATCTATTTCGACAAGCCGACGCAGGCCGGAATCCTGCGGCGGTTTGCCCCGTTGCTGCGACCGGACGGCCTGCTGTTCGTCGGTCACTCCGAGAGCCTGTTCCATGCGGCCGACACGTTCCGCCTGCGCGGCAAGACGGTGTACGAGCGGGTCATGCCCAAGGGGCGCGACGGTGATTGAAGTTCTGGTCACGGGGCCATCGAGCGACGGGGAATGTTCCCGATGACGCCGAAGCGCGCCGCCGGCCAGCGCATCCGCGTGCTGATCGTCGATGATTCGGCGCTGGTGCGCAGCGTTCTCACGGAGCTGATCGGGGCCGAACGCGACCTCGAAGTGGTCGGAGCGGCGCCGGATCCGATCGCTGCGCGCGAGATGATCCGCCAGTTGAATCCGGACGTGATCACGCTCGACGTGGAGATGCCGCGCATGGACGGCATCGATTTCCTGGAGCGCCTGATGCGCCTCAAGCCGACGCCCGTCATCATGGTTTCGTCGCTGACCGAACGCGGGTCCGACGTGACGCTGCGGGCGCTCGAACTGGGCGCGGTCGATTTCATTTCCAAGCCGAGACTCGGCATCGCCGACGGGTTGAAGGGCTATGCCGAGGAGATCACCGAGAAGATCCGTGCCGCCGCGGACGCCCGGGTGCGCCGCGCGAACCTGGCGGTGGTCCCGTCGCGCTCGGCGGACGCGGTGCTGCCGTTCTCGGCCGGTGTGGTGGGCAGCACGGAGAAACTCGTCTTCATCGGCGCCAGTACCGGCGGGACCGAGGCGATCAAGGTCGTGTTGTCGCGCCTGCCGCCCGACGCACCCGCCATCCTGGTCACGCAGCACATGCCGGAATCCTTCACGAAATCGTTCGCGCAGCGCCTGGACGGCCTGTGCCGCATCGCGGTCAAGGAGGCCGAGCACGGCGAGCGCGTGCTGCCAGGCCACGCGTACATCGCGCCCGGACATTCGCACCTGCTGGTGCGCCGCAGCGGTACGTACTATGTGGCGGAGCTGTCGCAGGGCCCGCCGGTGAACCGCCATCGGCCGTCGGTGGACGTGCTGTTCCGCTCCGCCGCCAACGTGGCTGGCAGGAATGCGATCGGCGTTATCCTGACCGGCATGGGCAAGGACGGTGCTGCCGGCATGCTCGAGATGAAGCGGGCCGGCGCTGCCACATTCGCCCAGGACGAAGCGACGTGCGTCGTGTACGGCATGCCGCGCGAGGCGGTTGCGTCGGGCGGTGTGGACGAGGTGCTGCCGGTGCAGGACATCGCGGGCCGGGTGCTGGCCCGCTTGGGTAAGGATCGCGCGTTTCGCGTCTAGGCCGCCGGTGGCGGCTGGGGTGTGCGTCAAGGGGACGAATATGCAGGCTCTGGTGCAGCAGCAGGACGGCAGGTCGGTGATCCGCCTCGAAGGTCGATTCGATTTCAACGCCCATCGCACGTTCCGCGAGGCCTACGAGCCGGCGCTGGGCCTGCCGGACATCTCCGAGTTCGAGATCGATTTCGGCGAGGTCGAGTACCTCGACAGTTCGGCGCTCGGCATGCTGCTGATGCTGAAGGAGAAGGCTCAGGTCTCGGGAAAGACCGTCGCGCTGGTGAACTGCCGGGGCACGGTGAAGCAGGTGCTCGAGATTGCCAACTTCGGGAAGCTCTTCTCCATGCGATGAAGGGGCCGGCGTTGGACCGGGCCGGGATTTCCGCTAGAATCCGGGGTTCTTCAGGCGCGTAGCTCAGCTGGTTAGAGCACCACCTTGACATGGTGGGGGTCGTTGGTTCGAGTCCAATCGCGCCTACCACGACAGGAATCAGGAGTCAGGAATCAGGGATCGACAGCATCGATCCGTGGCGCTGACTCCTGATTGTTTTGTACGAGCGCGAGCAGATGCCTTCGATCCGACTGCCCGATGGGGCCATCAAGGAGTTTCCCGGCCCCGTCACGGTGGCCGAGGTGGCGGCCGCCATCGGCCCCGGCCTCGCGAAGGCGGCGCTGGCCGGCAAGGTCGGTGGCAAGCTCGTGGATACGTCCCACCGCATCGAAGCGGACGCGGACCTTGCCATCGTCACGGCCAAGGATCCGGAGGGGCTCGATCTCATCCGGCACTCGACGGCACATCTGCTGGCCTACGCGGTCAAGGAGTTGTTCCCCGAGGCCCAGGTGACCATCGGCCCGGTCATCGAGCACGGCTTCTACTACGATTTCTCGTACCAGCGCCCGTTCACGCCCGAAGATCTCACGGCCATCGAGAAGAAGATGCTCGAGCTCGCCAATCGCGACATTCCCGTGTCGCGCGAGGTATGGCCGCGCGACAAGGCGGTGGCATTCTTCCGCTCCATCGGCGAGCACTACAAGGCCGAGATCATCGCGTCCATCCCGGCGGGCGAAGAAGTGTCTTTGTACCGCGAAGGCGATTTCATCGACCTGTGCCGCGGGCCGCACGTGCCGTCGACGGGCAAGCTCAAGGTCTTCAAGCTGATGAAGGTGGCCGGCGCCTACTGGCGCGGCGATGCGCGCAACGAGATGCTCCAGCGCATCTACGGGACGGCCTGGGCCAAGAAGGAAGACCAGGACGCCTACCTCCACATGCTGGAGGAGGCCGAGAAACGCGACCACAGGCGTCTTGGCCGGCAGCTCGATCTGTTCCACGTGCAGGACGAAGCACCCGGCATGGTGTTCTGGCATCCCAAGGGCTGGAGCATCTGGCAGCAGGTGGAGCAGTACGTGCGGCGGACTCTCGCGGGCCACGGCTACCGCGAGGTGCGGACGCCCATGGTGATGGACCGCGTCCTATGGGAGCGCTCCGGCCATTGGGAAAACTACCGCGAGCACATGTTCACGACGGCTTCCGAGAACCGCGACTACGCGGTGAAGCCCATGAACTGCCCTGGGCACGTCCAGATCTTCAACCAGGGGCTGAAGAGCTACCGGGATCTGCCGCTGCGCCTGGCCGAGTTCGGGGCCTGCCATCGCAACGAGCCGTCCGGCGCGCTGCACGGGATCATGCGGGTCCGGGCCTTTACCCAGGACGACGCCCACATCTTCTGCCGCGAGGATCAGGTACAGGGCGAGGCGGCCGATTTCATCGACCTGCTGCAGAAGATCTACGCGGATTTCGGCTTCCACGAGATCCTGATCAAGCTGTCCACGCGGCCGGTGAAGCGAATCGGGGCCGACGAGGCCTGGGACCGGGCGGAAGCGGCCCTGAAGGCGGCGCTGGACGCCAAGGGCCTGGCCTGGGAGCTGAATCCGGGGGAAGGGGCCTTCTACGGGCCGAAAATCGAGTTCTCGCTGAAGGATTCCATCGGCCGGGTGTGGCAATGCGGGACTTTGCAGCTGGATTTCGCCCTGCCGGGGCGGCTGGGGGCGGAATTCATCGACGAAGACAACACCCGGAAGGTCCCGGTGATGCTCCACCGGGCCATCCTGGGGTCGCTGGAGCGCTTCATCGGCATCCTGATCGAGAACTACGCCGGTGCCATGCCGCTATGGCTATCACCGGTCCAGGTCGTGGTCATGAATATCTCCGAAGGTCAGTCCGGCTATACGGCCGAACTGGCGGCCAAGCTCGAGGCCGCCGGGTTCCGGGTCGAAGCCGACTTGAGGAACGAGAAAATTACTTATAAAATCCGCGAACATAGTCTGCAGAAGGTGCCCTACCAGGTCATCGTCGGTGACAAGGAAGTGGCGGCATCGCAGATGGCCGTGCGAGCGCGTGGCGGGCAGGACCTCGGGGCGATGAGCTTCGAGGCTTTCGTGTCCCGGCTCCGGGGCGAGTTGCCCCAGGGCGCGAGCGCGGCCTGATTTTTTCTGGAGGAAATTCCCTATCGCTCAGGAAAGAGAGCTTCGGATCAACGGCGAGATCACCGCGCCCGAGATCCGGTTGGTCGGTGTGCAGGGCGAACCCCTGGGCATCGTGAGCCTGGCAGAAGCAAACCGCCTCGCTGAAGAAGCGGTGCTGGACCTGGTGGAGATCGCGCCGACGGCCCAACCGCCGGTCTGTCGCATCATGGACTTCGGCAAGTTCAAGTACAGCGAAGCCAAGAAGCGGCACGAAGCGAAACTCAAGCAGAAGCAGATCCAGGTCAAGGAAATCAAGTTCCGCCCCGGCACCGACGAGGGCGACTACCAGATCAAGCTGCGCAATCTGATCAAGTTCCTCGAAGAGGGCGACAAGACCAAGATCACCTTGCGATTCCGCGGCCGCGAGATGGCGCACCAGGAGTTCGGCGTGCGTCTGCTGGAGCGGGTGCGAGGCGAGTTGGAACCGTACGGGACGGTCGAGCAGTTCCCGAAGCTGGAAGGGCGCCAGATGATCATGGTGATGGCGCCGAAGAAGCGGTAGCAGTACCCGGGAGGTGCTCCGGCATCTCTCGATAACAAGTGATCTTCAGGCATCCCAAGAGTCGTCTTCCGGCGGCCGCCTGACGTCATGTCAGAACAGGAGTTTCAAGCAATGCCCAAGATGAAGACCAAGAGCGGTGCCGCGAAGCGCTTCCGTGCGCAAGGCAGCGGCGGCATCAAGCGGACCAAGGCGTTCCGTCGCCACATCCTCACCAAGAAGACCACCAAGAGGAAGCGCGGCATGCGCGGCATGACCCAGGTGCACGAGACCAACATCGTCTCTGTGCGCGCGATGATGCCGTACGCGTGAACGGGGAGAGAACGCCATGCCACGAGTCAAACGCGGAGTAACGGCGCACGCGCGCCACAAGAAGGTTCTCGACCTGGCCAAGGGTTACCGCGGCCGTCGCAAGAACGTCTATCGCATCGCCAAGGAAGCGGTGATGAAGGCGGGGCTGTACGCCTACCGCGATCGCCGCGTGAAGAAGCGCGAATTCCGGGCACTCTGGATCGCGCGTATCAACGCGGCCGCGCGGGAAGCAGGCCTCACCTACAGCACGTTCATGAACGGGTTGAAGAAGGCCGCGATCGAAGTGGATCGCAAGGTGCTCGCCGACCTCGCCGTGTTCGAGCGGCCCGCGTTCGAGCAGCTCGCGGCGCAGGCCAAGGCTGCACTGGGCCGGTAAGCTCCCGACCACTGACGAAACAGGGAGGCCTTGGCGCCTCCCTTTTCATTCCCGCCCGCCATGACCGTCGACCTCGACACCGTAGTCGCTGAAGCCGAAGGTGCGTTCGCCGCGACCCTCGAGGCGGCAGCGCTGGAGCAGGTCAAGGCGCGCTACCTGGGCAAGGCAGGGGTGATTCCCGATCTGCTGAAGGGCCTGGGCAAGCTCGATCCCGAGGAACGGCGCGAAGCCGGAGCGCGCATCAACGCCGCGAAGGGGCGCATCGAATCTGCGCTGGAAGCGCGGCGCGACGCGATCGCCCGCGATGCCCTGGATGCACGCCTGCGCGAAGAAGCGCTCGACGTGACCCTGCCGGGGCGCGGGCGCGGCCGGGGCAGCATCCATCCGGTCATCCGCACCTGGCAGCGCATCGAGGAGATCTTCGGTTCCATCGGCTTCGATGTGGCCGACGGGCCGGAAATCGAGACCGACTGGTACAACTTCACCGCGCTCAACAACCCGCTCAACCATCCGGCGCGCTCGATGCAGGACACGTTCTACGTCGAGGGTACGGACAGCGAAGGTCTGCCATTGCTGCTGCGGACCCACACGAGTCCCATGCAGGTGCGCTACGCGCGCATGCATGAGCCGCCGATCAAGGTGATCGCCCCCGGGCGTACCTATCGCGTCGACAGCGACGCGACCCATTCGCCCATGTTCCATCAGGTCGAAGGCCTGTGGATCGACGAGGACATCAGCTTCGCCGACCTGAAGGGCGTGTACACGAACTTCCTGCACCGGTTCTTCGAGACCGACCAACTCGCCGTGCGCTTCCGGCCGTCGTTCTTTCCGTTCACCGAGCCCTCGGCCGAGATCGACATGAAGTTCGAATCCGGTCCGCTGGAAGGCCGCTGGCTGGAGATCTCGGGGGCGGGGCAGGTGCATCCCAAGGTGATCCGCAACTTCGGACTCGACCCGGAGCGCTGGATCGGCTTCGCGTTCGGATCGGGCCTGGAGCGGCTCACGATGCTTCGCTACGGCATCGACGACCTGCGCCTGTTTTTCGACGGCGACCTGCGCTTCCTGCGCCAGTTCGCCTGATATGACGATCCCCCCGACAGGCCTTGCGGCCTCTCCCCCCAGGGGGCCAGCCCTCTTGGGGCGGCCCGGCGAGGGCTGAGGAGCCGACCATGCAATTCTCCGAGGAGTGGCTGCGTTCGATGGTGGATCCGTCCATCGGGACGGACGAACTCGCGCACCTGCTGACCATGTCGGGCCTCGAAGTGGAGGAGTGCGTCCCGGCGGCTCCGGGCTTCTCCGGAGTGGTGGTAGGAGAAGTCGTGGCCGCGCAACCGCATCCCAACGCGGACCGGCTGAAGATCTGCGAAGTGAACGCCGGCGGCGAACGCCTGAAGGTCGTGTGCGGTGCCCCCAACGTCGTGGTCGGCATGAAGGCACCCTTTGCGCGGATCGGTGCCGTGCTGCCGCCCCAGGAGGGCAAGCCGCTCGAGATCCGGCGCGCGACCATGCGCGGTGTCGAAAGCGAAGGCATGCTGTGCTCGGCACGCGAGCTGGGACTGTCGGACGATCACAGCGGTCTGCTGGTGCTGCCGCCGGAAGCGAAGGTGGGCAGCGACGTGCGCGGCGTGCTCGCGCTCGACGATCACATTTTCACCATCAAGCTCACGCCGAATCGTGCCGATTGCCTCTCGGTGCTCGGCATCGCGCGGGAAGTGGCCGCCTTGACGGGCAGTGCGTTGCGCGTCGCAGCGCCGCCTGCGGTGAAGGCCGCGATCGCCGATGTGCACACGGTGCGCATCACGGACGCAGATGGTTGTGGACGCTTCGCCGGTCGCGTGATCCGGGGCGTGGACGCCAAGGCGCCCACGCCGGACTGGATGAAGCGCCGCCTCGAGCGTGCCGGCCAGCGTTCCATCTCGGCCCTCGTGGACGTCACGAACTACGTGATGCTCGAGCTCGGACGTCCCCTGCACGTGTACGACCTCGACAAGCTTCGCGGGCCCATCGATGTGCGCTTCGGGCGCAAGGGTGAAAAGCTGCAGCTGCTGAACGAGCAGACGGTGGAACTCGACCCCGACGTGCTCGCGATCACCGACGACAGCGGACCAATCGGGCTTGCCGGCATCATGGGTGGCGAAAGCACCAAGGCCGATCTCGACACCCGCAACGTGCTCCTGGAAGCGGCATTCTTCTTCCCCGATGCCATCGCCGGGCGCGCGCGGCGGTTCGGCTTCTCCAGCGACGCGTCGCACCGCTTCGAGCGCGGCGTGGATTTCGACAACAACGTGGCCGGCATCGAGCGGGCCACGCAATTGATCGTGGACATCTGCGGCGGCCAGCCCGGACCAGTCTCGGACAACGTCGCGCGGCTGCCCGAGCGCAAGCCGGTCGCGATGCGCGTCGAGCGTGCGCGCAGGATCATCGGTATCCCGCTCGTGGCGGACGAGATGGCCGATGCTTTTGCGCGGCTCGGGCTGCCGACGGTGCGGGAGTCCGACCGTTTCGTCGTGACGCCCCCTTCGTACCGTTTTGACCTCGAAATCGAGGAAGACCTGATCGAGGAAGTCGCGCGTGTGTACGGCTTCGACCGCATTCCCGTGCAGCCGCCGCGGGCAACTGCCGTCATGCGCAGCCGCCCGGAGCGACAGCGGTCGCTGCATGCGATCCGCGCGGCGCTCGCGGCAGCCGACTATCACGAGGTGATCAACTACGCGTTCGTCGACGAGCAATGGGAACGCGACCTCGCCGGCAACGCGAATCCGATTCGCGTGCGCAATCCGATCGCGAGCCAGCTGGCCGTGATGCGCAGCCAGCTCGCCGGCGGGTTGCTCGCCAACGTGCAGCACAACCTCAATCGCAAAATGCCGCGGGTGCGCGTGTTCGAAGTGGGCCGCGTGTTCCGCCGCTCTGCCGCAGTGACCGATGGTCCACTCGAAGTCGCCGGAATCGAGCAACCCATCCGGGTCGGTGGCGCCGCGTTCGGGACGGCCGTGGAAGAGCAGTGGGGTACTTCAAGCCGACCAGTGGATTTCTTCGATGTGAAGAGCGACGTGGAAGCGCTGTTGGCACCCCGCATCGGTCGCTTCGAGCCGTGCCCGCTGCCGGCGCTGCATCCCGGCCGTGCAGCAAAAGTGACGGTGGACGGCAGGGACGCTGGTTGGCTCGGCGAATTGCACCCCGAATGGCAGCACCGGTTCGACTTGCCGGGACCGGTAATCCTCTTCGAACTGGACGCCGCCGTGCTGCAGGACGTGCCAATGCCGGCTTACACCCCGGTTTCCCGCTTCCCGGCGGTGCGCCGCGACCTGGCGGTCCTGGTCGACGACCACGTCCCGGCAGGGTTGATGCTTGAGGCACTGAAAGGCGGTCTGCCGCCGATCGTTGAGTCCGTCCAGGTGTTCGATCTGTACCGCGGAAAGGGCGTCGAAAATGGGAAAAAAAGTCTTGCTTTCCGAGTGTTATTACAAGATACTCAAAAGACTCTCACCGACGCCGAGGTCGACGAAACCATGACTTTGGCGCTTTCCATCATCCAGCAACGGTTCGGCGGCAACCTGAGGCAGTAAGAGGTTCTTCACATGACCCTGACCAAGGCGGAGCTCGCGGACCTGTTGTTCGAGAAGGTCGGTCTCAACAAGCGTGAGGCAAAGGACATGGTCGAGACTTTCTTCGAGGAAGTCCGCATGGCCCTGGAGCACGGCGACGGCGTCAAGCTGTCGGGATTCGGCAATTTCCAGCTGCGCGACAAGCCGCAGCGCCCCGGCCGCAACCCCAAGACCGGTGAGGAGATTCCAATCACCGCGCGCCGTGTCGTGACGTTTCACGCGAGTCAGAAGCTGAAGGCCATGGTGGAGAAGCACTACCATGGAAGCGCCGAACAACCACAGTAAGGCCGCGCTCCCGCCGATCCCTGCGAAGCGCTACTTCACGATCGGCGAAGTGAGCGAACTGTGCGGCGTGAAGCCGCACGTGCTGCGCTACTGGGAGCAGGAGTTCACCCAGTTGAAGCCGGTGAAGCGGCGCGGCAACCGGCGCTATTACCAGCACCATGAGGTGCTGCTGATCCGTCGCATCCGCGAACTGCTGTACGAGCAGGGCTTCACCATCAGCGGTGCCCGTCACCGGCTCGACCAGAGTTTCGAAGAGGAACCTCGCGCAGCGGCGGAACCGGGCGAACTGCCGGCGCTGCGCGGCGAACTCGAAGCGGTCATCGCGCTGCTGCGCGTCTAGGGTCGACGCTTGCCCCGATCGGCCAGGCGGTCTCGCCCCCGAGGGGCATCCCTGTCGGGACATCGCCGTGAGGGTTGAGCTGCGTTTCGCGCTGCGCCGGCAGCGCGCCTCCGCTATACTGCGCGCCTTCGGGGCGTAGCGCAGCCTGGTAGCGTACCTGCATGGGGTGCAGGTGGTCGGAGGTTCAAATCCTCTCGCCCCGACCAGGATTCTTCATACGACGCCGTGCCGTCGGCAATTCGATCGGTGCGAGCCTCGCGCGATCTTCGCGAACGCGACGGCGCATGGATCATCCTGTCGTCATGACGCACGGCGTTGGCGTCGCACTCGCCGCCGATGAAGTCGCGATGCTAGACTGTCGCTTTGTTGCGGTCGGGGTAAGGTCACCCGCATGAGGTGCGGCATGTCGACGTTCCGGATCCTCCGGCTCCGATCGATCGTAGAGCGTCGATGTGCGAGCGTGGGACGCATGTCCCGCGGCGGAGTTCGAGTGCGCCGCCCCGGCCTCCGATCCCCGTCGGCATGCCACTGATCCGAATCCCATGCGCATTCTGCTGAGCAACGACGACGGCTACTTCGCGCCGGGGCTGGCCGCGCTCGCGGAGGCCTTGAAGCCCCTCGGCGAGATCACCGTCGTAGCACCCGAGCGCGACCGCAGCGGCGCCAGCAATTCGCTCACTCTCGATCGCCCGCTCACCGTGCGCCAGGCCGCCAACGGGTTTCTGTACGTGAACGGCACTCCGACCGACTGCGTGCACCTCGCCGTCACAGGCCTGCTCGATCATCTGCCCGACATGGTGGTGTCGGGCATCAATCACGGTTCGAACATGGGCGACGACACGATCTATTCCGGGACGGTAGCTGCGGCGACGGAGGGGTTCCTGCTGGGCATCCCGTCAATCGCGGTGTCGCAGACGGGCCGGTCCGGTGCGCATTTCGCCACCGCCGGCCTGGTGGCGGCAGATCTCGTCCGCCGGCACCAGGCCGGCCACCTGACGGACGCGTATCTGCTCAACGTCAACGTGCCCGATGTGCCCGTGGCGCAGTTGGGCGATATCGAGGTGACGCGCCTCGGCAGGCGGCACAAGGCCGAGCCGGTGATCAAGTCCACCACGCCGCGCGGCGATGTCGTCTACTGGGTGGGTGCCGCCGGTGATGCCGCCGATGCCGGCCCTGGCACCGACTTCCACGCGATCGCGGCAGGGCACGTGTCGGTGACGCCGCTGCAGATGGATTTGACCCGCTTCGCACAGCTCGACGCGCTCCGCGCGTGGATCGCGGGCTGACCCGGGACAGCGACGCGCGAGACCGGCGTGGACAGCAAGCACCTCGGCATCGGCATGACCTCGCAGCGGACCCGGCTGCGGCTGGTCGAGCGGCTGCGCGAGCAGGGCATCCGCGACGCCGTGGTCCTGGCCGCCATGGCCGAGATCCCGCGCCACATCTTCGTCGACGAGGCGCTCGCGACGCGGGCCTACGACGACAGTGCCCTGCCCATCGGTTTCGGCCAGACCATCTCGGCACCGTTCACCGTCGCCCGCATGCTCGAGCTGGCGCGCGCCGGGCGTGCGCCGATCCCGAAGGTGCTCGAGATCGGGACCGGTTGCGGCTACCAGGCTGCGGTCCTGTCGCGTATCGCGATCGAGGTGCACTCGGTGGAACGGATCTCGGTGCTGCTCACGAAGGCGCGGCGCAGCTTGCGCGAATTGCGCGTCACGAACGTGCGACTGAAGCATGCAGACGGGACTCTCGGCTTCAAGGGGGGGGCGCCCTACGATGCCATCGTGATGGCGGCCGCTGCAGCGGCGGTGCCGGACGAGCTCTCCGATCAACTCGGCCCGGGCGGGCGCCTGGTGATGCCGATCGGGACCCGCGAGCAACGCCTCGTGCTGATCGAGCGAACCGATCGTGGCTTGACGCAGTCAGTGCTCGAGGAGGTGAACTTCGTGCCCTTGCTGCCCGGCCTGATGCGATGAAGCGGGTCATGCTGCGCCTGGCGTTGCTGGGCGGCGTGATGTGCTTGGTCGCCTGCACGCACATCCAGGAAGTCAGCACGGCGCCGGATCGGGCACCGGGGACGGCGCCGGCCGGCAGCGTCCGGCCCGGTGCCGCAGCGGCCAAGCCGTCAGCAGCCGCGACGACACCCGCTGCGACGACGCCGGCCAATGCGCCGCGCGAAAGTCGCCGCAAGGGTGACGAACGCCCCGAGTACTACGTGGTGGCCCGCGGCGACACGCTCTACAGCATCGCGCTCGATTTCGGGTTCGACTACAAGGAACTGGCGACGTGGAACGAGCTCACCGATCCTTCGGTGATCCGTGTCGGGCAGCGCCTGCGACTGACGGCACCCGCGGATCTCGCCGAGCAGCCCGTCGTCAAGGCGATCCCGGCGAAGACTGCTGCGAAAGTCGAGGTTCTGCCTGGGGCGGCCGTGGCACCGGCCGCTGCAGATGCGGCAACTGCCGCGGAGGCCGCTCCGCCGCCGGTACGCACGATCACCGAACCGAAGGCCGTCACGCTCGCGTATTCCGACAAGGCGTTCGCGCAGCTTGGCGGTGCGGTGCCGAAACCGCTGCAGGCCGAATCCAAGTCCGAGGGCAAGCCGGAGTCCAGGTCCGAAGCGAAGCCCGAACCCAAGCCGGATGCGAAACCCGTCGCTGCCGCGGCCACCGCCGCGCCGGCACCTTCGGCGCCGCCGGACCCGAAGCCCGTCAAGGAGCCTCCACCGGCGCGTACCGCCGATGACGAGGACCGCATGGACTGGGTCTGGCCGGCCAAGGGCGACGTGCTGTATCGCTTCGGCGAGAGCGGCAAACTGAAGGGTGTGGGCATCGGGGGCAAGGCCGGGCAACCGGTGTTCGCCGCCGCGCCGGGCAAGGTGGTGTACAGCGGCAGCGGCCTGCGCGGCTACGGCAAGCTGGTCATCATCAAGCACAACGACATGTTCCTGTCGGTGTACGCGCACAACAGCCAGATCGTGGTGAAGGAAGGCGAGACGGTGAAGCGCGGCCAGCGCATCGCCGAGATGGGCGACACGGATGCGAACCGGACGGCGCTGCATTTCGAGATCCGGCGCTTCGGCAAGCCGGTGGATCCACTGACGCGGCTGCCGGGGGGTACCTCCGGGTGAGGCTTCCGAAGCAACAGCTGGAAACACGAAGGACACGAAGGACACTAAGGACACGAAGGAAAGACGACGATGGCGCGGCTTCGGGCTCCAGTGCCGTTCCTTCGCTTTTCCTTCGTGCTCTTCGTGTCCTTCGTGTTGAAGGATGTTCTGCGGTTCGTTCGCCCTACACCCGCAACGCCCGCACTCCGCGCCGCAGCTCCGCGACTTCACGCCCCTTCACCCGGTCGCGTCCGTAGCGTAGCCGCACGTACAGATCGGCCAGGGTACGCAAGCGATCGGCCGCTTCTGCCGGCAGTGCAGTAGCCGCACGATCGGACCAATGCACCGGACCTTCGCCCGGCCGCGGGCCGAGTCCGATGCGGGTGAGCTTCGCTTGCAGCACAAGCCATGGTGACAGCACCGGATCCGGCACGCGCCGCCGCAAGCGCGCGAGCAGCAACATGCACAGGATGGCGGTGACGAACGAAGTCACTGCCATCAGCGCCACCGCCAGGTTCTGCCAGTTCGGCCGCGTGAAGCCGGCGCGCTGCAGCATCTGCATCTGGCGCTCAGGGGTGTACCCGAGGACCCATTGATTCCAGCCGTTGGCGGCGGCGTCCCACGAGAAGCGCAGGCGCTTCAACCATTCGCTGTCGGTGCGCACCATCAGCGGCAGCGGGTCCCCGGCCGGTACCGCGCCGGCGATGCCGGCCTCGATGCGCATCGGTGAAACCGCGGCCGTGGGGTCCACACGGACCCAGCCCTCGTCGCCCATCCACACTTCGGCCCAGGCGTGCGCTTCGGACTGACGCACGATCAGATAGTTGCCGATGGGGTTCAGCACCCCCCCCTGGTAGCCGGTCACGATGCGGGCGGGCACGCCGGCGGCACGCATCAGGAACACGAAGCTCGCGGCATAGTGCTCGCAGAATCCGCGGCGCGTCTCGAACAGGAATTCGTCGATGTTGTCGCGCCCGAGCTCGGGCGGCACCAGCGTGTAGTAGAACGGTTGACCGCGGAACAGCGCGAGCACCGACTGGACCACTTCGTCCGGAGTCGAACTGCGCGCGTACAGGTCGGCGGCCAGCTTGCGTGCCCTGGGGTTGAAGCCCTCGGGAAGTTGCAGTGCCCGCGCGAGGTTGCGGCGTGGTTCGTTCGCGCCGTAGCGATAGTCGAGATACGAGCTCATCGCGTAGCGCTGGCGCGCCCGCACCGGCCGGATCGACAGCAGCTGGAAGTCCTGGGTCTGCAAGGCGCCCTCGAGCCGCTGTGCCGGCAGGTCGATCGCGAACAACCAGCGCATGTTGTGAGGTTCGAGCGTGATCGTGTAGCGGATCGGCGTGCCGGCGGTCTCGATGTCGCGCCCCACGCGCGGTGCGGCGTCGCCGCCGCGCCAGGTGCGTCCGTCGAAATCCCACAGCACCGGCCCACGCCAGTAGAGCTTGTTCGGCTTGGGCGGCGGCGAGTCGAACTCCACGCGGAATGCGACGGCGTCGGACAGGCTCAGGTTCGACAGGCTGCCCGGAGACATGCTGTCGGAGAGGCCGGAGAGCGCGGAAGCCGAAGCCTGCGGAAGCCCCCAGAGCGGACCTTGCACGCGCGGGAACAACAGGAAGAACACGAGCATCAGCGGAATCGCCTGCGCCAGCATCAGGCCCGACAGGCGCAGCATCGGACGCGGGTCGGGTGCGACGCTGCGGTACTGGAATGCCACGAGGCAGGCGGTGATCAGCCAGACGCAACCGAGCAGGTACAGCGCCATCGGCAGCGTCTGCGAGTACAGGAAGTTGGTGATGACCAGGAAGTAGCCCAGCAGGATCAGCACCACCGCGTCGCGCAGGCTGCGCAGCTCCATCATCTTGAGGCACAGCATCAGCACGAGCAGCGCGACGGCGGCGTCGCGGTTGAACAGCATCCCGAAGGAAAGCCAGATGCCGACGATGGAGCCGATGGCGAGCATCACCAGCAAGCGCGGCGACGGCAGGCCGCGGCCCTGCCAGGCGAGCACGGCCCGCAGGATCAGCACCGCGGTCGCGATCAACGCGATCCAGAGAGGAATGCGTACCGCGTGCGGAGCGACCACCAGTGCGAGACTGCCTATGAGCGCAACGACGCGTCCGGTGGACAGGTTCTCGGCGACCGGGATGCTCATCGCCCGCCTTTGGGGTCGTAGAGCGCGAGCGCCTGCAGGCACGTTTCGCGGTGGGTCGTGCCGAGCCCGGGGGGAACCTCGCGGTGGGGCAGCTTGAGGCCGTAGGCGGTCGCGTCCGCCTCCGCCATCAACACCCAGCGCGTCAGGCGGGCGAGACGTTGCTCGACCCCGAAGTGCCCAGGCAGCAATGCCCAGTCGAGCCACACCTCGCTGCTCGCGCGACCGCCGAACTGCTTGGTCAGGAGCTGGTCGCCGCGCGCATAGGCCTTCCACGCCACATGGCGGGGCGAGTCGCCCGGGTGATACTCGCGCAGGCCTGCGAAGTCCTCGGCACCGCGCCCATGCAGCCCGCTCTCGCCGGCGATGGCAGTGGCTGCGGGCAGCGGCGGTTCGCCGGGTTCGGGTTGCGGGTACACGAGACAGCGTTCGTCGAGTTCCACGTTCGACCAGGCGCGGAACAGGCCCAGCGGAAAGGTGGTGAAGACGCGAAAGCGGCCCAGCGGCAGCCAGCCGCGGCGCGCTGTGGGCAGCGCGATGCTGATCGAAGCCGCCGCCTGCGCGGCGACGTCGGTGTACGCAGCCGTCGCGGCCTCGGCGCTCACGCCGATCGCGATGCGGTCGAAACCCGCGTGATTCTCGAGCGTGATCGCGAAGACCGCGTGTTCGCCCGCATACACCGGGCTCACGCGTCCCGGCCGGAGCGACAGGCGGGCGAGATTGCGCCAGGTGTGCAGCATCGCCACCACCCCCAACCCGGCCAGCAGGAACGTGAGCACGTAGCCCAGACTGAGGTTGTAGTTGATGGAGCCGATCAGCAGCAAGCCGATGGTGACCGCGAACAACAGCCCCAGGCCGGTCGGCAGGATGTAGACGCGCCGCTGGGTGAGGACCACCGGACCGTGCCCGGTCCCCTGGTGCGGAAGGATCCAGTCGGCGACGGGCGACGTCGAGGGCGGCATCTGCGAGCCTCAGGACCCGCGCAGCGAGCGCACGGCGTAGCCGTATTCGGCTCGAGCGCTGACTCGATTGACCGTCGATCCCCAACCTTTGGTTGGGGCCCCTCGCCGGGTATCTCGCATCGCTGCTTCTAGGGTATCGGGACTTCCGCTATCAGCTTGCCGGCGAGATCGTCAGACGAGAGCCGTGCATAGCCGTTGGCCGCGTGCAGCCGGTGACCGGCCACCGGCGGCAGCACCGCTTGCAGATCTTCCGGCAGCACGGCGCTGCGGCCGTCCATGAACGCCCAGGCGCGCGCGGCGTTGAGCAGCGAGAGGCCGGCTCGCGGGCTCAGACCGGTGATGAAATCCGCCGACCGGCGCGTGTGGGCGAGCAGGGCTTGCACGTAGTCGAGCAATGCGGGTGCTGCGTGGACTTCACGCACGCGTCGCTGAAGTTCGACGAGGCCTGCAGGATCGATCGCCGCGGTGAGTTCGTCGATCATGTCGCGGCGTTCGCTGCCGGAGAGCAGTGCGCGTTCCGCCGTGGCATCGGGATAGCCCAGCTGGATGCGCATCAGGAAGCGGTCGAGCTGCGATTCGGGCAGGGGGAAGGTCCCGACCTGGTGCGACGGATTCTGCGTGGCGATCACGAAGAAGGGCTCGGGCAGCTTGCGCGTTTCACCTTCGATGGTGACCTGGTGCTCCTCCATCGCTTCGAGCAAGGCGCTCTGCGCCTTCGGCGTCGCGCGATTCACTTCGTCGGCCAGCACCACCTGGGAGAAGATCGGGCCCGGATGAAACTTGAACGCACCGCTCTCGCGATCGAATACCGATACGCCGAGGATGTCGGCCGGCAACAGGTCGCTGGTGAACTGGACGCGCTGGAAATCCAGCCCGAGCGCCTTGGCGAGCGCATGGGCGAGGGTGGTCTTGCCCACCCCGGGAAGGTCCTCGATGAGCAGGTGGCCGCGGGCGAGCAGGCAGGCGCAGGTGAGGCGTACCTGACGCTCCTTGCCCAGGATGATGCGGCCGATGGCCGTGAGGACGGGGCGGATTTCGGAGTTCATCAATGCTATGACGGCCGGAGCGGGCGGAACTGAAGCCGAAGGCGGGGTGAATTCCTCGCCCTGCTACACCAGGCGTTTGACAACGCGCTTCAGGGTTGGATCGTCGGCTGAGGTGGTAGCGTCGAAGCCGAGGGATTCCATCAGCTTCAACATCTTGTGATTGGTGGAGAGCACGAAACCTTCCATTTCCTTGAGGCCCCGGGCGCGGGCTGCGTCCAGCAGGCTCGCCATGAGGCGGCTTCCCAGGCCCATGCCTTGGGCCGCATCCGCGACGACGATCGCGAATTCGCACGAAAGGCCGTCGGCCGCGATCGCATAGCGCGCCACACCCAACTGGACCTCGCGCCCGGCCTCGTTGGCGACTGCCACCAGCGCCAGCTCGCGGTCGTAGTCGATCTGGGTGAAACGCACCAGCATGCGATCAGACAGCTCGTGGATCGCGTTGATGAACCGGAAATAGCGCGAATCATCCGAGAGGTTGCGCACGAACTCCTGTTCCATTTCCGCGTCCTCGGGACGGATCGCCCGGATCACGATCTCGCGGCCGTCGCGTGCGACCCAGGTCTGGGTGAGGTGCGACGGATACGGACAGATCGCCATGTGCCCGTAGCGGTCCAGTGCCGCGGCCGGTGGCAACGGGTCGACGACGAAGCGCGCATCGACGGCCACCGCGCCGGCATCGTCGAGGATCACGGGATTCACGTCCATCTCGGTGAGCCAGGGCAGCTCGCACACCATCTCGGAGACACGCAGCAGCACGTCCTCGAGCGCGGCCATGTCCGCCGGCGGCCCGCCGCGCCAGCTACCGAGAGTTGCCGCGGCACGGGTGCGCTCGATCAGGTTGCGGGCGAGGAAGGCGTTGAGCGGTGGCAGGGCCGTGGCGCGATCCGCGATCAGTTCCACCGCGGCGCCGCCGGAGCCGCAGGTGATGACCGGGCCGAACACCGGGTCCTTCACGACACCCACGAGCAGTTCGCGCCCGTAGCGTTTCAGCACCATGCGCTCGATTGCGATGCCGTCGATGCGGGCGTCGGGGCGGGCCGCCTTCACCTGGTCGGTGATGTCCGCGAAGGCGGCGCGCACGCCTTCGGTCGACGTGATGTTCAGCCGCACGCCGCCGGCGTCGGACTTGTGCGATACATCGGGCGACTGCACCTTCATCGCCACCGGGAAGCCGAGTTGCTGCGCGATCATGATGGCCTGCTGCGCCGTCGTGGCGACGATGGTGGTCGCCACCGGAATGTGGAAAGCCGCGAGCAGGGTCTTCGATTCCATTTCCGAGAGGACGCGGCGCCGCTCGCCGAGGGCGGCTTCGATCACCGAGCGGGCCGCATCCACGTCGGGTCGCAGCGGTTGCGACAACGGCCCGGGCACCTGCATGAGCAGGCGCTGGTTCTGGTAGAACGACGCGATGTTGGCAAAGGCTTCGACCGCAGGCTCCGGTGTGCGGAACACGGGCAGTTGCGCGGCCTGCAGGATTTCCCTGGCCTTGTGCACGCGCTCATCCCCCATCCAGCACGCGATCAGCTGCTTCGACTGGCGATGGGAGATGTCGACCACCGCGCTCGCCACTCCCACCGGGTCGGTCATGCCCTGCGGGGTCAGGATCGTGACCACGCCGTCGACCTTCGGGTCGGCGAGGCAGGCCTCGACCGCGTGGCGGTAGCGCGCCGTGTCGGCGTCTTCGAGCAGATCGACCGGATTGCCGCGCGACCATGACGCCGGCAGCACCTTGTCGAGGGTCGCGATGGTGCCGGGCGAGAGCGTACCGACGACGAGTCCGGCTTCGGCCGCGCGATCCGCGGCCATCACGCCCGGCCCGCCGCCGTTGGTGACGATGGCGAGATTGCGGCCGGTCGCTCGGTAGCGCGACGAGAGACATTTCGCGGCGGACAGCAATTGCGTGAAGGTCTCGACGCGCACCGCGCCGGCTCGGCGCAAGGCAGCGTCGAACACGTCGTCGGCGCCGGTCATGGCGCCCGTGTGCGTCGCGGCGGCGCGCGCACCGGAGGCGCCGCGTCCGGCCTTCAGGACGATCACCGGCTTCACGCGCGCGGCGGCGCGCAGCGAACTCATGAAGCGGCGCGCGGTGCGGATGCCTTCGAGGTAGAGCACGATGCTCTCGGTTTCGCTGTCGACGGTCAGGTAGTCGAGCGCCTCGGCAAAATCGACGTCGAGCTGGTTGCCGAGGGACAGCACGCTCGAGAAGCCGACGCCATCGGCGACCGCCCAATCGAGGATGGCGCTGGCGAGCCCACCGGATTGCGAGACGAGTGCAACGATGCCCGGATTCACCGACGCCAGCGTGAACGTGGCGTTCATCCCGAGGGCCGGGCGGATCACGCCCATGGAATTCGGGCCGAGCAGGCGGATGCCGTGTTCACGGGCGATGCGGCCCACCTGCTGCAAGAGGCGCGCACCTTCGCGGGTCGCGTCGGTGAGGCCGGCGGAGATGATCGCGGCTGCGGGTACCCGGCGCTCGGCACAGCGTTCGAGTATGCCCGGGAGGGTCTCGGCCCGCGTGCCGATGACAGCGAGATCCACAGCGTCCGGCACTGCGTCGATGGACGGCCACGCGGGCGCACCGAACAAGGACGCGTGCCGCGGATTCACCGCATAGAGCTTGCCCGTGTAGCGGCCGCCACGCAGGTTTTCCATCAGCACGGCGCCGACGCTGCCGGCCACTTCGCTCGCGCCGATCACTGCGATGCTGCGCGGCGCGAACAGGGGCGTGAGCGGATGGGCGGACACTGGGAGGGCGGCGGACGGGGATCGCGAGCGACTGTATGGCCGATCTCGGGATCATGGCAAATGCGCCGTGCGGGGCGTGGACGCTCGGCCGCGCCGTGGGTACCATCGAAACGGGTCGAATCCCCCTCGAGCACCGATGAACACCGCTTTCATCCATCATCCCGACTGCACGTTGCACGACATGGGCCGGCATCATCCGGAATGTCCGGCGCGCGTCTGTGCGATCGAGGATCAGTTGATCGCCTCGGGCCTCATGCCGGGCCTCGATGTGCACGAGGCACCGCTCGCGATGCGCGAGCACCTGGAGCGCGTGCATGCGCCGGACTATGTCGCGGCGCTGGAGGCAGTGGTTCCCGAGCACGGCATCGTGCACCTCGACCCCGACACGGCGATGAATGCCTTCACGCACCGCGCGGCCTTGCGCGCGGCGGGTGCCGCCGTCCTGGCCACGGATCTCGTGGCGGGCGGCAAGGCCGCCAATGCGTTCTGCAACGTGCGCCCGCCCGGCCACCACGCGGAGCGCCGGCGCGCCATGGGCTTTTGCTTCTTCAACAACGTGGCGGTGGCCGCAGCCCACGCGCTGGAAGTGCATGGCCTCGACCGTGTGGCGGTGGTCGATTTCGACGTTCATCACGGCAACGGGACCGAGGACATCTTCCGCGACGATCCGCGGGTGCTGATGGTGTCCACGTTCCAGCATCCGTTCTATCCGTACAGCGGCATCGACGGGCGTTCCGAGCGCATGGTCAACATCCCGCTCGCGGCGTACAGCGGCGGGCCTGAATTCCGGGCGGCTGTTGAGCAGTACTGGCTGCCCGCGCTGGCAGCGTTCCGTCCGCAGATGCTGTTCGTGTCGGCGGGGTTCGACGCCCACCGCGACGACGACATGGCCGCGCTCAATCTGGTCGAATCGGACTACACCTGGATCACCGAGCACCTGGTCGAGGTGGCCGAGCGCCACGCCGACGGACGCATCGTGTCCCTGCTCGAGGGTGGCTACGAGCTGCACGCCCTGGGGCGCAGCGCCGCCGCCCACCTGAGGGTACTGGCGGGGCTGTAGCGGCCACGGGGCGGCCGGTCGGCAGCCTCAAGTTCGAGCCGCGGAGTCCGAAAATTCCTCCCGTGTCCGGGGGCGATGGCCATTGCCCGGAACGTCTCCTACGGAGCGATGCATGGGTGAAGCGCCGGGCATTTCTGGCAAGTGGTTGATCGCAGGCTGGCTTGCTGGAACCGCGGGGGCCACCGCGGGCACCGTGGCCGTGCTGGGGTTGCTGGGAGCCGGCATGCCGGGTGCAGCGGCGTGCGGGCTGCTGGCAGGGCTCGGATTGGGTGCGGTCGGCTGGAGGCAGCTGCAGGAGCGCATCACCCGGCCATTGAGCCTCATCGCTGTTCGCGTCCAGGCGTTGAGCGACGGCACCGAGCCGCTGGCAAACCGCCTCGAAGCCGCGGGCTCGTCGGAGATCGCCGCTGCCGCTGCCAGCGTGAACGCGCTGGTCGCACGCATAGCCGGCATGGTGCAGGTGGCTCGCGAATCGGGCAGCGAAATCGCGACGGCGGCGGCCCAGCTCGCCAGGGACCTGGACGAGTCGGCCCGCAACGCCGGGCGTCAGCAGAATCTGGCCGATAACGTGTTCGCCAGCAGCCAGACCGTGACCGATGCGGTGGAAGGCATGGCGGAGCGTGCGCGGACCGTATCGGAGGCCACCGCAGCCAACCTCGTGGTGGTCCGCGAGTCGGGTGCCGAGATGCTCGAAGTGTCGCGCCTCACCGAGGGCGTGGGCCGCAGTCTCGCGGCGTTTCGCGAAACGGTGCAATCCTTGTCGGAACGATCCCGCGCCATCCGCGACATCGGCACGTTGATCAACGACATCTCCGACCAGACCAATCTGCTCGCGTTGAACGCGGCGATCGAGGCGGCGCGGGCCGGCGAGGCGGGCCGCGGTTTCGCCGTCGTGGCCGACGAAGTTCGCAAGCTCGCCGAGAAGGTGAAATCCGCCACGGCTGTGATCGCGGAAGGCACCGGCGAGATGATCCGGCTGGTCGAGGCAACCGCCCGCGACGGCGATCGCATCGACGCGGACACGCGGCGTACCGGCACGGTGCTCAGCAGTTCCTCGGAACGCTTCCAGGCGATGGTCGAGGATCTGGAGGCGATGAACCGGCAGCTCGAGGAGATGGCCGGAGCCATGACCGGACTGCAGACCGCCAATCGCGAGATCCACGCCCGCATGGACGAGATCCATCAGATCAGCGCGTCGGTGTCGGAGCGCATGGATACGAGTCGCACGCGCACCCGAGGATTCCGCGCGGCCACGGAACGCATGCTGGCGACCGGTGCACGATTCGAGCTGGGCAACACGGCGCTCGATAGGCTCCAGCGGATGGTGCGCAGCTATCGCGACGAGGTCGAGTCGTATCTCACCGCGGCGGCCGATGCCGGCGTCGACGTGTTCGACAGGAGCTACAAGGAGATTCCCGGCTCGCAGCCGCAGAAATTCCGCACGGCCTACGATCAGAAGTGCGAAGCGCGGTTACAGGCACTCGGCGATGCGTTGCTGGAAAGTTTCGACGGCGCGCGCTTCGCGATCGCCGTGGATGCGAACGGCTACGCCCCTACGCACAATCGCAAATTCGCCCAGCCGCCCACCGGCGATGCCGCGAAGGATCTCGTCGCGAGCCGCGACAAGCGCATCTTCAACGACGACACGGCGATCAACGCCGCGCGCAGTGAACAACCGATGCTGCTGCAGACCTATCTGCGCGACACGGGCGAGCTGTTGAACGATCTGTCGATGCCGATCTACATTCGCGGACGCCACTGGGGTGCCGTGCGCGTGGGGGTGGAACCCGAGAAGCTGGCAGGCTGAAACCCGGCGCAGCCCTCACCCCACCAGCAGCGCCGCAGCCACCTTGCGCCCCTCGGCGAGGAGAATGTTGTAGGTCCGGCACGCGGCGCTGGTATCCATGACCTCGACCCCGATGCGTGCCTCCGACAGGCGGCGGTAGTGCCGGGGGTGCAGCATCCGCATGGTGCTACCGGTGCCCACGAGCAGGATCTCGAGCGGCAGCGGGGCGAGGAAGTCGAGGGCGGGTTCGACCAGCTGGTCGAACGAGGTGATCGACCAGGGATCGATCAGCCGGTCCGGAAAGACCACGAGACTCGCTTCAAAGCGCCGGCCGTTGACGCTCACGTACCCTGCGCCGTAGCCGGTGAACGAATTGCGACCGTCGAACCGGTCGAGGTGCAGCTTCACTTGGGACTTCCGATTGCTCAAATGAGGTAAGGTCTCGTAACATTAGCATTTTTAGGCCCGCTTCCCGGGCCTGACGAGCCGAACCCATGCACGAGTTCCCCCGCATCAAGCGCCTGCCGCCCTACGTGTTCAGCATCACCGGCGAGCTGAAGCAGGCCGCCCGCCGTCGCGGCGAGGACATCATCGACATGAGCATGGGCAACCCCGACGGGCCCACGCCGCAGCACATCCTCGACAAGCTGATGGAGGCGGCCCACCGGCCCGATACCCACGGCTATTCCGTGTCGAAGGGCATCCCCCGCCTGCGCAAGGCGATCTGCGACTGGTACGAGCGCCGATTCGGCGTGGTCTTCGATCCGGAAACCGAGGCGATCGTCACCATCGGTTCCAAGGAAGGGCTGGCGCACCTGATGCTGGCGGTGCTGGATCGGGGCGACACCGTGCTGGTGCCCAATCCGTCCTATCCGATCCACATCTACGGCGCGGTGATCGCCGGCGCCGACGTGCGGCACGTGCGCATGACCGACGACGTCGACTTCCTGGAGGAATTGGAACGCGCGATCCGCGAGTGCACGCCGAAGCCCAAGCTGCTGATCGTGGGTTTCCCGTCCAATCCGACGGCGCGTTGCGTGGAGCTGGATTTCTTCGAGCGCCTGGTGGCACTGGCGCGCGAGCACGGCATCTACGTGGTGCACGATCTCGCCTATGCCGACATCGTGTTCGACGGCTGGAAGGCTCCTTCCATCATGCAGGTGCCGGGTGCGCGCGAGGTGGCGGTGGAGTTCTTCACCATGTCGAAGAGCTACAACATGGCGGGCTGGCGCATCGGCTTCATGGTCGGCAATCCGAAGCTGGTGAATGCGCTGGCGCGCATCAAGGGCTACCACGACTACGGTACCTTCACGCCGATACAGGTGGCGGCGATCGCGGCACTCGAAGGGCCGCAGGATTGCGTCGAGGAGATCCGGCTCAAGTACGAGCAGCGCCGCGACGTTCTGTACAAGGGCCTGCAGGAAGCGGGCTGGATGGTGACGAAGCCCAAGGCATCCATGTACATCTGGGCGCGGATCCCGGAGCCCTACCGTCAGCTCGGGTCGCTGGAATTCGCGAAGAAGCTGCTGGCCCAGGCAAAAGTCTCGGTGTCGCCCGGAGTCGGCTTCGGCGATTACGGCGACGAATACGTGCGCTTCGCGCTGATCGAGAATCTCGAACGCACGCGCCAGGCGGTGCGCGGCATCAAGCAGATGTTCCGCGAGGACGGGGTAATGTCGCCGCCGGCGCTGGTGCGGGCCGGATGAGCATCGCAGTGGTCCGGGTCTCCGGCCCGGACGGGAAGATCCTCGACGCCGCCCTGCTGGCGGCGGCCGAACCCGTGCATCGCCAGTTGCGGCCGCAGATCCCGCAGGACTACGTGGGCGCCATGCAGGGCATCTGCGACGACGGTGGCGAGGTGGCCGTCGCAGTGGAGGAAGGGCACGTCGCCGGCGTGGCCGTGTTCCGTTTCTTTCGCAATACGCACGTGGGTAAGCGCTGCTATGTCGACGATCTCGTCACCGACGAGAAGCGACGCTCCCATGGCGTCGGTCACGCATTGATCGCCTGGATCGAGGCCGAAGCGAAGGCGCGCGGCTGCCCGGGTGTCGATCTCGAATCGGGCGTTCAGCGCAGCGGGGCGCACCGGTTCTATTTCCGCGAAGGTTTCACCATTCCGTCCTTCAGCTTTCGAAAGTCCTTCCCATGAACCCCATCCGCGTCGGCCTGCTGGGCATCGGTACCGTCGGCGGCGGCACGTTCAACGTGCTGCGCCGGAACCAGGAAGAAATCCTGCGTCGCGCCGGCCGCGGCATCGTCATCGACATCGTCGCCGACAAGGACCAGGCGCGGGCACGCCAACTGGTGGGCGACGCAGCCCGCCTCACCGATGATGCGTTCGCGGTCGTGCGCGACCCGGCCATCGACATCGTGGTGGAGCTGATCGGCGGCTACACCGTGGCGAAGGACCTGATCCTCGCCGCCATCGAGAACGGCAAGCACGTGGTCACCGCCAACAAGGCGCTGCTCGCGACCCACGGCAACGAGATCTTCGCCGCAGCGCGCAAGAAGGGCGTCATGGTCGCTTTCGAAGCCGCGGTGGCGGGTGGCATTCCGATCATCAAGGCGCTGCGCGAAGGGCTCACGGCCAACCGCATCGAGTGGATCGCCGGCATCATCAACGGCACCAGCAACTTCATCCTGTCGGAAATGCGCGACAAGGGGCTTGCCTTCGACACGGTACTGAAGGAAGCGCAGCGGCTTGGCTATGCCGAGGCCGATCCGACCTTCGACATCGAAGGCGTGGACGCGGCGCACAAGCTCACCATCATGGCTGCCATCGGATTCGGCATTCCCATGCAGTTCGACAAGGCCTACACCGAAGGCATCTCGAAACTCACGCGGGACGACATCCGCTACGCCGAGCAGCTCGGCTACCGGATCAAGCTGCTCGGCATCACGCGCCGAGCCGCCAACGGCATCGAACTGCGGGTGCATCCGACGTTGATTCCCGCGAGACGACTGATCGCCAACGTCGAAGGCGTCATGAATGCGGTCCTGGTGAAAGGCGACGCGGTGGGCGCGACCTTGTACTACGGCGCGGGCGCGGGCGCCGAGCCGACCGCATCGGCGGTCGTCGCGGATCTGGTGGACGTAACCCGCATGCACACCGCCGACCCGGGCAATCGCGTGCCGCATCTCGCGTTCCAGCCGGACCAGCTCTCGGACACCCCGATCCTGCCGATGGAGGAGGTCGAGACGTCCTACTACCTGCGCCTGCGGGTGCTGGATCGTCCCGGTGTGCTGGCGGACATCACGCGCATCCTCGCCGACAACGGGATATCCATCGACGCGATGGTGCAGAAGGAACCCGGCGAAGGCGAAGACCAGGTGGACATCGTGATGCTTACCCACCTCACGGTGGAGAAGCGGGTCAACGCAGCGATCGCGAAGATGGAAGCCCTGCCGACCATGTCGGGCAAGGTCACCCGCATCCGCCTCGAAGAGCTCGGCCGCAACTAGCAACCAGAATGGACCGGCAACCACGCTCCCGATGGTCGCTGCCCCCCAGGGGGGCGCATCAGCGGCTCGGGACGGCCTCGCGCCACTGATCTTCCCATGAGATACATCTCCACCCGCGGCGGTATGCCGCCGACGCGCTTCACCGACATTCTTCTGGGCGGTCTGGCACCCGACGGCGGCCTCGCCGTGCCGGAGGTCTATCCGCAGGTGACGCGGTCAGAACTGGCCGTATGGCGCAAGCTCGGCTATCGCGATCTCGCCTTCGCGATCTTCTCGCGGTTCATCGACGACATTCCTGCGGCCGATCTGCGCGCCATCGTGGATCGTACCTACACGAAGGCTGCGTTCGGTTCCGACGACATCACGCCAGTATCGACGCTGGAACCGGGTTTGCATCTGCTGCATCTGTCGAACGGGCCGACTCTCGCGTTCAAGGACGTCGCGATGCAGTTGCTCGGCAACCTGTTCGAGTACGTGCTGGCAAAGCGCGGCGAAGAGTTGAACATTCTCGGAGCGACCTCCGGCGACACCGGCTCGGCGGCGGAGTACGCGATGCGGGGCAAGCGCGGCGTGCGCGTGTTCATGCTGTCGCCCGAGGGCAAGATGAGCGCCTTCCAGACCGCGCAGATGTATTCGCTGCAGGACGCGAACATCTTCAACATCGCGGTGCGCGGCGTGTTCGACGATTGCCAGGACATGGTGAAGGCGGTGTCGAACGATCACGCCTTCAAGGCGCAGCACCGCATCGGCACGGTCAACTCGATCAACTGGGCGCGCATGATGGCCCAGGTGGTGTACTACTTCAAAGGGTATTTCGCGACGACCACGTCGGACGATCAGCGGGTGACCTTCGCGGTGCCTTCGGGAAACTTCGGCAACATCTGCGCGGGGCACGTGGCGCGCATGATGGGGCTGCCGGTCGCTCGTCTCGTTGCCGCAACCAACGAAAACGACGTGCTCGACGAGTTCTTCCGTACCGGCCGCTATCGCGTGCGTGCCGCCGCCGACGTCGCCCAGACGAGCAGCCCGTCGATGGACATCTCCAAGGCATCCAATTTCGAGCGGTTCATCTTCGACCTGGTGGGTCGCGAGCCGCAGGTGGTGGCCGATCTGTGGCGCAACGTCGATGGCGGCGGTGCCTTCGACCTGGCGAACACGCCTTATTTCGCGAAGGTGGCCGACTTCGGTTTCGCCTCCGGTCGCAGCACCCACGCGGATCGACTGGCCACGATCCGCCGGATCGACGAGCGCTACAAGGTCGTCGTCGATACCCATACGGCCGACGGCATCAAGGCCGGTCTGGAACGGCGCGAAGCAGGGGTGCCGCTCATCTGTCTCGAGACTGCGCAGCCGGCGAAGTTCGCCGAAACCATCCGTGAGGCACTCGGGCGTGATCCCGCGCGGCCGCCGGCCTACGTGGGTATCGAGAACCGGCCTCTGCGGTTCGAGACCATGGATCCCGACCCGGCAGCCATCAAACGCTACATAGCGGAGCACGCCAGTTAGCATCCATGGCCACCTTCGACGACGCGCAGGCCTTCTGGGACAAGCGCTACGCCGCGGGTGAGTACATCTTCGGCACCGAGCCGAACGTCTTTCTGGCAAGCCAGGGGGCACTGTTCCGCCCCGGCATGAAGGTGCTCGACGTCGCTTGCGGCGAAGGTCGCAACAGCGTGTGGCTGGCTCGGCACGGCTGCGAGGTGGCCGGGTTCGACATCTCGCCGCTGGCCCTTCAGAAGGCACGGCGGCTGGCCGAAAACAATTCCGTCGACATACGGTTCGAGCAGGCGGACATCCGCACCTGGGAATGGATCCCGACGGCATACGACGCGGTGGTGTGCATCTTCATCCAGTTCGCGGCACCCGCAGACCGGGCGCGCCTGTTCGAAGGCTTCCACACGTCGCTGCGGCCGGGCGGCCTGGTCGTGCTGCAGGGTTACACGCCGGAGCAGGTGGAACTCGGAACCGGCGGACCGCCCGACCGTGCGCACATGTACACCCGGCCGATGCTGGAAGCGGCCTTCGCCGGTTTCGACGTGGCCCATGTCCGGGAGCACGAAGCTGTCCTGGCAGAAGGAACGAAACACGTCGGCCGTTCGGCGTTGATCGATTTCGTGGCCCGCAAGCGGGCCTGAACTCCGCGAGAGGAGAGCCAGGATGACTGGCGTGCTGCTGCAGGGCCTCGTGACCATCCTGGGCATGCTGGCGATCGGGCTCGTCATAGTCTGGTTCATCCAGGACGTCACCCAGAAGAAGCACACGATCCTGCGCAACTTCCCGGTGGTGGGGCGGTTGCGCTATTTGTTCGAGCGCCAGGGCGAGTACTTCCGGCAGTATTTCTTCGCGAACGACCGCGAGGAGATGCCCTTCAACCGCTCGGTGCGTTCGTGGGTCTATCGGCTCGCGAAGGACGAAGGCGGCACGATCGGCTTCGGCTCCACCAACAACATCAGCGAGCCGGGCAACATCATCTTCGTGAATGCCGCGTTTCCGGTTCTGGAGGAGGAGCGTGCGCCGACGCCGCCGCTCATCATCGGTGCGGGCTACTGTCGCGAACCGTTCGAAGCGAAATCCATCGTCAACGTGAGCGGCATGAGCTTCGGAGCGATCTCGGAGCCTGCGGTGCGGGCCCTTTCGCGCGGCGCGAAGCTGGCTGGTTGCTGGATGGACACGGGCGAGGGCGGGCTTTCGCCGCATCACCTCGAAGGCGAGTGCGACATCATCATGCAGATCGGCACAGCCAACTACGGTGTGCGCAATGCCGCGGGAGATCTCGATCTCGACAAGATCAGGCTGCTCGCCCCGAAAGTGAGGGCCTTCGAGATCAAGCTCTCGCAGGGTGCGAAGCCGGGCAAGGGCGGGGTCCTGCCGGGCGCCAAGGTGACCGAAGAGATCGCCGCGATCCGCGGTATTCCGGCGCACACCGATTCCATCAGCCCGAACCGCCATCGCGATCTCGCGAACATGGATCAACTGCTCGAGCGTGTGCGGCTGTTACGCGAGATCTCGGGCAAGCCGATCGGCATCAAGACGGCGATCGGCGGTTGGGAACTCATGCGAGCCCTGTGCGAATCGGTGCGCCGCATGGGCCTCGAAGCCGCCCCCGATTTCCTGGTGATCGACGGTGGGGAGGGCGGGACCGGGGCCGCACCCCAGGCGCTCATGGATCATATGGCACTGCCCATCGCGGAAGCCTTGCCCCGCGTGGTGGACGCGCTCATCGAATCGGGTCTGCGGGACCGCGTCCGGGTGGTCGCGGCCGGCAAGCTGGTGACGTCGGCGAAGGCCGCCTGGGCCCTGTGCGCCGGAGCCGATTTCATCAATACCGCTCGCGGCTTCATGTTTTCGCTCGGATGCATCCAGGCCATGCGTTGCCACACCAATGCCTGTCCGACCGGGGTTACCACGCACAACCGGCGCCTCCAGAGAGGGCTGGTCGTCGAGGAAAAGTACCTGCGCGTCGCGAACTACGCCCAGAACATGAACAAGGAGATCGACATGATCGCGCACTCCTGCGGCCTGCGGCACGCCCGCGAGTTCCGGCGCGAGCACGTGCGGGTCGTAACCAGCGC
>JAIEQG010000023.1 GCA_019747905.1 Burkholderiales bacterium
GTGACTTCACAACAGGATGGCGTGATCGCGAAGGCCGGCGCGGACGCGTTGTTGGGGATGCAGTAAGGTCTTCTGCCTCCATCCCAACCTTCCCCCACGCTCGTCGCGCGGGGGAAGGAGAGGAGTGCGACGATCGGTGAGGCAGATCGTCGGGAAGATTTGATGGCCCCCATCCCGGCCTTCCCCCACGCTCGTCGCGCGGGGGAAGGAGAGGAGTGCGACGATCGGTGAGGCAGATCGTCGAGAAGAGTTGATGGCCCCCATCCCGGCCTTCCCCCACGCTTGTCGCGCGGGGGAAGGAGGGGAGTGCGACGATCGGTGAGGCTGATCGTCGGGACGAGTTGATAGCCCCCATCCCGGCCTTCCCCCACGCTTGTCGCGCGGGGGAAGGAGGGGAGCGCGACGATCGATGAGGCTGATCGTCGGGAAGATTTGATGGCCCCCATCCCGGCCTTCCCCCACGCTTGTCGCGCGGGGGAAGGAGAGGAGTGCGACGATCGATGAGGCTGATCGTCGGGAAGATTTGATGGCTCCCATCCCGGCCTGCCCCCACCATAGGCGGGGGCAGGGGTGTACGTCCCTTCCCCCGGCAACAGCCGGGGGAAGGTTAGGATGGGGGCAGCGGATGTCCGCAGCCTTCAAAGCCGATTGCCGACGTATTCCGCCACCTGCTCTTCCAGGCCGTCGGCAAGGCAATCGAATCGCTGGACGTCCGACATCGCGCGGAGCCACGTGAGCTGGCGCTTGGCGAGCTGCCGCGTCGCGGCGACGCCTTTGTCGCGCAGGGTCGACAGTCCGTAGGACCCGGCGAGATAGTCCCAGGTCTGGCGGTAGCCGACGCAGCGCATCGACGGCATCTGCGGATCGAGTGCGTAGGTCTCCTTGAGGCGCCGAACTTCGCCGATCAGGCCGAGTTCCAGCATTTCCTCGAAGCGTGCCGCAATGCGATCGTGCAGCACTGCGCGATCTGCAGGTTCGAGCGAGAGGGCGATCAACGGATGCGGTGGCGGGGTCGCGCGGCCGGCGGCGATGACTTCCGACATCGCGCGGCCGGTGAGCCAGCAGACTTCCAGCGCACGCTGGATGCGTTGTGCGTCGGCGGGCTCGAGACGGGCCGCCGTGTCCGGATCGAGCTTGGCGAGAGTCGCATGCAAGGCCGGCCAGCCGAGATCGGCGGCCATGGCGTCGATCACCAGGCGCGTGTCCGGGTCGGCGGCGGGCAATGCCGACAGGCCTTCACGCAACGCCTTGAAGTACAGCATCGTGCCGCCGGCCAGCAGCGGCAGGCGGCCGCGTCCGGCGATTTCGCGGATCGCCTGCCACGCTTCGTCGGCGAAGCGCGCGGCCGAGTAGCTCTCGGTGGGTTCGATGAGGTCGATCAGATGGTGCGGGACCGCCCGACGCGTGGCGGCGTCGGGTTTGGCGGTGCCGATGTCCATGCCGCGATAGACCTGCGCCGAATCGACGCTGACGATCTCGGCATCGAAGCGGCGCGCCAGTTCGAGCGCGACCCGGGTCTTGCCGGACGCGGTCGGCCCCATGAGCAGTATCGCAGGCGGGTTCACCGGGAGCGGGTCGCGGCCGCGCTACCTTCCTCGCAGGAACAGCCGATCGAGGTCCGCCATGGAGAACTGATACCACGTGGGCCGGCCATGGTTGCATTGGTCGGCGCGGTCGGTCTGTTCCATGTCGCGCAGCAGCGCGTTCATCTCCGGGATCGTCAGCATGCGATTGGCACGCACCGCGCTGTGGCACGCGAGGGTGCCCAGCATCTCGTCGCGACGATCGGTGAGCGCGCGGCTCGATCCCACTTCGGCGATCTCGCGCAGCACGTCGCGCGCCAGCGTGGCCGGATCGGCATCGCGCAGCATGACCGGGATGGAACGCACCACGAGGCTCGTGGGCGAGAGTGTCGCCATCTCGAAGCCGAGTTGCGCGAGCAGCTCGGGATTCTCCTCGACCGTTGCCACTTCGAGGGCGGTCGCCACCAGCGTGGCGGGGATGAGCAACTGCTGGGTGGGAATGGCGGCGGCGTCGAGCGCGCGCTTCAGGCGTTCGTAGACGATGCGTTCGTGCGCCGCGTGCATGTCGACGACGACCAGGCCTTCGCGGTTCTGCGCGAGCACGTATACACCCGCAAGCTGGCCGATGGCATAGCCGAGCGGTGGTTGGTCGGCCGGGGCCGGCGGCGCTTCGGCCAGCGCGACTGCGGCTCGTGCCGGCGCTTCCGCCGCACGCCCGAACAGGCGGTCATAGAACGCGAGCGGTTCACCGGCGGACAGCGGCATGGACGATTGCGACGGCGTGCCGGCGCCGGTCCGCGCGAGCCACGTCGGTGCCGGCGTCGGCGCCGGGGCGGCGCCCGGCTGGGTGCGAGCGAGGGCCTTCTCGACCGCGTGCAGAACGAACTGGTGTACCGCGCGGCTGTCGCGGAACTTCACCTCGGCCTTGGTCGGGTGGACGTTGACGTCGACGGTGTCCGGCGGCACCTCGAGGAAGATCGCGAATGCCGGATGGCGATCGCCGTGCAGCACGTCGCGGTAGGCCTCGCGCACCGCGTGGGCGAGCAGCTTGTCGCGAACGAACCGGCCGTTCACGAAGAAGTACTGGGCATCGCGCGAACCCTTGGCCGCCGCGGGCAGACCGACGGCACCGTGGATGCGCAGCAGCGTCGAGCCTTCGTCGAATCGCACCGATGCCTGTTCGAAGCCGCTGCCGAGGATTTCCGCGAGGCGCGCATCGAGCGCCTGGGCCGGCAGGCGCCAGATCGGACGGCCGTTGTGAGTCAGCGTGAACGCGGTGTCGGGACGCGACAGCGCGATGCGCCTGAAGGCTTCCTCCGTATGTGCGTACTCGGTCGCCTCGGTCTTCAGGAACTTGCGCCGCGCCGGCGTGTTGAAGTACAGGTCGAGCACGTCGATCACGGTGCCGCGGTCGAGCGCCGCCGGCGCCGCCTCGGTGAGCTCGCCACCGCGCGATTCGATGCGCCAGGCGTGGCGTGCATCGGCGCGCCGGCTAGTGAGCGCGAGCTGGGCGACCGAAGCGATGCTGGCGAGCGCTTCGCCGCGGAATCCGAGCGTGCCGACGCGCTCGAGGTCGTCGAGGCTCGCGATCTTGCTGGTGGCGTGGCGGGCCAATGCCAGCGGCAGCTCGCCGGCCTCGATGCCGACGCCGTCGTCCTGCACGCGGATGCGCCGCGTACCGCCGGCCTCGAGCGCCACTTCGATGGAGCCGGCACCGGCGTCGAGGCTGTTCTCCAGCAGCTCCTTGAGGGCCGCGGCCGGGCGCTCGATCACTTCGCCGGCGGCGATCTGATTGACGAGCTGGTCGGGTAGGACGCGGATTGCGGACATGAATGGATGATTATAGGCGAGAGCCTCCGACGTTCCCGCGCGCGGGAGTCTGGCGTCGCCTTCCCGGCTCAACCTATAATTCATATTCGCGGGAGGGGCTGCACCACTGCCTCGTATCCGGATAGCATCGACAGGATTCAATACGCGGGCGCACTCACGAAGGCGCCGCACTCTCGGAGGTGGTTGAGGCTATGCAGATCGGGATTCCGGCAGAGACGCGGCCGGGCGAGACGCGGGTTGCCGCGACGCCCGAGACCGTCAAGAAGCTCGCGGCCGGCGGGCATCACAAGATCATGGTGCAGGCCGGTGCCGGTGCTGGCAGTTCCATTCCGGATGCAGAATTCACAGCGGCCGGTGCCACCATCGTCGGATCGGCGGCCGAGATCTTCGGGACCGCCGATATCGTGCTGAAGGTGCGCGGGCCGGATGCCGCCGAGATCGGGATGTTGCGCAAGGATCAGCTCCTGATCGGTCTGCTCGCGCCCCATCAGAAGGAGGGGCTGGAGGCGATCGCGAAGACCGGCGCCACGGCCTTCGCCATGGAATGGCTGCCGCGCATCTCGCGGGCCCAGAGCATGGACGTGTTGTCGTCGCAGGCGAACATCGGCGGCTACAAGGCCGTGATGATCGCCGCGAACACCTACGGCCGGCTGATGCCGATGATGATGACCGCGGCCGGCACGATCAAGGCGGCGCGCGTCGTGATCATGGGCGTGGGGGTCGCGGGCCTGCAGGCGATCGCCACGGCGAAGCGCCTCGGTGCGGTGGTCGAGGCCACCGACGTGCGGCCGGAGACCAAGGAGCAGGTGGAATCCCTCGGTGCCAAGTTCATCGAGGTGCCGCTCACCGATGCCGAAAAGGAACTCGCCAAGGGCCAGGGCGGTTACGCGCGCGAGATGGGCGAGGACTACAAGAAGCGTCAGGCGACGCTGGTGGCCGAGCGCATCAAGCAGGCCGACATCGTGATCACCACCGCCCTCATCCCGGGCCGGCCGGCGCCGGTGCTGGTGACCGAGGACATGGTGAAATCCATGCGACCCGGTTCGGTGATCGTCGACATGGCGGTGGAGCAGGGCGGCAACTGTCCGCTGTCGGAGCTCGACAAGACCGTGGTCAAGCACGGCGTCCACCTGGTCGGCATCGCCAACCTGCCGGCCCTGGTGGCCGCGGACGCGAGCGCGCTGTATGCCCGCAACCTCATCACTTTCCTCGCGCTCATGCTGGACGCCAAGACCGGCGCCTTCAACCTGAACCGCGAAGACGAAGTCGTGGCCGGCACGCTCGCGTGCATCGGCGGCGAACTCGCCCGCAAGTAACGCACACGGAGACCAAACAAGTGGAAGCCGTCAGCCACACCGTCATCAATCTCACCATCTTCGTGCTCGCCATTTACGTGGGCTACCACGTGGTCTGGAACGTCACTCCGGCGCTGCACACACCGCTCATGTCGGTCACCAACGCCATTTCGGCCATCGTCATCGTCGGTGCCATGCTGGCTGCGGCGCTTACCGTCACCGGCCTGGGCAAGACCATGGGCGTGCTCGCGGTAGCCCTGGCGGCGGTCAACGTGTTCGGCGGGTTCCTGGTGACGCGGCGCATGCTCGAGATGTTCAAGAAGAAGGAACGCAAGGCCGGGGGAGAAGCGCGATGAGCATGAACGTCGTCACGCTGCTCTACCTGGTGGCGTCGGTCTTCTTCATCCAGGCCCTGAAGGGCCTGTCGCATCCGACCACGTCGCGGCGCGGCAATGCCTTCGGCATGGTGGGCATGGCCATTGCGGTGGTCACCACGGCGGCGCTGATCCTCACGCTGAGCGAACAGGGGGTTGCGGGCCTGGGCTACGTCCTCGCCGGCCTGGTGGTCGGTGGCGGTGCCGGCTCGATCATGGCGAAGCGGGTCGAGATGACCAAGATGCCGGAGCTGGTCGCGTTCATGCACAGCATGATCGGTCTCGCGGCCGTGTTCATCGCCATTGCGGCGGTGGCCGAACCCTATGCCTTCGGCATCACCCCGCAGGGCGAGCCGATTCCGCATGGCAACCGCCTCGAGCTGTTCCTCGGCGCTGCCATCGGTGCGATCACCTTCAGCGGCTCGGTCATCGCCTTCGGGAAGCTGTCGGGCAAGTACAAGTTCCGCCTGTTCCAGGGCGCGCCGGTGGTGTTCTCGGGCCAGCATGTCATCAACCTGCTGGTGGGCATCGCGATCGTGGGCCTGGGCCTCGCCTTCGTCTTCACCGAGAACTGGACCACGTTCTTCGCCATGCTGGCCCTGGCGTTCATCGTCGGCGTGCTGATCATCATCCCCATCGGCGGGGCCGACATGCCGGTGGTGGTGTCGATGCTGAACTCCTATTCCGGGTGGGCGGCCGCCGGTATCGGCTTCTCGCTCAACAACCCGATGTTGATCATCGCCGGGTCGCTGGTGGGTTCGTCGGGTGCGATCCTGTCCTACATCATGTGCAAGGCGATGAACCGGTCGTTCTTCAACGTGATCCTGGGCGGCTTCGGCGGCGAGACCGCGACTGCCGCCGGCGGCTCGGAGCAGAAGTCGGTGCGTTCCGGCAGCGCTGACGACGCAGCGTTCGTGATGGGCAACGCGGAAAGCGTCATCATCGTCCCCGGCTACGGTCTCGCCGTGGCCCGGGCCCAGCATGCGGTGAAGGAGATGGCCGCCAAGCTGACCGAAAAGGGCGTGCAGGTCCGTTATGCGATCCACCCCGTGGCCGGGCGCATGCCGGGCCACATGAACGTGCTGCTGGCGGAGGCGGAGATCCCCTACGACCAGGTGTTCGAGATGGAGGACATCAACAGCGAGTTCGGCACCACCGACGTGGTGCTGGTGCTCGGGGCCAACGACGTGGTGAACCCGCTCGCCGAGCAGAAGGGGAGCCCCATCTACGGCATGCCGATCCTCGAGGTGCACAAGGCCCGCACCGTACTGGTCAACAAGCGCTCGATGGCCTCCGGCTACGCCGGCCTGGACAACCCGCTTTTCTACATGGACAAGACCATGATGGTGTTCGGCGATGCCAAAAAGGTGATCGAGGACATCGTCAAGGCCATCGAGTAGGTGGCGTCCCGGCGGTGTTGCACTGGGCGCCCTGGGCCGGGCTGCCTATAATGCGGTAGCCTCGGGGACGGCGGGCCGGCTTAAGGGACCGGGATCCGGGTGCCGTTTCGCCCCCATCAGACAGCGCGCGCATGGACAAGTCCACGATCTACTCCAAGACGGGCAAAGGCCTACTCGAGGTCAAGAACAAGTCGAAAAGCCTGTCCCGGGACCTGTTCAAGCTGCTCAACCTGGTCGACGGGAAATCGGCGTTCCCCGATCTCCAGGAGCGGCTGGGGCGAATCTCCGACAAGGACCTGCTGCTGCAACTGCGGCAGCTTTCCGACCTGGGCTTCATCAAGGAGGTGATCACCTCCCAGCCGCAGGAATTCCCGCCTGCGGCGCCGGCAGCGTCCTACGTGGACGATCTCGACTTCACGTCGATGCTGGCGCCATCGACTAAGCCCGGCTTCTACACGAGCGCCCAGACCGAGCAGAAGGCCCGGGAGGAGGCGGAGCGCAAGACGGCCGAGGCCAAGTCCGCCCAGGCGCGCGAAATGGCGGAACGGACGGCGCGCGAGCAGGCCGAGAAGGTGGCGCGCGAGGAGGCTCAACGACGCGCTCAGGTCGAAGCCCAGGCCCGTGCCAAGATCGAGGCGGAGCAGCGCGCCAAGCAGGAAGCCGAGCAGCGCGCCAAGCAGGAAGCGGAGATGCGCCTGCGGCTGGCGGCCGAAGCCAAGGCCCGCATCGACGCCGAGCGGCGCGCGCGCGAAGAGGCCGAGAAGAAGGCCAAGGAAGAGGCTGCGCGCCGCGCCAAGCTGGAAGAAGAAGTGAAGCGCCGCCTCGAAGAGGAGCGCAAGCGCCTCGAGGCGGAGAAGAAACGCCTGGAGGAAGAGGCCCGCCTGGCGCGCATCGAAGCCGAACGCAAGGCCAAGGAAGACGCCGAGCGGCGCGCGCGCGAGGACGAGGAGCGGCGTCGGCGCGAAGAGGAGGAACGCAAGCGCAAGGAGGAGGAGGAGCGCAAGCGCCGGGAGGAAGAGGAACGCAAGCGTCGCGAAGACGAGGAACGCCGCCGGCGCGAAGAGGAGGATCGCAAGCGTCGGGAAGAGGAGGAGCGCAAGCGCAAGGAAGAGGAAGATCGCAAGCGCCGCGAAGAGGAAGAGCGCCGCCGCAAGGAAGAAGAGGAACGCAAGCGCCGCGAAGAGGAAGAGCGCAAGCGCAAGGAAGAAGAGGAACGCAAGCGCCGCGAGGAGGAAGAACGCAAGCGCCGCGAAGAGGAAGAGCGCAAGCGCAAGGAAGAAGAGGAACGCAAACGGCGCGAGGAAGAGGAACGCAAGCAGCGTGAAGAGGAAGAGCGCAAGCGCAAGGAAGAAGAGGAGCGCAAGCGCAAGGAAGAGGAAGAACGCAAGCGCCGCGAAGAGGAAGAGCGCAAGCGCAAGGAAGAAGAGGACCGCAAGCGCCGCGAAGAGGAAGAGCGCAAGCGTCGCGAGGAAGAGGAACGGTTGCGCCGCGAAGAAGAGGAGCGCAAGCGCCGCGAAGAGGAAGAGCGCCTGCGCCGCGAAGAGGAAGAGCGCAAGCGCAAGGAAGAAGAGGAACGCAAGCGCCGCGAGGAAGAGGAGCGGCTGCAGCGCGAAGAGGAGGAACTGGTCGCGCGGCACGAGTCGATCCGGCGCCAGCGCGAAGCGATTCGCGGCAACGACAGTGTTGTCGAGCGGGCCGCCGAAGCCGCGCGCGAAGCCGAAGAACGCCGGCGCCGCGAAGACGAGGAAGCTCGCAGCCGCGAGGAGGATGAACGCCGGCGCCGCGAGGAAGAGGAGCGCCAGCGCGAGGAGGATGAGCGCCGCCGCCGCGAAGAGGATGACGCGCGTCGGCGCGACGAGGAACGGCGTCGCGAAGAGGACGAGCGACGCCGCGAGGAAGAAGAGCGCCGGCGCCGCGAGGAAGAGGAAGATCGCCGCCGCCGCGAGGAGGCCGACGAACGCAAGCGCCGCGAACGCGAAGCCGGGATGCAGCCCGTGCGCGACGAATCGAACGAAGCGCCGCCGGTGATGGACGTGAGTGCCTTCGGCGGCGAGGGCATCGACATCGAAGCCCAGTTGAAGGTCCAGGAAGAGGCGATGCGCAAGGCGCTCGAAGAGCAGGAGCGCCGCCACAAGATGGAAGAGGAAGCGCGCCTCGCCATGGAGGAGGCCGAGCGCGAAGCGCGCGAGCGGCAGGAATCGGAGGCCCGCTCCATCGCCGAGGAGGCCAAGCGCGCCAAGGAAGATGCGGAGAAGCGTTCGCGCGAGGAGACCGCGCGCAAGGCGAAAGAAGACGCCGAACGCAAGGCGAAGGAAAAGGAAGAGCGCAAGCAGCGCGAGGAAGAGGCGCGCAAGAAGGCGGACATCGCCCGGCAGGAAGGCGAACGCCGCATGCGCGAGGAGGCACTCGCGAAGAGCCGCGCCGAACAGGAGGAGCGCGACCGCCAGAAGGCTGCCCGCAAGGCGCTGCTCGACCAGCGCAAGCGCACGCCGTGGAACCGGGCGAAGCCTTTCGTCATCGTGTTCGGCGTATTGATCGCGGTGCTGGTGGGCACGCTGCAGTTCATGCCGATGTCGTCGTACATTCCCGCGCTGGAGGGGGCGGCGTCACGTCGCATCAAGGAGCCGGTGTCGATCGCCCAACTGCACATGTCGATCCTGCCGAGCCTCGAATTCAAGCTGGACAACGTCAAGATCGGCCAGCAGCTCGACGTGCAGATCACCACCATCAAGGTGTATCCCGAGCTGGGTTCGCTGTTCAGCGATCAGGTGGTGGTGCGGCGCATGGAGGTGGATGGGGTCGCCACGAGTGCCGAGGCCCTCGCACGCATCGTCACGTGGGCGAAGCACGAAAGCGGCGGACAGGGCAATGTCGACGTGCGGCGCCTCGTGGTACGCAACGTGAAGATCGCGATGAAGGGAGTCGATACGCCGCCGATCGACGTGGAGGTCCTGCTGTCGCGCGATGCGGAGTATCGCGGGGGCAACGTCAAATTGTCGGACGGCACGTTCCGGGCGGACCTGACGCCCACCGATGCCGGCATCTCCATCGAGGCGAGCGGCAAGGGCTTCAAGTTGCCGATGGGCCCCAGCGTGGTGTTCGACGATTTCGTCGCGAAGGGGGTTGCCACCAACAAGGGCATAACGCTGTCCGAGATCGAGGGGCTCATGTACGGTGGCTCCGTCAAGGGCACCGCCGAGCTCACCTGGACAACGGGCTGGAACCTGGAGACCGAGTTCGAGACCGGTCACGTGGAGCTGTACCCGTTCATGGAGACCCTGACCAAGGATGCGAAGTCGAGCGGCCAGCTCGACGCGAAGGGCCGGATCGAGATGACCGGGCCTTCGCTCGCGCAACTCATGGACGCGCCGCAGGCTCAGGCCAACTTCACGCTGCGCAAGGGTACGCTGGACGGCATCGATCTGGTCCGGGCGCTGCAGACGCCGGCCCGCGAGGGGATTCGCGGCGGCAAGAGCCGGTTCGACGAGCTCACCGGAACCATGAGCGTGGCCGGTGGCCGTTACCAGTACCGCAACCTGCGCCTGCAGTCCGGCCTGCTGGTCGCGAACGGGCAATTCGACGTGTCGCCCGGGCAGGAGGTGAACGGACGGGTGCAGGTGGAGCTCAAGAGCACGTCCAACCAGTTCCGCGGCAACTTCGCCGTCATCGGCACGCTGAAGGCGATGATGTTGAAGCCCTGATTACCGACCGGCGCACCGCTTGGAGAACGCGCTGTGCCGGTCGTCGATTCACCTCGAACTTCACGATAAGACCATGCGTATCCAACCGTTGATTCTCGCCGCGACCCTGGGCTTGGCGTCCATGGCCGGCGCTGGTGCCGCTATGGCGGCCAAGTCCGACTCCTGTGCCCACTGCCATGGGACGGACGGCAATTCGAGTTCCGGGCTCTACCCGAGCCTCGCCGGACAGACCAAGGAATACCTGTATCGCCAGATCATGGCCTTCAAGGAAGGCAAGCGGAAGAATTCGATGATGTCGCCATCCGTGGGCATCCTGAACGAACAGGACGTGAAGGATCTCGCCGAGTACTTCTCGTCGCAGAACATGCTGCGCAGCGGCAGCTTCAAGCCCGATCCGGCGCTGGTGGAGAAAGGCAAGAAGCTCGCCGAGGAGGCGCAGTGCGCCGCGTGCCATCAGCCGGGCTACAAGGGGCTCAACGAGTTTCCGCGCATTGCGCGCCAGAAGCACACCTACATCATCAAGCAGCTCAAGGATTATCGCGACGGTGCGCGCACCAATGACGACGGCGTCATGAGCGCGACGGTGAAGAGCCTGACCGACGAGCAGATCGAGGCGCTCGGGCACTACCTCGCGAGCTTGTAGGGCGGGTTCAGTTGCCGACGCGCGCGAGGTCCTCGCGCGTGTCGACGTCGGCGATGATGCCGGCGTCGTCGACCGTCAGTTCGATCACGCTGGCGGCGTGCGCTTTGAGCACGGCGCGCGCGCCGGCGTCGCCGCGCAGGTCGGACAGTTCAGGGCCGAACCGGGCGGAGAACCCCACGGGGTGACCGCGTTGTCCGCCTTGGACGGGCAGGGCGATTGCAGCACCGTGCTCCAGTGAGTGAGCCACCGCGCCAATGGTTTCGGTGCGCAGCGCGGGCATGTCGCCGAGAGCAACGACCCAGGCGGTCGCGTAAGGATTGGCGCGTATGCCGCAGCTCAAGCTGCGTCCCATGCCCTCGTTCGCGTCATCGCATTCGATGACGCGGGCGCCCTCGGCGCGCAACAACTCGATCAGCGTCGCATCACCGGCACGTACCACGGCGCAGCTTTGGCGGATCGCCGCTTTCAGATGGCGCCAGGAGGCGACCGCGAGCGGCAGCCCGGACCCGGGCAGCGGGTGCGTGAGCTTGCTGCCGCCGAAACGGCTGCTACTGCCGGCGGCGAGCAGGATGCCGCAGACATTGCCGCTGGTGTGTGCCACGCCGACTCAGCCCGCGCCGTCCTGACCCAAGCGGGCTGGCTCCCGCGGGCGGACAGGCCGGAGGCCTATGGAGGAGGCAGTCAACTTCAGTCACGCGCCGCGAGCCGTGGAGGGCGGGCGGAAGGTAGCTTCGGGCAATGCCGCGCTGTCGCAGCGCCTGACGATTTCGACTTCCTTTCGACGCAGGCCACTGGCAGGGGAGCGGCTTCCGGCGGGCGGCGTGGGGCCGCAGCCTTGACCGGCTTGGCCGGTGCGGCTGCGGTCTTGGCGGTGGTTGCCGTTGCGGCGGGTGCCCGCGGCTCGGCTGCCGCGGTGCGGACCGGTGTCGGAGGTGGCCCGGTGACACGACCGCGGGCCACCGGCGGATTCTTCGCGAAGTAGTGCTTGATGCCGGCGAGCAGCGCCGCGGCCATCTCGGTCTGGTAGTCCTCGTCCTTGAGCCGCTTTTCCTCTTCCGGGTTGCTGATGAATGCCGTCTCCACCAGGATCGAAGGGATGTCGGGCGCCTTCAGCACGGCGAAGCCGGCCTGTTCCACCCGCGGCTTGTGCAGGGTGTTGATGGTGCCGATCTGGTCCAGTACGGCACGGCCCAGCTTGAGACTGTCGTTGATGGTCGCGGTCTGGGACAGGTCGAGCAGCACCTGCTTCAGGAACGGATCGGCCACATCGATGTTCACGCCGCCGATCAGGTCGGCCTCGTTTTCGCGTTTGGCGAGCCAGCGTGCCGCCGCGGATGTCGCGCCGCGTTCCGACAATGCGAAGACCGAGGAGCCGCGCGCGTGCGGCTTGATGAAGGCGTCCGCGTGGATCGACACGAACAGGTCGGCTTCGGCGGCGCGGGCCTTGATCACGCGGTTCTGCAGCGGAATGAAGTAGTCGCCGTCGCGTGTGAGCACCGCGCGCAGGCCGGGCTCGGCATCGACGGCTGCCTTCAGCTTGCGGGCGATGGCGAGAGTTACCTGCTTCTCCCAGGTGCCGTCACGGCCCTTCGCACCCGGATCCTCGCCGCCATGCCCGGCGTCGATGGCGATCACGAGTTCCCGTCCACCCTTCAAGTCGAGCGGTGGGGTGGGCTTGATCGCCGCTGCTTTCGGGGGTTGTGCATCGGTCGATGGCTTGTCGGTGACGCCCGGCGACGCAGCGGCCGGCGCCACGGATTCGGGTTCGCCATTCGTGCCGGGGGCGGCGCCCACACTCTCCGACGTGGTGCCAGCCTGAGCAGCGGCCCTGTCGCGCTCGGCATTGCGCAGCAGCGCCATGACTGCATCGACCGGTTCGGTCGGATAGAAATCGAGTACCAGCCGGTGACCGTAGTCGCCCACCGGTTTCAGCAGGAAGGCCTGGGGCTCCACCGATACCTTGAGGTCGAACACGAGCCGTACCGTCCCCGGCTTCATCCGGCCGATTCGTACCGAACGCAGATACGGGTCGTCCGGCGCGATGCGGGCCGGGAGGGCGTCGAGAACGGTGCCGATGTCGAGATCTTCGAGATCGAGCACGAGCCGCTCCGGATCGCGGATCGTGGAGAGCTTGTAGGCGATGACCTGGGGCGATTCGAGCGTGAGTCGCGTGTAGTCGGGACCGGGCCACACGCGCACCGCGGTGAGAGGCCCGGCGAGCGAGGGCAGCGCAGGCAGGGCGAGTGCGGCCGCCAGCACGCCTCCGGTCACCCAGCGGCACAGCCGGTTCAATCGCTCATGAGACCCTGCAGGCAACGTTCGCCTTTCTCCGTGTGTGCTTCCAGTCGCACCGTTCTGCCGCCCTCGGGCACCACACCGAGGCTGATATCGAGATCCGGAGCGGGCAATTCCGGACCGGCTTTCTCCGGCCACTCCACGAGGCAGACGTTGATGCCGTCGAAGTGTTCGCGGAAGCCGGCGTCGAGCCACGCTTTCGGATCGTCGAATCTATAAAAATCAAAGTGGTACAAGGATAAACTAGAAAGCTTGTAAAGTTCAACCAGGGTGAAGGTCGGACTCTTCACCCGGCCGCGGTATCCCAGGGCTCGCAACAGGCCCCGGGCGAAGGTGGTTTTCCCCGCCCCGAGGTCTCCGTGCAGATGGAGGCTGAGACCCGGCGTGAGTTCCGCGGCGATGCGCGCGCCCAGCGCCAGGGTGGCCGCTTCGTCGGGGAGATGGCGAATCTCGGCGCTCACGTTGCGGCACCGTGCCCTGCCGGCAAGGCGATTTCGAGAAAAACCTGGAGGGTGGCGAGCGCGTCGTCGCGCCGCCAGGCGAGCCCGATCTCGGTGAACGGGCTGGGCTCGACCGGTGCCTTGTAGACGACGCCGGTGCGGCCCAGATGCCGCAGGGAGGCGGGAATCAGGGCGACGCCGATCTCGGCCGAGACCAGGCTCACGATCGTCTGCATCTGTACCGCTTCCTGCTCGATGTGCGGACTGAAACCGGCGGCGCTGCAATAGCTCACCACCGCATCGTACAAGCTCGGGGCCAGCGGCCGCGGGAACAGGATGAAGGGCGATTCGGCCAGGGCGGCCAGCCGTAACTTGCCGCGCTGGCGGGCGAGCGGGTGACGCGCCGGCAGCGCGACCACCAGGGTCTCGCGGTGAATCGTCCGGTAGGCGAGGCGCGCATCCTCGACCGGCGGCAGCACGAAGCCGACGTCGATGCGCCCGTCGATCAGGTCCGCCAGCTGCCGGTCGGTGGTGGACTCGTGCAGCGCGAGATGCACAGCCGGTACCCGCTGCCGGAACTCGCGCAGCAGCGGCGGCAGGACGTTGTAGTCGGCCGTGCTCACGAACCCGACCGCGAGATTGCCGACTTCGCCACGGCTCGCGCGGCGGGCGAGCAGGGTCGCCTGTTCGGTTCGCGCGAGGATCTGGCGGGCTTCGCCGAGAAACGCGCTGCCCGCCTGGGTGAGAGCAACCCGGCGCTGCGTCCGTTCGAGCAGCTGGACGCCGAGATTTTCCTCCAGCGCCCGGATCTGCATCGACAGCGGCGGCTGGGAGATGTGCAGCCGCTGCGCCGCGCGCCCGAAGTGCAACTCCTCCGCGACCGCGACGAAATAGCGCAGATGGCGCAGTTCGATGTTCATAGCTATCAGGTATCAATCCGGCCCGGATAATATATTAGACGCACGTCGGAGACTTGGGCGAAACTGGCTGAAAATCAGCGACGGACCGCGCTCTTCGACCGCGCGTGACCGCTTGCCCCCGCTCACACCCGCACTTCAGACTCGGAGGATTCCACCATGGCCGACAATTGGCGCTCGAAACTCATCACGGCCGGCGTTGCCCGCTCCCCCAACCGCGCGATGCTGCGTGCCGTCGGCTTCGGCGACGGCGACTTCGAAAAACCGATCATCGGCGTGGCCAACGGCCACTCCAACATGAACCCGTGCAACGCCGGCATCCAGCCCCTGGTGGATCGCGCGATGCAGGCCATCGACGCGGCCGGTGGGAAGCCGCAGGTGTTCGGCGTGCCGACCGTGACCGACGGCATCGGCATGGGCACCGAAGGCATGAAGTACTCGCTGGTGTCGCGCGAGGTGATTGCGGATGCGATCGAGACCTCGGTCAACGGGCAGATGATGGACGGCGTGCTGGTGATCGGTGCCTGCGACAAGAACATGCCCGGTGGCATGATGGCCATCGCCCGGATGAACGTGCCCGCGATCTACGTGTACGGGGGCACCATCAAGCCGGGGAACTGGAAGGGTCGCGACCTCACCATCGCCAGTGCCTTCGAGGCGGTGGGCGCCTACACGGCCGGCAAGATGTCGAAAGAGGACTTCGAAGGTGTCGAGCGCAACGCCTGTCCGACCGTGGGCGCATGCGGCGGCATGTTCACCGCCAACACGATGTCCTCGTCGTTCGAGGCGCTGGGCATGAGCCTGCTCGGCTCCTCGCAGATCGCCTCGCCGGATCCGGAGAAGGCCGATTCCGCCGCGGAATCGGCGAAGGTGCTCGTCAACGCGGTGCGGAAGAACATCCGCCCGCGCGACATCATCACCCGCAAGTCCATCGAGAACGTGGTGTCTCTGGTGATGGCCACCGGCGGTTCCACCAACGCGGTGCTGCACTACCTCGCCATCGCCTCTGCCGCCGAGGTCGAATGGACCATCGACGACTTCGAACGCATCCGCCTGCGCACACCGGTGATCTGCGACCTGAAGCCGTCGGGCAAGTACGTCGCCACCGACTTCCACAAGGCCGGCGGTGTGCCCGTGGTGCTCAAGATGCTGCTCGACCACGGGCTGCTGCACGGCGACTGCATGACGATCACCGGCCGCACCATCGGCGAGGAACTGAAGGCATTGAACCCGGTCCGTCGCACCGATCAGGACGTCATCCACGCGTGGGATGACCCCTTGTACGAGCAGGGGCACCTCGCGATCCTCAAGGGCAATCTCGCCCCGGAAGGTTGCGTGGCCAAGATCACGGGTCTCAAGAGCCCGGTGATCACCGGACCGGCCCGCGTGTTCGACTCCGAGGCGGAGACGATGGAGGCGATCATCGGCGGCAAGGTCAAGGCGGGGGACGTGGTGGTGATCCGTTACGAAGGGCCCAAGGGCGGGCCGGGCATGCAGGAGATGCTCTCGCCCACCTCGGCACTGGTGGGCGCGGGGCTCGGCGAATCGGTCGGTCTGCTGACCGACGGTCGCTTCTCCGGCGCGTCATGGGGCATGGTGGTGGGTCACGTGGCCCCCGAGGCGTTCGTGGGTGGTCCGATCGCGCTGGTCAAGGAAGGCGACACGATCACGATCGATGCGCACAAGCAGTTGATCCAGATGCACGTGTCCGACGAGGAACTCGCCAAGCGGCGGGCGGCGTGGAAACAGCCGGCGCCGCGCTACACGCGGGGTCTCATGGCGAAGTACGTGAAGCTGGTATCGACGGCCTCCAAGGGGGCGGTGACGGATCGGTCCTGAGGTATGGGTGGGGCGGGGGTTCGGACTTCATCGCCAGACGTTTGCCCCCATCCCAACCTTCCCCCGGCAAAGCCGGGGGAAGGAGTGCCCCCGGTTGCCGGAGGCGAGAATGCCAGTGCAGTGCGTTCCCGCCCCCGGCTCCGCCGGGGGCGGGTCAGGGTGGTGGCGCTGTTAGCCCATCCCAGAGTCCTTGAAGAACCTCCCTCTCCCCCTGCTGGCCGTTCTCGCCGCCTGCCTCTCCAGCACGCTCGGCGGCTCCGCGATCGTGGCCACGCGCTTCGTGGTTCCGGAAGCGGGTGTGCTGCCGACCATCCTGCTGCGCTTCGCAGGCGCCAGCGTGCTGATGCTCCTTTTCACGTTGCCGCGCACGCCGGTGCGCGTTGCACCGCGCGACGTGCCCATCGTCGTGAGCCTGGGGCTCGTGCAGTTCGCGCTGTTCCCCTGGTTCTTCACCATGAGCCTTGCGCACATTCCGGCGGCGCGTGCGGCACTCGTGCTCTCGACACAGCCGTTGTTCACGCTGGCACTGGCCGCGCTGGTCGGACGGGAGCGATTGACGGGAACCAAAGTCGCCGGCGGCGTGCTCGCCCTGGCGGCGGTGGCATTCGCGCTGGGCGACCGCATCGTCGGCGCCAACGCGGAAACCTGGAAGGGAGACCTCTACATGTTCGGGGCCGTGCTGTCGGGCTCGATCTACAACGTCGCATCGAGCTACGCGCTGCGCAAGTACCGCGCAACGGTGGTGGCGTCGATCATGATCCCGTCGGGCGCGGTGGCGATCGCGCTGGTGGTGATCCTGCAAGGTGACTGGAGCGCCTTCGCGCACATCAGTTTCCCGGGTTGGATAGCGGTGCTCTACCTCACCTGCTTCGGGGGTGCCGTGACATTCTTCCTGTGGATCTGGGCGCTCGAGCACACCGCGCCTTCACGCGTGGCGCTCGCGGTCACCCTGAATCCGGTGTCGGCGGCGATCCTGGGTGCGCTGGTGCTGGACGAACCCGTGACGTGGCGATTGCTGGTGGGCCTGGCGGGCGTCGTCGGCTCACTGGTCCTGGTGAATTGGGCGGTGTTGCGGCGGGCCATGATCGCGCGCCGGGAGGCAGCCCCACCGTCGTAGCGTCAGGTCGCAACCTACCAGCGATACCAGTAGGGCCACCCGCCTCCGTAGTAAGGCCGGTAGGGGTAACCCCATCCGTAGCCCCAGTACATGCTCTGGTACCTGAGGCGGGTGTCCATCTCGACGCTAGCAACGTAGGTGCGCTGGATGTAGTCGAGCACGGAGTCGTCCACGCCTTCCTCGCGCAACTTGGCGAACTGCGAGCCCGACACCTCGAAGATCGTCCCCGTGTCCTTTAGTTGATTGATGATGTCGGCCGGCGGCGTGCCCGCTTTCGAGTGCTGGATCACCTGCTCCAGCGTCATCGGCACGCGCTTCTCGGCCATGGCGCAGCCGCCCAGAGCGACGGCCGCCAGCAGCGCCAGGGTGGTCGCGCTACGGCGTGTCGATGGTCGATTGGCTGACATGGTCCGGACCTCTCCTCAGGAGATAGGCACCCGCGGCGGAATAACCCGCCAGCAGCAGGTGCAGGAACAGCGGGGTGGAGTACGCACCGTCCCCGGCGATCGTGCGGATGACGGCGATGAGCACCTCCGCCGCCACGAACACCAGGGCGGCCAGCAGCCAGAGCGGCTGGATGAGGTGTGCCGCGGCGGCGCGGTTGCCGCCGTAGCGCAGTGCGAGCCGTGCCATGGGGGCCGCCATGGTCGGCAGCAGCAGCGCCACCAGCGCGAACGGTGCATAGATCGCGGCCATCAGCCCGGAACTCGCTCGGGCTTCCCCGGCCATGCCGGTTGCCCCGCCCCAGAAGAACCCCACTGCGGCCGCCGCGACCAGGGTCGTCACCGTAAGGACGGCTGCCGTCAACATGACCAGGATCAAGATGGGTTTCATCGCCCGAGCGGAAGATAACGCTTAGATGCGGTTCGACGCGGCCGGTTCAAAGGGGTCGTCGCGCTGCGCCGTGCCACTGCGAAATTCCGTGTCATATGAGGAGGATAACGATGCAAAAGCCGATTGGTGCACTGGTTGCCGGTGCCGCGGCCGCGATGATCGGGGGGCCGTCCGTCGCCGCCGACCTCGAGCGCGGCAAGTCGCTGCACGATACCCACTGCGTCATCTGTCATTCGACCGCCGTGTACACCCGCGAGGACCGGATCGCCAACTCGTATCTCGAACTCCGGCAGCAGGTGCAACGCTGGCAGGAGAACACCAGGTTGCGCTGGACTCCCTACGACATCGACAGCGTCACCGAGTATCTCGCGGGCAGGTACTACAAGATTCCCTATTGAAGTCTACGCCGGCTCGTCGGGGTCGATCTGCCGCTCGAGCCAGGCGATCTGGTCCTTGATGAGCAGCTTGCGCTTCTTCAGGCGGCGCACGCGCAGTTCGTCGTGGCCGGGGTCGTCGATGACGCGCGCGATGACATCGTCGAGGTCGCTGTGCTCCAGCTTGAGCTCCGCGAGGCGATGCAGCATCGCGGCTTTCGGCATGGCCTCCTCGGTCACGGCCGCTGTCTCGACAACAGGGCGCTGCCCAGCACGATGTCGAATTGCCCGGCCAGCTCGCTGCCGGCGTTGGGTGAGCGTTCCAGTGGCACGATCAAGGCTGCACGGGCCTTCCGGTCGCTGATCCCACGCAGCAGGAAGTCGCCGGCGTTCTCAGGTGCGCCCGCAAGGTACATCTGCGTGTAGAAGGGGCCGAAGCCGCGACCCGTCAATGCGAAATGGATGTGCGGCGCACGTCCCGGGTAGGCGATAGGCTTCACGGTGCGGAAGCGATAGGCGCCTTCCGCGTTGCTCACGGTCTCGCCATAGCCCTGGAAATTCGGATCGAGCGGCTGATTGCTGTCGTCGTCCGGGTGGTGATAGCGGCCGTAGCCGTTCACCTGCCAGATCTCGATCTTCACCCCGGCCACCGGGCGGCCTTCGGCGTCGAGAATGCGCCCGGCCACGTCGGTGATCGTGCCATGAGCGCTACCGCCGGCGCCGGCGACCGTGGTGAGATCATTGTCGCGATCGAGGGGCAGGGTCACGGGGTAGAAGGGGCCGCGCATCTGCGCGGGGGTCGCCATGAGCTCCGCCAGCGCGCCCTTGATGCCGGCAAACTGTGCGATGGCGATGGTCGCCGCCGTCGTGATTCGTCGCCTTGCTGTCGAAACTTTCTTCATGTCCACACCCTTTGCGCTACTCACGCTAGTAGCGGTTGTAGCGCTCCAGCGCCTTAAGCATCGACTTCGTTTCCTCGATGATCGGAACCATCTTCGTTTCCTTGTCGGCGTAGGCCTTGAGCAGCGCCACCACCTGGGCTGCCGAGGCCTGCGGCACCACGACCGCGCCGTCGGCATCCGCCACGATGTAGTCGCCCGGATGCACCATCACGCCGCCGCAAAGCACCGGAATCTGCTTGTCGACGCTCACCATCCGCCCCACCGAAGTGGCGGGACTGACGCGCCGCGACCACACCGGCAGTCCGATCTGACGGATCTCCGTGATGTCGCGCACGGCACCGTCTATCACCGCACCTTCGAGACCGCGCACTTTCGCGGTGGTTGCCATCAGGTTGCCCATGGCCGCGATCTCGAGGCCGTCCTGCATGACATAGACCAGCACGCTGCCCGGCTCCGCCTGATCGAGGATCTCGAGCAGATGGTTCTGGTACTTGCGCGTGTCGTTGCGCAGCACCGGGCGCATCAACGCGGTCGCGGCACGCCCCACGATCTTGGTGTCGAAGATCGGCTTCATGTCGGCCGACATCCAGCCGCGCGCGCCGGTCGCCTCGTCCACGGCATCGGCGATGTTGCCGGTGCTGTTGATCGGGTCGCGCAGCGCGGCGAGAATCTGCTCGTGCGTCACGGGCGCGACATCAGCCGCCGAAGCGACCGTCGCGATGGCGGCCATGCCGATGGCCGCGAACCATGTGCTTGCTCGAAGCATCCTTTTTCCCCATCCGGTGTTGCCCATCGTGAAGAAATCATACGCCCCTTGCTTGACGGGCCGGGCGCGAGAGCGTCGATGAGCGACCCCGACACGTCGTTCCGGGGCATCTATCCGATGCTGTATGCGTGCTTCGGTCGCAACGGCGAACTCGAGCGCGAACTCATGCGTGCCCAGGTGCGGGCGGCCGTGGCGGGACGCGCTCATGGAGTGGCGGTGCTGGGACTCGCGACGGAGGTGAACAAGCTCACCGTGATCGAACGGCAAACGCTTATCGAGTGGGTGGCGCAGGATCTCGAGGGGCGTTTGCCGCTCGCCGTCACCGTGGCGCCGGGCAGCGTCGAGGAGCAGGTGAGGCAAGCGCGGTTCGCGCGTGCGGCCGGTGCGGCGTGGGTCATCCTGCAGCCGCCGCCGGAACGGGGCGAACCCGAAGCGTTCTATCGCCGGCATTTCGGTGCGGTGATGGACGCGCTCGATTTTCCGGTCGCGATCCAGAATGCACCGGAATACATCGGCGTCGGCGTGTCGGCCGAAGGCATCGCAGAGCTGGCGCGTGCCCATCCCAATTTCACCGTGTTGAAGGGGGAAGGACCGGTGATCCAGATTCGCCGCGTCATCGAGGAAACCGGCGGCCAGCTCGCGGTCTTCAACGGCCGCAACGGGCAGGAACTGCCCGACAATCTGCGTGCGGGTTGCGCCGGCATGATCCCGGCGACCGACACATTCGACTGGCAGGTGCGCATCTTCGAAGCGATGCGTGCCGGCCGGGATGCCGAGGCGGAGGCGGTCTATCGCGAAGTGCTGCCCGCCATCATCTTCGGCATGCAGTCGCTCGATGCGCTCGTCTGCTACGGCAAGCGCATCGCGCTCGAGCGCATGGGGCTCGGCGAAACCGTCTACGACCGTACGCCGGCACTGGAACCGTCCGCATTCGGGCTCGAATGCGCACGACGTTTTGCAGCGGCACTGGGGCCGCTACGGCACTGAGGTGACGTTCGCCTACACAGACCTCGCAGCCTCTCCCCCCAGGGGGCCAGCCCGCTTGGAGCGGCCCGGCGCGCGCTGGGGACTCAGCTGGTCGTGACGGTCGTCTTGCGGATGTGGATCGTGCCGCCGACGCCGGGCTTGCTGTAGCGCTTGTAGTACGCCAGCACCTTCGGGACGTACTGACGGGTTTCCTGGTAGGGCGGAATGTTGCCGTAGCGAATGACCGCACCTTCGCCGGCGTTGTACGCGGCGAGTGCCAGGCGCATGTCGTTGCCGAACATGCCCATCAGGTCCTTGAGATAGCGCGTGCCGGCATCGATGTTCTGGCGCGGATCGAGCAGGTTGGTCGCGCCGTAGCGAGCGCCCGTCTCGGGAATGAGTTGCATCAGTCCGCGCGCACCCTTGGGAGAGCGGGCGAACTGGTTGTATCCGGATTCGGCGGAGATCACCGCATGGATCAGCGCGGCGTCGACGCCGTGCTCGCGGGCGGCGGCTTGCACGTGATCATCGTATCGGCCACGGGCCACCGGCGAGTAGCGGCGGGCGGCACGGTCCTCGACGATTCTCGATACCGCCGAGGGTTCCTTGTTGAGCTTGAGGTGCAGCTGGCAGCGCGGGTCCTCGGGGACGTTGGTGAAGAGCGGGGTCCCGTCCACCTGGGTGCACTTGTAGATGTCGGCAGCGGCAAGGCCGCTCTGCGTCAGGGCAATCCCCCCCAACGCGCAGGCGAGGAACACGGTCTTCAGGCGCATGGCAGTTTCAATTTCTTATTGGAAACAGTAAGTTAAAGACATCCGACGGAGCGTCGGGCCCGCTCCATCGGAGCGCAACCGGAGTGTCAGCAACTTCTCTGCCAAGGCCGCCTGCGCCTTAGCCTTAACGGCGGCTGGGAGGGCGGGCTTGAGGAGCTAGGGGGCAGGGAAAGGCAGGGGCTAGGGAAAGGCAGGGGCTAGGGAAAGGCAGGGGCTAGGGAAAGGCAGGGGCTAGGGAAAGGCAGGGGCTAGGGAAAGGCGGGGGCTAGGGAAAGGCAGGGACTAGGGAAAGGCAGGGACTAGGGGCTACGGAACTGCGAGAGGCGCGACGCACGGCCCCCAGCCCCTAGTCCCTAGCCCCTATCCCCTATCCCCTATCCCTTAGCCCCGCGCCTCGGAATCAGCACGGTCCCCACGGCCGCGACGATGAGGGCGAGGGCAGCGTAATCCGACCATTCCGGCCGTTCTCCGAGCACCAGCATGCCGCTGAACACGGCCACCACCGGGATCGTCAGCGTGCCCAGCGCCGATACGCCCGCCGGGGCGAGCGACACGATCTTGAACCAGATCCAGTGGCAGATGATGAACGCCACGATCATGTTGTAGACGAGCCCCACCATGGCCGGCGGGCCGATGGGACGCCATTGCGAAGGCTCGATCAGGAGCGCGCCGATTGCCAGCGGAATACCGCCCAGAAACAGGTTCCAGGCGGTGAAGCTGGTGGTCGGCAGCGAGCTGCGATATTTCTTGGTGAGGGTCGTCCCGGTCGCCCAGCAAAAGGCGGCACCGATGATCAGCAGGGCCCCGAGCGGCGCGGCCTTGAGCGATGCGAGTTCCGCGACCAGCAGTAACGCGAGCCCGCCCATCCCCAAGGTCACGCCGGCCAGCCGGCGCCGCGTGAGCTTCTCGTGCAGGATCGGCGTGGAGAGCAGCACGGTCCACAGCGGCATCGTGTACGCGAGGATCGCCGAGCGGCCCGAGGGCATCATCTGGATGCCGTAGGAGATCAGGATGTTCCACAGCGTGACGTTGCAGAGCGACATCGCGGTGAGCGGACCCCATTCCCCGCGTGGCACGGCGATGCGCAGTCGGCTGAGCCGTGCGATCGCGAACAATCCCACGGCGCCTGCCGCGACGCACAGGAAGCGGAACGTGAAGACGGGGATGTCCGCGAGCCCCAGCTTGATCATCGGCCAGTTCATGCCCCACCCGAGGGTCAGGATGGCGAGCAGCAGCCACGTGGAGCGCGGCAGGGTGGCGGTGTTCGGGCCCATGCAGGCCGGCATGCTACACGCCCGTCGGGTTAACATCTGCGGATCATGCAGACCATCGTCCGGTTTCTGGTCTTCTGGGGCCTCAACACGCTGACGCTGTGGGTCGCTTCGCGCCTGCTGCCGGGTCTCGGGTTCTCGGGGCCCGAAGCATTGCTGCTCGCGGGCCTCGCCTTCGGCGTCGTCAACACGTTCCTGAAGCCGATCCTGTTCATCCTCACTCTGCCCATCACCTTCGTGACGCTGGGGCTCTTCGTGCTGGTGCTCAACACAGGGATCCTGTTCCTGGTCGCGTGGCTGGTGCCGGGCTTCGCGGTGGGCACGTTCTGGCAGGCATTCTTCGCCGCGCTGTTCATCTCGTTCTTCAGTTTCCTGTTGAACCTGATGTTGCGGGGCACGGTAGTGCGCATCAAGATCGACAAGCCGCTCGAAAAATAACGGCTCGAGGTTCAACATCGATAAAGGGGAGAGAGATGCAACGTAACGCAGGCCTTTTCGCACTGGCGCTTTGCGCCGCGACTCAATCCGCGCTGGCCGAGGGCTGGATGCCGCCTTCGCCGGAGGCGCGCTGTCCTTCGAAGTGGGGCGCCAACGATGTGCGCGGCGCGGCGAACCTGCAGAATGCGCAGCAGGTCCTGAAGGCTGTCGGCCTGATCCGCACCGGCGAGGTGATCGAACTCGGGCGCACGCTGTCCCCCGACATGCCGTTCTTCGGTACGCGCAAGTTCGAGGTGCACCTCAAGCGCACCGGCCCGTCGCTCGGCGCCAACCAGCGCCGCAGCAACGAGGAGCTGATCTTCACCGAGCTCGGCCAGGTCGGCACGCAGTTCGACATGTTCCCGCACCAGAGCATCGGTGATCTCACCTACAACTGCGTGAAGATCGACGATATCGCCACGCGCGGTGGTTTCACGAAAATGGGCGTCGACGGCATCGGCATGCTGTTCACGCGCGGCATCCTGATCGACGTGGCCGCGGCGAAAGGTGTGGACATGCTGCAGGCCGGCTACGAGATCACGCCGGACGATCTCCAGGCTGCGTTGAAGCGCCAGAACATGAGCATCCAGCCAGGCGATGCCGTCCTCATCCATTCCGGCTACGGCAAGCTGTGGGGTGTCGACAACGCGAAGTACAACGGTTCCACGCCTGGTATCGGCGCACCCGCGGCCGAATGGCTCGCGAAGCAGGATGTGATGCTGATGGGTGCAGACACCTTCGGCGTCGAAGTCACCCCCAATCCCGACAAGTCGATCAGCCTGCCGGTGCACCAGATCGCGCTCGTGATCAACGGCATCTTCCTGCTCGAGAACATGAAGCTCGACGAGCTGGCCGCGAAGCAGATCCATCAGTTCGCCTTCGCCGTGCAGCCGCTCAAGATCAAGGGCGGTACCGGTTCGACGGTCGCGCCGGTGGCGATCCACTGAGGTGAAGTCCCCCCCGATGGGCCTGCGGCCCTTCCCCCCGAGGGGGCCAGCCCGCTTGGGGCGGCCCGGCGCGGGCTGAAGGAGCAAGCCGTGACCGCACGTCCTGCCGTCGACTGGTACTTCGATGTCATCTCGCCCTACGCCTACCTGCAGGCGGAGCGGCTCGCCGAAGTCGATGCGGTGGCGGACGTGCGCTGCGTGCCGGTGCTGTTTGCCGGCCTGCTCGAGCGCTGGGGGCAGAAGGGTCCGGCCGAGATCGCGCCGAAGCGCCGCTTCACCTACCGGTATTTCGTCTGGGAGGCCACGCGGCGCGGCCTGACGCCGAAGATCCCGCCGGCTCATCCGTTCAATCCGCTCAAGCTGCTGCGGCTCGCCATCGCGCTCGACGCGCGGCGCGACGCAGTGCTCGACATCTTCCGCTTCGTGTGGCGCGATGGCCTCACTTCGGACGACCCGGCTTCCTGGAAGCTGCTGTGCGATCGGCTCGATGTACCGGACGCCGATGCGCGCATTGCCGCACCGCAGGTCAAGGACCGCTTGCGGGTCAATGGCGAGCAGGCTACGGCGCGCGGCGTGTTCGGCGTTCCGACCTTCGTCACGGCCGACGGGGAGATCTTCTGGGGCGAAGACGCGACGCCGATGCTGCTCGACTACCTGGCGGGGGACGCGTTGTTCAAGTCCGCGGTCATGGCCGGCGCCGATACCTTGCCCGTGGCAGCGCAGCGGGTGCCGCTCGTCAAGTAGCGGGTCGGTCGAAGCGCGCCGGCGGCAAGTCACCCTCCAGACGGCGGCCGGAATGCCGATGACTACGGACGGACTCACCCGGACCCGCCCGATCATGCAGCTTCGTCGTTACCTGGCCCTGCTCATTCCCGTCGTGCTGCTCGCCGGCTGCGATACACGCGAGCGCGCCACCCGAAACGAGATCTATCAGCTCGCCTACCGCAAGGCGCAGCTGCAGGCCGCGCTGGAAGTGTGCGATCCCAAGGCCCCGACGACGCAGGAGCATGCCGAAGCCTGGCAGGAGGTGTTCGAGTCCGCGGACGGCTGGCTCGGCATTACGGCCGCCGGCATCGCGAATCGCAAGGCGGCGGCACTCGAGGAACCGATCGACGTGCCCGAAAGCGCCTGCCCGACAGTGCGCAAGGCCATGAAGGCATCCCTGGCCGAAGCGACACGCTGGTCGGCGCGCGTGGCCGGGAAGGAGCTGTGCGGGTGGGTGTCGTGCGATTGAGCATTCGACGCTGAATGCCCCCACCCTGACCCTCCCCCGGCAAAGCCGGGGGAGGGGATGCGAAGCGCAGGCACTCCTTCCCCCGTCGCAGATGGGGGAAGGTTGGATGGGGGCAAACCTCCGCCCGAAACGGGCAGAACCGAGCAGCGGGACCGTTCCCGCTGCTTCACCCTCTAATGCTGCGCACCTCGGCTGTGCGCGGCAAACGGCCCGGCAACGCGTCCTTCAGTTTCGCGCGCGCATCACGCAGCATTTTCTCGGTGGTCGGCCAGTCGATGCAGCCGTCGGTGACCGACACGCCGTACTTCAACTGTGCGAGGTCGGGCGGGATCGACTGATTGCCCGCGTTGATGTTGCTTTCCACCATCACGCCGACGATCGCCTGATTGCCTTCCACGATCTGGTGAGCGACATCCTGCATCACCAGCGGCTGCAGGCTCGGGTCCTTGTTGGAGTTGGCGTGGCTGCAGTCGATCATGATGTTCGCCGGCAGCTTGTTCTTCGCGAGTTCCTTCTCCACCAGCGCCACCGTGACCGAGTCGTAGTTCGGGCCCTTGGCGCCGCCGCGCAGCACGATGTGACCGTAGGCGTTGCCGCGCGTGCGGATGATCGCGACTTCGCCCTGCGGATTGATGCCCAGGAAACTGTGCGGACGCGAGACCGACAGGAGCGCGTTGATCGCCACCTGCAGGCCGCCGTCGGTCCCGTTCTTGAATCCGACCGGCGTCGACAATCCGCTCGCCATTTCGCGATGGGTCTGCGACTCGGTCGTGCGGGCACCGATGGCGCTCCAGGTGACGAGGTCGCCGAGGTACTGCGGGCTGATCGGGTCGAGCGCTTCGGTGCCGGCGGGCAGGCCCAGCTCGTTGATGTCGAGCAGCACCTTGCGCGCGAGCTGCAGGCCCTCCTCGATGGCGAACGAGTCGTCCATGCGCGGGTCGTTGATGAGGCCCTTCCACCCGGTGGTGGTGCGGGGCTTCTCGAAATAGACGCGCATCACGACGAAGATCGTGTCGGTCACCTCGTCGGCGACCGCTTTCAGGCGCCGCGCGTAGTCCATGGCGGCAGCCGGGTCGTGGATCGAGCAGGGGCCGACCACCACCAGCAGCCGGTGGTCGCGCCGGTCGAGGATGCGCTCGACCGCCTGGCGGCCTTCCAGCACCGTGCGCTCGGCGCGTTCCGAGAGCGGCAGGCGGCGCTTGATGGCCTCGGGGGAGGCAAGCACCTGCTGCTCGACGACGTTGACGTTGTATACGAGTTTCTCGTCCATGACCGTATCCAGGGAGGCATCGGCGGGCAACAGGTCCGCGTGAATCGGACAGTCTACCGGACGGCTCCCCAGGGAGAAAGGCTGCCGCTCGAGCGCGGTTCCAGGCTCAATTTCCCGCTGCCGCTGCCGTAGTTGAGGGGACTTTCCGCCGTTTCCTCCCCCGAATGCGCCGTCTCGCTCTCCTCCTGGTCGTCCTCTGGTCCGTTCCGGCCTGTGCATCGGACTGGATGGACATCTCCTCGCCGCCCTGGATGCGGGCCGAGCTGGACACCGCGAGCCTGGTCGGCGATGGGGTCAACGCCCGCGCCTGGGATCGCGTCACGTACAGCGACGATCAATTCCACGACAGCGGCGACGTGCAGTGGCGCAGCGTCAAGACGCTGATGAGCTATCAGTGCGCCCGTCGGACCACGGTCCCGCTCGCCCGCATCTTCTTTGCAGCCAACGGGTCGCAGTTGATGCGACAGAACCTCGAAGGCGTCGAACTCCCGCGCCCGGTGGTCCCCGATACGCCGCGCGAACGCATGCTCGAGTTCGCGTGTCGCAAGCCCCCAGCTCCGGTAGCTGCTGCATCGCCGCCGCAGTCGACGGTGGCAGGTCAAGCCATCGTCGCGTTGGCGGAGCCGGCGCAGGCCAAGGCACCCAAGCGCAAACGCAAACCGACGCCCGTGGCGGTCGCGGAGCCGGCCAAGCCGCCCGCAGCACCGAAGGACAAGGTGGCGGGCAAGGGCACCGAAGAACCGAAGATCGAGAAAGCCGAACCGAAGCATGTGCACTGGAGCTACACCGGTGCCAAGGACGGTGCGGCGCAATGGCACAAGCTCTCGCCCGAGTTCAGGCAATGCGCCGCCGGTCAGCGCCAGTCGCCCATCGACATCCGCGGCGGGGTCCGGCTGACGCTCGAGAACGTGAAGTTCGACTACAAGAGTTCGCCGCTGCGGATCATCGACAACGGTCACACGGTCCAGGTGAACTACGCGCCCGGCAGTTCCATCACCGTGGGCGGCAAGACCTACGAACTGGTGCAGTTCCACTTCCACAAACCGGCCGAGGAAAGAGTCAACGGCCGCGGTTTCGAGATGGTGGCGCACCTCGTGCACAAGGACAAGGAAGGCCGGCTCGCGGTGGTGGCGGTCCTGTTCATCGCCGGGTCGGATCATCCGCTCATCCAGACGCTGTGGAACAACCTGCCGATCGCGCAGTTGCGCGAGGACGAACTGCCCGCGGTGAAGATCGACGTCGCGCAGTTGCTGCCCAAGGCGCGGGGCTACTACACCTACATCGGATCGCTCACGACCCCGCCGTGTACCGAGGGCGTCCAGTGGATCGTGCTGAAGACCCCGGTGCAGGTGTCCCGCGAGCAGATCGACGTGTTCGCGAAGGTCCATGACAAGAGCGCGCGTCCGACCCAGGCTGCGAACGGTCGCCTGATCAAGGAAACACTCTAAGCCTCCGCGTTAAGTCTTGGTGCGGTATGGCGTTTGCGTTGCAGCGCAGAGGCGGGCATACGGCTCGATTTTCCGTGGCATATGGGTTGCTTCGAAGGGCAGTGCCATGCACCCCCTGCTCACGCGCCGCCGCCGCGCCACCGACACCCAGCCGGAAACCGCGCTGTCTCGGGAACAGTTGCTCTGGTGTCTGCAGGCGTTGTGCCGCAGCCATCGCGGGTCGTGCGACGCCGAGCGGCTTCTCGACGAGACCGTCGAGCCGTATTCGTGGTCATCGCTCGAGGCCGCTGCCGAGAAGCTGGGACTGCGCTGCAGCTTCCGCTGTGTGCGCCTGTCGCGCATACCGCCGGATGCTATGCCTTGCCTCGCACTGCTCCAGAGCACGGACCCGGATCGGCACGGCAGCCAGCATCCGGCGTTGATCGTGCACATCGACGATCGCGAGGCGCGCTACTACGTACCGGGCGAGGCCGCCCTGCGTCAGGAGAATCTCGAGGATCTCGCGAAGCTCTACACCGGGATCGTCCTGTACGCGACTCCACAGCGTTCGAACGACGCGCTCGAACATCGGCAATCCCGCATGTTCGGTCTTGGCTGGATTCCGCAGCTGCTCAAGTAAATCGCAGTTCAGTCGTAGCCGGGCGGTACCGAGAACCCTTCGAATTCGCTTTCCAGCAACTTGGCGAGCGCGATCGTCGTGAGATCCCCGTACTGGGGACCGATGATCTGCACGCCGACCGGCAGTCCATCGGGCGCACGGCCGGCGGTGGCGACAGTCGACGGCAGATAGGCCATGCACGAATACCCGGCCCAGAACATCTGGGTGGTGGACGGCTGCGGTTTGCCGTTCACCGTGACCATGCGTTCCCAGCGCTCGCCCTTCTGGTTGTGCGGGAACGCCGTGGTGGCGGCGGCGGGGCAAAGCAGGACATCCCACTCCTTGAAGAACTCGGCCCACTGAAGCCGCATGCGGTGCCTGCGGTCGTTCACCAGGAGCCATTCGCGATGATGCATGGTGTTGGCGCGCGCCATCCACGCGGCGTAGTCGCGTGCGTTCTTCGGCAACGCGCGCGCGGCTTCGAGGTTGCGCGCGAACACCGCATCGGACTGCGCGCGTGATGTCGCGGCCCGCAGGAGCTTGATGTAGACCTCGTGCGCTTCATCGAGATCGAAGCCGGGCCGCGCCGAGCGGCTGACCTTGGCTCCCTTCCGGGCGAGGAAGTCGGCGACAGCCTCCACGCGGGATTGCACGGCAGCATCCACCGGTGCCGTATCCGCGGTGGGCAGCACCGCGACGCGCCATTGACGCCAGGTCTTCTTCGGCGCCGGCGGCAGCTTCACTCTCCAGGCGGCTCCATCGATGCGATCGGGACCCGCGATGATGCCGAGCGCCAACTCCAGATCGCGAGCGCTGCGTGCGAGCGGGCCGATCACGGCGATGTCGTCGCGCGTCACGAACGGCGACAGCACTTGGCCCTCGGACGAGCACAGCCCGAAGGTCGGTTTATGACCGAACACGCCGCAGTAGTGCGCGGGGTTGCGGATCGACGCGCCGATGTCGCTGCCGATCTCGAGACCGGTCAAACCCGAGGCGAGCGCGGCCGCGGACCCGCCGGACGAACCACCCGGTCCACGGGTGACGTCCCATGGATTGTTCGTCGTACCGTAGATCGGGTTGAACGTCTGCCAGTCGGCGAGGAAAGCCGGCACGTTGGTCTTGCCGAAGATGACCGCGCCCGCGTTCTGCAGGCGTTCGACCGCGAGCGCGTCTGACGTCGCGACGTTGCCCTTCAACTCGGCACGGCCCCACGTGGTCGGGAGGCCGGCCACGTCGAAGGATTCCTTCACCGTCATGGGCAGTCCGTGCAGCGGGCCGCGCCGCTCGCCTTTGGCCAGGGCGCGGTCGAGCGCCTTGGCGCGCTTGCGCGCGCGCTCGGCATCGAGCACGCAGATGGCGTTGAGGGTCTTGTTGTGTTGCCCGACGCGGTCGAGAAACAGATCGAGCAGTTCCAGACTGCCGAGCTTGCGCGAACGGATCAGCGCAGCCAGGCGGTGGGCCGGCAGGAGCGCAAGGTTCATTTACCGGATACGCGAGTACTGAGTCGGGGTCAGGAACAGGTTGGTGATCTTCGCCACGATCGGGCCGTTGCGTTCGGTCTCGGCGCGTTTCTCCTGCCACTCGGGATCGGCCATGAAGACGTTCCACACGCGTTCGCGTTCGGCCATGTCCTTCCATTCGAGCAGGTAGTACAGATCCTGGTTGGAGTCGCCCACCAGCACGGTCCAGAAGCCCGCCTGGCGGATGCCGTGCCGTTCCCAGATCTTGAGAGTGATCGTTTCGAAACGCTTGTTGAGATCAGGCAGGCGCCCCGGCATGCAGTGGTAGATGCGCAGTTCGTACATCACGATTGGTGGTCTCCTTACAGGGCGCGAACGTTGATCGGTCGATTGGTCTCGCGCGCCGCGCCGAGCGTGTTGCGCAGCGGCCGGCCGAAGCCTTCCGCCGCGATTTCGAACACGTCGCCCAGGCGCGTTTCGACCTTCTGGGTGAAGCTGCCGGTGGCGGCGCCGAAGTAGTGCACGTGCACGTCGCCGGGCGTGCGGAACTCCGGGTACTTGAAATGGTGGTGCTCGAGGTTCGCGATTGCGTGGCACATGTTGTCCTCGCCCGAGAGCCAATCGGACTCCCAGACGACTTCGCTCCCGCGCAGCAGGCGCGCGTGACCGCGCACGTTGCGCGGGATGTCGCCCAGCACGAGTTCTGGCCCGAAGCTGCTCTGGCGCAGCTTGGAATGCGCGAGATACAGGTAGTTTTGGCGTTCGGTCACGTGATCGGAGTACTCGTTGCCGAGCGCCACGCCCACGCGCAGCGGCGTGCCGTCGTTGCCGATCACGTAGAGGCCGACGGTCTCGACCTCTTCGCCGCCGTCCTGCGCATAGGCGGGCAGTTCGAGGGCCTGTTCCGGCGCCACGACCCAGCGGCCGTCGCCCTTGTAGAACCATTCCGGCGGCGTGCCGATGGCGCCGGCCTGCGGTTTGCCGCCTTCCATGCCCCACTTGAACATCTTCATGGAGTCGGTCAGGGATTCCTCCGATGCCTGCAGCTTGGCGTGCATGGAATCGCGCGCTGCCGCGCTGCCCAGGTGCGACAGGCCGGTGCCGGTCACGAGGCAGCGATACGGATCGGGATGATCGAGCGGCGGCAGCAGGCGCCGCTCGCGCACGACGTCATCGTAGCTCTCGCGCTCGCTGCCGATTCGGCTCGAGGCGAGCGCGGTCAGGGTGCGACCGGTCCGTGCCGCTTCGAGCGCGAGGTCGTAGACGCGGGTCGTGCCGCTCAGGACCTGCAGCGTCGGGCCGTCGTCGGCCACGCCGACCCGTCGGGCGCCATCGCGTCCGACGAACTGGGTCAATCTCATGGTGTTCCTCCCCTGCAAGGCCGCGGCCGGAGGCGTGCGGCAAGCGCTTCTTCTTGTGTGTCCGCGAGCATGGGGTGCCTGCCCGGCCGGGTCAAGTCGGCGGTGCGGGAGCCGTGCCCCGAAACCATGCCAGCGTGTGCGCCAGCGCGTCGTGCAGCGGGGTTGCCCGCACACCGAAAGTGCCTTCGAACCGGGACGAATCCACCACGAAGTCGCGATCGAACTGGTACAGCATCTCGCGCATCTCCCGCAGCTGCGGATTGAAAAGGCCCGCCAGCCCGACCATCCATCCCGGCGCTGCGGACAGCCGCGCGGGGTGGCCGGCGAGCTGCCCGATCATCGCGACGATCGCCCGGGTGGAGACGGCCGGGGCAGTCGGTACGTGCCACACATGGCCTGCGGCCTCCGCATGCCGTCCGAGGCGGACCAACGCCTGCCCGAAATCGTCGAGATAGGTGTAGCTGTGCAGCCGATCCGGATTGCCGACCACCTGTGCGGCCTTGCCGGCGAGGATGCGACCGAATACGCGCGACCCCAGCATGGTCGCTTCGGTGGCGTGGGGTCCGAAGAAGTCGGAGCCGCGGCCGATCGCCGCGCGCACTTTGCCGGCACGGTGGGCCTCGAGGAGGAGCGCTGCGACCTCGGCCCGGATGCGGCCTTTCACGGTGGTGGCGGCTTCGGGCAGGCCTTCGCGCATGGGGCCGGAAAAAGCGCCATACATGTACAGGTTGTCGCCGTAGACGATAGTCGCACCGGCCGCGGCGGCGCCTTCGACGATGCCGCGGGCAATGGCCGGAAACTCGCGCCAGCGCGGGTACGGCAATCCGACACAGTGGTAGACGACCGCTGCGCCTTCGCAGACTTCACGCGCGAATCGCGGGTCCGCGGCATCGCCGCCCCCGACCTCGGTCTCGAGGTCCTTGTCGAAGCGGACCTGCGACGAGCGGTTGATCATGCGAACCCGTCGGCCGTCCGCCCGCAACGCTCGCATGACCGCCAGTCCGAGAGGGCCGGTACCGAAGACCACATGCAGTTCGCGGGTGTCGTGGGGCATGGCGCGGGTGGGTCGTGACGGGGGCAGACTGGTTATACTCGATCCGGAGGTCTGCGCAATCGGGCGCAGGCGCGAGGGGGGGCGCCGCACATGCACGCCCAGGCGAACGGGATACGGATTCACTACGAGATCGAAGGGCAGGGACCGTGGCTCGTGATGAGCCACTCGCTGGCCTGCAATCTCGACATGTGGGACGCCCAGGTTGCCGCGTTGCGCGGCCGTTTCAAGGTGCTGCGTTTCGACACCCGCGGCCATGGCGGCACCGACGCGCCTGCCGGTGCCTACACGCTCGAGCAACTGGCCGACGATCTGGAGGCCCTGCTCGGATCGCTTGGCATCGCGAAGTGCAGCTACATGGGCCTTTCCATGGGCGGCATGATCGGCATGACCCATGCGTTGAAGTACCCCGGACGCCTGGAGCGGCTCGTTCTGTGCAACACGACGAGCCGGGTCGGCCCCGAGGCCGCTCCCGTCTGGAAAGGGCGTATCGATACCGTCACGGCGAGCGGCATGGAAGCCGTGGTGGAACCGACTCTCGCGCGCTGGTTCACCGCACCGTTCCTGGCGCGCAAGCCCGAGGTCGCCCATCGCGTAGGCGCGATGATCCGCGCGACACCGGCGGCGGGTTACATCGGGTGCTGCCACGCGATTCCGAAGATCGACTTGACCGACAAGCTGGGTGCCGTGAAGGTCCCGACTCTCGTCGTTGCCGGCGATCAGGACGTCGGCACGCCGCCGGAGATGGCACGTGCCATCCAGCTTGCGATTCCTGGTGCGCAACTGGCGGTCATACCGTCCGCGTCGCACCTCTCCAACCTCGAGCAGCCCGAGGCTTTCGACTATTTCACCGGCAAGTTCCTCGCGACCTGACCGGCCGCGGCCAAGTCGATGACCTCGATCTGGTGGCGCCTGGTCTTCAGCCACTTCGAGAGGATCTGGTACGTGTCGAGGTCGAAGGCGCGTTCGGTACGGGTCGCGAGAGCGTCGTGCAGGTCGGACTCGGAATCCACCGTGCCGAGGTAGCTCCACCGATCGACGAGATGCACTTCGGCGCGTTGCGTCACGCGATCGACCTCGCGCACGCCGATCGCCCCGCCGAAGGGCCAGGGCTGCAGGCGCAGACGCTGCAGCGCTTGTGCGAGACGCAGATTATGGGCGATCGGTGTTTCGCGACCGCAGCAGGCACCGCGACATTTGCCGACCTGATACGAGAAGCACGGGCCGGTGCCGCCGTGTTCCAGGCCCAGCGCACGCGCACACAGGCCGTTCGCATCGCCGATCTCGCGTAGCGCCCGGTTGGCTCGCGCGCGCGACCGGAAGGGCCCGTAGAGGTTCTCGGCAACCGCGAACTCGATGGTCGATGCGTTGATCGCCTTCGGCGGCAGGGTCTTCATCGCGTCCCACCACAGTGCCCACGGTTCGTCGGCCGGCCGCAGCTTGTGGTTGTGGATCGGCTTCACCTGCTTGACCCAGCGGGCCTCCTGCAGCAAGGCCCCCAGTTCGCCGGCGGTCTCGTGCCAGTCGATCCGCGCGACTTCCTGCGCGATGCGCATGTCCTTCGCGACGCGGTGGTCGCCGGAGAAATGCGCGAGCACCCGCGAGCGGATGTCGAGGCTCTTGCCGACGTAGAGCGGAGTGTCGCCCTCGCCGTAGAAGATGTACACGCCGATGGCCCCCGGCAGTGCGTCGATCTCGGCCGGATCGAGGCGCGGCGGCAGCGTCGCGGTCTTCACGATCTGCTCCACCGCAGTACGCACCGCGTCCGCGCCGAGTTCGACGCGAACGTGCTGCGCGAAATCCCACAGTACACGCGCGTCCGCCAGCGCGCGATGGCGCTGGTTGCAGGCGAGCCCATGCCGTTCGATCAGGCTATCGAGGTTGTGGCGTCGCTCCTGCGGGTACAGCCGGCGCGACAACTTCACCGTGCACAGGACCCGGGACAGGTAGCGCAGGCCGACGCGCGCGAACTCGTTGCGCAGGAAGCCGTAGTCGAAGCGTGCGTTGTGCGCGATGAGCAGCTTGCCCTCGAGGCGGCGATGCAGTTCCGCGCTCAGGGCATCGAAGCTCGGCGCATCCGCCACCATCGCGTTGGTGATGCCCGTCAGCATCTCGATCTCGGGCGGAATCCGCTGTCCGGGATTCACCAGGGAAGACCATTCTTCGACGATCTTGCCGTCGGCGACTTCGACCAACCCGATCTCGGTGATGCGGTCGCGGTTGGCGGTGGCGCCGGTGGTCTCGACGTCGAGGAAGACGGCGGGCTGATCAAACATTGCTTCGGTTCCGCGCGCCTGCGGTAGGTCCGAACGGTGCGCCGGTGCGGGGGCTGGGGCGCAGTCCGCGAGGTCGTTTCTGCATGGCGAGGAGCTTAGCAAGACGCGGTGCGTGCCGGGGGGCGGGACGCGTGTTCCATGCGCAGTTTCGAGTTCGCCAGCTGTGATCCCTATAATCGCGGTTCACGAGAGGGAGGAGAACACCCGTGCGTTACAGGATTTGCGAGATGGCCTGCTGTCTGGGGCTGCTGCTGTCGGCGTGCGCGGGCGCACAGGCCCACGGCAACGATGGGCCCACACCGGTCGGTGCCATGGACTGCGGGCGGCCGCCCGGGAACGCCCTGCGCGATTTGCCTGCGCCGATCGACGGCTGGGCGCGCGTCGACTGCGGCGCGACAGGCACGAAGCTGGTACCGGCCCCGGGATGGCAGTGGCGCTTCCCGAACAGTTGGTTCGACCGCCCGATCGCGCCCGCTTCCGCGCCCGACGCATCGGTCGATGAGCCGGGTGCCAAGTACTTCGTGGAGTTCGCGGCGGCAGTGCTCGAAGGCGCCGAGGCGGCAGAGCAGCACGCTCGCCTGGCCGCGGCCGTCCCGGCTTACCGCGACGCGATCAAGACGGTGCCCGAACGCATCCATCGCCTCGATGCGGAGAACAACCTCGGCCACGACATGGTGATCTGGTTTCCGGCGAGCGCATCGGGCGATCTGTGGGCGATCCTGTGCACGCCGGAGTGCCGGCCGGACTACGCATTCATCATCCAGAAGATGACCCCCTGAGCGTGCCCATGAACCTCGCCGCCACTCACATTCTTCCCGCCGATGCGGACAGCGCGACTCTCGTCGGGCGCGCCTGGGTGCCGGGACCGCTGCCGGGACCCAGCCCGGTCGTGATCCACGCCGGCCGCGCGTACGATCTGAGCCTGGTGCGGCCGACCATTGCCGAACTGATCAACGTCGAGGACCCTGTAGGCGCTGTGCGCGCAGCACTGACGAGCGGCAGGGCGCAACCCATCGGCGACGTGGCTGCCATGCTGACCAACAGCCGCGCCGACGCGCGCAATCCGGATCGGCCCTACTTCCTTACGCCGTGCGATCTGCAGGCGTTGCGCGCCTGCGGCGTGACCTTCGTCGCGAGCATGCTGGAGCGCGTGATCGAGGAACACGCCAAGGGCGACCCTGCGCAGGCCGAGGAGATTCGCGGCACGCTGGGCCGCGAGATCGGCGCATCGCTGTCGGCGGTGAAGCCGGGTTCCGCCGAGGCGATGCGGGTGAAGGCCCTGCTGGTGGAGAAGGGATTGTGGTCGCAGTACCTGGAGGTGGGCATCGGCCCGGATGCCGAGGTATTCAACAAATCGCAGCCCATGTCCGCAGTGGGCGTGGGCGCCGACATCGGCGTGCTGGAGAACTCGTCCTGGAACAACCCGGAGCCCGAGGTGGTGCTCGCCGTGAACAACCGCGGCAAGGTGGTCGGCGCAGCGTTGGGCAACGACGTGAACCTGCGCGACTGGGAAGGCCGCAGCGCGTTGCTGCTCGGACGTGCGAAGGACAACAACGCGAGTTGCGCCATCGGCCCGTTCATCCGCGTGCTGGACGACGGGTTCGACATCGATGCGTTGCGACGCATCTATGTCGAAGTCGAGGTGGTTGGCGCTGTCGACGGTTTCAAGGTCGAAGGCCGATACTCGCTGACGCAGATCAGCCGCGATCCGCTGGACCTCGCTAGCCAGGCGATCGGTGCCAATCATCAGTATCCCGACGGACTCATGCTGTTTCTCGGCACCGCCTTCGCTCCGACGCAGGATCGCGGCGAGCGCGGCCACGGCTTCACCCACAAGGTCGGCGACATCGTGACGGTGCGAAGCCGCCACCTGGGCGCGCTGGTGAACCGTGTCGATCACTGCCATCGGATCACCCCGTGGACCTTCGGCGTGACCGCGCTCATGCGGAATCTGTCTGAGCGTGGCTTGATTTAGAGCAGGATCGAATAATGGACGAGCCGTATAACTCTTATACGGTTCGCATAGGTCGGCGCTCTGCATGTTGCGGCGCACACAGATCGCCGAATGGCATTGGCATGTTCGCCTTTCGTACAGAGGCGTCCGGCGCTTGCGAACCGATTGCGCAAGCGTATTATTCCGGCGTGTTTTGGGGTCAGGTAGTCGGCGGTATGGAAGCGCCATGCAGTCCTTGCACGCACGGTCTTGCCACCCAAAGACATCACAGCGCGGGTGGCAGCCCGGACGTTCAACCCAACGGGAGGACAACATGGCAACGGGTACCGTCAAATGGTTCAACGACGCTAAGGGGTTCGGTTTCATCACCCCGGATGACAAGAGCGAAGACGTCTTCGCACATTTTTCCGCGATCAAGATGAACGGCTTCAAATCCCTGAAGGAAGGGCAACGGGTCAGCTTCGAAGTGACCACCGGGCCGAAGGGCAAGCAGGCTTCCAACATCCAGGCTATCTGACGTTCAAGGGCTGCCGAAACCGACTTCACAAAACCCGCTGCGGCGGGTTTTCTTCTTTCTGGCGCCCCGAGGGCTGAAGCACGGCCCGGGGACGCAGAGGGCGAGAAGGCGTCAACTTTCGGCTTCCCGGCAGCCGAGATTGCGGCGACACTCGTGCCTTTCGCGAACCAAGGTAGCGGTTTCATGAGCATCACCATCGCCGACGTCCGGGCAGCCACCGACGTGCTTGCCGGGCACGTCGCCCGCACGCCCAGCCTGCACTCTCGCACCCTGTCCGAAATCACCGGTGCGGAAGTGTGGCTCAAGTTCGAGAATCACCAGTTCACCGCGTCGTTCAAGGAGCGCGGCGCCTTGAACAAGCTGGTATCGCTCGACCCGGCGCAGCGTGCCGCGGGCGTGATCGCGGTCTCGGCCGGCAACCATGCCCAGGGCGTTGCGTATCACGCGCGACGGCTCGGCATTCCCGCGGTCATCGTGATGCCGCGCTTCACGCCGCACGTGAAGGTGGAACAGACGCGAGCCCACGGTGCCGAGGTCATTCTCGCCGGCGAGAACTTCGACGAAGCCCGAACCCATGCGCTGCGGATCATGGAGGAGCGTCGGCTCACTCTCGTTCATCCGTACGACGATGCGAAGGTGATTGCGGGTCAGGGCACGATCGCACTCGAAATGCTGGAGGCTGCGCCGCACCTGGATGTGCTTATCGTGCCGATCGGCGGTGGCGGCATGATCTCGGGCATGGCCACCGCAGCCAAGGCGATCAAACCCGCCATCGAGATCGTCGGCGTGGAGACAGTGCGCTTTCCTTCGATGCTTTGCGCGGTGGAAGGTCGGGTGCCGTCGTTCGGGGCCAGCACGCTGGCCGACGGCATCGCGGTCAAACAGCCGGGAGCGCTGACGCTCGAGATCGTGCGGCGGCTGGTCGACGGCATCGTCCTGGTGGACGAAGGCGACATCGAGGCGGCGATACTACTGTTGCTCGAGATCGAGAAGACCGTGGCCGAAGGGGCCGGTGCCACCGGACTCGCGGCGCTCATCAAGAACCGGGAACGGTTTGCCGGCAGGAAGGTCGGGCTCGTGCTGTGCGGCGGCAACATCGATCCGCTGACCCTCGCGGACGTGATCCAGCGCGGGATGGTTCGCACCGGACGACTCACGCGTCTCGCGGTGACCTTGCGCGACCTCCCCGGATCGCTCGCGCGAGTGACTGCCGCCATCGCGGAGTCGAATGCGAACATCGAGGAGGTGCATCACCAGCGCGCGTTCACCAATCTGTCGCTGCAGGAGACAGAAGTGGATTTCGTGCTCGAGACGCGCGGATTCGGACACGTCGAACAGGTGATAGCGCGCCTGAAGTCTTTGGGATTCGACGCGCGTCTTGACAACGACTAAGTGCGATGCGGTGCGGGCACAGGCACTTACTCCAACATCGTGATCGATCGCTGAACCCTGTCTGCGCCCGTGCCCGAACCGGGAACCGACGCGCTGATGTTCGCAGGCCTGGCGGTGCTCGGTCTTTCCGCCCGCCGCCGTCGTATGTGCTTCTGACGCGCTCTCGATGAATCGCGGCGGCGGCGCGCCGCGATTCATCGAGGATCCACTAACGGTTGGCATCGCCCCCGCAGGCCTTGATGGGTCCGAGTGCCGTTGAGCTGGCCGCTTCGCGATGGGGTACCTGCGCGTCTAAGGAATAGACGACGCGAGCCGCCTTGCCGTCGCGCGGTGTGAGTTCATACCACGCGTTGAACGCGGGTTGACCGTCAGTGGAGGCGAAGTTGAGCACTACTTCGGAAACGGCCAATTCCGCGTCGTAGTTGGTCTTCTCGACAGTTGCTCCGGAACGGGTCGCGGCGTCGGTGATGCAGCTCGTCGCAGCCGAGGCCGACGAAGGGATGATCGCTTCCAGTTTGTCCCGGCGCGCACGCAGCGAGTCCAAGGTAGGCGAACAAGCGGCGAGGCCCAAGGCGGCACAGGCAACCCAGCCGACCGTCCGCGGACCGCACTTCACGACTTGGAGGGGCGAACGCCGGCGCACCGTGCGATCGGTTCGAAGGCCTGCTGGTCGAGGCCGGATGCGCCAATCACTTCATAGCTCGCCCGCGTGGTGCTGCCGTCGATCGCGCGCAGTACGTAGCGGATCTCGGGCGGCTTGCCGCCCGCGCCGGGCAGGGTCACGGTCAGGCGGATGTGCCAGCGGTCGGTGTTTTCGACCACTGCCGGTACCACCCCGAACACCGCTTCGGTCTCTCGCGTAAGGCATGGGGTGGATGCGAGCAGCGATTGCGGAATCACGGCGACCCGGCTGCCCAAGCCCAGGTCGCGCTTCATGGCGCTGCATCCGGTCAATGCGAACGCCGCCAACGCCAGGAGAATCGGGATGGTCCTCATGCTGCGGACGGAAAGCAGGCTGGGCCGAGCGGCTCGAAGCTCTTGTAGGTTAGGATGAACTCTTGATGGCCCAGGGCTTCGGAGCGGGTCTGCTCCCCGTTGGCCACGCGCAGCACCAGATCGTGGATTTCGCGACCGACATCATCGAGGCTCGCCCGGCCCTCCAGGATGCGACCGGCGTCCACGTCCATGTCGTCCTGCAGGCGTCGGTAGGTTTCCGGATTCGCGCAGACCTTGATCACGGGCGCCAGCGCGGAACCTACGACCGATCCGCGTCCGGTCGAGAACAGGATCACGTGGCTGCCGCAAGCGATCAGCTCCGCGATCTCAGCGTTGTCGCTGATGTTGGGGAACCCGAAGCGCGGTTCACCATCCGGCACCACATCGAGCAGGTACAGCCCGCCACCTACCGGCACGTCACCGGGCTTGATGATGCCGGAGATGATGGACTGGCCCGACTTCGCGTAGGCCCCGAGAGACTTTTCCTCGATGGTGGTGAGCCCGCCATCGGCATTGCCGGGACCGATGCTGGCATGGCCGTAGGTGGCGTAGTACTTCGCGGCCTTCGCCACGGTCTTGACGATCTCCTCGCCGAGCGCCGGATGCTGCGCCCGCTCCGCCATCCAGTGCTCCATGCCGATCAGCTCACCGGTCTCCTCGAAGATGCACACCGCGTTCTTCTCCACCAGGAAGTCGAAGGCGCGGCCCATGGCGGGGTTTGCCGTGAGGCCGCTGGTGGCATCCGATCCGCCGCAGATGGTGCCGACGATCAGCTCGTCGATCTCCATGGGTGCCCGTGGCGTGTGTTCGAGTTGCGCGAGCGTCTGTTCGACCCAGGCCTGGCCCTCGGCGATGGTGCTGCGAGTGCCACCGGTTTCCTGGATCACGAGAAGCTTGGTCGGGCGCCCCGATGCTCGGATGGTCTCGAGCAGCTTGCCCTTGTTGAAGCCTTCGCAACCGAGGGAGATGAGCAGCACCGCACCCACGTTCGGATGGGTGCATAACTGCTCCATCATCCGGTACGAGTACGCGTTGGGAAAGCAGCCGGGGAAGCCGATCAGGTGCGCGCCGCGCTCCCGGAACGGGTACGTGATCTCGCGCGACACGTGGTGGGCGCATTCGACCAGGTAGGCAACCGCGACGATGTTGCGGATGCCCTTGCGGCCGTCGGTGCGGAGGTAGGCGTTGATGGTCATCAGTGGGACTCTCCGGGGAACTCGTGACCCGCATCGAGGGTGTAGGTGGGGATGTAGTCGCTCGCGACGTTGTGCAGGTGCATCGGATCTCCGGGTGCGATGTTCGATGTGGCGATGCCGATCGGCGCCGAGTACTTGAGTATGCGCTCGCCCTTCGCGATCGGGCGGAACGCGAACTTGTGGCCGGTCAGCACGCGCTCGCTCAAGGTGACCGAGTGGCCCTGGACCTGCAGCGTCGTACCTGCCGCGATGTCGCGCCGGGCGATCGCCACGTTGTCGCCGGGTGCGAGCAGCAGGACGCGCGGATCGGTTTCGAGTGAAGCGTTCATGGGGATGTCACTTGCCGAGTTTCGAGATGCGCACCGTCGCGTCCTTGCGCTTGGCTACGCCGGGTAGCAACTTCAAGCCGAGCCCCGGTCCCTTCGGGGCGCGGATGTAGCCGTCCTTCACCGGTGGCAGTTGGGTCACCAGCGTCGGGTACCAGTCGTAGTAGAACGCACGGACCATTTCCTGCACCAGTGTGTTCGGGCAATTGAGCGAGAGGTGTACGGAGGCGGTGAGCATCACCGGGCCGGTGCAATCGTGCGGAGCCACGGGCAGCGCCCAGGCTTCGGCCATGGTGGCGATCTTCTTCGATTCCGAGAGGCCACCGGTCCAGCCCACGTCCAGCATGCACACCGACACCGCCTGCTTCTGGAAGAGCTCGCGGAAGCCCCAGCGGGAACCGAGCGTTTCGCTCGCCGTCACCCACACGTTGGTGCGGTGTGCGTAGTCGGCGAGCGCGTCGAGGTTGTTCATCTTGACCGGGTCTTCGTACCAGAACGGGTCGAATTCCTCGAGCGCCTCGGCGATGCGGATCGCGGCTGGCAACTGCCACATGGAGTGGAACTCCACGTGGATGTCCATCTTGTCGCCCACCGCCTTGCGGATCTGCGCGAAGGGCTTCAATGCCTTCTTGAGATCGGCATTCGAGATGTAGGCGCCGTTGGAGGCTTCGGCCGCAGTGTCGAAGGGCCAGATCTTCATGCCGGTGATGCCCATGTCGAGGAGACTTTCGGCCAGCGTGCCGGCATCGGTCAGGAACGCCTGCAGATCCTCGTACGGGCGCTTCTTCTTGTCGACCTTCGCCGGCAAGCCGAAGTTCTCTGTGCCCTGGGTCGGCTTGCTGCGCACGTACTGGTAGCCGGCGCAGGTGTTGTAGACGCGCACCTTGTCGCGCGAGGCGCCGCCGAGCAACTGATAGATCGGTTGGCCGGTCACCTGGCCGAACAGGTCCCACAGCGCGATGTCGATGGCGGACGCCGCGCGCATCTCGACGCCGACGCTGTTGAAACCCAGGTAGGTGTTGAGGAAGTGGTGCGAGATCTTGTCGATCTCGAGCGGATTCCTGCCGAGCAGCCACGGCGCGCACGTCTCATGGATGTGGGCCGCCACCGGCGCCACCGCGTAGAACGTCTCGCCCAGGCCCACCAGCCCCTCGTCGGTGTGGATGTGCACCCACAGCAGGTTCGGGAACTCCTCGAGCTGGATGGTCTCGACGGCGGTGATTTTCATGATTTTCGCTCTCCCCCTCGGTAAGCTGCCAAGATGATCATTGTACCGAGCGACGTGCCGGCGCGCGGCCGTCGCTTTCCGCAACGCGACTTGTCGAGGACGAGATGAGACTGCAAGGGATGCTGATCGGTTGGATGGTCTGCGGTTCGATCGCATGGGCGGATCCGGGAATGATCGACGACGCGCGGCTGCTCGGTGCGAGCGCCGACGCGGGCAACTGGATCACGTACGGCCGCGACTACACCAACCAGCGGTTCTCGCCTCTCGCCCGGATCGATGCGAGCAACGTGGCGACGCTGATCCCGCGCTGGGTCTACCGGAGCGGTGTCCAGAACACGTTCCAGGCGACACCGATCGTGGTGGACGGCAGCATGTACCTGTCGCTGCCGTTCAATCATGTGGTCGCCCTGGATGCCCGTACCGGCCGCCAGTTGTGGCGCTACACGCACAAGCGCCGGACCGAGAAGATGTGTTGCGGTCCTGCCAACCGCGGCGTGGCGGTGGCCTACGGCAAGGTGTACTTCGGCACCGTGGACGCACGCCTGATCGCGCTCGATCAGAAGACGGGCAAGGTCGTGTGGGACGTCTCGCTCGCCGAGGACTCCGACAGGACGAGCGAGCGTGCCGACCAGTTCGCGGCCGACGATCCGCTGCGCAAGCAGCAGGCCACCGGCACCACGGGCGTGGGCGCCAGCATGGCACCGGTCGCCTTCGGCGGGCGGGTGATCATCGGCATCACCGGGGTCGGCTACGGGTTGCATCTCGAAGCCGATCGCCCCGGTGCGCCCGTCGGCACGGTCGTCGGGATGGCGGGCCAGCATACCCGTCCCGGTTTCTATGCGGCGTTCGATGCCGCCACCGGGAAGAAGGTGTGGCAGTTCGATTCCACGGCCCCCGAGGGCTGGGAAGGCGAGTACCGCACGAAGACGCTCGACGGTGAACCCTTGCAGCGTGACATCGCCGCCGAGAAAGCCACGGCCGAGCAACATCGCGAGGCATGGAAGCGCGGTGGCGGTTCCGCGTGGACCACGCCCGCCATCGATCCGAAGCTGGGCATGATCTACATGGGCATAGGCAATCCATCACCGCAGATGGACGACGTCACGCGCCCCGGCGACAACCTCTACACGGTAGCGCTCGTCGGGCTCGACGTGGCCACCGGCAAGCTTCGCTGGTACTACCAGCAGGTGCCCCACGACATGTGGGGCTACGATGTCGCGAGTCCGCCGGTACTGTTCGATGCCAAGGTCGACGGCAAGATGGTCCCCGCGCTCGCGCAGGCCGGCAAGACCGGCTGGATGTACGTGCTCGACCGGCGAGACGGACGACTGCTGTTCAAATCAGAGCCGTTCGTACCGCACTCGAACACGTTCATGCGGCCCACGGCGGAAGGCATCGATATCGCGCCCGGTGCCGCGGGAGGCGCCAATTGGTCGCCCCCTTCCTACGATGCACGCACCGGCCTCGCTTACGTGGCCGCACTGCACATGCCCACGCGCTACCGGGTGGGCGAAGTGCCTGCGACCGCGGACAAGGCTGCGGTCCGATACACCGCGCTGGAGGTGTCCACGGAACCGACCTGGGGAGTCCTGGCGGCGATCGACCTGCAGAACCGCGGGAAGATCCGCTGGCAGGTGAAGACCGAGCAGCCGCTCGTGGGCGGCGTGCTCGCCACGGCCGGCAATCTCGTGTTCACGGGCGAGGGCAACGGCGACTTCAACGCCTACCATTCGGGCACCGGCAAGAAGCTGTGGCATTTCAACTGCGGTGCGGGCGTGAACGCGCCGGCAGTGACCTACGAACTGGATGGGAGGCAGTACGTCGCGGTGGCGGCGGGCGGGAATGCGTTGTTCGGCTTCCGGCAGGGCGACAGCGTGGTGGTGTTCGCGTTGCCGGAGCAGTAGGGCGCCGGCAACGCCGAAACAGGGAGGTTGGTCGACGCAGCCCCCATCCCATCCTTCCCCCGACGAAGTTGGGGGGAAGGGGTGTGCATCTCCTCCCCCAAGCTTTTGCTGGGGGAGGGTCAGGGTGGGGGCTGCGTGACTGGCTCGCTCGTACGCTGCGAGAATTGCGGTTTCCCGCAAGGAGCCCCGCAATGACCGCCTCTGCCGCCAACGTCCGCCCCCGCCGCAGCCTCCTGTTCGTCCCCGCGCTGCGCCCCGACCGCTATACGAAAGCGCTCGACAGCGGCGCCGACATCGTCTGCATCGACATGGAGGACGCCGTCGCACTCGATCGAAAGGACGAGGGCAGGACTCTCACGCTGCCGTTGTTCGCGGAGCCCACGCACCCGCACGTCGAGCGCATGGTGCGCATCAATGCGCTGTCCACCTACCACGGCCTCAAGGATCTGCAGGCGTTGATCGACTGCGCCGCGCCGCCGCCCTCGATCATGATCCCCAAGATCCGCAGCGCCGAGGAAATCCAGCTCATCGATACGCTGCTGTCGACCGGCGCGGCCCGCAGCATCCGCTACTGCGTCATCATCGAAACCAACCGCGGTCTCGAACGCGCCATCGAGATCGCGCAGGCGAGCCCGCGCATCGACTCGATGATTCTCGGTGCCGTCGACATGTCCGCGGACCTGCGCTGCGTGAAGGCGTGGGAACCGTTGTTGTACGCGCGCTCCCGTCTCGTGCATGCGGCGGCGAGCGCGGGCATCGACCTGCTCGACGTGCCGTATCTCAATCTCGATGATCCCGACGGCCTCGCCCGCGAGGCCCATGCGTGCGCGCAACTCGGCTTCACCGGGAAGGCATCCATCCATCCCAATCAGCTCGCGACGATCCACGCGGCGTTCTCGCCATCGGAGGCGCAGGTGGCGAAGGCGCGCAAGGTCTGCAAGGCCTTCGAGGAGAGCACTAGCGGACTGGTGGTGGTCGACAACGAGCTGATCGAGTTGCCCGTGGTGCGCTCGTATTACCGCATGCTCGCCATTGCGGAGCGCATCGCAGCCGCCCGTGGGCCCGCCTGATCCGGGCTCGGGAGGTCGGCAAGTGTTGGCTTTTTTTACAGATGCCTTTGGTCCATACTGTCGCTCAGCTGCAACAGTTTGAGCGGATGGCAGTTCTGAGCCTCGGCGCGATTCCTGCTGTAGCGGCCGTACCAGCCTTCGACACCGCGAACGCCGTTCGCCCCATGAGATGTCGGGGAGGGGACCTGTCTCTCGTGCTGTACGTCACCCGTTTTGGCATCGGGCACGAGGGTTCACAACAAGCCAAGCTGCGGATCGAATCGAACCATGTTCCAGAGAAACTTCCCGGAATCGGGGCATCGTGCCGGCACCCCCGCCTTCGCTACCAAACGCATCGGTAGCGCGCGGCAACAGCAGTACGTTCTGTTCATCGAAGCGCTGACGGTCGCCTCCGAGCGGCGCTTCCGCAGCCGCGGCGGCACGGGGCCTTCCTGTGTCGAACACGCGGTGCAACTCGCACACATCCTGTGCAACGAAGGCGGCATCACCGACGACATCACGCTCGCTTCGGTCGTGCTGCACGACATCGGCTTCGATGCTCGCATGGCCCACATCGAGCTGCGTCGCCAGTTCGGTCCCGTGGTCGCCGCCGTGGTCGCCGAACTGTCGCAGGAAGAATCACTGCCCCGTGGCGGACCTTCCGTGCACCAGTTGAGCCAACGCGCGAAGCTCGTGCGCTTGGCAGTGCAGATCCAGCGCATCCGCGATCTGGCACTCCTGTCGAACGACGCGACGCCGGATATCGAAGCGGCCATCCGCTCCGATGCCACCACCATTGTCGAAGGCCTGCGCGGCACTCATTCCACGCTCGAGATCCTGTTCCATGAAGAGTGCGAACAAGCCTCGCTGGCGATGGCCGAAGGCGTGCTGACGGCGGTGTTCGGCCGGGCACGTTAGACAGGGCGAAGACCCCCTCGCGGGGGGTAACCGAATCGAAGCGGCCCCACGAGGGCCGCTTCTGTTTCCAGGTGAATCTCGCCGCCGACCAGCGTATCTTCGGCGGGTGATCCAGGTTCCCGAACTGCCGAAGCGCCCCTCCGTGGCCGACTTCGGCGAGCGCTTGCGGTTTCCGGCGGTGCGCCGGCGGTGTGCTGCCCATCTGTTGTGCGGGGCGATGCTGGCGGCCACATTGGCCCATGGCACCGTTGCGCTGGCGGTGATGGCCGGGGCCGAACCCGACAGCCCCGCCAGCCGCGTGGACCCGAACTTCGCCGCATCGACGTGGGCCAGCGTCGGCAGCGTCGTCCAGAGCGGCAACCCGTATACGGGTGTGCTGATCTCACGGCACCACGTACTCACCGCCGCGCACGTGGCCGGCGACGACCCCGCGAAGGTCGCCTTCGTGCTGAATGCGGGGGGCGACGCCTCCCACCACCTCGCGGTGAAGGCGATCCATCGCCATCCGGAGTGGAAGGGGTTCGACCCCAAGAAGCCGAACGACGACATCGCCATCCTGGAACTGGCCGAAGCTGCACCCGCGCAGATGCTGATCCATCCGATCGTCACCGGCGGTCTGCGCCAGGGCATGGAGTTCACGGCGGTGGGCTACGGTGCGAGCGGCCACGGTGACGTCGGCGCCACCGTTGCGTCGACGGCCACGGTCAAGCGCGTGGGACGGAACAACGTCGACAGGCTGATTCCCGACGAGACGGTGCCCGGGCGCATCGAAGGGTTCATGTTCGACTTCGATGGCGGCGGCTACAACTTCCTGGGCGGCGATGGGCTCGGCAACGACGTCGAGACCACCTTCGCGGGCGGCGACTCGGGCAGTCCGTCGTTCATCCACGCACCGGGCGGCTGGGCGCTGTTCGGCATCAACACGTTCATCATGTCCTTTCCGGATGGCCCGACCAAGTCGAGCACCTTCGGCACCGGCGGCGGTGGCATGATCGTCGCGGCCTATCGGGAATGGATCGAGCAGGTGGTGCGCTCCACCATGCCGGCCGCGAACGCCGATTTCGTGCCGCCGCGCTGGCTTTCAGTGCCCGCGGCTGGCGTGACTTGCGCAGGTACGGGAAAATCCTGCGGCGATCACGCGCCCGCACATCACGCGAGAACCCACCGACCATGAACGCCCCCGACACCAGGATCCGTCTCACGCAGTTCAGCCACGGCGGCGGGTGCGGCTGCAAGATCGCGCCCGGCGTGCTGCGCGACATGCTGGCGCAGAACACCGCAGCGATCCTCCCGCAGCAGTTGCTGGTGGGCATCGAGACCTCCGACGACGCGGCCGTGTACCGATTGAACGACGAGCAGGCCATCGTCGCGACCACGGATTTCTTCATGCCCATCGTCGACGATCCCTTCGACTTCGGGCGCATCGCCGCGACCAACGCGATCTCGGACGTGTATGCCATGGGCGGCACGCCGCTGTTCGCGCTGGCGCTGGTGGGCATGCCGATCAATCAGCTGCCGATGGCGACCATCCGCGGCATCCTGAGCGGCGGTGAAGCGGTGTGCGCGGCGGCCGGCATTCCGATCGCTGGCGGGCACAGCATCGATTCGGTGGAGCCGATCTACGGGCTGGTGGTGATCGGGCTCGTGCACCCGGACCGCGTCAAGCGCAACGCCGGTGCCAGGCCGGGCGATGCGTTGGTTCTGGGCAAGCCACTGGGTGTCGGTATCCAGAGCGCGGCGCTCAAGAAGGGAGAGCTCGATGCGGCCGGATACGCGGCCATGCTCGCGAGCACGACCCAGCTCAACACGCCCGGCCCGCAGTTGGCGCGCCTCGACTCGGTGCACGCGCTCACCGATGTGACGGGGTTCGGATTGCTCGGCCATCTGCTCGAAGTCTGTCGCGGCTCGGGTGTCGGTGCGCGGGTGCGACGGCGCGACGTGCCGGTGCTGGACGGAGTCGACGCCTTGGTGGCTCGCGGCATCAAGACCGGTGCGTCGGCGCGCAACTGGGCCGGCTATGGGCAAAGCGTCGATCTCGGGGTGTTCGGTGACGAAGTGCTGGCGCTGTACACAGACCCGCAGACGAGCGGCGGCTTGCTCGTCGCATGCGCACCCCATGCCGTGAACGAGGTCCTGGCCGTGTTTCACGCCGACGGTTTCGCCCGGGCTGCCGTCATCGGCGAGGTGATCGAAGGGCCGGCGCGAGTGGCGGTGTGCTAGATTGGCCGCGACAGCGAAAGCCATCCCGGGAGGTCGTCGATGAAGCGCAGCTCAGGTCTTGCAGTCTGCCTCGCCTTGGCAATCGGACTCGGTGGCGTGGTGAGCAGCCTGCGTGCGGCCGAAGCGGGCGCCGAGGCGGTGAACGACATCGCACTGCCGACGGACGCGGCCGCCATCGAGATCGGCAAGACGCGCTTCGGCGAAAAGTGCGGCGGGTTCTGCCACGGCAGCGGCGGCAAGGGCGGTCGTGCGCCCTGTCTCATCTGCGGCAAGTTCAAGCGCGGGGGCAAGGATTCGCAGATCGCGGCCAACATCGCCAACGGTGTCGAAGGCACGGCGATGGGTGCGTTCGGCGGTGCGCTGTCGAAGGAAGAGGTGCTCGCAGTGGTGGCTTACCTACGCAGCGAACAGAAGAAGAAGGAAGCCGAGTCGCAATAGCGGTGGCGGGCGTGTTGGTGCACTGTCGGGGAGGGGAGGAGAGATGATCGCGATCGTTCGAACGTTGTCGTGGGCGGCGATTGCGCTGCTCGCATGTGACCTCGTGCACGCACAGGACACACCGCGCTTCGCGGTGGATGCGGCCTGGCCCAAGCCGTTGCCGAACAACTGGATCCTCGGGCAGATCGGCGGCATCGCGGTGGGGCCGGACGATCACGTGTGGGTCTACCAGCGGCCGCGCACCCTGACCGACGACGAACGCGGCGCCACGATGAATCCGCCCTGGTCCCGGTGCTGCGTGCCGGCGCCATCGGTGCTCGAGTTCGACGTGGAGGGCAACCTGCTCGGCGCGTGGGGTGGACCGGGGAGTGGCTACGACTGGCCCGAGAGCGAGCACGGCATCAGCGTCGACGCCGGCGGCAACGTGTGGCTCGCGGGCAACGGCAAGGCGGATCACCAGGTACTCAAGTTCTCGCGCGACGGCAAGTTCCTGATGCAGATTGGCCGGGCGAACGAGACCGGCACCAGCAACACCACCGAACTGCTGGGCCGGCCCGCGCTACCGGTCGTGGATGTCGCGGCCGCCGAACTGTACGTGGCCGACGGCTACAAGAACCGCCGCGTGATCGTGTTCGATGCGGCGAGCGGTGCGTACAAGCGGCACTGGGGCGCGTATGGTGCAGTTCCAGAAGATGCCGATCCGGGTGCCTACGATCCGCAGGCGTCGGTCGCGAAGCAGTTCCGCAACCCGGTGCATTGCGTGCGCATCGCGAAGGACGGGCTCGTGTACGTGTGCGACCGCGTCAACGACCGGTACCAAGTCTTCCGCAAGGACGGGGCGTTCGTGCGCGAGGTTCGGCTCGATCCGCAGACCCGCTCGATGGGGTCGGTGTGGGATGTCGGATTCTCGGAAGATCCGGCGCAGAAGTACATGTACGTGGCCGACGGGACCAACAACGAGATCCACATTCTCGTGCGCGCGACCGGCGAGCAAGTGGGGAGCTTCGGGCGCGGCGGCCGTCAGGCGGGCCAGTTCCACTGGGTGCATGCGATGGCAGTGGACTCGCGCGGAAACGTCTACACGGGCGAGGTGGATTCGGGCAAGCGCGTGCAGAAGTTTTCGAGGGTGCTGGAGTAGCAGCCCCCATCCCGGCCTTCCCCCACGCTCGTCGCGTGGGGGAAGGAGAGGAGTGCGACGATCGGTAGGGCTGATCGTCGAAGGCTCGGACTGCAGCCCCCATCCCAGCCTTCCCCCACCTTCGGTGGGGGAAGGAGTGCATGTCGCTGAAATCATCGCGATGCGCGCAGTACATTCCCTCCCCCAGCGAAGCTGGGGGAGGGTTAGGGTGGGGGCGAATCGCCCGCCGGCTTCACCCGCCCCGCCAACCAGATGCACGCGAGGGTTGCAGTGACGGCGAGCAACCCCACCGCCCAGAAGTGCGTGATCCGTCCATCGGCGGCGCGGCCCATGATCAGGCCGGCGCTGTAGGCGGCCAGCCCCGCGAACAACTGCTGGATCGAGCTGTTGAACGCGAGAAAGCTGCCGCGCAACCGTGGCGTCACGCTGCTCGTCACCAGCGCCATGACGGGCACGAACCGGCCCGACACGAACACCATGAAGACGACACTCGCTGCGATCGCCACCGGTACGGGCACCGGCGGCAGGTTGGTCGTGATGAGCAGCGGCACGATGGAGATGGCAGCCACGACCCGGAATACGCGCTTCTTGCCGTGCCGATCGGACAGACGGCCGATCCAGCGCGAGGTGAACAGCGTCGCCAGTCCGCCGGCGAGATAGAGATAGGGGAGATCGGTCTCCTTCAGTCCCACGTTTGCCACTGTGTATGGGCTGATGAAGGGAATCACCGAGAACCCGGCAAACATCAGCGTCGCGATCAGCGCGAACGCGTTGAGGTGATTGCGCTGCGCGAAGACCGCATGCAGCTGCTCGAGCACGGAGACCTCGCGGCGTATCTCCATATGCCGATTCACCCTCGGCAGGGTGCGCCAGCACAGGACCCAGAGGAGGAAGCTCGTCACTGTGAGGAAGGCGAACGGGGCGCGCCAGTCGAAGTGATTGGCGAGGAAGAGCCCCACCGGCACGCCGGCGATCGCGGACAGGGAAAACGCTGCGGAAATGATGCCCATGGCGGTACCGCGGCGCTGCTCGGGCACCAGGTCGCCGACGATCGCGTAGACCACCGCGCCCAGGATGCCGCCGAAGACGCCCGCTGCCACGCGTGCGGCGAGCAGGGTCCAGAAGCCGGGTGCCAGCGCGCAGAGGAGTGTGGCCACCGTGAACCCGGCGTAGATGCCGAGCAATGCCGTCTTGCGGTCGAACCGGTCAATGTGGAAGGCGGCGAAGAACCCCGACGCAGCGGCCCCGAAGGTGTAGGCCGATACCAGCAAGCCGAAGTCGTGCGGCGTCACGTGCAGGACGCGCATGAGCTGGGGCCCGAGCGGCATCATGACCATGAAGTCCATGATGTGGGTGACCTGCAGCGCCGCGAGCAGCAGGAGCAGCGAACGTTCGCGCAGTTCGGTTCCGCCCGTGGTCATCGTCGGTTGGACCGTCCGTTCGCGGCATTGTCGCCGCGCCTCGCTGCATTCGACGGTGCGGTCGCGGTGCTAGAGTCTCGCCGTTGCGATCGCGAGTCTGTCACGGTGATCCTGCTCGACATCGGATTTCGTTTCGCTGCCATGGCTTTGCTGGGTCTGCTGGCGCTCTTGATGCTGCGTCGCGGGCGCGAGCATCTATCAGGCTTGCTCGCACTGGCGTTCGTGGCGGGACTCGTCTCCTACTTGATTCTCTCCGGGCCGATGCAGGCAACCTTGCCCGGCTGGCTCGAGGCAGGGCTTCTGGCGGCTGCCCTGGCCAATCCGCTGCTGTTCTGGGCGCTGACGCGATCGATGTTCGACGAACGGTTCCGCCTCAAGCCGCTGCATGGGGCGTTTCTCGCTGTCGTCGAGATCCTCGGGTTCCTGAGTGTACTTGCCCACACGATCGAACGGGGCACAGTACCCGGTTCCGTGGTGGCCGCGTACGCAGGCCCGCTTCTGCGGGTGGCGTCCGTCGCTTTCATCGTCGCCGCCATCGTGGTTGCGCACCGGCGCGCGGTGCCGCCGCTCTCGATCGCCCGCCGCAAGGTTCGCGTGATGTTCGTGTCGATCGTCGGTGCGTACATGCTGCTCATCGTCCTCTCCGAGCTACTGCTCGGTGGGAGCAAGCCGCATCCCGTCGTCTCCCTGCTGAACGCCGCCGCCGTCCTGGCAATTGTCGCTGGCGTGTGCGTCGGTCTGCTGACGCCACGCTTGGGCCTGCTTCTGGAACCTGCGCGCGCGAATGCCGGCGGTGGCGAGCTTGCTGCCGAGCAGGAGTTGGTCGAGAGGCTGGACAAGGCCATGGCGGAGCGGGCGTACCGGCGGGAAGGGCTGACGATCGGCCAGCTCGCGGAGCAGTTGCAGATGCAGGAGCATCGGTTGCGGGCCTTGATCAATTCCCGGTTGGGGTTCCGCAATTTCGCCGAGTTTCTCAATCGCCACCGCGTCGCCGAGGCATGCGAGCGGCTTGCCGATCCGGCGCAGAGCAAGACCTCCATCCTGACCATCTGCCTCGAGCTGGGGTATGGTTCGATCGGTCCGTTCAACCGTGCCTTCAAGCAGGCGACCGGCACCACGCCCACCCAGTACCGCCGGGAAAGACTCGAAGGCAATCCGGAGCGGGGGGGGGCCGTCAACTGACGATCGCCGAATTCGAATACGAAGCGATTTGTTCGATTTCGGCGAGACGATTGATCCATCGATCGGATGCAATGCGCCTGATTGGTCGCCGTCAGGGTGGCCGACGCAACGCGTGGAGATCCGACGATGGTGTTTTTCGACCACAGCTCTTCCTGTGTCCGGCGCCGGGCGGTGCTGGCATTGCTGTTCGCCGCCGTGCTTTCCGGGGCACGAGCGGCGCCCATCGAGTGGCCGGTGGTCGGAGGCGATGCGGGGGGTATGCGCTACTCCCCGCTGGCCGACATTCACCGCGGTAACGTCCATCGGCTGAAGGTCGCATGGACCTACCGGCACGGCGATTTCCGCTCGGGCTGGCCGGAATCTCCGCTCAAGGGTACAGCCTTCCAGGCGACTCCTCTCATGGTGGAAGGCCGATTGATCTTCTCCACGCCGTTCAATCGGGTCATCGCGCTCGATCCGGAGAGCGGCCGGGAGCTGTGGGTGTTCGATCCGAAGATCGATCGCAGCCGGCGCTATCCGAACAAGTACGTGAGTCGCGGCGTAGCCCATTGGCGCGACGCGAAAGCCACCGGGAAATGCGCCAGCCGCGTGATCCTCGGCACGCTGGATGCTCGGCTGATCGCGCTGGATGCGGTCTCCGGCGCCGCCTGCACCGATTTCGGCGTGGGCGGAACGATCGACCTGCTGCAGGGCATCGAGCCGCTGGTGGACCCCTGGGAGTACAACGTCACCTCGCCGCCGACGGTGATCGGCGACAAGGTGGTGGTCGGATCCGCCGTCGCCGACATGATCCGCCGCATCCAACCCCCCGGTGCCGTTCGCGCGTTCGATGCGCGCAGCGGCCGACTGCTGTGGCGATTCGACACGACGCCGAAGCAGGGCGAAGCCGGACAGGAGACCTGGGCCGGCGAAAGCTGGCGCGAGGCAGGCGGTGCGAGCGTTTGGTCGGTGATCACCGCCGATCCCGAGCGCGACCTGGTCTTCCTGCCGGTCAAGCCGGCCGGGCCCGATCACTACGGAGGCGATCGGCCCGGCGACAACCTGTACTCCGATTCCGTCGTGGCCCTGAATGCGTCCACCGGGAAGCGAGTCTGGCACTTCCAGACCGTGCACCACGACGTGTGGGACTACGATCTCGCGGCACCACCAGTGCTTGCACGATTGCGAATCGACGGGGCGTCCGTCGATTCGGTGGTGCAACTCACCAAGACCGGGCTGGTGTTCGTGCTGGATCGTGCGACCGGGCAGCCGCTGTTTCCGGTGGAAGAACGACCCGCTCCGACTGGCTCCGCGCTGCCGGGAGAAGCGGTGTCGCCGACGCAACCGTTCCCGGTCAGGCCTGCGCCGCTCGTGCAGCAGACTCTGAGCGAACGCGATCTGTGGGACGCGCATCCGCATCTCGATCGATGCCGCCGGCGCTTCGCGGCGCTACGCAACGAAGGCATGTACACGCCGCCGTCCGAGCAGGAATCCCTGCTCTATCCCGGCGCGATCGGCGGCGCCAACTGGTCGGGCGGTGCGTTCGACCCGCATACGGGCTATCTGTATGTGCCGACCAACAACCTCGCCCTGGTGCTGCGGCTCAAGAAGCTGGCGCAGGACAATTTCCACCACACCGACGACGTCATCCTGCACTCCGGTCTGCGGGCACTGACCTGGCTCTTCCGGGGAACGGGCACCGGGCTGCGCTACCACGTCGCGCGACGTGAGATTTTCGCGGAGGGTGGCATCCCGTGCCACCGACCGCCGTGGGGCAGCCTGTCGGCGATCGATCTCAACCGCGGCGAGATCGTCTGGCAGATGCCGGTCGGCAAGACCCGTGAGGGCGTACCCGGATCGATGAACTTCGGTCCGCCGCTGGTGACGGCTGGCGGGATCGTCTTCCACTCGGGCGGCGCCGACCCGCGATTGCGCGCACACGATGCGCGGACCGGCGCGATCCTCGCGACCTACGATCTGCCGGCCGGATTGCACGCCGGGCCGATGACGTACAAGCTGCGTAGCGACGGCAAGCAGTATCTCGTAGTGGCGCCGGGCGGATACGTCGACCTGTCTCCGCTGGGGGACTACGTCATGGCCTTCGTGCTGGCGGATTGAACGATGGGCGGGTCGTTGGCGATTCGACCGAAGACAGTCCGAATGCTTCCGCCAGCATCGCATACGATTCGATCCGCGAACGGTAGTCCCCCGTGATCGTCAGCACCATCACTTCGTCGGCTTCGTACGTGGCCTGCAACGCGAGGATCCGATCGCGAACCATGTCCGGCGTGCCGATGATCGCGCGTGCCCGTTCACGTTCGATGATCAGGCGGTCTGCATCGGTATAGGGCTGATCCATTGCCATCTCTACCGTCGCGATGGGGGCATCGAAGCCGCGAGCCATCTGCAGGCGGCGCAGGTCGATGGGAGCTGCGAGGCGCTCGGCCTCTTCCATCGTGCGCCCACAGATCGCGAACACCGTCAGCATCGAGTAGGGCGCGGGCTCGCGCGCAGAGGGCCGATAGTCGCGCCGATAGGCGCGCATGAACTCGTCGCCACCACGGGCGTTGATGAAGTGCGCGAACGAACAGCGCAGCCCGAGCATCGACGCCAGCGTCGCGCCGTAGTCGGACGAACCCAGCAACCACACTTCGGGCGAGGTCGTGCCCGTTGGCATCGCCTTCACGCGTGCGTAGGGATGATCGCCCGGCAGCGCGTCGTCGAGGAACGCCACCGTTTCCTGGACGTGCACCGGGAACTGGTTGATGTCGTAGAACGCGCCCTGGAACAGCGCCTGGGAGGTGAGCATGTCCGACCCTGGCGCGCGGCCCATGCCGAGGTCGATGCGGCCCGGGAACAACGCTTCGAGCATGCGGAACTGCTCGGCTACCTTGAGTGCGCTGTAGTAGGGGAGCATCACACCGCCGGTGCCTACCCGCATGCGTTCCGTGGCGGCAGCGACGCGCGTCAGCAGGATCTCCGGACAAGGATCGGCGAGCCCGCGCATGCCGTGATGCTCGGCCAGCCACATGCGGTGATAGCCCAGTGCCTCCACCTCGCGCGCCAGTTCGACGGTGCGCTGGACAGCCTGGGCCGGTGTGTGGCCGGCGATGATGGGCGACTGGTCGAGTACCGACAGGCGGACGGGTTTGGCGGCGACGTTCATGGGCGAGACTCGAACGAGAGGACGAGCATGCCTGATTGCGATCGCGAGGTCGAGCCGGTGGAGGGGCGAGCTTCCCTACGATGGGTGGTGCCACTCTCCGGGATTCATGCGCGGGTGCGTCTCCTCGCTCAACCAGTGGAGGATTGCGCCTGAGGCGAACATCGACAATGCCACGAACCAGAACGCAGCTTCCATGTTCCCGCCCACATGGGCTGCGATCCCGAGCCCGAGCGCGCCGACCGCGTAGCCGAGGTCGCGCCAGAACCGGTAGATGCCGATAGCGGAGCCGCGCCAGTCCGGATGCGAGATATCGGCGACCGCGGCCGACAGGTTCGGGTAGAGCAGAGCCATGCCAAGGCCCGACACGCCGGCGGACAGCGACCACCACGCGATGCCGGAACCGAGCACCATCATCGCCACGCCGAGACCGCAGATCCCCATGCCCCACACGTTGAGGAGATGGCGTCCGCTGCGATCGGACAGCCGTCCCGTGAAGAGCTGCATGCCGCCCCAGACGAACCCGTAGATGCCGATGATCCAGCCGATCTCGCCCAGCCCCACGCCGCGCTCGTACAGGAACACGGGATAGAAGACCCACACGAGTGCATCGACGAATTTCTCGACGAGTCCCGCCTGGCTGATCGCAGCCAGTCTCGCATCGCGCCACGACACCAGGGCGAAGACTTCCCATGTGTCCGGACGAACGGAGACGTTCCGCGGATAGCGCGGCGGCGGGCCCGCGGTCTTCCGGTCGCGATGTTTGGCCGCCTCGGCCGCCGCCCAGGGACGGGTGTCGATCACGGCGAATCCGCTGAGCGCCAACGCGAGCCCGATCACCGCGAGACCGAAGAGCAGCAAGGCCTCGCGTGCCCCGAGGCCGACCGCCAGATAAGCGGTGGCGATGCCCGCCAGTGCCACGCCGACGTAGCCGGCGAACTCGTTCAATCCGATGGTGAGGCCGCGCTCGTCTAGGCGGGTCAGATCCAGCTTCGCAGTCTGCGTCATGGACCACGTGAGACCCTGGTTGACGCCGAGCAAGACGGTGGCGAACACGATCCAGCTCCAGTCCTGCGCCTGCCAGACGATGAGCGGTATCGGCAGCGCCACACTCCAACCGATCACCAGCACTCTCTGGCGACCAATACGCTCCGATAGCCGTCCAGCGACGAAGTTGAGCGTGCCCTTCACGACACCGAAGGCGACGACGAAGGCGACGAGCAGCAGGAACGAACCCTTCGGCACGCCGAACTCCGCTTCGGCCAGTGCCGGCACGACGGTGCGCATCATGCCGAGCGTCGATCCGACCAGCAGCACCTGCAGGAGCTGGTGCGCGAACTGCGCCCGGTTCGCGCCGATTCCGTGCTCGAGGTGCACGGCCTAGGCCGCGAGGTTGGTCTCGACGATCCGCGCCATGTCGGCGGGACGCTGCGGAATGTCCTTGGCCACATGGGCGATGAAGCTCGGCTTGTCCATCGACAGCGCCCGGTTCCAGCGCTTCTCGAACCCGAGCGTCGAGGACGGCTTGCCCGACAGCCCGGCGCCGCAAGCGCTGCCGGCCTGATGGCCCGGGAAGATCTCGATCTCGTCCGGCAGCGGCAGCAGGCGCGCATGCAGGCTGTCGTACAGCATCGCGGCCATCTCGTTCTCGCGACCGGCGAGGTCCGGCCGACCCGTGGACCCGACGAACAGCGTGTCGCCGGTGATCACGAACCAGGGCGCGTCGCCGCGGCGCCGGTCGGTGACCAGCAGGCAGACGCTGTCCACGGTATGCCCCGGCGTGTGCAGCACTTCGATCTTCACGTTGCCCACGTCCAGCACGGAGCCGTCCCGCAAGGGCTCGAACGGGAAGCGCACGAAGGATCGGGCGGATTCGTGCAGGCAGTAGGGCGCGCCGAGCGTCCGGGCCAGCGCCCGCCCGCCCGAGTAGTGATCCGCGTGCACGTGCGTGTCGATGACGTGCGTGACGATGACGTTGGCGCGTCGGGCCTCCTCCACGAACCAATCCTCGTCGCCGGCCACGACGTCGACGGCCACCGCCTTGCCCATTCCGGCGCAGCCGAAGAAGTAGGACAAAGACGACTCACGGGTTGCAAGCTGTCTGAAGAACATGGTCGTCTCCTCTCACTCCAGGGCTGCGGACTCCAGTCGCATGCCGGCGGCACGCCATTCGCTGACGCCGTCGGCGAGTTTGCGGGCGCGATATCCTCGGGCTTCGAGGATCTTCACGGCCTCATCGGCCAGCATGCAGAACGGACCGCGGCAATAGGCCACGATCGGCCTGCTCTTGGGCAGTTCTGCGAGGCGCCGCTTCAGTTCCGCGAGCGGCATGGAGCGCGCGAACGGCAGGTGCGCCGTTTCGAACTCCGCTTCGGGACGCACGTCGATCACGACGATCTCGCCCCGCCGAGCCTGCTCGAGCAGTGCCCTGCGGGTTACCGAAGCGAGTCCCCCGGGATCCCGGGCCATGCGATCGAGCTGGAGCCGAAGTTCGAGCAGGTGCTCTTCGGCCACCTCCCGCAGCGCCACCCAGAGCGCCGAAACGTCCTCGCCCGACAGCCGGTAGACCATGTACTTGCCCTGGCGCTGGACGGACACGAGCCGCGCCTCGCGCAGTGCCTTGAGATGCGCGCTGGTCAGCTTGACGTCCACCGACAGTTCGCCGGCCAGTTCCTCCACGGTCTTCTCGCCCTGGGCCAGCAACTCGAGCAGCTCGAGACGCTTCGGGCTCGAGACGGCCCGGCCGATCCGGGCCACCTGTTCGTAGAGCAGGTCCTTGACGGTGCGCTTGTCCATGAAAACATTCTAACGAATATTAGAATGATGGCAAGCGATACGCGCCGATCGCAAAGGCAGCCGATAGGCGCCTGCTGCTTCGTCTACCGCAAGTGCCTGCGTCGCAAGAGCAAATACGTGGCTGGTATCACGAACATCGACAACAGCGGCGCCGTGATCATGCCGCCCACCATGGGTGCGGCGATACGCTGCATGACTTCGGATCCCGTCCCGCTGCCCCACATGATGGGAAACAGGCCCGCCAGGATCACCGCCACCGTCATCGCCTTGGGCCGCACGCGCAAGACCGCACCCTCACGGATGGCATCGAGCAGATCGGCGATGCTCGTCCGGCCTTGGTCGACGCGCGCATCCCAGGCGTGCTTCAGGTACAAGAGCATGATTACGCCAAACTCGGCGGAAACGCCTGCCAGGGCGATGAAGCCCACCGCGCCGGCGACCGAGAGGTTGTAGTCCAGCAGCCAGAGCAGCCAGATGCCGCCGATCAGGGCGAACGGGAGCGTCGCCATGATCAGCAGCGCCTCATCGAAGCGCTTGAACGTCAGGTACAGCAGCACGAAGATGATGAGCAGCGTGAACGGCACCACTACCTTGAGTTTCGCGGTCGCGCGTTCGAGGAACTCGAACTGACCGGACCAGGAGATCGAGTAACCCGGCGGCAACGGCACTTTCTCGCTGACTACGCGCTGCATCGCCTGCACCGCCGATTTGAGATCACGACCACGAATGTCGACGTACACCCAACCGGAAAGTCTGGCGTTCTCGCTGCGGAGCATCGGCGGTCCGTCCGTGATGCGCAGGTCGGCCACGTCGGACAGGACGATGCGGGCGCCTCGGTCCGTGACGATGGGCAAAGACCGCAGCTTTTCGAGAGAATCCCGGATCTCTCGCGGATAGCGCAGGTTGATCGGGAAGCGTTGCAGGCCCTCGACCGTCTCACCGATGTTCGCGCCACCCACCGCCGAGGTGATGATCGATTGGACGTCGGCGACGTTCATGCCGAAGCGTGCTGCGGCGTCTCGGCGGATGTCGACGTCGACGTAGCGCCCGCCGGTCAGGCGTTCGGCCAGGGCGCTAGTGACGCCGGGCACGTCCTTCAGCGCGCGCTCGATCTCGCCGGTGAGGCGGTCGATCGTGGCCAGCTCGGTACCGGCGACCTTGACGCCCACCGGGCTCTTGATGCCGGTGGCCAGCATGTCGATGCGGTTGCGGATGGGCGGTACCCAGATGTTGGCGAGGCCGGGTATCCTGACGATGCGATCGAGTTCCTCCACGAGTTGGTCCTGTGTCATGCCTGGTCGCCACTCATTGCGCGGCTTGAACTGGATAGTGGTCTCGAACATCTCGAGCGGTGCGGGATCGGTCGCCGTCTCGGCCCGTCCTGCTTTGCCGAAGACGCTCGCCACTTCGGGCACGGTCCTGATCAGGCGGTCAGTCTGTTGCAGCAACTCGGATGCCTTGCCGGCCGAAAGACCCGGGAGCGCGGACGGCATGTACAGCAGATCGCCCTCGTCGAGACGCGGCATGAACTCGCCGCCGATATGCTGCAGTGGCCACAGGCTCGCTACCAAAGCCAGGGCCGCGATCGCAAGGGTGAGTTTCGGCACTCGCAGCACGGTATCGAGCAGGGGGCGGTAGAGCGCGATCAGAAAGCGGTTGAGGGGATTGGTCCTCTCGTCGGGAATGCGCCCGCGAATCAGATACCCCATGAGCACCGGGATCAGCGTCACGGACAAGCCTGCGGCAGCCGCCATCGCATAGGTCTTGGTGAACGCGAGGGGCGAGAACAATCGACCTTCCTGCGCTTCGAGCGTGAACACCGGGATGAACGAGAGCGTGATGATCAGCAAAGAGAGGAACAGCGCCGGACCGACCTCGGCAGCCGAATCGCCGATCACCTTCCAGCGCGCTTCGCCACCAAGAGGCTGTCCCGGGTGTTCATGACTCCACCGTTCGAGGTGCTTGTGTGCGTTCTCGATCATCACGACGGCCGCGTCCACCATTGCGCCGATGGCGATCGCGATGCCGCCGAGGGACATGATGTTCGCGTTGACTCCCTGGTAGCGCATCACGATGAAGCTCACCAGGATGCCCAACGGCAGTGAGACGATCGCCACGAACGCCGAGCGCAGGTGGAACAGAAAGACAAGGCATACGGCTGCGACGACGATGAACTCCTCGATCAGCTTGCGAGTGAGATTGTCGACTGCACGTTCGATGAGGCCGGAGCGGTCGTAGGTCGGCACGATCTCGACACCTTTGGGCAGGCTGCCCTGCAATTGACGCAGCTTCGTCTTCACCGCCGCGATGGTCTCCAGCGCATTCTTGCCGGAACGCATGATGATCACTCCACCAGTCGCCTCGCCCTCGCCGTCCAGCTCTCCGATACCGCGGCGCATTTCGGGGCCGACCTGAATGCGCGCCACATCGCCGAGGCGCACCGAGACCCCGGCGTCGGTGGTGACGAGCGGCACCTTGCGGAAATCGTCGAGCGACTTCAGGTAGCCCGATGCACGCACCACGTACTCGGCTTCACCAAGTTCGAGCACCGAGCCGCCGGCCTCCTGGTTCGCCTTGCCCACGGCGTCGATGACCCTGGTTTGCGATACCCCGTAAGCCGCTAGCTTGTCGGGGTCGAGCACGATCTGGTACTGGCGCACCATGCCGCCGATCGAGGCTACTTCGGCCACGTTGGGCACAGTCTTCAGCTCATACTTCAGGAACCAGTCCTGCAAGGCCCGCAACTGGCCGGCGTCTTGCGTGCCACTGCGATCGATCAGCGAATACTGGTAGATCCAGCCGACACCCGTGGCGTCGGGGCCAAGCGCAGTCTTGGCCGCCTGCGGTAGGCGCGATTGAACCTGGTTCAGGTACTCCAGCACGCGGGAGCGTGCCCAGTACAGATCGGTGCCGTCCTCGAACAGCACATAGACGAAGGAGTCGCCGAAGAACGAGTAGCCGCGTACCGTCTTGGCTCCCGGTACCGACAGCATCGTGGTCGTCAGCGGATACGTGATCTGGTTTTCCACGATCCGAGGCGCCTGACCTGGCCACGACGTGCGGATGATGACCTGGACGTCGGACAGATCGGGCAACGCGTCCAGCGGTGTCTTCGACACTGAATAGACACCCCAGGCGCTGATCATCATGGTGGCCAGCAGCACCAGGAACCGGTTGACGATCGACCAGCGGATCAGCCGGGCGATCATGGCTTGCTCCCATCCGACTTCGATTCCGGTGCGAGCGGAGTGATGGCAGTCAGTTGCGGAGCGCCGTCGGTATTCAGGTAGAACTCGAAGCTCACCCGATCACCACGTTCGACGTTGCGTGGGAGTCCCGAGGCCGGCAGCTTGAAGTCCATCGTCATCGGTCCCCATTGCAGCGAGGCGATCGGACCGTGCGACAACGTCACGCTGTCTCGGGCGATTGCTTCCAGCGTTGCTTCACCAGCGTGCTTCGCCACGGTCTTCGCATCGTTCGATGGCGGCGCGTCGTTGAGTCGCGCCTCGACACCGCGCAAGCTCGCCTCTGAATCGATCAGAAACTGTGACGACACGACCACGCGCTGGCCGGCGCGCAGTCCGCGCCTGATCTCGGTCTGGCCACCGGTCTCGATACCGATGCCGACGTCGACCGGTCGGAACCGGCCGCCGTCCTCGGCGAGCATCACCACGGTGCGCTTGCCGGTCTGGATGATCGCCTCGGTCGGTACGAGCACGGCCTTGTCGGCGCGCATGTCCATGAACTGCATCTGCACAAACATGCCCGGAACGAGGCGACCGCCCGGGTTGGCCAGTTCCATGCGAGCCTTGAGCGTGCGGGTCACCGGATCGACCTCGGGCAGGATGGCTTGAACCTTGCCGTCGAAGGCTACCCCGGGGACGGCGGGACTGCGTGCCTGCACCTTGGCGCCAGGGCGCAGCAACGCCGATTGGCTCTCCGGCACCTGGGCATTGGCCCAGACGGTGCCGAGCCCGTTGATGCGGAACAACGGTGTGCCCGACATCACCGTCATGCCTTCGCGCACCATCAACTCCACGACGACGCCGCCGATCGGTGCCGCCAGCGTGATACGGGGCTGGGTCCGATCGGTGCTCTCGACCAGCGCGATCTGCGCCTCGCTCATGCCCGCCTGCAACATGCGCTGGCGCGCACCGTCGACGAGCGGCACGAGGTCTGCCCCCTGCATGCGCCGCACCGCGAGGAACTCCTCCTGCGCCGCGATCCAGTCCGGAAAGTAGAGATCGACCAATGGCTGGCCCTTTGCGACACGATCGAGCGTGGCGCGCACGTAGAGGCGTTCGACGAATCCCGCGGTGCGAGTCTGCACGACGGCCTGGTCGCGCTCGTTGAAGGCAATGCCGCCCACCGCCGACACTTGCGGCGCCAGCATGCCTTCGATCACTTCGGCGGTGCGAACACCGAGATTCTGCTGGATGCGTGAACTCACCGTGACCTTGCCCTGGTCCGATTCACCCTCCGAAAACACCGGCACGAGCATCATGTCCATGAAGGGCGATTTACCGGGTCTGTCGAACTTGTTACCTGGAACCATCGGGTCGTGGTAATACAGAATGCTCTTGCCGGAGACCGGATCCGTATCCCCTGCCTTGAGGCCGGTTTCGATGTGGCGTCTCGTGGCCGCCTCGCCTTCGGTGGCGCCCTGAGGTTTGGTCGCAGGCGCTGCGTTCGGTGCGGCGCTTGCAGGATCGGTTGCGGACGTATCGCCCATGCCTCGCTGTGTGCCGAGGCGATACAGTCCGTAGCTGCCGGCACCGACAACCGCGATGGCGACGAGGATCAGGAGGTGGTGGCGTTTCATGGTGTTCTCCGAACGGCTCGCGTCATCGGTTCGGCAGCGGGGCATCGTGCCCGGCCGGAACGAGGTAGTTCAATCGCGCCCAGAACAATGCCACGTCGCGCTCCAGTTGAAGTCGTTCGAGTTGCACTTCGATCTCGTTTCGGCGGGCGTCGAGGGCGGCGACGAGGGAGCCGGTGCCGGCGCGGTAGGCGGCAAGTGCCGCCTGCGTGCGGTCCTGAGCGAGCGGCAGCAGCGTGACGTCGTAACGCCGCCGGCGATCCATCTTGCTTTGTCGCTCCAACAGCATCTCGCGAACCTCCGCTTCGTGCGCGCGCGCAGCCTCTTCGCGCTCGGCCTTCAAGGCATCCAGCGTCGACAGCTCCGCGGCCAGTTCCCGATCCTGGCGGTCCTTGCGATTCCACTGCAGGGGGATCGAGACGTTTACCGACACCATGTTCGAGTAGGCCGAGCCTCTTTGGTTGTACATAAACTCGAGGCTCCAGTCCGCTCGCCGTTCGGTGCGTGCGATCTCCGCCTGCGCGCGCGCCACGTCCACCTGTTTCGTCAACGCGGCGAGTTGCGGATGGTGTTCGAGACGGTCGCGCAGATCTTCATCGGAGAACGGCAAGGCGTCGAACGCAGGAGGCGACGCGAGCGGACCGGTAGCGGCCGGACCTACCCATCGCGAGAGCGCGTTGGTGGCTGTCGCGATACGTTGATCGGCCTCGGCGATACGATCGTTCAGTTGCTCGACCTGAGAGCGCGCTGCCAGAACGTCGGCCGTCGAGCCGCGCGCGCCCCGCAGCAGCGCTTCAGTGGCTTCGATCTGCAACCGGGCCTCCTCGCGCTGTCGCAGCAGAAGCGTACGGCGAGTTTCCGCGAAATGGCGCTCGAACCACGCCAGCGCCACCTCGCGATCGATCTCGGCGCGCGCGGCAACCTGCGTCGCCGTGACTGCATCGGCTTCGCGCTCGAAGCGGGCCTGACGGGCCTTGCGCTTCTCCTCGCGCGTGAACTCCTGCGCCACGCCGACCGAGCGCATGGTCATGAAGTCCTGTGTGAGGCTGAAGCGCTCCGCGCCGGTTACCGGCAGGTTGTTCACGCCGAGTCGCAGAGTCGGATCCGGCAGTCGGGTAGCTGCGGTGGCGCGTTCCCGTGCGGCAGCAACCAGGGCATCCTGGCCCGTGAGGCGACGAGAACGCTCTGCGGCGAGGTGCCGGGCGGCGTCGAGGGTCAGCGGTGGATCGGCAGCTCGAATGCCTCCGATACTGGGGATGGCGAGGCTGGCCGCAACGAGAATTCTGCACGCGGCGGGAAGCAGTCGCGCGAGCGTACGCGCGCAAATGAGCGAATCCATGGAACCTCCAAACGACGAGTGACGGAACCTTCGCCGCAACACTGCGGCAAGGGGGATCAGGCGTCGCGGAAGCTCATAGCCGGAAGCAGCAGTTCTGGATCGTCGCGGGTGGGCCTACGGCGCGGACCGGCTTCCATCCGGCAAGCGATTGGCAGGACCGGGAGGCGCCGAAATCCTGAGTGAAAAGCGACGCAAGCAGCCCGTGAACCAAAGGCAGAGGTGGCAGATCTCCCGCGCCCTGGGGCGTCTGTTGTTGCCCCACCGCGCAATGCGCCTTGCAAAGATTGGGCTGGTCGGCATCGTGATCCGGGCAGCCGCCTTGCACGGATGCCATCTCGGCATCCCCGGAGCTTTTCGGGCATGCGTACGCCGCCACCGAAAAAGTAGCGAACAGCAGCGCACAGAGGCCGACCAGAGCTGCGAAGCGGAGCGAGGTGCGTTTCACGAAGCCAGCAATGCTTACAATCCAGACACTTGGAAGAATGCTACCGGTTCCTTAGCGCGTCAAGTCGGTGCACGTGCTGATCAGGGAGTCGCCCGTGCGCTCTGTCCTTCGACAGCGCTATTCACTGGGTCTGGGCGTCACCAACGCCGGCCCGACCCGACCGACTTCCCGAGGTCCGGGTCACGGTCGGTTCCGCAACGGACTACGAGCGCGTTGCAAACCCAGTCCGATCGACGCATCCTCGCGCAATTCGACGTGCACCTCGCTTCGTCCCGAAGCTGGCCCCGATGCAGGGCACCGAGGGTGGGTGGCCGTCGTGTGAGGAAGGGGAATCGCATGAAGAGCATGACGCTCGATGTTCACGGCATGGTGACGATTCACTGTGCGCGGGTGGTGGAAGGCGCCTTGCACGGGCTACCCGGCGTGCGTCGGGCCGACGCCAATGCCGTAGGGCACACGGTGGTGGTCGAGTACGACGAAGCCGCGACCGACGAACACCGTTTGCGTGCGGCGATCGACGATTGCGGATTTCTGTGCGGCGGCGAATGCCTTCCGGCGCATGTATGCCGTGGCGAAAAGGCGCAACCGCACGCTGCGCATGAACACGCGCAGCATGAGGCACATGCCGCTCATGCGACACCGACCGCACCTGCCGAGCACGACATGATGCACGACATGGGTCACGGCCCGGGCATGGACATGAACGCCATGGTTCGGGACATGCGCAATCGCTTCATCGTCTGTCTGGTGTTCGCGATCCCGCTGTTCTTCTACGCACCCATGGGCATGCCCATTCCGATGCCGCCCGTACCGTTCGGGATGCGCACCGAGATCTGGTTGTTCCTGTTGGCCAGCGGAGCGGTCCTGTGGCCGGGTTGGCCGTTCTACGTCGCGGCCTGGCGCGCATTGAAGCGGGGCGTGCTCAACATGGCGACCCTGGTGGTGATGAGCGTCGGCACGGGCTATGTATTCAGCGTCGGCGCGACATTCTTCTTCGAAGGCGTGCAGTTCTTCGAGGCGATCGCCACCCTGATGGCCTTCATACTGCTGGGCCATTGGCTGGAGATGCGTGCGCGCTCCGGAGCCAACGATGCCATTCGGGCGCTGCTCGACCTGGCACCGCCCAAGGCCACGGTACTGCGCGACGGCGTCGAGACGTCGATTCCGACCGCCGAGGTTCTGGCCGGCGACGTGGTAGTGGTGCGTCCCGGCGAGAAGATCGCCGTGGACGGCGTGGTGATCGAGGGCGAGTCCCAGGTGGACGAATCGATGCTGACGGGCGAGTCCATGCCGGTGAAGAAGGCGACCGGCAGCGAGGTGGCGGGTGCCACGATCAACCGCAGCGGCAGCCTTCGCTTCAAGGCCACCCGAGTCGGCACCGACACCGCACTGGCGCAGATCGTCAAGCTCGTCCAGCAAGCCCAGAACTCGAAAGCCCCAGCGCAACTGCTCGCGGATCGGGCGTCGCAATGGCTGGTGATCGCCGCGCTGGTGATCGGCATCCTGACGTTCGTGGTCTGGTATGTCGTGCTGGCCAAAGGTCTGCTGCTAGCATTGACGCTGACGATCACCGTCTTCGTCATCGCGTGCCCGGACGCCCTCGGGCTCGCGATTCCCATGTCCATCATGATCGGTACGGGGCGCGGTGCAGCGAACGGCATACTCATCAAGAATGCCTCGGCGCTCGAGCAGGCGACCCGGCTGAACGTGGTCGTCTTCGACAAGACCGGGACCTTGACCGAAGGCAGACCTCAGGTGGTGGATCTGGCACATGCAACGGACGTGACCGAAGCGACCCTGCTTCGCGTGGCCGCATCGGTGGAACGACACTCCGAACACCCGCTGGCGAAGGCCGTCTTGGACCGTGCTGCAGCGGCTGGTCTCGCCGACGTACCGCTGGCGGCCAGGTTTACCAACGTGGACGGCATGGGTGCGAAGGCGGAATTCGACGGCAACCCGGTGCTGTTGGGCAATCGGCGGCTGATGGAAGAAGCCGGCGTCGACTGGCGCGCGATGGAGGCGGACGTACAACGGATGCAGGGTGGTGGTCGCACCGTGATCCACGTCGCGCTCGGTGGCCGCCTGATCGGACTGCTGGCAGTCGCCGACGCCGTGCGAGCGACTTCCAAGGCCGCCGTGGCGGCACTCCGCGAGCGCGGGGTCGAGGTTGCGATGCTCACGGGTGACAATCGTGCCACTGCGCAGCGGGTAGCCGATGAACTGGGCGTCGACACAGTGCTCGCGGACGTGCTGCCCGGGGAGAAAGCGCAAGAGATCCAGAAGCTCCAACAACGCGGCAGGAAGGTGGGAATGGTGGGGGATGGCATCAACGATGCCCCGGCGCTCACGCAGGCCGACGTGGGCTTCGCGATCGGTGCAGGGACCGATGTCGCGATGGAAAGCGCCGATGTCGTGCTGATGAAGAGCGATCCCCAGGATGTGGTGGGCGCGATCAGCCTGTCTGCCGCCACGCTGCGAAAGATGCACCAGAACCTCTGGTGGGCGGCGGGCTACAACGTGCTCGCCTTTCCCGTCGCGGCAGGCGTGTTCTATCCCCTCACGATCAGTCCGGAGGTCGCCGCCATCTCGATGTCCGGCAGCACGCTGCTGGTGGCAGCCAATGCGTTGCTGCTGAAGCGGCAGCGGCTCGAAGGCATCCGCTAGACTGACGCAGCAGCCGACAGATCCGCGATGAAGAATCTTGCTACCCTGACGTGGCTGCCCGAGTTCAACGTGGCGGTGTTCGCGTTGCTGTTGAACTACCCGTGGGAGTTTCTGCAAGCACCTTTGTTCGATCGCATGGCCGATGCTTCACATTGGCAGGCCACCATTGCCTGCAGCCTTGCGACCGTCGGTGACGCGGTGATCATGCTCGTGGCGTATTGGATCGTATCGGCCTATTCCGGTGACCGGGGCTGGATCGTCGTTCCACGTACAGCGCAGATCGCGCTCTTCGTTGCCGTAGGTGTAACGGTAACCGTCGCGATCGAACGACTGGTGCTGGAGGGCCTGTGGATCCATCAGTGGAGGTACTCGGCATCGATGCCGGTACTTCCTGGCATCGACGTGGGATTATCGCCAGTGTTGCAATGGTTGCTGCTGCCACCAGTGGTGATCTGGTTCGCGCGCCGCCAGATGGCGGCGCCGCGCGGTTGACGCGGCGCAACCGAGTTCCTCACTGGGGCGGGTAGCCTGCCCCGGTCAAGGCATCGCGCAGTGCTTGTTGGCTCGCTTGCGTTTCGACAAGAACGCGGCGGGTCGGCAGACTGATTTCGATGCGGGCGCGGGCGTCGACTTGCTCGATCGCGTTGGTCACGACGCGAACGCAATGGCCGCAGGTCATGGAAGGGACGGTGAATTCGATCATCTTTGGCTCCTGTATTGAACGGGTGAACGGCAAGGACAACTATGGACCTTCCGACCATGGGAAGGTCAAGTGTGTTGCGAGAGTGCCGGAACGGGGTTCGCGGGGCGGATCGTGCCTTGAGCGGTACCCGCATCGGGTTCACGGCAGTCGGCCGGGGAGCGCTTGGACCGCCTTCGGTTGCCCGGAGGGTCCGACTGCAACGTCGTAACGCGTCCTCCTCCTTCCCATGCGCGCCGACATGCCTATCCCCGGCTATGGCCAGAACCGGGAGGGGGTGGATCGACCGGCAACCGTCGGCTGCGGCTTGCGTGGCCGACGGTGAAGCCTGGACAGCACACTTCCTTGACTTGAATCAAACGTAACCGGGCAGGCGTGACTCAAGCGTGACCAATCGCGACGAGACTGGTTTCCGCCGTCGATCGTTGGCAACCTCGCCGCTGCTGGCGTGCCCGACGAATCTCGACCCAACTGGAGGAGAACGTGATGAACAAGTGGATTCTCATGGCTCTGGTAGCCACTGCATTTGCGGCGATGCCCGCCATCGCGGACGAGATGGAAGAACACCGTAAGGAAGCTTCACAGGGGGTCGCGCCGGAAGCGATCCGTCCCGAACAGCTGGACCGCATCAAGAAACATAACGACGAGATGGAGTCGCATTTGAAGGACATGCAGACGCTGATGGAAAGGGTGCAGGGCACCAAGGATGCGAAGGAGCGGCGCAAGCTGATGGACGAGCACGCCAGAAGCATGCGCGAGATGATGAAGAACATGCGCAGCAGCAGCGGAGACATGAAGATGGGGATGATGGGCGGCGGGGCAAGGAGGGGCGGACCGTTACCGGAAGGGGAGAAGATGCGGCAGCATCTGCTGGAAAAGCGAATCGACATGATGGACATGATGATGGACCAGATGATGAAGTCGCAGGACTTGATGAAGTCGACGCAGTGAGTGCATGCGGGTCTGCGGATCGAGACCACGCAGTTTCGACGCTCATGACGCGGATAACCACGGTGCTTTGTGCTGCGGCAATCGCCGTTTGGGCAAGCTGCGCGGCCGCCGCGCCGGGAGATCCGAAGGTCGTGGACGGCATCACCGTGTATCTCGGGGTGGTGCCCACTGAGTTGATTCGGGGGTACTCCGCTGGGCACGAAGAGACCACGATGCACGGTGGTGTGCCTTCAGGCTCCGGTTTTCATCATGTGGTGGTTTTTTTCGTGGATGCCCGACCGCATCACTCGGAGAACATGCAGGTGCGGGCGACCGTGAGGCCGCTGGGGCTCGCTCCAGAGGTGAAAGTCCTGCAACCCATGCGCGTGGGGAGCACCGACACCTACGGGAACTATTTCTCGATGCCAGGCGGAAATCCATTCGGAATCGCGGTCGAACTGCGTCGCCCCGGCGAGCGGAATTGGCACCGGGTGGACTTCGAGTATCGGCATCCCCGGTAGATCGAATAGGGACGAGTCATGGACACAGATGACGGACATCGGCACCAACGACTTCGCGGGTCGTGGTTGCTCTCCAGGAACAGTTGGATGTGGCTGGGATTCCTGGGCGTGGCGGGTTTCTTTCTGGTCACGGAGCATCGGGCGCACCTGCTCGGGTTCCTTCCCTTCGTCCTTGTACTTGCCTGCCCGCTCATGCACTTGTTTCATCACCGCGGTCACGGAGCACATGCTCCGGAGGATAGCCAGGCTGGACAACGAAAGGATCCCGTGCAAGGAGAGCGTCAATGAGCGATGCGATCTCGCCGGCCTACGGGCTCTGGTCGCTCGTGGTACTCAACTCGGTGGTATTCATCGCGTTTGCGTTCAGTTTTGCCAAACCACTGACGAGCCGGGACTGGCGCTCCTTCAGCGCGTTCTCGGCGTTCATCGTGGCATTGTTCGCGGAGATGTACGGCTTCCCGGTGACCATCTATCTGCTCTCGGGCTGGCTCGCGCACCGGTATCCCGGCATCGATTTCCTGACTCACGATGCCGGCCACCTGCTGGAAACTCTGTTCGGCTGGCGAGCCAACCCGCATTTTGGCCCATTCCACATCCTCAGCTTCGCGTTGATTGGCGGCGGCTTCTGGGTGCTGGCGCGCGCTTGGCCGGTGCTGTATCGCGCCCAGCAAGCTGACCGGCTCGCGGTAGAAGGCCCCTACGCGCGCATCCGACATCCTCAGTACGTGGGATTCGTGTTCATTCTGCTCGGCTTCCTGTTTCAGTGGCCCACGCTGCTCACGATCGCCATGTTCCCGATCCTCGTGTTCATGTATTGGCGGCTGTCACGGACGGAGGAGCGCGAGGCGCGGCAGCGCTTCGGCGCGGCGTATGAGCGCTACGCGATGCAGACACCCGCATTCGTTCCACTGAACTGGTTCAGCAGTGCCAGCCGCCAAGGAGGCTGACACCCCATTTCATGCTGCAACGTTGCTCGACAAACGCGCGTCGCCCTCGATGAACGGAAAGAATTCGCGGCGTAGCACAAATCGAGTGGGATCCGGTTTCCTCGATGGAGATAGACACAGAAAGGACGAACATGGAAAACGTTGTTCCACAGGAAACGTTTGGGAGAAATGCCGAGCGGCACGTACCGCGGCGCGCGTTGCTGCAAATGGCGCTTGCGGTCACCGCCGGCGGAGGTTTCCAGTCCATGGCTTGGGCGGACGCACGCACCGCCACGTCGGAGCGAGGAGCGGTAGTCGCGTCGCGGGAATCATCTCCTGCGATCCGCCGCGGAACGGACTCGCCCATGAAGGACGCGATCGAAGCGTGTCTCGATTGCCACGCCATGTGTGTTCGCATGGCGATGGGCTACTGCCTTGAACGGGGTGGGGGCCACGTAGAGCCACGACACATTCGCTTGATGCTCAACTGCGCCGAACTCTGCCAGACGTCCGCCAACTTCATGCTGAGCGATTCGCCGTTGCACGGCCAGGTCTGTGCCGTCTGTGCCGAGGCGTGCGACGCGTGCGCCAAGAGCTGCGAGGCACTCGGCGATATGCGCGAGTGCGCCGAAGAATGTCGGAGCTGCGCCACGAGTTGCAGGTCGATGACATGAATCCGCGGCGATGCGTCCTGAACAGGAGTGCAACTGAGGGCGCCGCAGCGGCCCTTCGTGCACTGTCTCCGATCTACGCATGGACACCTCGGAAAACCAGGGTGGGTAAGCCCGGTAGTCTGGGCCGGGGTGACGTTGTCGACGACGAGAAAGGGAGTCTGAAATGAAATTGTCTCGAACGGTTCTGGTAACGAGCATCGTGATCGCGGGGATCGTCTTCGGATCAGCGGGATGTGCGACGACAGTCCAGATGCCGTCTCCATTGGAGAAAGCGGTGGCGAACGCCAAGACCAAGTCCGATCACGAGGCTGTGGCGCAGGCTTATGACCGGTCCGCGGCGACGGCGAGGGCAGAAGCGCAGAGACATCGCGACCTCGCGAAGGCCTATCTCGGTACGCCTGGCAGTCGCGGCTCGGGTGCACTCGGGATGGCATCCCATTGTGAAGACCTCGCAAGCCTCTACGAGAAAGCGGCTGGGGAGTACTCGGAGTTGGCAAAAGCGCACAGGTCCACTAGCGTCGACGCGAAGTGAGCCGCAGTTAGGCCGATAGCCCGATGAATGGAGCGCTGCAACACGGGGCGGGAATCAACCGCACGGGAAGACGACCGAAGGAAGATCGGGCGTCACGGCGAACTTCAGCGGGCGTGCTTTCGACCACTGCCAAGCGCAAACAAGGGAATAACAAGTGAGACGGCTCGGTCGCACGTGGATCGCAGCGGGCGTGCTTCCCGCCGTCATGCTCGGCTTTGCCGGTTGGATCCTGGTCGATGCCGGCATCGGCGCGAACCTGCGGGCCGCCGCTTCAGCAAGTTGGGCTCGGATCGTCGGGCGCAACGATTCCAGTGTCCGCCTCGTGCTTCTCGGCAATGTCGATGTCCGGCAAGTCAATCTCAGCTTCAAGATCAATGGTCGCATCGAACGGATGAACGCCGAGGAGGGCGACGCAGTCACGCCCGGTGCGGCGCTGGCCTCGCTCGACAAGCGCTATATGGCGGACGAGTTGCGCCAGGCCCACGCCCGAGTCGCCGCGCAGCAGGCATCGCTCCAGCGGCTCGAGAATGGCACGCGTCCGGAGGAGATCGCACAGGCGCGCGCCATCGTCGCGGAGCGCGGCGCAAGCCTTGAACTCGCTCGAGTGACGCTGCGTCGGCAGGAAGATCTCGCCGCGCTCGGCTTCGCTACTCACCAGCGCCATGAAGAGACGCAGGCCGCTGCGAGCCAGGCCGAGGCGCAGCTCCAAACCGCGCAGAAAGCCCTGCGGCTCGCCGAGATCGGGCCGCGGCGCGAAGACATCGATGCCGCCCGCGCCCAGCTCGCCGCCGAGCAGGCGGCGCTCGTCCAGGCCGAACGGCGTCTTGCAGATGCCGAACTCGTCGCCCCGAGCCGAGGCACGATCCTGACGCGGGTGCATGAGGTAGGCGCCATAGTAGCCGCCGGCGAGACCGTCTACACCCTTTCGCTCGCCGCGCCCGTGTGGGTGCGCACCTATGTCGACGAGCCGGATCTCAACCGGGTACGGCCCGGCATGACGGCGGACGTCACCATCGATTCGCTGCCGGGTCGGGTCTACCGCGGCCAGGTTGGCTTCATCTCCCCGGTCGCCGAGTTCACGCCGAAGTCGGTCGAGACCCGCGAGTTGCGCACCAGCCTCGTCTACCGCCTGCGCATCAGCGTCGCTGAGCCGGATACCCGGCTGCGACAAGGCATGCCCGTAACGGTCACGCTGCGCCCTGCCCCGGACGGGGGCTGAGGCATGGACGAGCCGCTGGTCTTGATCGACGGCCTGACGAAGCGCTTCGGCCCCGGGCAGCGTCCCGCGATCGAGCGGCTGACGACGAGGATCGAGCCGGGCCGCGTTACCGGACTCGTCGGGCCGGATGGCGCTGGCAAGACGACGCTTCTGCGGCTCATTGCCGGCCTGCTGCTGCCCGATGAAGGCCGGCTCGCCGTCTGCGGTTTCAATACTGCCGCCGACATCGGCGAAATCCGGCGCGTCGTCGCCTACATGCCGCAGCGCTTCGGCCTCTATGAGGACCTGACCGTGCTCGAGAACCTGACACTCTACGCCGATCTGCGCGCCGTCGTCGGGCGCGAGCGGCAAGAGGCCTTCGAGCGCCTTCTCACCTTCACCGACCTCGCGCGCTTCAGTGACCGCCTTGCCGGCGCGCTGTCGGGTGGCATGAAGCAGAAGCTGGGGTTGGCCTGCGCGCTGGTCCGCAAGCCACGCCTCCTGCTCCTCGACGAGCCGAGCGTCGGTGTCGACCCGATCTCGCGGCGCGAACTGTGGCAGATGGTCTACGCGCTGGTCGACCAGGGCATCGGGGTGGTATGGAGCACCGCCTATCTCGACGAGGCCGAGCGCTGCCCCGAGGCGCTGCTGTTGAGCGAAGGGCGCCTGCTCTATGGCGGGCCGCCGACTGAGCTCACCCACCGTGCCGCCGGGCGGACCTACGCGATCCGCGAGATGGAGGGCGACCGCCGCGCCATACTCGCGCGGGCACTCGGGCGGCCGGAGGTGATGGACGGCGTCATCCAGGGCCGCAGCGTGCGTCTGTTGCTGGCGGAGGGGGCGGAGCCGCCTCGGCCTGAGAATGTCGAGGCTGGCGCGCATGCGCAGGTGGTACCCGTTCCGCCCCGTTTCGAAGACGCCTTCATGATCCTGCTGGGCGGTGCCCGCGCCAACTCGCCCTTCGCGGCGCTCGCGCGGCAGAACACGGTCGACGGGGCCGTGGTCGAGGCCAGTGTGCTGACGCGGCGGTTCGGCCGCTTCGTGGCGGCCGACCGAATCAGCTTTTCCGTCCGGAGCGGCGAGATCTTCGGTCTGCTAGGCCCCAACGGCGCCGGCAAATCGACGACCTTCAAGATGCTGTGTGGCCTGCTGCGCCCGAGCTCGGGCACGGCGTGGGTGACCGGCGTCGACCTCGCCACTGCCCCGGGGCTCGCGCGTGCGCGTCTCGGCTACATGGCCCAGCGCTTCTCGCTCTACGCCGACCTGAGCGTCCAGCAAAACCTGGACTTCTTCGCCGGCATCTACGGCCTCTCGGTGCGCGCGGGTCGCGAAGCGACAGCGCGCATGGTTGAGACGTTCGACCTCACGCCCTATCTCGCGGCCAGTGCCGGCCTGCTGCCGCTCGGCTTCAAGCAGCGCCTGGCGCTGGCATGCGCTGTCCTGCACGACCCCGACGTCCTGTTCCTGGACGAGCCGACGTCAGGTGTCGACCCGCGCACCCGACGCGAGTTCTGGGCGCACATCAATGCCATGGTCGAGCGCGGCGTGACGGTCATGGTGACGACGCACTTCATGGAGGAGGCGGAGTATTGCGACCGGATCGGGCTCGTCTATCGCGGCCAGTTGATCGCGTCAGGCTCGCCCGACGAACTGAAGGTGCAGGCGCGCTCGGCTACCGCCGCCGACCCGACGCTGGAGGACGCCTTCATCGCGCTGATCGAGGCGTACGACCGCAAGGCAGCGGCATGATCCGGCGGCATGATCCAGGGCGCGCACTGGGGCTGCGCATCTGGGGACTGATCCGCAAGGAGACGCGCCAGGTCGCCCGCGATCCGTCGAGTGTTCTAATCGCGGTGGTCCTGCCGCTGCTGCTGCTCGTCCTGTTCGGCTATGGCGTCTCCTTCGACCCGCGCCGGATCTCTATCGGACTCGTGGTCGAGCAGCCGACGGCGGAGACCGGCAGCTTCACCACGTCGCTACGCAGCGTGCGCTTCTTCGACGTCCGGACGTCGCGCGACCGGCGCGCTTTCGAAGCCGCCCTCGTCGCTGGGCGGCTCAACGGCATCGTCGTGCTCGAGGCTGATTTCGCCGGCCGCGCCGCCCGCGGCGACACGGCACCCATCCAGGTGATCGTCGACGGCAGCGACCCCAACAACGCCGATCTCGTCCGCAACTACATCCAGGGCGCCTGGGCAAACTGGCTGGAGCAGGAGGCGCTGAGCTTGGGGCAGCAAACCCACCCCCCAGTCGTCCTCGCGCCGCGGGTGTGGTTCAACCCGGGGGTCTCGAGCCATCATTACCTCGTTCCCGGCTCGATCGCGATCATCCTGACCCTCATCGGCGCGCTGCTGACGGCGCTGGTGGTGGCACGCGAGTGGGAGCGTGGCACCATGGAGGCGCTGCTGGCGACACCAGTCGGGGTCCTCGAACTGCTCATCGGCAAGCTCGTGCCCTATTTCGCGCTGGGCCTCGGCGCGATGGCGCTGTCGGTCGCCACCGCCGTGCTCCTGTTCGAGGTGCCGTTCCGCGGTTCCTTCCTGCTGCTGGCCCTGGTCGGGGCGGTTTTCCTGTTCACGGCGCTGGGCCAGGGCCTGCTGCTGTCGACGGTGACGCGCAACCAGCTCGCGGCGAGCCATGGGGCGCTGCTCTCGGCCTTCCTGCCGGCCTTCATCTTTTCGGGCTTCGTGTTTGAGATAAACAGCATGCCCTGGCCGCTGCCGTGGATCAGCACGGTCGTCCCGGCACGCTATTTCATCTCGAGCCTGCAGACACTGTTCCTGGCCGGGAACGTCACGAGCGTGATCGGTCTCGACCTCCTCGCCATGGCCCTCATCGGCTCGGTGTTCTTCGCACTGACGGCGCTGAAGACCAAGACACGGCTCGAGTGAGCGATGCTGCGCCGGCTCTACGCCCTCATCGTCAAGGAGCTGATCGCCAACTGGCGTGACAAGCAGACCCGCATGGTGCTGACGATCTCGCCGATCGTCCAGATCCTGCTGTTCTCGTTCGCCGCCACGCAGGAAGTGCGCAACGTCTCGCTCGCCGTGGTGAACCAGGACTGGGGGGGCGAGGCGCGGGAGCTGGTGGCACGCTTCGAGGGGGCTCCCACCGTGACTGATGTGCGCCATCTGCGCGGCGTGGCGGAGATCGCGCCGACGATCGACGCGCGCAAAGCCATGATGATTCTCCACATCGGCCCGGAATTCTCGCGCCGAGTTCAGGAGGGCAAGACGGCCGAGGTGCAACTCATCCTCGACGGGCGCCACTCCAACACCGCGCAGATCCTCCAAGGCTATGCGACGCGCATCGTCGAGCAGTTCAACGGAGAACTGGCCGCGCGGCGCGGCGGAGGGCGGCCGGCAAGCCTGGTCGTGGCGCGCGTCTGGTTCAACCCCAACTTGGAGACGCTGTGGTCGACGGTGCCCGGGTTGTTCGCCATCCTGACCACCGTCGTCGGCATCATGGTCTCCTCGCTCGTGGTGGCGCGCGAGCGCGAGCTCGGCACCTTTGAGCAGCTCCTGGTCTCGCCCCTGTCCTCGCTCGAGATCGTCGCCGGCAAAGCGACGGCCGCATTGCTGATCGCCCTCGCGCTGAGCACCATCATGCTGCTGCTCGCTGCTTTCGTGCTGCGGGTGCCGGTCATCGGCTCGGTGCCGCTGCTCTATCTCGGCATTGCCGCGCATCTCGGTGCAGTAATCGGCCTCGGTCTGTTCATCTCCTCGCTAGCCGCGACGCAGCAGCAGGCGATCATAGGGGCCTTCACCTTCATGGCGCCGTCTTTCCTGCTGTCGGGCTTTGCCAGCCCGATAGAGAACATGCCGGGATGGCTGCGGGCCGTGAACGAGCTCAATCCCGTCCGGCATTTCGTCTTGATCTCCAAGGGCACGTTCCTCAAGGACATCCCGGCCGGAGTGGTCATCGACCATCTCTGGCCATTGCTGGCGATCGCGCTAGTCACGCTATCGGCCGGTGCCTGGCTGTTTCGACACAAGCTGCACTGAAGAGATCCGAAGGGCTGGGACAGGAATGTTCACGAAGTCGAAAAAGTGCATCCCAAAGTACAGCTCTCAAGTTGCAAACCTAATGAGTGCCAAGGCCGGCTTGACGTTCGCGATTGGAAGCTTGTCGAGCTGGGCAACCCGCGGTATCCCGGGTGCCGTTCGCCGCCCGCAGGACCAGGGACGTCCAAGACGCATGGACCATGCATCTGATCGGGACGCCATGGTTGGTAACGACGATGGAGTGCGACGAGGCAGCCGAGGCCCTGACGTGCAAGCCCGGACTTCTCGTGCGCCGTGCAAAGGCGCTGTCGTTCAGTGGGTGCAAATCCCGCCCGGCAACTGTCGCTCCAGCCGGTAGCAATCGGAGCAACGATGGAGGTAACGAAATCGTTGAAGCCTTCGGTGTAGAGGGTCCTTCAAGGGACTTGGCGATCATGCAGGCCGTAACGCGAGTGAACGTCGAGCAGGCCTCGAAATGGGTAATGCGGAAGCCGACCTGGCGAGATTACAGGGAAGGCTGTCATCGATGGGGAAGCGAGCGAAACATGCACCCATCGATTTCGTCGGGGTATTGACGATGGCATGCATGAAAGAGGATGACAGTGCAACACGGGAAGCCCTGAGGTGTGGTTGCGCACACAGCCAACCGGTGCTCCGCGAGGAGCCGAGCCGGGCACGGCAGGGTGGCGGATGGGCGCGTACTACCGTTGAAGCCGGGAAATGCTGGTTGAGGGAAGGCGCCCTGGTTCAAGACAGACGCGGGAAGCGACAAGGAGCCGGAGATTGGGAAACCTGGCAACTCCACCAAGGGTTCAGAAGTTGCAGAGCGCGTTACATGCTAAAGCGAAGGATGAACCCGGGTATCGGTACTACCTTCTGTACGACAAGGTCTATCGGGCCGATGTGCTGGAGTTTGCCTACCGGTGCTGCGAAGCCAACAAGGGTGCCGCGGGGGTAGACGGTCAGCGGTTTGAGGACATCGAAGCGTACGGGGAGGGCCGGTGGCTTGGGGAACTGGCGGACAGGCTGAGGAGCAAGACCTACGAACCGAAGGCGGTCAAGCGGGTCTGGATACCGAAGCCGAACGGCATCAAATTGCGTCCTTTAGGGGTTGTCACCCACGCGATCCGGCTCAAGCTGCTCAAGATCGGCGCGGTGGTGACGCTGAGCGTGCGGCGGGTGCGCCTCGCGATGAGTGAGGCGTGTGCGAGCCAGCCGGAGTTCATCGCCGCCTACCATGCTCTGAACGCCGCGGCCCGTTAAGTCGCCCCCACGAACCAGACATCGACCCACTCGATCGCCCTACCACCACCGTGCAGCACGGTGGCGAATCGGTGTCGGCGCAATTGCGTCCGACGGTGCTTGTCGTCGCTGTCGCGACCACGCCTTGCCTCCGCTCGGCTTACAAACAGCGACCGCTCGCAAAACTTCAGAGGCTGTGAGAAATCCGGGCTAGCCCGGATATTTCATTAGTGAGGAGGCGAAACCTCCGAAGCACGAGGCTTTCCAAGTGTTTGCGAGCATTT
>JAIEQG010000027.1 GCA_019747905.1 Burkholderiales bacterium
GCGATGGACCTCCAGGCCAAGAAGATGGAGTGGAAGCGCGGCGAATGGTACCTCGGTGCCAAGGTGCTGAACTTCAATGCGGGCGCCGGCCACATCAAGGCGTTCGATGCGGCGACGGGCGCTCTGGTCTGGTCGAAGTCCCAGTCCGAGCCGGCCACGGGCGGCATGCTGGCCACGGGCGGCGGCCTGGTGTTCTACGGTGATCCGCAAGGGTACTTCAACGCCCTGAACGACGAGACCGGTGAACACCTCTGGTCCTTCCAGCTCGGTTCCGGTGTCTACGGCAACCCGACCACCTACACCGCCAACGGCAAGCAGTACGTGGCGATCGTGTGGGGCGCGGGCGGCGGCGGCATCTGGCCCCTGCACTACGCTGATTGGTACAAGAAGCACTCCAAGGGCGGTGGCCTGACGGTCTTCGCACTGGATTGACAAGGTTGAACTGTCCGGGCTGAAACGCCCTGGCAGGGAGTCGGCAAGGAGACAGGGGAGGGCGAAGCTGCTGCCCTCCCCTGTTGTTTTTGGGGCGCGCTGTTTTTACCCCTGCTTCGAACTACAGTCTGTGAACCGGACTGCCGGGCTGTGCGTTGGATGGCCGACGGGCATGCAGGCAGATGAATCCGCGCAGCGACAGCGGTGATGCGCGGTGCGGTCGAGGAGGAGTACGTTTTGAACAAGCTACGATTGGTCCCATCTCTGGTGTTGGTTGCGGCGGCTTTCCTGTCCTTCCAGGCGTTTGCCGCGGAAGAAGGGGCCGATCCCCTGGAATCCAGCGATGCGCTGGTTCGCGCCAAAGCGCGCGGCATGCTGACCGCCTGTGCCGATCCCTACGAGTATCCGCACGCTCAGCAGAACAGCGATCCGCCCGGGTTCGATGTCGAGATCCTTCGAGCAGTGGCGAAGCGCGCCGGCATGCGGCTTGATCTCGTATGGGTGAACACCGCTTCCCGCGGGGGAACCGCGCGCGCTTTCCGGCAGTCGATCCTGGCGCGCAAGTGCGACGTGTTTCTGGGCATGTCGGACAACGGCGAGGACGACATGCTGATGGGCAAGCTCGCGTTCACGCGCCCCTACCTCGGCATGGGGTATGTCCTCGTGACGCAGGGCAAGGCCGCGGACAAGACCACCCTGGCCGAATTCAAGGACTCGGACATCAAGGTGGGCGTGTCGATGTCCACGCCGATGGACGACTACCTGTTCATGAACAAGATTCCGCGCGAGCTCTTCATGGGTAGCCGGCGCATGCTGGACGCGATGATGAAGGGCGAGGTCGACGCCGGCATGCTGTTCTCGACGACACTCGGCACCATCTCGACCGACTATCCCAAGGCGACCTTCAAGATGGTTCCGGGGTTCGTGCCGATGGATGGCCTGCGGTTCAATGCCGCCTGGGTGGTGCGCAAGGAAGACAAGGCGCTGCGAGCCTTCATCGACGAAGGTCTCGGCGAATTGCTCGAAACCGGCAAGATCAAGGAAATCGTCGAGCGCTACGGCGTGCCGTTCTATCCGCCGTTCGCGTCGTAGGTCATCAACGAGGAGGAGACAACATCATGGGTAATGGCTTCAAGTGGATCGCGACAGTCTTGTGCGTCCTGGCGTTCGGCGCAGGGGGCGTGACCGCTACCGTCGCTGCGGAAGGCGAAGAAATCGACCGGCATGGCATGGAGAACGATTTGCCACTGCCCACGGATGCGGCCGCCATCGAGAACGGCAAGGAGCGCTACGGCGCCCGCTGTTCCTACTGCCACACGCCGCTGGGCCGGGGGGGCAGCAGCAGCGTGTGCCTCGCCTGCCAGAAGTACAAATGGGGCAGCAAGTCGTCCGCGATCTACGCGACGATTGCTGCCGGCCGGCCGGGCACCAAGATGGGCGCGTTCGCCACCAGCCTGACGCAGGACGAGATGCTGAACATCATTGCGTACATCCGCACGCTGCAGGAGAAGAAGATCCAGGACGATCTCGCGGCTGCAAAGCAGTGATCGTCTGCCCGCTTTCGTCGCGCAAGTAGCCCTCAGCCCTTGCCGGTGCTCCCGAAGCCACCGGCACCGCGGGTCGAATCCTCGAACGATTCGACCACGCGGAACGTGGCTTGCACCACCGGCACGATCACCATCTGAGCAAGGCGCTCCAGCGGGTTCAGCACGAAGGGTGCCGAACCCCGGTTCCAGGTGGAGACGAAGAGTTGCCCCTGGTAGTCGGAATCGATGAGCCCGACCAGGTTACCCAGCACGATGCCGTGCTTGTGGCCCAGGCCGCTGCGCGGCAGGATCACCGCCGCCAACCCCGGATCCGCGATGTGGATGGCGATGCCGGTGGGGATGAGCTCGGTGGCGCCGGGGGGAAGTGTCAGCGGCGCGTCGATGCACGCACGCAAATCGAGCCCGGCCGAACCCGGCGTGGCGTAAGCGGGCAACAGGCCGCGGATGCGTTCGTCCAGAACGCGCAGGTCGATCGCGGGCATCGGATCAGTGGCTCGCCGGATACAGCTTGGCGATGTGTGCGATGAGCTTGCGCGCCTGTTCGAGCTTCGGTGCACGCGGCAGCGGATGGCGGCCCTGCTCGTCGAAGAGGATCAGTTCGCTGTCGTCGGCTCCGATGGATTGCTGGGCGATGTTGGCTGCCAGCAGCGGCAGGTGCTTGCGCTTGCGCTTGGCTTCGGCGTACTCGTCGAGACGTTCGCTCTCGGCGGCGAAGCCGACACAGAACGGAGGATTGGCACGGCTCGCGACGTTGGCCAAGATATCCGGCGTGGGTGCCAGCTCGAGCGACAGGATGCGTGCGTCCTTCTTCATCTTCTGGTCCTGCGGGTTGAGCGGCGTGTAGTCCGCGACTGCGGCGACGCTGATGAAGATGTCGCACGTAGCGACGGAAGCCTCGACGGCACCGAGCATTTCCTGTGCGCTGGTGACGCGTTTCAACGTGATCCCGGTGGGGGCCGGGAGAGTCGTGGGCCCGCTCACGAGCGTCACGTCGGCGCCGGCTTCCCTGGCTGCACGAGCCACGGCGAACCCCATCTTGCCGGAGCTCGCGTTGGTGATCCCGCGAACGGCGTCGATGCGCTCGAACGTCGGGCCGGCGGTCACCAGCACGCGATAGCCCGCGAGCACCTTGGGCTCGAACCACGCGAGGATCTCGTCGGCCAGCGACTCCGGTTCGAGCATGCGGCCCATGCCCGATTCGCCGCAGGCTTGCGAGCCGCTGTCCGGCCCGAGCACCGCTATCCCGTCCGAACGCAATTGCGCGATGTTGCGTTGCGTCGCCGGGTGCTCCCACATCTGCCGGTTCATGGCCGGAGCGACCAGCAGCGGACAATCCCGGGCAAGGCACAGGGTCGAGAGCAGGTCGTCGCACAGACCATGCGCGAGTTTCGCCAGGAAGTCGGCGCTGGCCGGAGCGACGGTGATCAGGTCCGCGCCGCGCGAAAGCTCGATGTGCGCCATGCCGTTGTCGATGCGACCGTCCCACAGGTCCGTATACACCGGGCCACCCGACAGGGCTTGCATCGTCGCTGCCGAGATGAACCGCGTGGCAGCGTCGGTCATGACGACCTGCACGGAGGCGTTCTGCCCGATCAGCAGCCGTGTCAGTTCGGCCGCCTTGTAGGCTGCGATACCGCCGGTCAAGCCGAGTACCAGGCGACGTTGTACGGATTTGCTCATGGAGCGCATGAAAAGGGGGAGGAAAGCCGTGCGAAGTGTAAACTGCCCGGCCGACCCTCGACACGGCTGCAGGCACCGATGGCGATCAAGGATTGGCCGGAAGGCGAGCAGCCGCGTGAGAAGCTCCTGTCCCTGGGCGCCCAGGCGCTTTCGGATGCCGAGCTGATCGCGATCTTCCTGCGCACGAGCGGGGTGGCGGGCAAGAGCGCGATCGACGTCGCCCGCGAGTTGAAGGAGCGCTTCCGCAGCCTGAACGGGCTGTTCGCCGCGAGCCAGGATGCGGTCAGCGCCGTACCGGGCATGGGCGTGGCCAAGTACGTCATGCTGCAAGCCGTCATGGAAATGGCGCGGCGGGCGCTGCGCGAGTCCATGGATCACGCGGACGTACTTTCGACGCCCGAGGCGGTCAAGAGCTACCTTCGCTTGAAGCTCCAGAACCTGTCCCGGGAGGTCTTCGTGGTGATCTTCGTGGACGCCCAGAACCGCGTCCTGGCGCTGGAGGAGCTGTTTGCGGGCACTCTCACTCAGACCAGCGTCTACCCCCGGGAGGTGGTGAAACAGGCCCTGACCCACAATGCCGCCGCGGTGATATTCGCCCACAATCACCCCTCCGGCGTGGCCGAGCCCAGTCAGGCGGACGAGGACCTGACCCGGGTGCTCCGGCAGGCCTTGGCGTTGATCGATGTCCGGGTGCTGGATCACTTCGTCGTGGGCCGGGGTGGTGCCATGTCCTTTGCCGAGCGGGGGCTGCTCTAGCTCCCGGGCTCTTGAGCGGCCGAACGAGCCTGTGGTATAAAGGCCGACTTTTCCGAGCCCTTCTCTGGAGTTCAAGATCATGGCCCGCGTCTGCAAGATCACCGGCAAGAAGCCGATGGTTGGCAACAACGTTTCCCACGCCAACAACAAGACCAAGCGCCGGTTCCTGCCGAACCTGCAGTACCGCCGCATCTGGGTCGAGAGCGAGAACCGTTACATCTCGCTGCGCCTCACCAACGCCGCCCTGCGCACCATCGACAAGAACGGCATCGATGCCGTCCTGGCCGAACTGCGTGCCGCCGGCGAGCGCATCTGACGGAGCCGTAGCCATGCGCGACAAGATCAAGCTCGAATCCACCGCCGGCACCGGCCACTTCTACACGACCACGAAGAACAAGCGCACGATGCCCGAGAAGATGGAGATCAAGAAGTACGATCCCAAGGCTCGCAAGCACGTGCTCTACAAGGAAACGAAGCTCAAGTAGAGCTTCCCGTTCCAGCCACAAAAAAGCCCGCTCTCATCGAGCGGGCTTTTTGTTGTCAGTGCCGCCGGGGCCGCTCCAAGCCGTTGACGCGCCCCCTAGGGGGCAGCGACAACGGGAAGCGTGGGGGCCGTCGACCAGGCTGCTCGCCGGCTTGTCAGGCGTAGCTGCGCAGCTGCCGGGAGAATTCCTGCAACGGTACGATGCCGCTGCGCTCCGCGCGGTGGCACCAGTCCTCGAGGTGCTTCACCAGCTGCTCCTTCGAGGCGGTGGAGCGCTGCCACACCTGGGCCAGTTCCTGACGCATCGAATGCACCGTCGCCAGCACCTTGCTGTTGGCCAGCAGTTCGTTCAGGCGGACACGGTCCTGGTGGGGCAACTGCTGCTCGTCGCTGTGCAGCCAGCGCTTCACGGATTCGCGATCGATGCGCAGCTTGTGGGCCTCTTCGGTCCACGTGGCCTTGAGCGAACGGGCGTAGCGGGCGAGCACGTCGTAGCGGTGCGTGATGACGGCATGCAGGGTCGCGAGGTCGACGTGGGACTTGCCGAACTCCATGCGGACCTTCGGGGCCAGCTTCTTGACCTTGGCGAGCCCCAGCATCTCCATGATGCGGATGTAGGCCCAGCCGATGTCGAACTCGTACCACTTGCTCGACAGGCGCGCCGAGGACGCGTAAGCGTGGTGATTGTTGTGCAGTTCTTCACCGCCGATGAGGATGCCCCAGGGCACGATGTTCCGGCTGGCGTCGTCGGCCGCGAAGTTGCGATAGCCCCAGTAGTGGCCGATGCCGTTGATGACGCCGGCGGCGAAGATGGGAATCCAGGCCATCTGGACGGCCCAGATGCTCAAGCCAATGGGTCCGAACAGGACCACGTTCAGAATGAGCTGCAGACCGATGCCCAGCGTCGTGTGCTTCGAATAGACGTTGCGCTCGACCCAGTCGTCAGGCGTGCCGTGACCGTACTTCTCCAGGGTCGCAGCATTCTTCCCTTCCTTGCGATAGAGCTCGGCGCCTTCCCACATGACCTTGTCGATGCCCAGGACCTGGGGGCTGTGGGGATCTTCAGGCGTTTCGCACTTGGCATGATGCTTCCGGTGGATGGCCGCCCATTCCTTGGTGACCATGCCGGTCGTGAACCAGAGCCAGAAGCGGAAGAAATGGCTGGGAATCGGGTGCAGATCCAACGCACGGTGCGCCTGATGGCGGTGCAGGAAGATCGTCACGCCGGCGATCGTCACGTGAGTGAGCCCTAACGCGACGAGCACGTAGCCCCACCAGGGAAGATCGATCAAACCATTGATTATCATGAATACCTCGGGAAGTGGGCAGTGCGGGGGATTGTACAGGAACCCCAGGCGTCCAGGCTCTGTGCCAGGTCAAACCCGCCGCTGAAATATGGGGTCTTACCCGTGACAGTCAACACTAAGCAAGATTTCAGCCGCTGTCTTGTAGGGAAACCCCGCCAAGAACCCGTACCTCCCGCTGCGGAAACGGGATGTCTATGCCCTTGGCGCGGAACGCATCATAGATCTCGAGGCTCAAGTCGGACCGCAGGTTGGCGCGGCCGGCCTCGGGATCGGTGATCCAGACCATCAGCTCGAGATCGATGCCGCTCTCGCCGAAGTTCTTGACGAACGCGACCGGTGCCGGCTCCTTCACGACGCGCGCTGCACCCTGTGCCACGGTGAGCAGTGTCTCCAGTGCCACCCGCAGGTCTGTCTGGTAGGCCACCTGGATCGGGAGCTCGACCCGGGCCAGGCGATCGGAGTACGAATGGTTGAGCACGGTCGAGGTAATCACCGACTCGTTCGGGATGATCGCTTCCGTACCGTCGCCGCTGCGTACCACGACATAGCGCGCCGTGAGGCGCGTCACTTCGCCATGGCGATTGTCGATGGTCACCAGGTCGCCCAGCTTCACCGAACGGTCGAGCAGGATCGCAAAGCCGCTGATGTAGTTGGCCGCGATCTTTTGCAGGCCGAAGCCCAGTCCCACGCCCACGGCGCCGCCGAACACCGACAGTACCGTCACGTCGATACCCACGAGCGGCAGGGCAATCAGGACCGCGAAGACCAGGAAGATGGCCTTCACCGCCTTCGCGATCACCACGCGCAGGCTTACATCCATACGCTGGAGCGCCATCACCCGGTTCTCCACCAGGCGGCCGATCCACATGGCGACGAGGATCGTCACCGCCACCGAGAACGTGCCCTCGATGACGTTCAGCAACGAGATTCGATGGGTACCCAGCGGCAGCGCGAGTTCGTCCATCCATGCGCGGATGTGCGGCAGCAGGCCGGTAATGTGCAGCACTGCACCGATCCACATGGTCCACGCGATCGCCCGCTCCGAATTGCGCACCCAGCTGCCGGTGGGAAATGCCTGACGCAGCAGGTATACCGCGATGCGGATGATGACGAGCGACGACGAGAGCGGGATCGCGACGTTGAGAAGCTTGATCGGCAGCCCGTGGTGATGCAGCACGGCGCGTCCGATCAGCAACAGAACCCACACGACTGCGGGATTGAGGACGCGATCGAGGCCGCCGGCACCGAACTTGAGGGCTTCCTCTTCCAGGCCGGCATGGCCGCGCGCACTCTTCAGCCTGGGTCGCAGAATCCTGCCGACCAGCCATGACACGCAAAGGCAGACGAGAACGACGCCGAGCTGCCGGGCGATCGAGACGGTCTCGATCTCCGATACGAGCTCGAGGATCAGATTCGGCGGTGGTAGGGTGTCGGGGGCGGCCATCGAACGTCGCTGTCGATCCGGCCGATTCTAGCACCCGGTCTGCGTCACGATGGGCGTGCGAGCACGGCGGCGAAGAAGCCGTCGGTATGGTGCCGGGATGGCGTCAACCGCAGGTAGGGACTGGACACGTCGAGCGCGACCTGGGCCTGCCGCAGCAACTCGCCGACATCGAGCAGCGACCAGCCTTCGTGCTCGGCGAGAAACGCTGCGACGATCGCCTCGTTCTCCTCGGGCAGCAGGCTGCAGGTCGCATACACGATGCGACCGCCGGGTTTGGGCAGGCGCGCCGCCGCGCGCAGGATGGATGTCTGCTTCGCGGCGAGTTCGGTGAGCGCCTCTGGGTTCATGCGCCACTTGAGATCCGGATTGCGCCGCAAAGTGCCGTTGCCGCTGCAAGGTGCGTCGACCAATACGCGATCGATCTTGCCGGCGAGGCGCTTCACGCGCGCGTCGTTCTCCGAATCGATCAATTGCGGATGCACGTTCGACAGGCCCGAGCGCCGCAGGCGCGGCTTGAGATTGGCGAGGCGCTTCTCGGAGGTGTCGAAAGCGTACAAGCGACCTTCGGAGCGCATGGCAGCACCCAGCGCCAGGGTCTTGCCGCCAGCACCCGCACAGAAGTCCACCACCATCTGGTGGCGCCGTGCATCCACCAGCAGGGCCACGATCTGACTGCCTTCGTCCTGCACCTCCGCGAGACCGCCGGTCAGCAGCGCATGCCGCTCCAGCGACGGCTTGCCCTTGACGCGCACACCCACCGGGGAGAGCGGTGTCGCGGCCGCCTCGATGCCGCTCGCGTGCAAGGTCGCGAGGACCTCGTCGCGCCGCACGCGCAGGGCATTGACGCGCAGGTCCATCGGAGCTGAGGAGAGCAGGCTGCGCGCCAGCGCGATGCGTTCCTCGTCGGGAAACGCGTTCCCGAGGCGCTCCCACAACCAGTCCGGCATCGACAAGCGCACGGCGTCGGGGGCCGTGTCCTCGCGCGTGCGCAGGCCGCCGAGCCATTCGGCCTCGCCCGGCCAAAGCGCTTTCTGGAGCGCCCTCAGGTTGTAGCCCGCGATGCGTGTCAGGCAGGCGAGCGCCAGCCGGCGCGGCCCGCGGCCGCCTGCGAGGTGCTCGAGCCAGCGCAGATGCCGCAGCGTGGCGAAGATCGTGTCGGCGACGAGAGCGCGATCGCGTGCGCCCAGCTGCGGATTGTCCCGGAACCAGGAGCGCAGCACTGCGTCGGCCGGTCGCTCGAGCGGCAAAACCACGGATAGCGCGTCCACCACCATGCTCAAGCGGGATGGCGTGAGCTCCGTCTCGGAACGCTCGCGCACGCGCGGTTCGGAGATCATTTGCCGGGGTAGGTGATCTTGGTGACGGTCGAGTCGAAGGCGGTACCGTCCTTCTCCACGATGCGAATGCGTACCGGCAGTCGATGATGGTCGAGTGCCAGCCAGAATTCGAAGCCGCGCTTGTCGTCGCCTTTCTGCACCTTGCGAAAATGCAGCGTGTCGAGCTCGCCCAGATCGGTTTCGATCTTCTCGCGTCCGACCAGGGCAAGTTCGTATTCCTGCAGCTTGCGCCCGTCGGTCACGTTGACCTTGAAGGTCTCGGACTTCGGCGGTTCGGTGAACAGGAACGCGTAGGCGAGGGTGGCCTGGTCGAGCGTGCCCGCCGTGAGCGGCACCTTCTCGATGTCGCCGCCCTCGTCCATGGTGAGCTCGCCCTTTTCCCAATCGAACGACGCGGCGTTCGGCGCCTTCCCGGTACGCGATTGCTTGAACGACAGGGGGCGCAGGCCGCGCTCCGTGATGAGGCCGCGGCTCTCGCGCTTTTCGTCCATCTTCTTCAGCGCCCGCGCGATGCCGACAGTGCGGGCTTCCGTGTTGACCGTGTACGTCTTGCCGTCGTGTTCGAACGTGTCGCGGCCGGCGCCGACAGTGAAGCCCTTTGCCTCCACCGATACGTCCATCTCGACGCGGGTTGGAATGCCGGCGGCGTGGGCCGAGAAGCCCACGGCTGCCAGCGCCAGAAGTGCGAGACGGATCATCTTCATGCGGCCTCCGGTGCGCGCAACGCGGCCAGGGGTTCGACGGGCGCATCGACTCGCACGCGCATGCCATCGATCGTGAGACGGCCTTCGAGGAACCACCGCACCGCGGCGGGAAACACGCGGTGCTCCTGTTTCAGGACACGTGCGGCGAGTGTGGCTTCGTCGTCTCCGGCGAGCACCGGCACGGCTGCCTGCGCGATGATCGGGCCGTGATCGAGCGCCGCCGTGACGAAGTGAACCGTGCAGCCGTGGAGCTTCACGCCCGCTTCGAGGGCGCGGCGATGGGTGTCGAGCCCCGTGAATGCCGGCAGCAGCGACGGATGGATGTTGATGAGGCGCTGCGCGTAGCGTTCCACGAATCCTGCCGTGAGGATGCGCATGAAGCCGGCCAGTACCACCAGGTCCGGCTGGAAGGAATCGATCGCGCTCGCCAACGCGGCGTCGAACGCGTCGCGGCCCGAGTATTGCCGATGGTCGATGACCGCGGTCGCAGCACCGTGCGCGCGGGCGATCGCGAGTCCGCCCGCATCGGGCTGATTCGAAATCACGGCGGCCACGGGCAAGCCGGCTTCGAGCAGCGCCTTGAGATTGCTGCCGCGTCCGGAGATCAGGACGACGATTCGTTTCATGTCAACGTCGCCGGACGCCCTGAGGCGCTGACGCGCTCCCTTGGGGAGGCAGCGGCCACGGGGAGCGTGGGGGCCGTTCCATCATGGTGCTAGACGACAATCGTCGCTGCTTCGTCGGCTGCACGCGGCGCAATCTCGCCCGCGAGCCAGGCCCGTTCGCCGGCGGCGCACAGGCTCTCGATGGCGATCCCGGCGTGCTCGCGAGCCACCACGAGCACCATGCCGATGCCGCAGTTGAATACGCGGTGCATCTCGGCATCGGCGACCTTGCCGTGCGCCTGCAACCAGGCGAACACCGGCGGCAAGGTCCACGAGTCGCGTCGGATGACGGCCTTCACGGCATCGGGCAGCACGCGCGGCACGTTCTCCACGATGCCACCGCCGGTGATGTGCGCGATGCCCTTCACGGGAACTTTGGCGAGCAGTTGCAGTACAGGTTTCACGTAGATGCGCGTCGGGGCCAGCAATACCTCCCCTAACGAGCGGCTGTGGAAATCCGCTGACAGGTCGGCACGACCCACTTCGACGATCCGACGCACCAGCGAGTAGCCGTTGCTGTGCGGCCCGCTCGAAGCGAGAGCGACGACCGCGTCGCCGGTGACGATGGTGCGGCCGTCGATGATGGCGGATTTCTCCACCGCGCCCACCGCGAAGCCGGCGAGGTCGTATTCGCCGTCCGGATACATGCCGGGCATCTCGGCCGTTTCGCCGCCGATCAACGCGCAGCCAGCCTGCCGGCAACCCTCGGCGATGCCGCTCACGACCGCTGCCGCGGTGTCGACGTGCAGCTTGCCGCACGCGAAGTAATCCAGGAAGAAGAGCGGCTCGGCACCCTGCACCAGGATGTCGTTCACGCTCATCGCCACCAGATCGATGCCGACGGTGTCGTGGCGATCCAGGTGGAACGCGAGCTTCAACTTGGTGCCCACGCCGTCCGTGCCCGACACCAGCACCGGTTCGCGGTAACGCTTCGGGACTTCGAACAGCGCACCGAAACCGCCGATGCCGGCGAGCACGCCTTCGCGCAGCGTGGTACGGGCGAGCGGCTTGATGCGTTCGACCAGGGCGTCGCCGGCGTCGATGTCGACACCGGCGTCGCGATAGGAAAGTCCGGTTGCGGGGCGGTCGGGAGTCACGTCGGGCGAGGCGGGAAGAGGAAAGAAAGAGCGATCGATCAGACTGCAGATTCTAACCGATCGATCCTCGCGGCAGCCTCGTTTGTATAATCCATCGGATGAAGCAACTCGCCTTGGGCCTCGCCGATCCGCCCGCACCCGGCTTCGACAATTTCGTCGCAGGTCGCAATGCGGAGCTGCTGGATGCGTTGCGGGCGCAGTGCGAGCCCGATTCGTCCGAGCGCATGGTCTATTGCTGGGGCGAGGCGGGCTGCGGCCGCACCCACCTCCTGCAGGCGGCGGCCGCGCATGCGTCGGCGCTGGGGCGGCAGGCGTTGTGGTTTCCCGAGGCAAGTGGCGATGGTTCGGCGCTCGTTCTGGTCGACGACGTGGAGCGGCTCGATGGCACGGCCCAGATTCGTCTGTTCGGCCTCTACAACGAACTGCGCGACAGCGGCGGTTGCCTGCTGGCCGCGGGCAACGCGGCACCTGCGCAGCTGCCGCTGCGTGCGGATCTCATCACCCGGCTCGCCTGGGGGCTCGTATACCAGGTGCATGCGCTGACCGACGGCGAGAAGATCGCAGCGCTCGAGCGCCACGCTCGGGCGCGAGGTTTGCGTCTGCCTGCAGAAGTCTCGGCATACTTGTTGCGCCACGGACGGCGCGACCTCCGTTCCCTCATGGCTACACTCGATGCGCTCGATCGGTATTCGCTCGAGACCAAGCGTGCGATCACCCTGCCGCTGTTGCGCGATCTATTGCACGATACCGAGACGCCGCTCACCGATTCGTTCCAGGAAAGCACCTCTTGAAGCTCGCACTTTTCGATCTCGACAACACCCTGCTCGCCGGCGACAGTGATTTCGAGTGGGCGCAGTTCCTGATCGAACAAGGGGTGCTCGATCGCGAATTGTTCGAGGCGCGCAACCAGCATTTCTACGACCAGTATCGCGCCGGCACTCTGGATATCCACGAGTTCCTGGATTTCCAGCTGAAGCCGCTGGCACGACATCCGCGCGAACAGCTCGAGAAGTGGCATCGCGACTACATGCAGCGCAAGATCATGCCGATGATCACGCAGAAGGCGCGCGACCTCGTGGAAAGTCACGCGGGCGATGCGCGCGTGGTCGTCACCGCCACCAACAGTTTCGTCACGTGGCCGATCGCGCGCGAGTTCGGCATCGAGAACCTCGTGGCCACGGACCCGGAGGAACGTCCCGACGGTGAATTCACCGGCGGCGTCCACGGTGTTCCCGCCTTCCGGGAGGGCAAGGTCACGCGCATGGAATCCTGGCTTGCCGGGCTCGGGCTCACCTGGGGCTCCTTCGAGGAAACCTGGTTCTACAGCGATTCGCTGAACGACCTGCCCCTGCTCAGCAAGGCGACCCATCCGGTGGCCGTGGACCCGGACGAAACGCTGAAGGAGCACGCCGTCGCCAACGGGTGGATGGTGATCAGCCTGCGATAGCCAGGACGCACGGCGGCTGCGGCCCGCCGTGTATACTCCGCTGCTTGGTGAATCGGCCCCGCGGCTGCTCACGGCGCGCGTCGTCAATGATCAAGAAGCTGCTCGACAAAGTGTTTTCCCGCGGCGCCCGCGGTGGCGCCGGGAAGACGGGCCGGGCCGGCGGTGAACCCCTGACCATCCGAGTCGACAAGCACGGCGTCGAGCGGAACCGGATCAGCTCCTGTGCGCGGCGCGTCACGGAAAGCCTGCAGGCCAAGGGCTACCGGGCCTACGTGGTAGGCGGTGCCGTGCGCGACCTGTTGCTCGACCTCGAGCCGAAGGACTTCGATGTGGCGACCGACGCCACGCCCGAAGAGGTGCAGGGTGCGTTTCGTCGCTCGCGCGTAATCGGGCGGCGCTTTCGCATCGTGCACTGCATGTGCGGGCAGGACACGATCGAGGTCTCGACGTTCCGGGCACTCCAGGGCGGCGGCGACGACGATCAGGTGAAGGACGAACACGGCCGGCTGCTGCGCGACAACGTCTTCGGGTCCCAGGCCGAGGATGCGCTGCGCCGCGATTTCACCGTCAACGCGCTCTACTACGACCCCAGCACCGAGGAGATCCTCGACTACTGCGGCGGGGTGAAGGATCTCGAGGCGCGGGTCCTGCGCATGATCGGCGACCCGCGCGAGCGCTACCGGGAAGATCCCGTTCGCATGTTGCGGGCGGTGCGGTTGTCCGCGAAGCTCGGCCTTACCATCGAACGCGGTACGCGAGCGCCCATCGCCGAAATGGCGCCGTTGCTGCAGAACGTGCCGGCCGCGCGCCTGTTCGAAGAGATGCTGAAGCTGCTGCTGTCCGGTCATGCGGTGGAGTGCGTGGTGCGCTTGCGCGAACAGGGCCTGCATCACGGGCTGCTGCCGATGCTCGACGTGATCCTCGAGCAGCCCCTGGGCGAGCGCTTCGTGATGCTGGCGTTGCAGCGTACCGACGAGCGGATCCTCCAGGACAAGACCGTGTCGCCGGCCTTCCTGTTCGCTGCCCTGCTGTGGCACGAGGTGCTGGCGGCGTGGAAGGTGACGCAGGATCGCGGGGTGCCGCCGATTCCGGCGCTGCACGAGGCGATGGATGAAGTGCTGTCGGTGCAGGCCGAGAAGATCTCGATTCCGCGGCGGTTCGGTACCGACATGAAGGAGATCTGGCTGCTGCAATCGCGCTTCACCCAGCGTTCGGGCAAACGTCCCTGGCGCGTGCTCGAGCATCCCAAGTTCCGCGCCGGCTACGACTTTCTGCTGCTCCGCTGCGAAAGCGGGGAACTCGACGCGGAAGTGGGGGATTGGTGGACCCGCTTCCAGGACGCTTCGCACGAAGAGCGCGAGCGCATGCTGCTGGCGCCTGAACAGGGCGCGGGCACGGGGCGCAAGCGGCGGCGCCGCCGCCGCGGCAAGCGCGCGGACGGCGACGAGGCGACGGGGTCGTCGCCCGACGAGCACTCGGCAGACTCCGAACCGTGATCGGAGGGCTGCACCCATGACGGGCGCGGCGTCGCTGCCCGAACGCCTGCGCTACATCGCCGTCGAAGGTCCGATCGGCGCGGGCAAGACCAGTCTCGCGCGCAAACTGGCCGAGGCAGTCGGCGCCGAACTGATGCTGGAGGATCCGGACACCAATCCGTTCCTGCCGCTGTTCTATGACGACCCGGAACGGCACGCGCTCGCGACTCAGCTCTTCTTCCTGTTCCAGCGCACCGACCAGGTGCGCACGTTGCGCCAGACCGACCTGTTCCGACGCGTCACGGTGGCGGATTTCTGTTTCGAGAAGGACACGTTGTTCGCGCGACTGACCCTCGCCGACGACGAATTCGAGCTCTACCAGAAGATCCACGCGCACCTGGCACCCCAGGCGCCGACGCCCGACCTGGTGATCTATCTGCAGGCTTCGCCCAGGGTGCTGGCAGAGCGCGTGAAGCGGCGCGGGATCGCGTACGAGCGCGGGGTGACCGACGGCTACCTCGCGCGCCTGGCCGAGACCTACAGCCGGTTCTTCCACGACTATGCGGCGGCCCCGGTGCTGGTGGTCAACAGCGAACGCCTCAACTTTGTTGATAGGGCCGAAGATTTTGCGTTACTGTTGCGCCGCATCACGGAGATGCGGGGCCGCCGCGAATTCTTCAACATCGGCGGCTGACGCTTTCAAGCGGAGAGAACGGATGTACACAAGTCCGTCGGCAGACAAGGCAAAACCTGCGGGGCGAGTCACCCTGGCGACCATCCAGAAGATGACCCAGGCGCGCGAGCCCATCACGATGGTAGCCTGCTACGACGCCACCGCAGCGTCGGTCGTGGAAAACGCCGGGGTCGAGATCATCCTGGTCGGCGACTCGCTCGGCATGCTCGTGCAGGGGGGGGATTCCACGCTGTCGGTCAGCATCGACGACGCGGTCTACCACACCCGCTGCGTTGCGCGCGGCGCCAAGCGGGCGATCGTGCTGGGAGACATGCCCTTCGGCAGCTACCAGGGCAGCCCGCAGCAGGCGTTCGAGAACGCCGCGAAGCTGATGGCCGCCGGGGCGCACATGATCAAGCTGGAAGGCGGTGCGGTGATGGCGCCGACCGTCGAGTTTCTCTCGGCGCGCGGCATCCCGGTGTGCGGTCACCTGGGCCTCACGCCGCAGGCGGTGAATGCGCTTGGAGGCTTCAAGGTACAGGGCAAGACCGACGCGGCCGCGCAGCGCGTGATCGAAGATGCCAAGGCGATCGAGGCCGCGGGCGCCGTGATGATCGTGTTCGAAGCGATTCCCACCGCGCTCGGCAAGGCCGTGACCGAAGCGCTGTCAATTCCGACCATCGGCATCGGTGCCGGGCCCGATTGTTCCGGCCAGATACTGCTGCTCTACGACATGATCGACTTCTTCCCGGGCCGCAAGGCGAAGTTCGTGAAGAACTTCATGGCCGGTGCAGGCAGCATCCAGGAGGCGGTCGAGAATTTCGTGCGTGAGGTGAAGGAACGCACGTTCCCCAGTCCGGAATACTGTTACTGACGCGGTCGCGTCGGGGCCTGGCCTGCCATGGAGATCATCCGGACCATACCCGAGTTGCGTGCCCGCCTGCAGCGCGAACCGAACATCGCGTTGGTCCCCACCATGGGCAACATCCACGACGGGCATCTGAGCCTGGTGCGCATCGGGCTCAAGCGGGCGCCGTTCGTGGTGACCAGCATCTTCGTGAACCGCCTGCAGTTCATCCAGGGTGAGGACTTCGACAAGTACCCGCGCACCTTCGAGGACGATTGCGAGAAGCTCGCGGCGGCCGGCAACAGCGTGGTGTTCGCGCCGGACGAAGCGCAGATGTATCCCGAACGCCAGGTCTTCATCGTCGAGCCGCCCGCCATCGCCAACAAGCTGGAGGGCCGTTTCCGTCCCGGGCATTTCCGCGGGGTGTCCACGGTCGTGCTGAAGCTCTTCAACATGGTGCAGCCGCAGCTCGCGGTCTTCGGCAAGAAGGACTACCAGCAGCTCTCCATCGTTCGGCATATGGTCGATCAGCTCGCGTTGCCGCTTTCCATCATTCCCGCGGAGACGGTACGCGCCGAGGACGGGCTCGCGTTGTCGTCGCGCAATCGCTACCTGAGTCCCGAGGAGCGCATCGAGGCGCCGCGCCTCAACGAAGCCCTTGTGCAGGTGAAGCAGGCGGTCGAATCGGGCGATCGCAATTTCGAAGCGCTGGAGTTCGCCGCCGATGCGTTGCTCGCGCGCCATCGCTGGCACGTGGACTACGTCGTGGTGCGCAGTCGCCGTACGCTGATGCAGCCCGACTCCGACGAGCGCGAACTCGTCGTGCTCGGTGCCGCCCGTCTCGGGCAGACGCGGCTCATCGACAATCTCGAAATTCTCGCACCGGCCTGAAGAGTCGACGCGGCGCTCATGACCACGACCACCGTGAGCCGCCCTGCGCCGTTTCCGTTTTCAGCCATCGTCGGCCAGGACGAGATGAAGCTCGCCCTGCTGATCGCCGCCGTGGACCAGAGCGTCGGCGGCGTTCTCGTGTTCGGCGATCGGGGCACGGGCAAGTCCACGGCCGTGCGGGCGCTCGCGGCGCTCTTGCCGCCGATGCGCGCCGTCGCCGGTTGTCCCTACGGCTGCGAGCCCGACAAGCCTGCCGGACTGTGCGAGGCTTGCCGCGGGGTCGCCAAGCCGAAGAGCGTGCAGGTGCCCGTGCCGGTGGTGGACCTGCCGCTGGGTGCCACCGAGGACCGGGTGGTCGGCGCCCTGGATCTCGAGCGTGCGTTGGCGCACGGCGTGAAGGCGTTTGAACCCGGGCTGCTGGCGCGCGCCCATCGCGGCTTCCTGTACATCGACGAGGTGAACCTGCTGGAGGATCACCTGGTCGACCTGTTGCTCGACGTCGCTGCGTCCGGCGAGAACGTGGTCGAACGCGAGGGGCTCTCGGTGCGGCATCCGGCACGCTTCGTCCTGGTGGGCAGCGGCAACCCCGAGGAGGGCGAGCTGCGCCCGCAACTGCTAGACCGCTTCGGCTTGTCGCTCGAAGTGCGCACCCCCGGCGATCTCAAGCTGCGCGTCGAAGTCGTGCGGCGTCGCGATGCTTACGACCGTGACCCCGAAGCATTCTCCGCACGCTTCAAGGCAGAGGAGTCGAAGGTACGTCGCCGGATCGTGGCGGCGCGCGAACGTCTGCCGTCCGTGGTGGTGTCCGACGCGGCACTCGAGCGTGCCGCGGATCTGTGCATGCGCCTCGGTACCGATGGGTTGCGCGGCGAGTTGACGCTGATGCGCGCCGCACGGGCCCTTGCGGCGCTCGACGGGGACGCGACGGTGTCGGACGAGCATCTCAAGCGCGTCGCACCCTCGGCGTTGCGCCATCGCCTGCGCCGCGATCCGCTCGACGATACCGGTTCGACCACGCGCGTCGAACGCGCGCTCGCGGAGTTGTTCGCGGCGTGAGCGGCATGGGCGACGCCGGGAGCCGCGTCTGGGCCGACGCAGTGCTCGCGGCGGCGCTGTGTGCGATCGATCCCGCGGGCCTGGGCGGTGTCGCGCTGCGCGCCCGTGCCGGACCGGTGCGCGACCGGTGGGTCGAGGCGCTGCGTGCGCACCTGCCGGAGGACGCGCCGGTTCGCACGATCCCGCTGCACATCGCCGATGGACGCTTGCTAGGCGGGCTCGATCTTGCCGCCACGTTGCAGTCGGGCCGGCCGGTCGCGGAGCGCGGTGTGCTGAGCGAGGTGCACGGGGGCATCGTGCTGCTGGCGATGGCGGAGCGAGTGGCGGACGCAACCGCGGCACGCATCGCGGCAGCGCTCGATCGCGGCGAACTCCACGTCGAACGCGACGGCCTCGCATTGCGCGTCCCCGCGCGGTTTGGCGTGATCGCATTCGACGAAGGCGCCGAGCCCGACGAGCGTCCCGCGGCCGGTCTGCTCGATCGCCTGGCATTTCACGTCGACCTCGAATGCGTGTCGATGCGCGATCTGGAAGCTGCCTCAGCAGTGACGGCAGACATGGCGGCGGCCCGCGGACGCCTGCCGACCGTGCGTGCCAGTGACGCAGTGGTCGAGGCGCTGGCGGCGACGGCGATGGCGCTCGGCATCGCGTCTCTGCGCGCAGTGCAGTTCGCGTTGCGTGCAGCGCGCGCGGCCGCGGCGTTGGCCGGACGTACCATGGTCGAGGAGGAAGATGCCGTCATCGCGGGCCGGCTGGTGCTCGCCGCCCGCGCCACGCAACTCCCGGTTCCAGAGGCAGAACCTGCCGCCGATCAGGACACGCCCGCACCGGCACAAACCGACGAGCAGGACGGGACCGAGCAACGCGATCCGCTCGATCGACCGCTCGACGACCTGGTGCTCGAGGCCGCGAAGGCTGCGTTGCCAGCGGCGTTGCTCGCGCAGTTGGTGGCCGGTCAGGGTCAGTCATCGCGCGGCGGTGCCGGCGGGCGGGCCGGCGCGCTGAAGCAATCACGGTTGCGGGGTCGCCCGACCGGGACGCGCCGTGGTGAACCGCGCGGGGGCGCGCGCTTGAACGTCGTGGAGACCTTGCGCAACGCGGCACCCTGGCAGCCGCTGCGCCGCCGCGAGCAAGGCCGCAGCGGGACCGCGCCTCGCATCGACGTGCGGCCGGAGGATTTTCGCGTCACGCGCTTCAAGCAGCGTTCGCAGACCACCACGATCTTCGTCGTCGATGCGTCCGGGTCTTCGGCGCTGCATCGGCTCGCCGAAGCAAAGGGGGCGGTGGAATTGTTGCTGGCACAGAGTTATGTGCGCCGCGATCAGGTCGCCCTGATCGCATTCCGCGGCGAGCGCGCGGAGTTGTTGCTGCCGCCCACGCGCTCGCTCGTGCGGGCGAAGCGCAGTCTCGCGGGTCTGCCCGGTGGCGGCGGCACGCCGCTCGCCTCGGGGCTGGATGCGGCGGCGGCCCTGGCCGATGCCGTTCGCCGCAAGGGCGAGACGCCGAGCGTCATCGTGCTCACCGATGGCCGCGCCAACATTGCCCGCGACGGCAAGCCAGGTCGGCCGCAAGCGGAAGCCGACGTGCAGTCCGCAGCACGCCGCTTCCGGGTTGCTGACGTCGCGGCGATCGTGCTCGACACGTCGCCGCGCCCGCAACCGCAGGCCGAGCAACTCGCGCGTGAGATGGGAGCCCGCTACCTGCCGCTGCCCCATGCCGACGCGAATGCGTTGTCGGCCGCAATCCGGGCAGCGGCGCCGCGCCAGCCATGAATGCCTTGCGGTGGGAAGTGGAGGGACGCGACTGGCCGCATCGTGAGTCCAGCAGCTTCGTGCACTCGGCAGGCCTGCGCTGGCACGTGCAACGGATGGGCGACGGTCCGGTGGTGCTGCTGGCGCACGGCACCGGATCCGCGACCCATTCCTGGCGCGGCCTGATGCCGTTGCTGGCGCAGCACTTCACCGTGATCGCCCCCGACCTGCCGGGGCATGGTTTCACGCACACGCCGCCGTCCGGCGGTCTGTCGTTGCCGGGCATGGCGAATGCCCTGGGGGCACTGCTCGACACCCTGGGCGTGCGGCCGGTGCTGGCTGCGGGGCACTCCGCGGGGGCGGCGATCGTCGCGCGCATGAACCTCGACGGCCGCCTGCCGGTCACGGGATTGCTGAGCCTCAACGGGGCGATGCTGCCGTTGCGCGGGGTACCGGGGGTCGTCTTCGCGCCGCTCGCACGCCTGTTCGCCTCGACCTCGCTGGTGCCGCGCCTGTTCGCGTGGCGCGCAGCGGATCCGATCGTGGTCGAACGGCTCGTGCGGGGTACCGGCTCCACCCTCGATGCCGAGGGCCTCGCTCTCTATGGCCGCCTGATCCAGAGCCCCGGCCACGCTGCTGCCGCCCTGGACATGATGGCGCATTGGGACGTGCGTCCGCTCGAACGCGATCTGCCCCGGTTGCAGCCGCGCTTGCTCCAGGTGGTCGGGACCAACGACCTGACGGTGCCGCCGGCCGAGGCCCGCCGTGTCCGCGCGCTGTTGCCGGAGGCTGCCATCGTGGCGCTGGCCGGCGCCGGACACCTTGCCCACGAGGAGCGCCCGCGGGAGGTCGCGGACCTGACCATCCGTTTCGCCGCCGAAATCGGGGTTCTGCCTGCTATCGCGTAGCCCGGCAACACTGTTAGACTCGCGTCGACCATGTTGACAGTCGACGTGTCACGACAAATTGTCACTCCGACCGCTGCTCGCAAGCCGCACGCGGTCGTGATCGGCAGCGGCTTCGGCGGCCTGGCGGCGGCAGTGCGCCTGGGCGCCCGAGGCTATCGGGTCACGGTGCTCGAGAAACTCGACGCACCGGGCGGTCGTGCCTACGTGTACCGGCAGGACGGCTTTACCTTCGACGCCGGGCCGACCATCGTGACGGCGCCGTTCCTGTTCGAAGAGCTCTGGGCGCTGTGCGGCAAGCGGCTGGGCGACGACGTCGAGCTGCGGCCGGTCGATCCCTTCTACCGCATTCGCTTTCACGACGGGCAGGTATTCGACTACTCGGGTGACCCGGCCGCCATGCGTGCTGAGGTCGCCCGATTCTCTCCGACCGACGTCGCGGGCTACGAACGCTTCATGAAGGTGAGCGAGGCGACCTATCGCATCGGCTTCGAGCAACTGGGCCACGTGCCCTTCGGCTCGTGGAAGGACATGGCGAAGGTGCTGCCGGATCTGCTGCGCCTCGAGAGCTTTCGCACCGTGTACGGCATGGTGGCGAAGCACGTTCGCGACGAGCGGTTGCGCACCGTGCTCAGCTTTCATCCGCTGCTGGTGGGGGGCAATCCGTTCACGACCACGTCCGTGTACAGCCTGATCGCGTTCCTGGAGCGGCGCTGGGGCGTACATTTCGCGATGGGCGGCACCGGTCGCCTCGTGCAAGGCCTGGTCGGACTCATCGCAGGCCAGGGCGGCGCGGTCCGCTGCAACGCCGAGGTGCGGGAGATCACGGTCGAGCGCGGCGCAGCCACCGGCGTGAGGCTCGCGTCGGGCGAGACCCTGCGCGCCGACGTGGTGGTGTCGAACGCGGATGCCGCGTGGACCTATCGCTACCTGTTGCCCAAGGCGACGCGCCGGCGCTGGACCGACCGGCGCATCGAGCGCTCGCGCTATTCCATGAGCCTGTTCGTCTGGTACTTCGGCACGAAGCGCCGGTATGCCGACGTACCGCATCACACCATCCTGCTCGGGCCGCGATATCGCGGTCTGCTCGGCGACATCTTCCAGCGCAAAGTGCTCGCGGAAGACTTCAGTCTCTACCTGCACCGGCCGACGGCGACCGATCCGTCGCTCGCCCCCGAGGGCTGCGATGCGTTCTACGTGCTGTCGCCCGTGCCGCACCTCGGCAGCGGCACCGAGTGGTCGACGCAGGCCGAGACCTATCGTCGTGCCATCGCTGGATACCTCGGCGAGACGCTGTTGCCCGGCCTCGAGGCCGAAGTCGTGACGTCGCGCATGCTGACACCGCAGGATTTCCAGGACCGCCTGCTGTCGTTCCGCGGTGCGGCCTTCGGCATGGAGCCCGTGCTCACGCAGAGTGCGTGGTTCCGGCCCCACAACCGCAGCGAGGAGGTGGAGCGCCTGTACCTGGTGGGCGCCGGGACGCATCCGGGCGCCGGCCTGCCGGGCGTTCTCTCCTCGGCGCGCGTGCTCGATACGGTGGTGCCCGATGCGGCCGTCTTCGCCTGACGCGCAGTCCGATCTCGCGCAGTGCGGCCTGCTGCTGCGCGGCGGGTCGCGCACGTTCTTCGCCGCATCACTGCTGCTGCCGCGAAGCATGCGCGAGCCGGCGAGCGCGCTCTACGCATTCTGCCGCCTCGCCGATGATGCAGTCGATCTGGGCGACGATGGTCCGGGCGCGCTCGAAGCGCTGCGCGAACGCCTGGCGTGCATCTACGAGGGTCGGCCACTGCCCGTCGCTGCCGATCGCGCGCTGGCCGATGTCGTGGCGCGTTTCGCGATCCCGCGTGCGCTGCCCGAGGCGCTGCTGCAGGGTTTCGAATGGGACGCCGTGGGTCGTCGCTACGAGACGCTGGAGGAACTGCTCGACTACGCGGCGCGAGTGGCCGGCACCGTCGGTGCCATGATGAGCGTGCTGATGGGCGGGCGACTGCCCGAAGTCGTCGCTCGTGCCTGCGACATGGGCGTGGCGATGCAGTTGACCAACATCGCGCGCGACGTCGGTGAAGATGCGCGGTCGGGTCGCATCTACCTGCCGCTCGCGTGGTTGCGCGATGCCGGCATCGATCCCGATGCCTGGCTCAGCGCACCAAAGCATTCCGTGCCGCTCGGCACTGTCGTGCAACGACTGCTCGAAGTGGCCGACGCACTGTACGAGCGGGCCGGCGCCGGGATCGCGCGCCTGCCGTTGGCATACCGGCCCGGGATGCATGCTGCGCGAATCGTCTACGCAGAAATCGGGCGGGCGGTGGAGCGCCAGGGACTCGACTCGGTGACGACTCGTGCCATCGTGTCGGGACAGCGCAAGGTGTGGCTCGCCGGACGCGCCGTGATCGAAGCCGGGTTGCCGCAGGGCAGCAGCGCCGGGGCGCCGCTCGCAGCGACGCGCTTTCTCGTCGATGCCGTGGCGGCGGCAACGGCGCCAGCTGCGACGACGCGACGCAGCCTCACCGAGCACGTCGAATGGCTGATCGACCTGTTCACTCGTCTCGAGCAGGACGAGCGCCACCGGCATCTGCAGCGCCAGGCCGGTACCGGCTGAAGCGACATGTCGGGCAACGTTCTGTTCCTGCTCGAGCTGCTGTTCGGTGCGGGCGTCGCGTTGGGATTCGCCGCCTGGGAACTGGTGAAGCTGAAGCGGTATCGCGAGCAGCGCGAACGCGAAGAGCGATCGAAGACCTCGAGCTAGCGCACGGTACGCCGGCGCGGCATGCGAAACGGCAGCAGCATCTGCACCCATCCCGATCGAAAGCGATCGAGCGACAGGCTCTCATGCATGGTGGTGACGGGCTGTCCCAGGAGTCGCGTGTTCACGACCGACCGCGCGTAGAACGGTGTGTCCTCCAGCGTTTGCACCACGGCGGGCGTATGGCCATGCTCGGTACGCGTGTTGCGCGCGATGCGCCAGATCAGCCCGGGCGGTAGTGCCGTCCGCGGCGGCGGTTCGAAGTCTTCGATGCGGCCGCCATGGTCGCACCGCAGCGCCAGCGAGAACGGCTCGCCGCTGCGGCGCGTGACGTCGTACAGGATGGCCGAACCGCCTTCGACCCTGGCGCGCGACCAGTCCCAGCGGACGAAGTCATGCTCGAGCGGCGCATCGCCGGCGTTGGAATCGAGGTAGGCCGAGCCTGACCAACGAAGACCTGGCCGAGCGAACGCTACTTCGACGCGCGAGCACGGCGCGAGCGGCGACCAGCGCTGGCGTCCCGCGCCGTCGAGGAAGTAGGTTCGGCCCGTCGGCTCGGACGGATGCAGCCGTACCGTACCCCGCACGCGCGCGGGCAGCGGCGCGGTGATCTCGTCGACGTGGATCACCAGGGCCGCACCATCCCATTCGATGGAGCTGGGCCCGATGGCGAGCGACGTCGCAGTGCGCCGCAGCGCTGCACGCGACCGCTCCGTGAGAGCCCAGCGTTTGCCGCCGTCGCCGTACAGTGCCACGTTGAGCGCGCAATAGTTCTCGGGATCGCCGGCGCCGCGTCGGCGCGCCCGGGCGTAGTAGGGCGAGAACACGCTGCCGACGAACGCAATGATGGTGAGCCCGTGCCTCCCGTCGTCGCTCAGCGCGTCGAGGTACCACCACACGTAGCCGTTCAGGGCGACGGGCTGGTCGAAGTCAAAGCGCACCGAAGTCCTCGAGGAGCGCGTGGCTCGCGAGGCGCCCCGACAGAGCGGCCATGGGCACGCCCGGCCCGGGATGCACGCTGCCGCCCGCGAGATACAGACCGGGAACGACGGTGCGCGCGCCGGGTCGCCGGAACGACGCTGCCCAGCCGTGCGATGCACGGCCGTACAGTGCACCTCCGGTGGCGGGGAACTGGCGTTCGAAATCGGCCGGCGTGGTCACGACCTTGTGGCGCGGCTCGACGTGCAGGCCGCAACGCGCGAGCAACGCGAACATCCGCGCCTCGCATTGGGCAGTCTCGAGCGGTTCGAAGCGCCGCACGTCGCCGCTGGCCGGAGCGTTCACCAGGCAGAGGAGGCGTTCGGCTCCGGTAGTCGAAAGCACGCCGCGATCATCGCGATCCTGGGCGCACACGTACACCGTCGGTTCCGTCGGCACCCGGTCGTGGCGCAGCAGATCCTCGAACTCGGCGCGGTAGTCGCGCGAGAAGAACACGGTGTGGCGCGCGAGGGGAAAGCCGGCCGTCCGCGCCAGGCAGGTCCAGGTCATGGCCGACAGCGAGCGTGCGGCGCGGGGAACCACCGGAACGGCGCGCGCGATGTCGGCGCCGAGCTTGCCGGATGCCACGGCGGCCGCGTCGGCGTTCACCACCACGGCATCCACGGCGAAGCGCTCCCCCGTGGCAAGCATGATTGCAGCGGCCTTGCCGCCCTCGACCTTTACGTCGGTCACATCGGCTCCGTAGCGGATGCTGGCCCCGCGCTCGACGGCCAGTCGCGCGAGAGTCTGTGCGATGCGGTGCATGCCGCCTTCGACGAGCCAGACGCCTTCGCGTTCCACGTGCGCGACCAGCATCAAGGTGGCCGGAGCGTGAAACGGCGACGAGCCGCAATAGGTGGCGTAGCGGCCGAACAACTGGCGCAAGCGCGGATCGCGGAAATGCTGGCCCAGGGCGCGCGCCAGCGTCGTGAACGGCGCGATGCGCCAGAGATCGTGCAGGCCACGCCAGCCGGTGCGGCGTGTCAGTTCGAACGGGCTGGGCCGGCTCGAGCGAATGAATGGCCCTTCGAGAGTACGGTAGACGCGGCGGGCGCGATCCGCGAACGCCTGGTACGCCCGAGCTTCCGCGGCACCCGCGAAGGTACCGATGGCATCGATGGACCGCGACTCGTCGGCATACAGATCGAGCCTTTCCGAGTCGTTCCAGGCATGACGGGCGAGGGTTTCGGCGCAGCGCAGCGTCAGAGCATCGGTGAGCGACACGCCGGCGGCCTCGAACAGTTCGTCGAAGACCCACCGCATGGTGAGTACCGTCGGACCGGCGTCGATGCGGGCGATGCCGGCGGCGGTCTCGCGCATCTTGCCGCCGGGCGTGGCCGCGCGTTCGAAGACGAGCACCTCGAGGCCGCGCGCCGACAACTCCAGCGCCGTCGCCAACCCGCCGATCCCCGCCCCGATCACTGCCACGCGGCTCGCACCCATCCCCCGCCATGCCTCCGACAAGCTCTCGTTGACTCGACCGGACCAGTGTGTCTATATTACCTGACAGTATGCAGTGACAATAAATAGTTACTACCAACGGACCACAGGAGGCACGCATGGACGGCATCACTCGGGTCGAGAAGGCGCTGGCGATGGCCATCGAGCAGCACCTCGCCGCTGCGGTGGCACACACCGAGGCGCCGGGTTGTCCTCCGCGCCTGGCGGCTGCCTTGCGCTATGCCGTGTTTCCCGGCGGCGCACGGGTCCGTCCGAGACTGTGCCTGGCCGTGGCGTGCGCCTGCAATGAAGACGATCCCGGTGTGGCCGACGCGGCGGCGGCTGCCATCGAACTGCTGCACTGTGCTTCCTTGGTACACGACGACCTGCCGTGCTTCGACGACGCAGCCACTCGCCGTGGGAAACCTTCGGTCCATCGTGCCTTCGGCGAACGCCTGGCGGTGCTCGCCGGGGATGCCCTGATCGTCCTTGCCTTTCAGACCCTGGCCCGCGGGGTGGCCTCGGCGCCGCACCGGCTGGGCCCGCTCACGATGATCGTGAGCCGTGCCGTGGGGATGCCCACCGGCATCGTGGCCGGTCAGGCCTGGGAGTGCGAACCGCACGTCGGCCTCGCCGACTACCAGCGCGCCAAGACCGGCGCACTCTTCGCTGCGGCGACCGTGGCGGGTGCGACTGCCGCCGGTTTCCAGGAACCGGGTCTGTGGCGCACCCTCGGCGAGTGTCTGGGCGAAGCGTTCCAGGTCGCGGATGACCTGCGCGACGTGGTGTCGGACGCGACCGAACTGGGCAAACCGACCGGCCGTGACGCGGTGCTCGGCCGGCCGAGCGCGGTGCGCGATCTGGGGTTGGTCGGCGCGCAGGACCGCTTCGAGTATCTCGTCACCAGCGCAGTGGAGTCGATACCGCCATGTCCGGGGCGCGACGACCTGCGGGCACTCATCACCATGGAATCGTCGCGCTTCCTGCCCAAGGAGCTTGCTCGGCGGGCTGCCTGAGGACAGCCACGGCAGGCCGGTCCGCACAGTGTCTGTGGACGCTGCCTGGTCCTGGTTCGAGCGCTGGCAGGCGACGCGCGACCGCCTGCTGGCCAGCCCGCGGTTCCAGCGGTGGGCGGCAGCGTTCCCGCTGACGCGACCCATCGCGCGGCGGCGGGCGCGGCAGCTGTTCGATCTGTGTGCGGGGTTCGTCTATACCCAGATCCTCCTCGCCTGCGTGCGCTTGCGATTGTTCGAGATTCTCGCCGAACGTCCGCAAACAACCGGGGAACTGGCCCGTAGATTGTCGTTGTCCCGTGAAAGTGCGGATCGACTGCTGGCGGCCGCGGCGGCACTGCGCCTCGTGGAAAAGCGCGGCGATGACCAGTTTGCGCTCGGGCCGTTGGGTGCGCCGATGGTCGGGAATGCCGGGCTTGTTGCCATGGTCGAGCATCACAGCGTGCTCTATGGGGATCTTGCCGACCCCGTCGCGCTCCTCCGAGGCGAGCACCGGGACACCGCGTTGTCGCGCTACTGGACCTACGCCTCGTCCGACCGACCGGTTGAACTCCAGGCCGACCATGTAAGCGCCTACACGCGCCTGATGGCGGCCTCGCAGCCCCTGGTCGCCGGCGAGATCCTCGATGCCTATCCGTTGCGCCGGCACCATTGCCTGCTGGACGTGGGTGGGGGGGACGGTTCGTTCCTGGTGAGCGCGGCACAACGGGCGCCGGATCTGCGGGTGATCCTGTTCGATCTGCCGCCGGTCGCGGACCGTGCACGCACCCGGTTTGCCGCGGCCGGAATCTCGGACCGAGCTACTGCAGTGGGTGGCGACTTCCACGCGGATCCCCTGCCGACGGGCGCGGACGTGATTTCCCTGATCCGTGTCATCCACGATCACGACGACGTGCAAGCGCTGTCGATCCTGGAGTCGGTCCGCCGGGCCCTGCCCCCCGGCGGGACACTCCTGCTGGCCGAGCCCCTGGCCGGTACCCGCGGCGCCGAGCCCGTGGGGGATGCCTATTTCGGCTTCTATCTCATGGCGATGGGCCAGGGGCGGCCGCGTACGCGGGCAGCGCTCGAGGCGCTCTTGCGCCTGGCCGGTTTCCGGCGGCCCCGTTGGGTGCGCACCCGGATTCCGCTGCAGACCGGTTTGCTGGTGGCCCGGTCTGCACCTGACAGTCCATGGCGTTAATCGTACTTGACAGTCCAACGTGTCCGCGTAGACTGACACTCATGGACACTCAGCATTCGATAACGAGCTGCGGTCAGCGCTCGAAACAATGAGTCCTGCGATGAACACGCTGGCCGTCGTGCTCGAGGAACCCGAGCACCTCGTGCTCAGTCGCCTGGCTCTTTCCCCGCCGGGTGCAGAGGACGTGGTCGTCGACATCGAGTGGAGCGGCATCAGCACCGGGACCGAGCGCCTGCTCTGGTCCGGTCGCATGCCGCCGTTCCCGGGCATGGGGTATCCGCTGGTGCCGGGCTACGAGTCGGTCGGACGCGTCAGCGCCGTCGGCAATCGCGCGACGGCACGGGTGGGTGAACGGGTATTCGTGCCCGGGGCCCGCTGTTTCGGAGACGTGCGCGGCCTGTTCGGTGGTGCTGCAGCCCGCGTTGTCGTGCCGGAATCGAAGGTGCTGCGCTTCGACGAAAAGTTGGGCGAGCAGGGCGTGCTGCTAGCGCTGGCCGCGACGGCGCACCACGCGACGGGTGGTACGAGCGCCCGCCAACCCGATCTCATCGTCGGTCACGGCGTACTCGGTCGCCTGATTGCACGGCTTGCGGTGATCGCCGGTGCCCATCCCGTGGTGTGGGAACGCAACGCCGATCGTGCCCAGGGCGCCGAAGGCTACCGCGTCATCGACCCGAACGACGATCCGCGCCGTGACTACCGGACGATCTGTGACGTGAGCGGCGACGCGACGCTGCTCGACGCGTTGATCGCGCGGCTGGCGCCTGGGGGCGAGATCGTGCTTGCAGGTTTCTACAGCGAGCCGCTGACCTTCACCTTCCCGCCCGCATTCATGCGTGAGGCCCGCATTCGCGTCGCGGCCGAATGGCGCGAGTCGGATCTCGCGACGGTACGCGAGCTGGCCGAGTCGGGGCGCCTGTCGCTCGACGGCCTCATCACCCACTGCCGCGACGCAGGCGATGCCCCGGAGGCCTATCGCACGGCGTTCGGCGACCCGGGCTGCCTCAAGATGATTCTCGATTGGAGAGCGTACTCATGAACGACGCCTGCGGCAGCAACCTCGCGGTACCGGTCAAGTTCAGCATGAAGGACCGTCTGCGTGCCGAAGCCGCCATCGAGCCCGATCCGGTTGCCACGGCGGCACCTACCAAGACCACGCAGATCATCGCGATCTACGGCAAGGGCGGCATCGGCAAGAGTTTCACGCTCGCCAACCTGTCGTACATGATGGCGCAACAGGGCAAGAAGGTGCTGCTGATCGGCTGCGATCCGAAGAGCGACACCACCAGCCTGCTGTTCGGCGGCAAGGCCTGTCCCACCATCATCGAGACCTCCTCGAAGAAGAAGCTGGCGGGCGAGCAGGTCGCCATCGGCGACGTGTGCTTCAAGCGCGACGGTGTGTTCGCGATGGAACTGGGCGGCCCGGAAGTGGGCCGCGGCTGCGGCGGACGCGGGATCATCCACGGCTTCGAGACCCTCGAGAAGCTCGGTTTCCACGAATGGGGCTTCGACTACGTGCTGCTCGATTTCCTGGGCGACGTGGTCTGCGGCGGCTTCGGCCTGCCGATCGCCCGCGACATGTGCCAGAAGGTCATCGTCGTGGGCTCGAACGACCTGCAGTCGCTCTACGTCGCCAACAACGTCTGCTCGGCGGTGGAGTACTTCCGCAAGCTGGGCGGCAACGTCGGTGTGGCCGGCCTGGTGGTGAACAAGGATGACAGCACCGGCGAAGCGCAGGCCTTCGCGCAAGCCGTCGGCATTCCGGTTCTGGCCTCGATTCCGGCCCACGAAGACATTCGCCGCAAGTCCGCGAACTACGAGATCATCGGGCGCCCCGGCGGGCAGTGGGCCTCGGTGTTCGAGGAACTCGCGACCAATGTCGCCGAAGCCCCGCCGTTGCGGCCCACACCGCTGACCCAGGACGGGCTGCTCGGCCTCTTCTCTGGTGACGTCGTGGGCCGCAATGTCGTGCTCGAGCCCGCCACGCTGTTCGACATGGTCGGCAAGACCGAGATCGAGCACAAGTCCCTCGAAGTGATCTACGACGCGGCATGAACGCCAAGACGCCGCCGGAGCTGCTGCAACCGGCCTCCGCCGTGGAGGTGGTGTACGACGCAGCTCACGTAGCGCCCATGGCGAACGACAGCGCCGCACCGGTGAGCGCGAAACGCGTGATCCCGATCAACGTCGCTGCGACTGCATCGGACGGCCTGGGTTGTCATTCCGGCAAGGAGCAGCTGCGCGCGGCTGCCGAGGCCGCCGGCAACAGCGAAGCCCTGCAGCGCTACGCGACCGACTATCCGGTGGGGCCGCACGACCAGCCGCAGAGCATGTGTCCGGCCTTCGGCTCGCTGCGGGTCGGCCTGCGCATGCGCCGCACCGCGACGGTGCTGTCCGGCTCCGCATGCTGCGTCTACGGGCTGACGTTCACGTCGCACTTCTACGGCGCCAGGCGCACCGTGGGCTACGTACCGTTCAATTCCGAGACCCTGGTCACCGGCAAGCTGTTCGAAGACATTCGCGAAGCAGTCTTCAAGCTGGCCGATCCGGCACTGTACGACGCCGTGGTGGTGACGAACCTCTGCGTGCCGACCGCATCCGGTGTGCCGCTGCGGCTGTTGCCCAAGGAGATCAACGGTGTGCGCATCGTGGGCATCGACGTGCCCGGCTTCGGCGTGCCGACCCACGCGGAAGCGAAGGACGTGCTCGCGGGCGCGATGCTGCATTACGCCCGTACCGAAGTCGAACAGGGGCCGGTGGCGGCACCCCGCAACGGCGTGAGCGACAAGCCGACCGTCACGTTCCTCGGCGAGATGTTTCCGGCCGATCCGGTGGGCATCGGCATGATGCTGGAACCGCTGGGTCTGGCGGCCGGCCCGGTGGTGCCGACGCGCGAATGGCGTGAGCTCTATGCCGCTCTCGACTGCGCCGTCGTGGCGGCGATCCATCCTTTCTACACCGCGTCGATGCGCGAGTTCGAAGCGGCGGGTCGCACCATCGTCGGATCGGCGCCCGTGGGCTACGACGGCACGGCTGCATGGCTCGATGCCATCGGCGACGCGTGCGGGATCGCGCGCGATCGGGTCGAAGCCGCCAAGAACAGGATCCTCCCCGCGATCCGCAGTGCACTCGATCGAACGCCGATCAAGGGCCGCGTGACCCTGTCCGGGTACGAAGGCTCGGAGTTGCTCGTCGCGAGGCTGCTCATCGAGAGCGGCGCCGACGTTCGCTACGTGGGCACGGCCTGTCCGCGCACGCGCTGGTCCGACCCGGACCGCGAGTGGCTCGAAGGAAAGGGTGTTCGCGTGCAGTACCGCGCTTCCCTGGAACAGGATCTTGCCGCGATGGCGGAATTCGAGCCCGACCTTGCGATCGGCACGACGCCGGTGGTGCAGGCTGCCAAGGAACGTGCGATCCCCGGCCTCTATTTCACGAATCTCATCTCGGCGCGGCCGCTGATGGGTGTGGCTGGTGCCGGATCGCTCGCCCAGGTGATTGGCGGAGCGCTCGGCAACAAGGCGCGCTTCGACACCATGAAGGCCTTCTTCACCGGTGTCGGCGAGGGCCATGCCGCCGGCATCTGGGAAGACACGCCGAAGGATCGACCGGAGTTTCGCGCGGCCTATCGCAAGCAACTGGAGAAGCTGGCGAAGAAGTCCAAGATCGAGGACCCGATCTGATGCTGGTCCTCGATCATGATCGCGCCGGCGGCTACTGGGGGTCGGTGTACGTCTTCACCGCCATCAAGGGCTTGCAGGTCATCATCGACGGCCCGGTGGGTTGCGAGAACCTGCCGGTGACATCGGTGCTGCACTACACCGACGCGTTGCCGCCGCACGAACTGCCCATCGTGGTCACCGGCCTGGGCGAAGAGGAACTCGGCCAGCACGGGACCGAAGGTGCGATGAAACGGGCGCACAAGGTGCTCGACCCGGACCAGCCCGCGGTGGTGGTGACCGGCTCCATCGCCGAGATGATCGGCGGCGGCGTCACGCCGGAAGGCACGAACATCAAGCGCTTCCTGCCTCGTACCATCGACGAGGATCAGTGGCAGAGCGCCAACCGCGCAATGTTCTGGTTGTGGACCGAATACGGCCTCAAGAAGATTCCCGCGCGCAAGGCGCCGAAGCCGGGCGAGAAGCCGCGCGTCAACATCATCGGGCCGAGCTACGGCTACTTCAACATGCCCTCCGATCTCGCCGAGATCCGGCGGCTGGTGGAAGGCATCGGGGCCGAGATCAACCTCGTGTTCCCGCTCGGCAGTCACGTGGCCGACGTGCCGAAGCTCATCGACGCCGACGTGAACGTCTGCATGTACCGCGAGTACGGGCGGATGCTGTGCGAGGCGCTCGATCGGCCGTACCTGCAGGCGCCGATCGGACTGCACAGCACGACCACGTTCCTGCGCACGCTGGGCGAACTGCTCGGCCTCGATCCCGAACCCTTCATCGAGCGCGAGAAGCACACCACGGTGAAGCCGCTCTGGGACCTCTGGCGGTCCGTCACCCAGGACTTCTTCGGCACCGCGAGCTTCGCCATCGTCGCCAACGAGACGCACGCACGAGGCATCCGGCACTTTCTCGAAACGGAGATGGGCTTGCCCTGCACGTTCGCGTTCGCACGCCGTCCGGGCGTCAAGCCCGACAACGAAGCGGTGCGCGAGGCGCTGAAGGAAAAGCCGCCGCTCGTGCTGTTCGGCAGCTACAACGAACGCATGTACCTGGCAGAGCTGGGTGGACGCGCCATGTACATCCCGGCCTCGTTCCCGGGCGCGATCATCCGCCGCCATACCGGCACGCCGTTCATGGGGTACGGGGGTGCCACCTATCTCGTGCAGGAAGTCTGCAACGCGTTGTTCGACGCGCTGTTCAACATCCTGCCGCTCGGTACCGATCTCGATCGGGTCGAAGCCACGCCGGCACGTGTCGGCGCCTCGAGCGAACTGCCGTGGGACGCCGACGCGCACCAGCTGCTCGCGGAGGTCGTGGCGACACAACCGGTCCTGGTCCAGATCTCGGCGGCTAAGCGCATCCGCGATCGCGCCGAGCGCGATGCGCGGCGTGCGGGCGAGTTGCGCGTCACCACGGCGCGTGTCGAGCGTTCGCGCACCGCCCTGACCGAAGGGGTCGCCGCATGAGCGCTCCTGCACACGATTCGAAGAATCTGCCCGGCCGTTTCGGGCGGACAGTGGGCCGTGGCGGATCCTCGCTGCGGCGATTTCCGCCGCGCGCTGTGGGGTGCGGTAACGGTCGCAAGACCAATCTGGAGGCTTGATACATGGCTGACATGCAAAGAACAGGCTCTCTTTCCGGGCTGACGGAAGATGAAGCCAGGCAGTTTCACGGCATCTTCATGACGAGCTTCATCGTCTTCACGGTGATCGCCATCGTCGCGCACATCCTGGCGTGGAGCTGGAAGCCCTGGTTGTAACAGGTCACTACCCCAAGGAGGGCTCGCAAATGTCTGACGAACGGAACCAGTCGCCAACGGCGCTCGCGCACAACGGGTCGAACGGATTCGGCGTCATCTTCTTGTCGAGCTTCATCGTCCTGCTTCTCGTGGCACTGGTGGCGCAGACGTTCGCGCTCCAGTGGCGGACCTGGTTGCCCGGGGCCGCGGGGGAGCGGTCGATGATCGGGGGCGTGAAGACGGCGGTCTACACCTTTATGTCGCATCTCACTTAGGAGACGAGAAACATGTGGAGAATCTGGCTTCTGTTCGATCCGCGCAGATCGTTGATCGCGTTGTTCACCTTCTTGTTCGTGCTGGCGCTGCTGATCCATTTCATCCTGCTCAGCACCGACAAGTTCAACTGGATCGAGGGTTCGAAGGCGCACGGTGGCGGCACGCCGCCCGCGGTGCCGGCAGCCCAGAAGTAGCTGCGGTTGTGGAGGGACGCGGACGCGCCGGGTCTTGAAGCCCGACGCCGTCCGCAACCCTCGAGTGCCAGGACAAGCAGCCCGAGACGGGGCGCGCTCCAAGGGAGGAGGCAGCGATGTCGATGCTCAGCTTTGAAAGGAAATACCGCGTTCGCGGTGGAACGCTGCTCGGGGGCGACCTGTTCGATTTCTGGGTGGGCCCGTTCTACGTGGGCTTCTTCGGCGTCACGACGATCTTCTTCGCCACTCTCGGTACGGCGTTGATCGTTTACGGCGCCGCCATTGGTCCGACGTGGAACCTCTGGCAGATCAACATCGCACCGCCGGACTTGAGCTACGGACTCCGGTTTGCGCCGCTGAAGGAGGGCGGGTTGTGGCAGCTGATCACCATCTGCGCGGTCGGGTCGTTCTGCTCCTGGGCCCTGCGCGAAGTGGAGATCTGCCGCAAGCTCGGCATCGGCTACCACGTGCCCTTCGCCTTCAGTTTCGCGATCCTCGCGTACGTGACGCTGGTCGTGTTCCGCCCGCTGCTCCTCGGTGCCTGGGGTCATGGCTTTCCCTACGGCATCCTGAGCCACCTCGACTGGGTGTCGAACACCGGCTACCAGTATCTGCACTTCCACTACAACCCGGCGCACATGATCGCGGTGAGCTTCTTCTTCACCACGTGTCTCGCGCTGTCGCTGCACGGGGCGTTGATTCTCTCGGCCACCAATCCGGGCAAGGGCGAGCGCATGAAGACGCCGGAGCACGAGAACACGTTCTTCCGCGACACCATCGGCTACTCGATCGGACCGCTCGGCATCCACCGGCTCGGGCTGTTCCTCGCGTTGAGTGCGGTGTTCTGGAGCGCGGTCTGCATCATCATCAGCGGCCCGTTCTGGACCCGTGGCTGGCCTGAGTGGTGGGGGTGGTGGCTCAACCTCCCGATCTGGTAACCAGAACGACATAAGGGGATCACCATGGCGGAATACCAGAACATCTTCACGCGCGTTCAAGTGCACGGCCCTGCGTACGCGGGCGTCGCGTTACCGGCCGGCAGCGTCTGGCGGCGCTCAGGCAAACCGGGCTTCATGCACCTCATCGGCAAGTTCGGCGATGCGCAGATCGGCCCCATCTACCTCGGGACCACGGGGCTGCTGTCGCTCATCTGCGGCTTCATCGCGATCGAGATCATCGGCCTCAACATGATGGCATCGGTCAACTGGGACCCGATCCAGTTCGTGCGGCAACTTTTCTGGCTCGGGCTCGAGCCGCCGGCGCCGGAGTACGGACTCAAGTTTCCGCCGTTGCGCCAGGGCGGCTGGTGGCTGATGGCCGGCTTCTTCCTCACCGCGGCGATATTGCTGTGGTGGGTGCGCATGTACCGGCGCGCGAAAGCGCTCGGCATGGGAACGCACGTCGCGTGGGCCTTCGCGTCCGCCATCTGGCTCTATCTCGTGCTGGGCTTCATCCGGCCGCTGCTGATGGGAAGCTGGAGCGAGGCTGTCCCCTTCGGCATCTTTCCGCACCTCGACTGGACCGCGGCGTTCTCGATCCGCTACGGCAACCTGTTCTACAACCCCTTCCACATGCTCTCGATCGCGTTCCTGTACGGCTCGGCACTGCTGTTCGCGATGCACGGGGCGACGATCCTGGCGGTGAGCCGGTTCGGCGGCGACCGTGAGCTCGAGCAAGTGGTGGATCGCGGCACCGCATCGGAGCGCGCCGCGCTGTTCTGGCGCTGGACCATGGGTTTCAACGCGACCATGGAATCGATCCACCGCTGGGCCTGGTGGTTCGCGGTGCTGACCCCGCTGTGCGGCGGCATCGGCATCCTGCTGACCGGCACCGTGGTGGACAACTGGTACCTGTGGGCGGTCAAGCATCACGTCGCACCGGCCTACCCCGCGGTGTTCCCGCCCGTGATCGATCCGGCTGCCGGCGGAGCGTCGCAATGAAGGACGCCGGCCATCGCAAACGAATGGTGGGTCTCGCAACCGCGAGCGTGTGCGCGCTGACGGTGGGCTACGCCACGCTGTCACCGGAGCGCGGACCGCTGCCCACGCCGCAGATCAAGCTGAGCGACGCATCCTCATTCCTCAACCTGTTCCCGCCGGTCAAGGAACCGGCATCCAATCCGGGAGGTTCGCGATGAACGCCAATTCACGGAGGCTCGGTGCGCTCCTCGTACTGGGGGTGTCCGCGCTGGTGGTCGGTTGCGAACGGCCACCGACGGAGACGGTGCAACGCGGCTACCGCGGCACCGGCATGGTCGGCGTCTACAACCCGCGGACGGTCGCGGATCTGCAGGCGGCGAACAAGGTGCCCGACCCGACTCCCGCCGCGGAATCCGGTGGACCGTCGGCCGGAACCCAGTTCAAGAACGTGAAGGTCCTGAACGACCTCAGCGTGGCGGAGTTCACGCGCGTGATGGTCGCGATCACGAGCTGGGTTTCACCCAAGGAAGGTTGTGCCTATTGTCACAAGGGCGCGGACCTCGCCGATGATTCGATGTACACGAAGGTGGTCGCCCGCAAGATGCTGCAGATGACGCGTCACATCAACGCCGACTGGAAGAACCACGTGGCCGACACCGGTGTGACCTGCTACACATGCCATCGCGGCAATCCTGTCCCGGCGAACGTCTGGCACGATGATCCTGGTGCGCGCATGGCCAAGGGATTTGCCGGCGGCCTGGGCGACCAGAACATGCCGGGCACCAAGGTCGGCCTCACGGCGATGCCGAATGATCCGTTCGGTCAGTATTTCGTGAAGGACGGGCCGATCCGTGTCGTGGCGACCGGGGCACTGCCCGCAGCCCCGGGCAAGTCGATCGTGCAGACCGAGTGGACCTACTCGCTGATGATGCACATGTCCGAGTCGCTCGGGGTCAACTGCACGTACTGCCACAACAGCCGGTCGTTCGCGGAATGGAACACCAGCAGCCCGCCGCGCACCACGGCGTGGCACGGCATTCGTATGGTGCGCGATCTCAACGTGGGCTTCCTCGAGCCGTTGAACGGCGTGTTTCCGAAGGAGCAACTCGGACCCAAGGGCGACGTACCCAAGGTCAGTTGCGCGACCTGCCACCAGGGTGTCTACAAGCCGCTCTACGGGGCGAGCATGGCGAAGGACTATCCGGAACTGGGCGGAGCACACGCTGCCGCGAAGTAGCCGGACTCGCCGGTTCCCCGCGTCGACATCATCGTGCAGTAGCGATCCGGACTCGCGGATCTCGAAGGGGCGGCCCGCAGGAGTCGCCCCTTTTTGTTACTCTCGTTCGATCTGCCAGGGTGTCGTGCGATCGACATCCGTCGGCTACCGTCCGCAGTCGAACCCATGAAGGAGACCGAGTCATGAACAGCATCCGTGCAGCCCGAGCTTTCCTTGCCGCGGTGGTGCTTGCGGCGTTCCCTTTCGTTTCGGCAGTGGCCGGCGATGCGGAAGACGTGGATGCAGCCGAGGAAGCGCGCTATGCGGTGATGATCGCGCAGGACCGCGCTGCCCTGGCCGCGATCCTCGCCGACGAGTTCATCTATCACCAGCCGAGCGGCCGCGTGCAGGACAAGGCGGGTTACATCGAACAGGTGACGGGTGGCGACGTTCGCATCAAGAAGGCCGAGCGCTACGACATCAGGATCAACGTCTACGGCACCTCGGCCACGGCCACCGGTTCGACCAGGGTCGACGTCGAACTGAAGGGCGAACCGAAGCAGTTCGACCTGCGCTTCCTCGACGTGTGGGTGAAGCGCGACGGGCGCTGGCAGATCGTCGCGCGGCAGTCGGCGTACAAGACGCCAGCGAAATAGCCGCCGCTTCCAGGCCGGGGACTACCTGGGGGCTCGTGAGCGCAGCCCCCAGCTCCACAACGCCGTCGTCGGCATCGGCAATACCATGAACCAGTGCTCCAGGATGGCGAGCGACAGCAGTGCCGCGGCGAGTGCCAGGCCCGTCGCGTCGAATGCCGAAGTGGTACCGGCGGTCGCTTCGGTCCAAAGGATCGCCGCCAGTATCGTGGACACCGTTACCGAGATCGGAAACAGCAGGTTCATCGGCCGCTTCACGAAGAAGCTGCGCAGGTAGCGCAACCGCTCCGGCAGGAATTCCTCGCCGAGATTGCGCACGCCGAGGAACAGATTGAGTTTGGCGCTCAACCGCATGGCCCAAAGGATGAGGAAGGTCCACAACCCGACCTGATTCGGGGCCCCCGAGGACAACAGCGCGATCGCGCCGGCGGCAAAGACGATGGCGAGTTCGTGGTAAGCGATCGCCTGGACCGCGAGCCCGAAGCGGCGCCATTCGCTGCAACCGACGGGTGCGGCCGAAGTCCGTGGTCCGGTGACGAAGCCCATCAGGAACGAGATCTCGACCCAGCCCCAGACGATGATGGCGCACGTGAACGCGCAGTAGGCGCCGGCGACCGTAGCGCTCTCGCAGCTGCGATCGAGACCGATCAGGGCGAGCAGGGCCAATGCCGTGGCGCCGAACATGCTCCACCGGTAGGTGTGTCGCGGCAGGCCGTCCAGGTACAGGATCGCGCCGGTGGTGAACCACCAGACGAACAGGGCGTAGAGCGCCGGCAGTCCGTATGCGGCCATGGTCGTCGACCGGCCGTCCTACCAGGCCGGGGCCATCAGCACGCGTTGCGGGATCGCGTTGCGCTTCATCGGCAGCAGGTACAGGCGTGCGAACGTCGCGACCGCGCCGAGCGCGAGTGCGGCACGCCTGGTCATTCCGAACAGGCCGCCTTGCGCCTTCGCCGCCTCGGTCGCCACGGCGATGCGGCGCAGCCGCTCGAGACCGACACGGAACTTCGGGTTGTCGATGTCGAGTTCCACCGGAAACACCTGGCGCGCGATCTCCGAAGTGATCCGGAACACCTGGTAGTCGTACTGGGTGGAATCGAGTCCGAGCGCGGTGTGCAGCTCAGGGCGCGTGTGGTCGCGCACGTACATGGTCGCGTACACCGCGAGCAGGAAGAAACGGATCCAGAGCTTGTTGTGGCCCGCGAGCAGCTTCGGGTCGGCTCGCATCAGCAGGGCCAGGGCTTCGCCGTGGCGGAACTCGTCGTTGCACCAGCGCTGGAACCACTTGAAGATCGGATGGAAGCGGTGCTCCGGATGGCGCTCGAGCTGGCGGTAGATGGAAATGTAGCGCGCGTAGCCGATCTTCTCCGACAGGTACGTGGCGTAGAGGATGAACTTCGGCTTGAAGTAGGTGTACTTCTTCTCGCGTTTCAGGAAGCCGAGGTCCACCGCCACGCCGAAATCGCGCAGCGACTGGTTGATGAAACCGGCGTGGCGCGATTCATCCCGTGCCATGAAGCCCATCAGCTTCTTGATGTCCGGATTGGCGACGTGCTTCTCGATCTCCTTGTACAGCACGCAGCCGGAAAACTCCGAGGTGACCGACGAGATGAGGAAATCCAGGAACTCGCGCTGCAGTGCGGGCGGCAGTTCGCGGATCTCGGAGGTGAACTCGGGTGTGCGCTTGAAGTGGTCGTGGTTGTTGTCGCCCTCGAACTCGAGCAGCAGCTTGTCCCACTCCTCGCGCACCAGGGTGACGTCCATGCGATCCATCGCGTCGAAATCGGTCGTGTAGAACCGCGGGGTCAGCATGGTCTCCTGGTTCGCGAGACTGGTGGCATCGGCGGTGGTGGCGACGACGTCGGCGGTGGTTTCCATGATGCGGTTCTCCTGTACGGTTTCTGGTGCGGCTCTAGCCGTCGCGGCCTTGGAGCTGGAGCAGCCGCACGAAGACGGCAGCATTGGTGGGGCCGAAAGCTTCCAGGTTCACGTGGCGGCCGGTCGCCGGATCGGCCAGCGTCAGGCGGCCGTCCGCGTGGCCCGAGAGCTGGAATGGCTGCTCCGGGCCGATGCCCTGGCGGTGTCGCTCGCGCGCGAGTCCGCGCAAGGTACCGCGGAGGAATCCGTTCGTGCCCGGGGCGACGATGTCCACGACCGTGCCCTCGCGGCCCGAGAGCACGAGGATGCTGCCGTTCGCCTGATCCTCGAACCGCAACGCTGTGCGGCTCACGACCGGCGAATCGGCGACGTGCGTGGTCTCGAGCCCGCTCGCGCGAAACGCGGCGACGCCGACCAGGGCAATGACGACCAGCATCGAAGCCCCGACCAGAGGTGCGATCGGAAACGACTTGGCGCGAAACGCGGTGTTCATGTCAGTACGGTACTCGCTGCCGCGATGAGCCAGCGGCCGGCGCAGCCGGGGCGCACAGGCTCTCTCCCAACAAGCTTTGAGGTGAGTGGCGCCGGGCCGCCCCAAGACACTGACGCGCCCCCTCGGGGGGGCAGCGACCATCGGGAGCGTGGGGGTAGTTTCATATTGGTTGCTCCTGGCTCAAGCGGCCGCGATGGAACGCGAGCGCACGCGCACGATCCGCGCCGGTGCGCTGCTGGAGACCAGCGTTTGGGCGGCGACGCCTGCCGATGCAGCCAGCGCCTGCGACAGGATGCTCGCCACGCGCTCGGCTTCAGGAATGCCGCGCAGCATCGGCTGCGGCTGCTTCACCTGCCAAGGCCGGGCGTGCGGCCAGAGGTTGAGATAGGCGATCCGGTCCGAGCCGGTCAACGCCAGCGGGATGTCGCCGCTGCCGTCGCGCCGGAGCCTGAGACCGGCGGACCCGATGGCCTTGAAGGGCAGATTGAAGGTCACCGTCAACACGATGCCGATGCGCATCACGACGCGCTCGGTCGTGATGGCGTAGCGTGCGGTCCGTGCCGTGAACCAGGCGATGAGGCACAGCAATCCGACCGCGAGCACGCCCAACGCCGTGAGGGCGATGGAGCCGACCAGCGCACTGGCGAGAGTGGTTCCGTCGGCTGCGTTCGCGGCGACCCGCCACGCGAGCAGCGCGACGAAGTAGATCGCGACCTTGCGCGCGTGGAAGACGTGGATCGCGAGCTGTCGCCAATCGGGCCCGCCCTCCCACAGCACGCGTTCACCGCTCGGCAGCGGCTCCGGCAGGCCGCCACGCTCCAGTTGCGCCATCTCTTCTTCGTGGTGGTTCACAGGAAAGGCTCCGCACGGTCCGGGTCGGCGTACAGCGTGCCGGCGCCGTAGTAGGCGGCGATCTTCTCTTCCTCGAGGAAGGTGATCTGGTCCGGGCTCCTGGTGCCGGGCACGTTCTGGAAGTGACGTGCGTGGATCGAGCGCACCGTGATCGCGGCGTTGCGACCCGTGCTGATCTTCGCGAACGTGTTCGGGATGAGCACCTTGCGGCCATTCACGTCCGCCTCGAAGTAGCGGATCAGTGTCTCCGAGGTATCGACCCACACGTCGGTGACCTTGCCCGCGACATTGCCGTCACCGCCCACTACCGGCATGCCGCGCGGATCGGGATCGTTGGCGGCGAGCGCGAAGCCGGTGGCGCGGCGCAACGGTACGATCTTCGGCTGCCCGTCGACGGTCAGGTCGGGTGTATCGGCACGCTCGGCGTAGGCCCCGGGGCCCACTTCGGCCAGCATCGGGTCGCCCATGGGCTCGAGTGGTGCACCCAGCCACGGACCCACGGGCCGCGCGTTGAGAGTGCGCGTGTCACGCTTGTCGTTCGGTGCACTGAACGTCCCGCCGTGGGGCAGCAGGAACGTCTTGGGCGAAGGAATCGACGGGAAGCCCTGCACGCGTACGCGGCCCGAACGCTCGTTCTCGAGCGGGTACCCTTCGCGCTTGTTCTCGCGGTGCAGGTAGAAGATGAGCCCCGCGAAGAAGATCCAGAACGCGTACAACGCGAGCTGCGCGACGTCGATGTATGCGGTGATGGCGCCGGTTTGCATAGCGTTTCCTCCCTTGGATGGATGTGTTTGTCAGCCCGGAAATTCCGCCAGGCCGAAGCGCGACGACGCTTGCGGCCGGGCCTCCTGGTTCGGGCGAACCAGCGGCCCGATCGCGACCAGTGTTGCGAACAGCAACGCGATTTCGATGTGATAGACGACGCTGTAGCCCACCGACGGACCGGTGAGGGCCGGACCCAGCACGCCGTGCGCGGCGAGGCTCGAGATGCCGTCGCGCAGTGCGCCGCCCAGGAAGATCGACAACCCGGCGGCGGAGGCCTGTACCGCCCCCCACGCGCCGAGCGCCAGACCGTTGAGCCCATCGTGGCGCAGCGCCATCGCCGCGGTCAGCGTACCGACTGCGAACAGACCGCCGCCGAAACCGATCAACACCGTCCCGATCCGGAACAGGAATGCGGATTCCAACGGGTCGGCGAACACCACCCCGGCGAACGCGAATATTCCGACCAGCGCACCCATCGCCGCTAGCCGATGGGCGTCCGTACCTTCGCCGAGCTTGTGCGCGGCCACGGTAAAGCCGCCCAGGCTCCCTGCTGCCAGAAGCGCGGTGAGCAGGCTCGTGGCGCCGACGCCAAGATGCATGATCTGCCCGCCATAGGGCTCCAGCAGGATGTCCTGCATGCTGAACCCCGCGGTACCGAGGCCGACCGCGACCAGCAGGCGCACCGGCTTGCCGGCGCGAGTGAACTTGCGCCAGGCCTCGCGAAAGTTCGCGCGTGGCGCGTCCGGCGTCGCGGCTCTCGAAGCCCGCCGGGGCTCCTGCTTCCAGAGGGCCAGCAGGTTGAGCCCCATGGTTACCATCGCCGCACCCTGGATCACCTGGATCAGGCGGACGTTGGTGAAATCGGAAAGCAGCACGCCGAACACCAGCGAGCTCAAGGCCATGCCGAGCAGGAGCATGACGTAGAGCAGGGCAACCACGCGCGGCCGCGATGCGGCGGGTGCCAGGTCGGTCGCGAGTGCCAAGCCCGCGGTCTGTGTCGTGTGCAGGCCGGCGCCGACGAGCAGGAAGGCGAGCGCAGCGCCGGCGTGCCCGACCTCGGCGGGTGCATGGCCCTTGCCGGTCAGCACGAGCAGGGCGAAGGGCATGATGGCGAGGCCGCCGAACTGCAGCAGCGTACCCATCCAGATGAACGGCACGCGGCGCCAGCCCAGGACCGAGCGATAGGTGTCCGAGCGAAAACCGATGAGCGCGCGAAATGGCGCGAACAGCAACGGCAGCGAGACCATCAGCGCCACGAGCCAGGCGGCAACGCCGAGTTCCACGATCATGACCCGGTTCAAGGTGCCGTTGAGCAGCGCCGCGGCCATGCCGACGGATACCTGGAACAGCGACAGCCGCAGCAACCGGCCCAGCGGGAGCTCCGGCGTGGCGGCATCCGCGAACGGCAGGAACCGGGGACCTACCCGGGTCCAGGTGCGTGCGAGGGTCGCGTTGATGTTCATTCCCGGTTAGGCGTGCATGTGAGTCCACTGCGCGCAGGTATCCGACAGTTCCAGCGCCTGCGACGTATAGAACCCGCTCGCGATCCGTTGCGTTCTTCCCGGTTGCCAGGTCGCGAGTCCGCCTTCGCGGGCGAGCAGGAGTTCGAGGGTGGCAGATCCCACCGGCTCGATCGCGGGCGCTCGATCCCCACGCGGAAACAGCCGGCCGACCGCGTGCATCAGCGCGAGCGCCGGTGTCTTCGGAGCAAAGGTGAAGAGGATCGACTCGCGCGTGCGTACCGCGAGGTCCGCGAGCACCCGAACCACGTCGGGTGCCCGATAGTGGATCAGCGAATCCATCGCCACGACATGGTCGAACGACCCGAGCGCCGGATCGAGCATGTCGCCGACGCGAAAATCGACTCGCCCCGATCCCAGGTCGTTGGGCAGGCGCTCACGGGCAAGCTGTACCAGCGTGGGCGACAGATCGATCGCGACGACATCGGCGCCACGCTTCGCCGCTTCCACCGACAGCGCACCGGTGCCGCAACCGGCATCGAGCAGGCGACATCCCGTGAGATCGGGCGGCAGCCAGCTAAGCAGCGTTTGGCGCATGCGATCGCGTCCCGCGCGGACTGTGGCGCGGATCCCGCTCACCGGCGCATCGGAGGTGAGGCGCTTCCACGCATCGACCGCCGTGCGGTCGAAGTAGGTCTGGAGTTGTCCGCGGCGCTGCAGGTAGGAGGTGCTCATGGCATCAGTCGAATCCGAGGAGGTCGAAGATCTCGCGGTCCTTCATGGGCGTCACTTCGAGCGGATCGGTGCCGGCCCACAGGCGTGCCGCGAGTTGCAGGTACTCCTTCTGCACCGCTTCCAGTTCGGGTGACGGTTCCATCTCGAACAGCGTGGACTTCTTGAGGCGGCTGCGGCGGACCACGTCGAGGTCGGGGAACCGGGCCATGGTCTTCAAGCCCACCACGTTGTTGAACTTGTCGAGCTGGTCCGTGGCATTGCTGCGGTTGGCAATCACGCCGCCCACTCGCACCTTGTAGTTCTTCGACTTCGCCTGGATCGCCGCGATGATGCGATTCATCGCGAAGATGGAATCGAAGTCGTTGGCGGTGACGATCAACGCACGATCGGCGTGCTGCAAGGGGGCTGCGAAGCCGCCGCAGACCACGTCGCCCAGCACGTCGAAGATCACCACGTCGGTCTCTTCGAGCAGGTGGTGCTCCTTCAGCAGTTTGACCGTCTGGCCCACGACGTACCCGCCGCAGCCCGTGCCGGCCGGTGGCCCGCCGGCCTCCACGCACATCACGCCGTTGTAGCCCGGATAGACGAAGTCCTCGACCCGCAACTCCTCGGGGTGGAAGTCGACCGACTCCAGCACGTCGATCACGGTGGGCACCAGCTTCTTGGTGAGGGTGAAGGTGGAGTCGTGCTTCGGATCGCAGCCGATCTGCAGTACGCGCTTGCCGAGTTTCGAGAAGGCGACGGACAGGTTGGACGAGGTCGTGCTCTTGCCGATGCCGCCCTTGCCGTAGACCGCGAAGACCTTGGCGGTGCCGATGCTCACCGATGGGTCGAGTGCGACCTGCACGCTGCCTTCGCCATCGGGACGTTTCGGGGGCGTCCGGACGCTGGACAGCGGAACGAATGTGGTGGTGGTCATCGACTCTTTCTCCTCGGGTGCGGACGTCAGGCGGCGGAGGCCGCGTACACGCCTTCGATACGGTCTTCCAGTTCGTCACTCGCGCGGCGCAGCGCTTCGAGCATGCCGGCGTCGGGTTTCCAGTACTGACGCTCGGAGGCCTCGAGCAGGCGGTTGGCCACCTTCGCCGAAGCGGTCGGGTTGAGCTCGGCCAGGCGCCGGCGCATGTCGTCGTCCAGCACGAAGGTCTGCGTGAGCTGCTGGTAGACCCAGGGCGCGACCTGGCCGGTGGTGGCCGACCATCCCATCGTGTTCTTCACGTGCTCTTCGATCTGCCGCACGCCCTCGTAGCCGTGCTGCAGCATGCCTTCGTACCACTTCGGATTGAGCATGCGAGTGCGGGTCTCGAGGGCGACCTGCTCGGCGAGTGAGCGCACCTTGCCCTCACCGGTGGTCTGGTCGCCGATGTAGACCGGTACCGTCGCGCCCTTGGCGCGTCCCACCGCCCGGCTGATGCCGCCCAGCGTGTCGAAGTAGTGGTCGACGGTGGTGACGCCGATCTCGACCGAATCCAGGTTCTGGTAGGCGAGGTCGACGTCGGACAGGACGCTCGCCAGCAATGCGGCCTGCTGCATCGGCTTCCCGCTGCGACCGTAGGCGAAGCATTTGCGTCGCGAGTAGGTCTCCGCGAGCTCGTCTTCCTGGTCCCAGCGGCTGCTGTCGATCAGGTGGTTCACGTTGGAGCCATAGGCGCCATCGGCGTTGCTGAAGACCCGCAGCGCCGCGGTTTCGAGATCGCAGCCCTGCTCCTGCTGGTAGGCGAGCGCGTGCTTGCGCACGAAGTTCAGGTGCAGTGGCTCGTCGGCACTGGCGGCCAGGAACGAAGCTTCGGCGAGCAGGCGCGTCTGCAGCGGCAGCAGGTCGCGGAAGATGCCCGACAGGGTCACCACGACGTCGATGCGCGGCCGGCCCAGCTCCTCGAGCGGAACGAGCGTCGCACCGCACAGGCGACCGTAGGTGTCGAATCGGGGCTTCGCACCGATCAGCGCGAGCGCCTGTCCGATCGGCGCGCCTTCGGTCTTCAGGTTGTCGGTGCCCCAGAGCACGAGCGCGATGGACTCGGGCAATGCATGACCGTCGGCGCGATGGCGCTCCAACAGGCGTTCCGTCTGACGCGCACCGTCGGCGACCGCGTACGCGCTGGGAATGCGGAACGGATCGAAGCCGTGCAGGTTGCGTCCGGTGGGCAGGATCTCGGGCGTGCGCAGCAGATCGCCGCCGGGGGCGGGGCGCACGAAGCGACCGTCGAGTGCGGCGATCAGGGCAGGAAGCTCGTGGTCTTCGCGCAGCAGGCGGTCGGTACTGGCGAGCGCTTCGAAGACTGCGTGGGTTGCATCGTCCACGATGTTCGCGGTCGCAAGCGCCGCGTCCGGCGTTGCGCCTGCGACCAGCGCCTCGACGGCCGAACGCGGGGGGCGAATGCCGTGCGACGCTTCGGCGATCGACAGCAACAGGTCGACGCGCTCCGCGACCGAAGGTGGCTTGCCCACGACGTGCATGCCGTGGGGAATCATCGTGTGCTCGAGTTCGACGATGGCGTCCGCGAGCTTCGCGATCTCCGAGGTGGCGGTCGCGCCCCACGCCGGCTCGGCCGCCATGAGATCGAGGCTCGCCGCCTGCGCCTGGATCAGCACGGCGAGTTCCGGCTGGGCCGTCTGCTCGTCCGGCGTCATGCCGCGCCAGCGATCCAGCGACGTCTTGAGATCCACCAGGCCGCGATACAGACCGGCATGCGCCACGGGCGGTGTGAGGTAACTCACCAGGGTGGCAGCAGCGCGGCGCTTGGCGATCGCGCCTTCCGACGGATTGTTCGCCGCGTACAGATAGAAATTGGGCAGGTCACCGATCAGTCGATCGGGCCAGTCGGCCGCCGTGAGTCCGGTCTGGCGGCCGGGCATGAACTCGAGGGCGCCGTGGGTACCGAAATGCAGCACGGCGTGCGCGCCGAAGTCTTCGCGCAGCCACCGGTAGAAGGCCGAGAAGGCATGCGTCGGCGCGAAGCCCTTTTCGAACAGGAGGCGCATCGGATCGCCTTCGTAGCCGAAGGCGGGCTGGATGCCGACGAACACGTTGCCGAACTGGGCACCCAGCACGAACAGCGACCGGCCGTCGCTCTGATGGCGACCCGGTGCCGGACCCCATTGCGCCTCGATCTCGTTCAGCCAGCGCTCGCGCCGCACGTGGTCGTCGGCAGGGATGCGCGCGTGCACGTTGGCGGCGGCGCCGTGGCGGGCCGCGTTGCCTTCGATGATCTGCCGGCGCAGGGTGTCGACGTCGGCGGGCACGTCGACCGCGTAACCGGCGGCCTTCAGACCGGCGAGGGTGCGGTGCAGCGACTCGAAGACGGACAGGTACGCTGCAGTTCCGGTGGCGCCGGCATTCGGCGGGAAGTTGAAGATGACCAGCGCCAGCTTGCGTTGCATCCGCTCCGACCGGCGCAGCGCCACGAGCTTGCTCACGCGAGCGGCGAGCATGTCGGCGCGATCCACGCAGCTGCTCATGTCGCGGCGGTGAGCCCCGCCCTCGAACGTGCACTGTCGCGCGCAGCCCGTGCAAGCGGTACCCGAACCGCCGGCCCGGCCGCCGTACACCATGGGACCGGTTGCGCCGTCCAACTCGGGGATCGCTACCATCATGGTGCTCTCGACCGGCATCAGGCCGCGGCTCGAGGCGCCCCACTGTTCGATGGTCTGGAACTCCACCGGATGGGCGGCGATGTAGGGCACGTCGAGGCGTGCCAGGATCTCCTCGGCCGCCTTGGCGTCGTTGTAGGCCGGGCCGCCCACCAGCGAGAAGCCGGTCAGCGAAACCACGGCATCCACGGTCGGCACGCCGTCCGCGAGGAAGAACCGTTCGACGGCCGGGCGCGCGTCGAGGCCGGTCGCGAAGGCGGGTACGACACGCAGTCCACGCGTCTCGAGCGCGGCGATCACGCCATCGTAGTGCCCGGCATTGCCGGCGAGCACGTAGGAGCGCATCACCAGCAGCCCGACCGTACCTTCCTTGCCCACGGCCGGCAGGCGATCGACGCGATCGGCGATGCGGCCCTTCATGCGCGGGTGATAGACGCCGATCTCCGGATATTCGGTCGGCGGTGCGGTCTTGAGGCGGCCCCGCAATGCGCGGCGCGCACCGTCGGCGTAGCGATCGACCAGATAGCGCACGAGATTGGCGACGTTCTCGTCGGAGCCGGCGAGCCAATACTGCAGCGTGAGGAAGTACGCGCGCACGTCCTGGGCGGTACCGGGAATGAAGCGCAGGATCTTGGGCAGCCGCCGCAGCATGCGGATCTGGCGTTCGCCGGCGCCGCCGTTCGCGGTCGTGCCGGGGCCTGTTTCCTTGTGGCTGCCGCGCAGCTTCTTGAGGAGTGTCATGGCACCGCTCTGGGTGCCATCCATGCTGAACTTGCCCATGCGCGTGAGGCGCATCACCTCGCCGGCGGACATGCACGCGATCATCGCGTCGCACTGATCGCGCCGTGCCTGCAGTGCCGGCAGCACGGCCTGGATGTGCTCTTCCATGAACAGCATGGTCGCGACGATGATGTCGCCCTGGGCGATGTCGGCGCGACAGCGCTCCAGCGCGCCGTCGTCGTTGCCCCATTCCGCCACGGCGTGCAGCGTGAGCGTGAGACCGGGAATGTCCCTGCTGAGCGCGTGCTGGGCGCGCGCCGCGGCACTCGCCAGATGGCTGTCGAGCGTGACGATCACCACGCGGATCGGCGTGATGCCGCCGGCGCTAGCGTCCGAAGTGCGCCTTGGCATCGTAGAGCGTCTCCACCGTGATTTCGCGCAGGCCCCGTTCGCGCGCGTAGCTCTCCGTGTTGCGGCGGGCCTTGCCGCGCACGAAGAACGGGATCTTCCGGAGCTCCTTCTCGCCGTCGGGCGTCCAGGGTGGGGCGTCCGGATCGGATGTCGCAGGTTCAACTGTCGGTGCCGGGGTCTGCGACTGCATCGACTTGCCTGCATGCGAGAGATGCGAAGCCGGTGCGTCATCGCCGAACTCGAAATCGCCTCGGAACATCTGCAGCAGGTGCTCTTCGAGGCCCATCACGAGCGGGTGCACCCAGGTGTCGAACAGCACGTTCGCGCCTTCGAAACCATAGACCGGGCTGTAGCGCGCCGGTACGTCCTGCACGTGGATCGGCACCGAGATCACGGCACACGCGATGCCGAGGCGCTTGGCGATGTGGCGTTCCATCTGGGTGCCGAGCACCAGTTCGGGCGTGGCAGCTGCGATGGCCTGTTCCACTTCCAGGTAGTCGTCGGCGATGAGCGGCTCGACCCCGTAGCGCTGCGCTGCTGCACGCAGGTCGCGGGCGAATTCGCGGCTGTAGGTGCCGAGGCCGACCACGGTGAAGCCCATTTCCTCCGTCGCGATGCGCGCGGCAGCGATGGCGTGCGTGGCGTCACCGAAGATGAAGACGCGCTTGCCCGTGAGGTAGGTGGAATCGACCGAGCGCGCGTACCACTGCATGCGCGACTGCGAACCGTCGAGGCGCGCGACGCCGGGTCGCTCGCGGCCGAGTACCGGCGCGGGATCGACCCCCGCCAGCCGGGCGACTTCCGCGATGAAATCGCGCGTGGCGCCGAGACCCATCGGAACAGTCGTCGAACACGGCATGCCGAAGTTGCGCTGCAGCCACGCTGCGGTGGTGTGTGCGATCTCCGGATACAGGTCGATGTTGAAATCCGCTTCGGGCAAGCGCCGGATGTCCTCCGGAACGGCGCCCAGCGGCGCCACGACGTGCACGTCGATGCCGAGCTGCTCGAGCAGGCGGGTGATCTCCACCACGTCGTCGCGGCAGCGGAAGCCGAGCACCGTGGGCCCGAGGAGATTGGCGCGCGGTCTGCGTCCGGCAGGGCGTTGTTCGCGGGCCGTCCCGGGCGCAGGGACGCGGTCGGATAGCAGAGCGCGCGTGAGCTGATAGAACGTCTCGGCTGCGCCCCAGTTTTCCTTCTTGGTGTAGGCGGGCAGATCGAGCGGGATCACCGGTACCGGCAGATTCATGCCGAGCGCCAGTGCACCGGGCTGGTCCTGGATCAACTCCGCCGTGCAGGATTCGCCGACCAGCAGTGCCTTGGGCTGGTGACGCTCGAAGGCTTCGGCGACGGTGCGCGTGACGAGCCCGGCCGTGTCGCCGCCGAGGTCGCGTGCCTGGAACGTGGTGTACGTGACCGGCGGGCGCTGGTCGCGCCGCTCGATCATGGTGAACAGCAGGTCGGCGTAGGTGTCGCCCTGAGGTGCGTGCAATACATAGTGCACGTCGCGCATGGATGTCGCGATGCGCATGGCGCCGACGTGGGGCGGTCCTTCGTAGGTCCAGAGCGTCAGTTGCATCGCGCTGTCCTCATACCCGCAAGCGTGCGCGCCGGTCCGAGGGGCGCGCGAAGATTTCGGCCAGATCCCCGGCCTGGTCGTAGCCGTGGATCGGCGTGAACACGAGCTCGATCGACCACTTGGTGGCGATGCCCTCGGCTTCGAGTGGGTTCGCGAGCCCGAGGCCGCAGACGACCAAGTCGGGCGCGGCAGCGCGGACGCGATCGAGTTGCCGCTCGAGGTGCTGGCCCTCGGACAGCGTCGCGCCCGCCGGCAGCAACGGCAACTCGGCTGCGACCATCTGTCGATCGAGATAGGGGGTGCCGATCTCGACCGGATCCATGCCCATCTCGCGATGGAGGAAGCGCGCGAGCGGAATCTCCAGCTGGGAATCCGGCAACATGAACAGGCGCTTGCCGGCGAGATGCCCGCGGTGGCGTGCGAGTGCCGTGCGGGCACGTTCGATCATGGGGGCGGTGACGGCGTGGAACCGGTCGGGCGTGACATCCCATTCGGTGGCAGCGGCGGTCAGCCATGCCGTGGTGCCTTCCACGCCGAAGGGATAGGGCGCCGGCAGCACGGTGGCACCGCGGGCGATCAGCGTGCGGACCGTTTCCCCGTTGAAGGGCTGGGCTGGCAGTACCAGCGTGTTGCGCCCGACGGGCGGCAGCTCGGCGGCACGACGCGGCGGGAAGAAGTGCACCGGACCGATGCCGAGTGCTTCGAAGCACCGGCGGAACTGGTCCTCCACGACATCCGCAAGGCAACCCACCACCAGCAACTGTTTCTGATCGGTGGCCGGCAGCAGCGGCACCATGGCCTTCAAGGCGTTGTCCTCGCCCTGGGTAAAGGTGGTTTCGATACCCGAACCTGAGTAGTTCACGACGCGAACGCGCGGCAACAGCCGTGAATTGAGGCGTTCTGCCGCCTTGGCGAGATCGAGCTTGATGACCTCCGACGGGCACGAACCCACCAGGAACAGCGCCCGGATGTCGGGCCGGCGCTCGAGCAAGGTCACGCAGATGCGGTCGAGTTCCTCGTTGGCGTCCGCCATGCCGGCCAGATCGCGGTCGGTCAGGATCGCCGTTCCGAACCGGGGCTCGGCGAAGATCATGACGCCGGCAGCCGACTGGATGAGATGCGCGCAGGTGCGTGAACCCACCACCAGGAAGAAGGCGTCCTGCAGCTTCCGGTGCAGCCAGACGATTCCGGTCAACCCGCAGAACACCTCGCGCTGCCCGCGTTCCCGCAGGACCGGGATGTCCGCGCAGGTGTGTGCCGGCGGCAGGGCGCTCAAGTCGGTCACTTGCCGAGCACCATGGCGCCGGCCATCGGGCCGGTTCGTTCGAGCCGCGCCGCGCGCAACTTGAGCAGGAACTGCGCGGCGTTGACGAGGTAGGTGGCGTAGGCAGCCAGCGCGAGATACATCTGCTGGCGCGGCTCGAGCCAGCCGAAGAGCAGCGTGGCGAGGTAAGCCGTGTGCAGCGCCAGCACCAGCATGCTGAACACGTCTTCCCAGAAGAACGGACGCGCGAACAGCCAGCGGCCGAAGACTTCCTTCTCCCAGATGGAGCCGGTGACCATGATCGTGTACAGCACCAGGGTCTTGGCCACGACCGACAAAGTCGCCGCACCTAGCCCGGTACCGGTACCCAGGTAGCGCAGGACCAGGCCGAGGCTCACCAGGAACACGACGAACTGGACCGGTGCCAGGACGCCCTGCACCAGAGTCCAGCGGGAAGCGTCGCGGCGCCGCCGTTCGGCCGGCGTATAGAGCGTGTGCGGCCGATGTACCTCGGTTCGACGCTGCTGATTCATCCCGGTCGTCTCCTCGCGCCCCGTCTTGTGTCAGCAATCTAAGACGCTGCCCAGGATGTGTCAACTATGCAGTACGTAAATGTAACTTGACATCCGATCCGCGCCGGGTCTACACATGCGCCAACGTCGCCGATTCGACGGTCAAGTTGCACCTAACAGGTCCGGAGCCGACAATGCACGCACACAAAGTGTCAGCGTCAGGCAGGCTGGGTAGTGTCGGGCGCATAGAACACAATCGCGCCCGGGGCAAAGTCCCTTGTTCTCGTTTGGGAGGAAGAGAACCGATGGATAGGCTGAATCGGCTTACCGGTAGTTGGGATACGTTGAGCGGGTCCGACGGGGTCCACCTCGAACGAACCGGACGACCGGGTGCCTGCGAAGGCTCGCAAGAGCACGTTTCGCAGCTCTTCAAGACCATCGAGACGGAGATCATTCCCCGCCTCATGCTGGCCCACGGCCCGGAAGCCGGATGTCCCGTGCTACCGGACGTAGGCAGCGATGGGCCGGACGCGCGCACCGTGGCCGAGTTCACGCGGATGGTGGTGGAGCAGGACGGTGAGGTGGCCGCGGCCTACGTCGAAGCGCTGCGCGCGCAAGGTACGCCGCTCGAAACCTTGTATCTGAAGCTCATCACGCCAGCGGCACGGCGGCTGGGCGAGCTCTGGGAGGCGGATCTCTGCGATTTCACCGAGGTGACGGTGGGTCTGTGGCGCCTGCAGCAGGTGCTGCGAGGCTTGAGTCCGGCTTTTCGCGAAGAGGCACACGCGGTTCCCACAGGACAGCGCATCCTGCTGGTGCCTGCCCCTGGAGAACAGCATGTCCTGGGCCTTATAATCGTCGGAGACTATTTTCGCCGGGCCGGCTGGGATGTCTGGGGTGAACCGCCGGCCACGAGCGATGATTTGCCCGGTGTAGTCCGCAACGAGAGTTTCGACGTTGTGGGCTTGTCGGTGGGTTGCGAGGTCCGGGTGGATGTCCTCGCGGAAGAGATTCGTGCCATTCGCAAGGCGTCCCGCAACCACGGCCTGGTGGTGATGGTCGGCGGGCCCTTGTTCACCAAGTACCCGGAGCTGGTTGCAGCGGTGGGTGCGGATGCCACGGCGCGGGATGGTCGGGATGCGGTGCACCAGGCGCAACGCCTGATGGATGAACGGGGAGCAACACGCAGTTGAAGACACGGCAGGGTGGGGATGCCGAAGTCGTACGGCGGGACGCCGATCTTGGAGCGTCTCCCGTGAAGCACTTCGACGCACCGAAGAAATCGCTGGGCGGGCTCGATCCCGAGGCGGCTGCGACCTTGATCGCTGCGACCACCGACGTCGCCCTGGTGCTCGACCGTCAGGGCATCATCCGCGATCTGTCGTTCGGCAGCGCGGAGATGTCTGCCGAAGGCTATGGCAGCTGGATCGGCCAACCGTGGGTGGATGTCGTCACAGTGGAAAGCCGGCCGAAGGTCGAGGCGCTGTTGCGCGAAGCCGCGGCCAATTCGGCGACGCGTTGGCGCCACGTGAACCACCCGTCGGCCAAGGGTGCCGACGTGCCCGTGCTCTATTCCGCCATTCGCGTGGGCAAGGACGGCGGCATGGTCGTGGTAGGCCGCGACCTGCGGTCCGTGGCGGCGTTGCAGCAGCGCCTGGTCGCTGCACAGCAATCGATGGAGCGCGACTACTGGCGCCTGCGCCACGTCGAAACGCGCTACCGGCTGCTGTTCGAGATGGCATCCGAGGCCGTGCTGGTCGTGGATGCCGCGACGCTGCGCATCACCGAAGCGAATCCGGCCGCCGCGGATCTGCTGGGCGAGAGCGTCAAGCGCCTCGTCGGTCGCACGTTTCCCGAAGGCTTCGACGCCGACAGCATGCACGCCATCAAGGCGTTGCTCGCGGCAGCCCGCTCGGCCGGGCGCAGCGATGACCTGCGCGTCAGGCTGGCGTCGGGCAGTCGGGAGTTCCTGCTGGCCGCGTCGCTCTTCCGCCAGGAGAACAGCACGTACTTCCTGGTGCGCCTCGCGCGTCAGGAGGCGGGTGCCAACGCTGCCGTCGTGCCCAAACGCAAGTCGGTCCTGCTCGAACTCGTGGAGAACGCGCCGGACGGCTTCGTCGTCACCGACCTCACGGGCCGCATCCTTACCGCGAACCGCGCGTTCATCGATCTCGCGCAGATCGCCACCGAAGAACTGGTCCGCAACGAATCGCTCGAACGCTGGCTCGGCCGCCCCGGAGTCGACCTCAAGGTCCTGATCTCCAACCTGCGGCAGCACGGGGCGGTGCAGTTGTACGCGACCACGTTGCTGGGCGAATTCGGGACATCCACCGAAGTGGAGATCTCGGCGGTCGCGGTGCCCCACGCGGAAGAGCCGTGCCTCGGTTTCACCATCCGCAACGTCGGGCGCCGCCTGATGGCCGACTCGCGTGCCGGCCGCGAACTGCCCCGGTCCGTGGAACAGCTGACCGAACTGGTCGGCCGGGTCTCGTTGAAGGACCTCGTGCGCGAGTCCACCGACCTGATCGAGCGCCTGTGTATCGAGGCTGCGCTCGAACTCACCGGCGACAATCGCGCATCCGCGGCGGAGATGCTGGGGCTCAGTCGCCAGAGCCTGTACGTGAAGCTGCGCCGATACGGCCTGGGCGACCTCGCGCCGGAAGAAGAGCACTGAGGCTCGATGCGGCGACCGGTCGGCATCCGGCGCTGCCGGATGCAGAGCCCAGCCTCGTGTCAGGTTTCCAGGAAGCCAGAACTGTAATCTTTGATTGACATCGGCTGTTGTCAGCAGTAGCGTCGATCCATGGCGCGCTCTGCGATGACAGCGACAATCGAAGCCCGGCCGTCACCCTCGGCGGTGCTGGAACTGTTGAAGCCGATCACATGGTTTCCGCCCATGTGGGCGTTCCTGTGCGGCGTCGTTTCATCCGGTGTCGCACCGGCGGGCCGGTGGCCGGCGATCATCGTCGGCGTGCTGCTGGCCGGACCCTTGGTGTGCGCGACGAGTCAGGCGGTGAACGACTGGTTCGACCGGCACGTCGATGCCATCAACGAACCGGGGCGTCCCATCCCCTCGGGGCGCATTCCCGGGACTTGGGGGCTGTGGATCGCGGTCGCGTGGACCGGACTATCGCTCGTGGTCGCGAGTGCGCTCGGCCCCTGGGTGCTGGGTGCCGCAGTGTTCGGGCTCGCGCTGGCATGGGCCTACAGTGCCCCGCCGCTGCGCCTCAAGGTGAACGGCTGGTGGGGCAACGCCGCGTGCGGACTCTGTTACGAAGGTCTCGCCTGGATCACCGGTGCGGCCGTGATGATCGGCGGCGGTCTGCCCGACGTGCGCATCCTTGTCCTGGCGGTCCTCTACAGTGTCGGAGCGCACGGCATCATGACGCTCAACGATTTCAAATCCGTCGAGGGCGACCGGCGCATGGGCATCGGCTCGCTGCCGGTGCGCCTCGGCGTCCTGAATGCGGGCCGCGCCGCCTGCCTCTTCATGGCGCTGCCGCAGTGCGTGGTGGTCGGGCTGCTGTGGCAATGGGATCGCCCCTGGCACGCGCTCGGTGTCGCGTTGCTGCTGGCCGTGCAGGCTGCACTGATGGCGCGCTTTCTGCGCCGCCCGAGCGAGCGTGCGCTCTGGTACAGCGCACTCGGCATCAACTTCTTCGTGCTCGGCATGCTGGTGAGCGCGTTCGCCGTGCGCACGATCGTGTCGCCGCCGTGACCACCGGCGTGGGCTTGAGCTGGATCGGCATCGTCCGTCTCGGGCTGGTACAGACGGCCCTCGGTGCGATCGTGGTGCTCACGACATCGACCTTGAATCGGGTGATGGTGGTCGAACTCGCGCTGCCGGCGATCCTGCCTGGCTTGCTCGTGGCGCTGCACTATCTCATTCAAGTGGTACGGCCGCGCCTCGGGCACGGCTCCGACGGCGGTGCGCGGCGCACGCCATGGATCGTGGGCGGGATGGCCGTGCTGGCGTGCGGCGGCGTCGGTGCTTCGATCGCCACGGCATGGATGGCGACCGACCGGATCGCGGGCATTGCGCTCGCGGCGCTGTCCTTTTGCGCAATCGGTGTCGGCGTCGGTTCGGCGGGAACCGCGCTGCTGGTGTTGCTCGCGAAACGTGTCGAGGAAAGCCGTCGCGCCGCGGCGGCCACCATCGTGTGGATGATGATGATCGTGGGCTTCGCGGTGACCGCGATGGTGGCCGGTCACCTGCTCGATCCGTTCTCGCCGGCCCGTCTGGTGGCCGTCACTGCCGGCGTCGCGTTCGTGGCGTTCGTCGTCGCGGTGGTCGCAGTCTGGAACGTGGAAGGTGACGGCGCTCCCGCGACGCCTGCCGCCGAGCGCACGAGGCCGCCGTTTCGCGAAGCGCTGCGTCAGGTGTGGGCAGAACCGCAGGCGCGCCGCTTCACGATCTTCGTGTTCGTGTCGATGCTGGCCTACAGCGCCCAGGATCTCATCCTCGAGCCGTTCGCGGGCACGGTGTTCGGCATGACGCCGGGCGAATCGACCCGGCTCTCGGGCGTGCAGCATGCGGGCGTGCTCGTCGGGATGCTCGTCGTGGCGATCGCCGGCAGCGCGGGACGGGGTCGTTTCGGCACGTTGCGCGGATGGACCATCGGTGGTTGCGTTGCCTCGGGCGTCGCGCTGGCCGGGCTCGCCGGCGCAGCGTTCGCCGGTCCTGGCTGGCCGCTGCGCGAATCGGTGTTCCTGCTCGGTGTGGCGAATGGAGCGTTCGCGGTTGCGGCGATCGGGTCGATGATGGAACTCGCAGGCACCGGCCGCGCAGCGCGCGAAGGCGTGCGCATGGGGTTGTGGGGCGCGGCCCAGGCGGTCGCGTTCGGGCTCGGTGACCTCGTCGGCACTGCAGCGAGCGACGTCGCGCGCTATCTGATCGCTGCGCCGGGGCAAGCGTACGCACTGGTGTTCGCGGCGGAAGCGCTGCTGTTCCTGCTCGCGGCCGGGCTGGCGGCGCAGGTCAGCGGCGGCGGTGTACTGGGCAAACCGGTCGTGCGTACCGGCGGCGTTCTGATCGAAAGAGGGTGATCACGATGGACGAGACGGAAATCTTCGATGCGGTCGTGGTGGGCGGCGGTCCGGCCGGCGCGACGGCCGCGGCTGATCTGGCCCGTGCCGGAGCCTCGGTGTTGCTGCTCGATCGCGCGGGCCGCATCAAGCCGTGCGGCGGCGCGATTCCGCCGGCACTGATCCGCGATTTCGAGATCCCGGATGCGCTGCTGGTGGCCCGTGTCACGTCGGCGCGCATGATTTCGCCCAAGGGGACCGAGGTGGACATGCCCATCGACGGCGGCTTCGTCGGCATGGTCGATCGGGAAGCGTTCGATGAATGGCTGCGGCAGCGAGCAGCGGCGGCGGGCGCGGTGCGACTGAGCGGCACATTCGATCGCATCACGCGCGAGCCCGACGGGTCAGCCCGGATCCACTTTCACGCTGGCGGCGCCGACCCGTCGCAGTCCGTGCGGGCGCGTGTCGTCATCGGCGCCGACGGCGCTGCGTCGGCCGTCGCGCGGCAGGAAATTCGCGGGGCCGACCGCATGCGCTACGTCTACGCCTACCATGAGATCGTACGCTCGCCGGCTGCGGGTCAAGGCAAGTTCGACCCGGCGCGGTGCGACGTGATCTACCGCGGCGAGCTGTCGCCGGATTTCTACGGGTGGGTCTTTCCGCACGGTGCCACCACGAGTGTCGGCACGGGCACCGCGAATCGCGGTTTCTCCATTCGCCGTGCCGCCACGGCGTTGCGCCAGGCCACCGGGCTCGAAGGTGCGGAGACGATCCGCCGCGAAGGCGCGCCGATTCCGATGAAGCCGCTCGCCCGCTGGGACAACGGCCGCGACGTGGTGCTGGCGGGCGATGCCTCGGGCGTGGTGGCACCGGCGTCCGGCGAGGGCATCTACTACGCCATGACCGGCGGTCGCCTCGCTGCGGAAGCGACCCTGGAGTACCTGCGCACCGGTGACGCGCGCGCGCTCGCACTGGCGCGCAAGCGCTTCATGAAGGCGCACGGACGCGTGTTCTGGGTGCTCGGCATCATGCAGCGCTTCTGGTACGCGAGCGACCGGCGCCGCGAGCGCTTCGTCAGCATCTGCCGCGACCCGGACGTGCAGGCGCTCACCTGGCAGGCCTACATGCACAAGCGGCTCGTGCGGGCGAAGCCCATGGCGCACGTGCGCATCTTCTTCAAGGACCTCGCGCACCTGGTCGGCATCGTTTCGCCCTGACTCCCCGGCGTCTTGCCGGCGATGGGTGACCTGTTCGCCTCGGGCCGTATCGTCGACCTGATCGTCGCGTTCGCCGTGCTCGAAGGCATCGTGCTGATCGCGTGGCGGCGCGCGCACGGGCATCGGCACGCCGTTGCGGACGTCATCAGCGTGCTGTTGCCGGGCTTGTGCCTGCTGCTGGCATTGCGGTGCACCATGGCGGGGACGGATTGGCTCTGGACCGCGGCTTGCCTGCTGGCAGCGCTCTTGGCGCACCTGGCGGACCTGATGCGCCGCTGGTCGGCACGACCTTCAGCGAGTTCGGCGGAACACCGTCCGGGCCGTTAGAATGGGGGCAGTGCGATCCTGCCGACCGCCGCGCCGGGAACCTCCTGCGCGCAGGAAATCCCCATGATCGGGATCAACGTTCCCCAACCCGACATCACGCTCCATCTCGACATGGACGGCGTGATCCAGGACGCGACGCTGTCGCACGCGCTGCCGCACGAGGATCTCGATCGCTGGATCGGCCGCCCGTGGGTCGAAACCGTCTCCGGCGTGGGCAGCGACAAGGTGAAGCGGCTGGTGGAGGATGCGCGCTGGTTGCGGGTGACCGGCTTCCGGCAGATCAACCAGCGTTTTCCGAGCGGCCGCGAGATCCTGGTGGAGTACGCGACCATCCGCCTGGGCGAGCGCGAGGGGCTTATCGCCATCGGACGCAATCTCCAGGCCGTCGCAGAGTTGCAGGCCCGCCTGGTCGAGGCGCAACAGACCATGGAGCGCAAGTACTGGAAGCTGCGCGAAGTGGAGACGCGGTACCGGCACCTGTTCGACAACGCCGATGAACCGGTCATCCTGATCCGCGCTGCCAACCTGCGCATCCTCGAGGCGAACCCGGCCGCGATCCGGGCGCTGCACACCGAACGATCGGACGGCGGCGAAGGCCGGGCCGTCCTGGGCGACGTGGCGGCCGAGGACCGGGAGGCGTTCCAGGCGATGTTGGGGCGGGCCCGCGAGCACGGCAAATCCCCGGGTATCCTGGTGCGACTGGGTGCGCACCGCGAACTCTGGCTGGTGCGGGCGTCGCTCATGAGTTCGGACACTGGTGACTTGTACTTGCTGCAGCTTACCCGCGCCGGTGCGGCCGGTCCGCCACGGCCCCAGGCCGACCGGGTTCCGGTCGAAGAGCTGATCGAACGCGGTCCCGATGCATTCGTGGTGACCGACCGGGACGGCACGGTCCTGCGCAACAACCAGGCGTTCGCTGATCTGATGCAGTTGCCCGGGGACCAGTCGGCGGTCGGTGCGCACATCGACCGGTGGTTCGGGGCAGGGCTCGATCTTCGCGGACTGCTCGCGGCCGTGCGGCGCGACGGGCGGGTGCGTCAGTTCATCGCTGCCGTGCGCGGCGTCGGCGGCCGGCAGACGCAGGTCGAGATCTCCGCCGTGGGCAGCGCCGACATCGACCCGCACTACTTCGGCATCCTGCTGCGAGAACGCAGCCCGTGACGCGGCCGCCGATCCCCGGCATACCGATTCAACACGCGCCGGCAACACTGTTCGGGCGGGCGGATCTTTCCAACTGCGAACGCGAGCAGATCCAGTTCGCGGGCTCGATCCAGCCCCACGGTGCCTTGCTGGTGGTGCGCGAACCGGGTCTCGTGATCGTCCAGGCGAGTGCCAATGCGCGCACCTTTCTCGAGAGCCCCGACGAACCCGTCGGGCGCTCCCTCGAAGATCTCGGCGGCAACCTGGCAGCCCGCTTGCGCGCGCATCTGGATGGCCCGCTCGCTCAGATTCCGATCGCGGTTCGCTGCCGCACCGGCCACATCGCCGACGAGGTCGACGGCCTCCTGCATCGTACCGCCGCCGGCGAACTCGTGGTCGAACTCGAACACGCCGGTGCTGCCGTCGATTACTCGGTCCCGCTGCAGGAGGCGCTGAACGTCATCCTCGGCGCGTCCTCGCTGCGCGAATTGTGCGACGAGGCCGCGACGGTGTTCAAGCACGTGACCGGTTACGACCGGGTGATGATCTACCGCTTCGACGAGGAAGGGCACGGCGAGGTGTTCGCCGAGCGGCGCCAGGCGGGTCTCGAGCCGTACCTCGGCAATCACTATCCCGCTTCCGACATTCCGCAGATGGCCCGCCGCCTGTACGAGCGCAATCGCGTGCGCGTGCTGGTGGACGTCGAGGCGATTTCCGTCCCGCTGGTGCCGCGGGTCGCGCCGGGCACCGGGCAGGAACTCGACATGTCGCTGTGCATGCTGCGCAGCATGTCGCCGCTGCACATCCAGTATCTGAAGAACATGGGTGTGCGCGCGACCCTGGTGGTGTCGCTGATGGTCGGCGGCAAACTCTGGGGGCTCGTCGCCTGTCACCACTACGTGCCCCGGCAGGTGCACTACGAGGCGCGGGCCGCCTGCGACCTGCTGGCCGAAGCGCTCGCGACGCGCATCGCGGCCCTCGAGAGTTTCGCCCAGGCGCACGTGGAGCTGACGGTGCGCCGGCTGGAGCAGCGCATGGTCGAAGCCATCGCCCGCGACGGCGATTGGAAGGGGGCGCTGTTCGACGATCCGCGCTCGTTGCTGCAGCCGCTCGATGCGCACGGCGCTGCTTTGCTGTTCGAGGGCCAGGTGCTCACCGTGGGCGAGGTCCCCGGCACGCCGGAGTTACGCGATATCGGCCGCTGGTTCGACCGGAAACCGAAGGCGCCTGTGATCGCGACGGCCTCGCTCGGGCTCGACGCGCCGGAGTTCGTCCTGTTGACGCCGGTGGCCGGCGGCGTCGTGGCCGCACCGTTGTCGAGCGCGCCGGGCGACTACCTGCTGTGGTTCCGGCCCGAACGCGTGCGCACGGTGACGTGGGGCGGCAATCCGTCCAAGCCGTTCGTGATGGGCAACGACCCGTCGGAGTTGTCGCCGCGCCGCTCGTTCGCGCAATGGCATCAGGTGGTCGAGGGCACCTGCGATCCCTGGACACCGGCCGACCTTGCGGCGGCTCGCCTGATCGGCGAATCGGTTTCCGACATCGTGTTGCAGTTCCGGTCGGTGCGCGTGCTGATCGCGCGCGATCAGTTGCTGCAGGTGAGCGACCAGGTCCAGGTATCCGAGCAGCCGGTCCTCGTCGCCGACCCGGACGGCCGCATTCTGATCACCAACGAATCGTTCGACACATTGCTGGGCGAGCAGCGGGCGGACCTGCATTCCATCACCGATCTGGAGGCACTCGTCACCTTCGACCCCAAGGCCGGCCGGCCGCTGCGCGAATTGCTGGAGCAGCGCCGGCCGTGGCGTGGCGAGGTCGCCCTGGCGGCCGCTGCCGGCGCCCGGCCCATCCTGGTGCGTGCCGATCCCGTGTTCGCCTCGCCCGAGCGCTACCTCGGGTTCGTGATCGGCTTCGTCGACCTGACCGAGCGCAAGGCCGCGGAAGCGGCGCGCCGGCGGTTCCAGGATGGCATCGTGAAGCAGTATCGGCCCGTCAGCGTACGCCTGGACTCGGAGGCGGACGTGGTCTATCGCAATCTGCTGTCCACCATCGTCGGCAATGCGCAGCTCGCGGCGATGGAGATCACCGACGGTGTCGACATGGCCAAGATGCCGAGCATGCTGGAAAGCGTCCAGGCCTCGGTCAATCGCACCGCGGAGCTGCTGGGCCAGTTGATCTGGCGCACGACCGGGTCGGGCAAGCGCTCCGATTGACAAGCGGTGGCCTCAGCGGCCGGCGCCGGCTACCTCGCGCGACAGCTCGATGTTGAGGTGGAACGCTTTCTCCGCTTCGGCGACCACGCGTTCCGGGTCCGGAGCCGCGAGCCCGGCGCGCTCGAGGTCTTCCCGGTAGCTCGACTTGAATGCTTCCACGTCGGCGAGTTGCGGGTACGAGTAGAACGCGAGTGCGGTCCCGTCGAGCGACAACGAGCGCGCGACCAGATCGCGCAGGATGCGCCCGCCGTTGAGGTCACCAAGGTAGCGCGTGTAGGCGTGGGCGATGAGGCATGTGCCATCGCCCAGTGCCGCTTCGGCGACGGCGGATGCATAGCGCTGCGCTGCCGGCAGCAGTGGCACCACGCGGCTCCAATCGGAGCCGCACAGGGCCTCCAGATCGGATTCCAGCGCGGCTGAACGGTAGACCGCAGGTCGTCTTGCCTCGCGGATGCCGGGCGAGTCGCGGTGCAGATCCAGGCCGCTTTCCAGTTCGCGGTAGGCCGGCAGGAGATTGCGCAGAAACACCGCGTAACTGCGTCGATCGGCCCGACCGCGGAGCAACTCGCCGACGAAGCCGGAGCGTTCCGCTTCGGCGTGCAGCGCGCTCGTCCGCTCGCGGACGACGTCCAGGAGGAGCGGCGACTGCCGGCCGTGCACTCTCAGCCCACCAGCGGAAACATCGCGACCATCGCCCAGGCGAACACGACGGCGTTGGCGATCGCCCCCGGCAATGGATGGCCGGTGCGCCGATAGGCCCAGGTGCTGAACAGGCCGTAGACCACGAACAGGAGCAGTATCACCGGCACGATGATGGCGAGGAAGTACAGCTTGGGGAGGTTGAGGATGATCGCGATCATGAGCGATCCGAGGAAACACAGCCATGCGATCACGGAAGCGCCGCGCGGCGCTTCCGGGCTGCCCGTGAGCCATTCGTTCGTGGTGAAGTAGGTGAGCGTGCCCACGAACAGCACCGCGAACAGCGGCCAACGCGCAGCGCCGGCGGCGAACGACGCGACGAACATGTCGGCCGGGATGCCGATCGCGAGTGCGGCATACGCGGTCACCCCAGCCGCGGCGAGCACGAGCTTGCGCCGATCGGTGACCGACGCGCCGCGCTCGGGACCGAGCTTTCGCGCGAGCCACAGGCCCACGCCGGTGATGCAGCCGTACACGGTGAAGTGCACGGCGAGATAGTCGCCGAGCACGATGGGCAGGAAATCCGTCGGCAACTTCCAGAGCACGAGGGGAGTGACCACCGCGGGCAGCACGGCAATGCTCATGAATACGCGGCGTCGCATCGGCGGGCGCGCTGCCCGGGTGCGTACCTGCGGCAGCAGCAGCGACAGCGGCCAGCCGAGCGCCACGAGACCCGCGAACAGCAGCGCGAGCCACGGAGCGCGCGCATCCACGAAGCCGTTGCCGTGGTGCCGGAAGACACGGTCGAACCAGGCGAGCGTCTCCACCTGGCTCTCGCGGCTGTAGAGCACCCCGATGTGCTCCACGCCACCGGCCAGCGCGAAGCGGCGGGCCGTGCCGTCGGCGAAGCTGCCGTAGGTCACGTGTTCCTCGGCCGGAGCGCGCGCGGCGAGGCTCGCGACGCGCAGGCCTTCGGCCTTCAGCATCTGCGGCTCGAGCGCTCCCGCGATCACCAGCAGGTTGCGCGGTCGCGTGGCCGACGCATCGCGGGAGAAGAGCGATATGCCCACGGTGGCCGCGACCTCGGGATGCGCGATGGCATAGCGCACCACCACCTCGGAACCCATGGAGTGCCCGAGGAGCGCAAGGCGCCCGTCGGAGCATGGCAGTGTGCGCGCGTAGGCCACCACATCACTCAACGTCGCCATGAGCGCCTCGGTGCGTCGGGCATGGTCCTCGAGCCCGCCGGGCATCGACGCGGGATTGCGGCCGTGGCCGGGCAGATCGAACGACACGGCGCAATAGCCGTTGCGCGCCAGCGTTAGCGCGAACGGCTGCATCATCTCCTGCGAGCTCGCGAAGCCGTGGGCGATCACGATCACGGGAGCGCGGGCGGCAGCCTCGGGATGGAACACGGTGACGGGAACGACCCCCACCCGTGCCGTCGTGATCTCCAGCCCGGCCGAGGCGCTCACGAGCCGCCACAGTGCGATCGCGATCGCGAGGCCGGCCGCGGCCGCGACCCCCCAGGGCTGGCGAACCGACAGCGGTCGGAGGCTCAAGCGCGGGTGCCTGTGCGGACCGTGATCCTATCCGGGCAGCAGTTCGCGGGCGCGGGCCTTGGCGCGGTCGATGGCAGCCCCGGCCTCGGTGACAGGCAGTTGCACGCGTTCCAGTGCAAGATTGCGCGGACCGGAAGCTCCGCCGGCCTGCATCCGGGCCTCGATATCGATCGGCTTTCCCCGCAGGCCGTCGATCGGAGTGGCGCCCTGCGCGCCGGCTCCCGTTCGATCCGCGCGCGGCGCGGCTTTGGGCATCTTCACCACCGTGGGCTCCAGTTCGTCGCGTTTGAACTTCTGGTTTGTCGACGCGCCCTGGGCTTCGCACGGCGCGTTGGCGTATGGAACCTTACCTGCGCCGCCGGTGCAACGGAATACGTCATCGGCCGCTGCAGCGCCTGCGACGAGGATGCCGAGCGGCGCCGTCGCCGCCGGGCGCGCGCGCCGTCAGTCCCGGCTGCGGTTCAGTGCCTTGCGCTCGGCTTCGGCTCGCTCCGCCGGGGTGCCCTGGTAGTTGGAACCCTGCGAGAACCCCGGCGTCGCACTGCCCTCCTGGCCGTTGGGCCGCATGCGCACCTCGTTTGCCTTGAGGTCCTGGCGCGTGAGCTTCTTTTCCTGCTTCGCCCCTTCCTTCTCGCAGGGCTCCTGCGAATAGATCACCGCGCCGGCCGCGTTGCGGCACTTGTAGACGGCTGCATGCGCAGGGAGCGCGAAGGCCGAGGCGATCAGCAGCAAGATCAGGTGTTTCATGGCACGGTTCTCCGGTACGGGCGCTCGCTCGGGCCTCAGGCGCCGGGCAGCTTGTGATCCTTGAAGTCCTCCCGCAGCTTGGTCTTGAGCAGCTTGCCGGTCGCCGTATGGGGCAGCTGCTCGACGAAGACCACGTCGTCGGGGATCCACCATTTAGCGACCCGCCCCTCGAAGAACTTGAGCATTTCCTCACGGGTGATCTCAGCCCCTTCCTTGCGCTTCACGATGAGCAGCGGCCGCTCGTCCCACTTCGGGTGCGCCACGCCGATCACGGCCGCTTCGGCCACGGACGGGTGACCGACGGCGGCGTTCTCGAGGTCGATGGAACTGATCCATTCGCCGCCGGACTTGATGACGTCCTTGGACCGATCGGTGATCTGCATGAATCCGTCGGCATCCAGTGTCGCGACGTCACCCGTGGGAAACCAGCCGTCGACCAACGGATTGCCGCCTTCGCCCCGGAAGTACTCGCGGCAGATCCACGGGCCGCGCACCATGAGGTTGCCGAAGGCCTTGCCATCGCGCGGGAGCTCCGCCCCGTCGTCGTCGACGATCTTCATGTCGACACCGAAGATCACGCGCCCCTGCTTGTTCTGGATCGCGTCGCGCTCGGGCTTGGGCAATGCGAGCTGGTGGTTCTTGAACGTGTTGACCGTGCCGAGCGGGCTCATCTCCGTCATGCCCCAGGCGTGCAGCACCTGCACGCCGAAGTCGTCCTCGAAGCTGCGGATCATGGCGGGCGGGCAGGCCGAGCCGCCGATCACGGTGCGCTTCAGTGTGCCGAAGTCGAGCTTGTTGCCCTTCACGTGCGCGAGCAGGCCGAGCCAGATGGTGGGTACGCCGGCGGACACCGTGACGCTTTCCTGCCGGAAGAGCTCGTGCAGGCTGGCGCCGTCCAGCTGAGCGCCGGGAAACACCAGCTTGGCACCCACCAGCGGCGCGCTGTAGGGCAGGCCCCAGGCATTGACGTGGAACATCGGGACCACCGGCAGCACCACGTCGCGTGCGGAAAGATTCAGGGCGTCGGGCAGGCATGCACCATAGGCGTGCAGCACGGTCGAGCGATGGGAGTACAGCACACCCTTCGGGTTGCCGGTGGTCCCGGACGTGTAGCACAGCGACGAAGCGGCGTTCTCGTCGATTTCGGGCCACTCGAAGTGGTCGGAGTGGCCGTTGATCAGGTCTTCGTAACACAGGAGCGCGGGCGCCGTGACGGCCGGCATGTGTGCCTTGTCGGTCATCGCGACCCAGTGCCGCACACCCTTGCAATGGGGTGCCAGCTTCTCCACCAGCGGCAGGAACGTGAGGTCGAAGAAGACGCAGCCGTCTTCCGCGTGGTTGACGATGTAGGCGATCTGCTCCGGGAACAGCCGCGGGTTGATGGTGTGGCACACGGCGCCGATGCCGGAGACTGCGTAGTAGATCTCGAAATGCCGGAAGCCGTTCCACGCGAGCGTGCCGATGCGCTCCGTCGGTTTCACGCCCAGCGCCATGAGCGCATTGGCAAGCTGGCGGGCACGACGGTGCGCGTCGGCGTAGGTGTAGCGATGGATGCCGCCTTCCACGAGGCGCGACACGATCTCGGTGTCGCCGTGGTAGCGCTCGGCGTGCCGGATCAGCGAGGTGATCGTGAGCGGCATGTTCATCATGAGACCGTGCATGGAAGGATTGCCTCCGGCGTGAAGATGGGGGGTGCGCAAATGCGACGAATTGTAGCGCGCCGACTCTGGCAGCTCCGGTCTTCGCTGCGGTGCAATATCGTGGAACGCCGCGGCAGATGTGCGTTTACAGAGGGGGTCCCTTGCGGCAGAATCCGCGGCCTCTCTTGCGAGGACGCGCGTGCAGGCGTCCAGCGGGGGAGCGAAATCCCGCCAGACCGGCCGATCGGTCGGGACCGAGGCAGATCGTCGCGTGGCTTGTCAGCCCGGCGTGCCTCCGACCCGTTCTAGATCCGGACCGACCGGCGAGAGGCGCCGGCGGCGATTCCGAACGATATGAGGGAGGAGTGAACATGGTGAAGTCCCGGCTGCGTGCGGCCCTGGTCGGAGCGATGGCGGCGCTGGCGTTTGCCGGTCCGGCGGCTGCGCAGGGCGTGGTCAAGATTGCCTATCTCGAGGGCCTGTCGGGCCCCTTCGGCAACGTCGGCGAAGTCGGCTTGCGCCACCTGCAGTTCGCGGCGGAACGCATCAACGAGAAGGGTGGGGTCCTCGGCCAGAAGATCGAGGTAGTGCCGTTCGACACCAAGACCAGTCCGCAGGAAGCGCAGCTCGTCTTCAAGCAGCTCGTGGATCAGGGCATCCGCTACATGATGCAGGGCAACGGCTCGGCCGTCGCGCTGGCGCTGTCGGAGGCGATGGGCAAGCACAACGCCCGCAACCCCGAGCAGACCGTCCTGTACATGAACTACGGCGCAGTCGATCCCGCGCTCACCAACGACAAGTGCAACTTCTACCACTTCCGCTTCGACGCCGACGTGGACATGAAGATGCAGGCGCTGACCAACTACATGGCCACGCAGAAGAACATCGCCAAGGTCTACCTCATCAACCAGGACTATTCGTTCGGCCAGTCGGTGGCGAAGGCGGCGCGCGCGATGCTCAACCAGAAGCGGCCGGACGTGCAGATCGTCGGCGACGACCTGCATCCGCTCGGCAAGGTGAAGGATTTCGCGCCGTACGTCGCGAAGATCAAGGCCTCGGGTGCGGACGCGGTGGTCACCGGCAACTGGGGCAACGACGTGGCGTTGCTGATCAAGGCAGCGAAGGACGCGGGCCTGACCGCCGACTTCTACACGTACTACGCCGGCGGCCTCGGCACGCCGCCCGTGATCGGCGAAGCGGGTGTCGGACACTTGAAGCAGGTGACCGTGTTCCATTCGAACATCGGCGGCAGCGGCACCGTGGCGAACGTCGAGGCCTACCGCAAGCGCTTTCCCGACTCGAAGGACGACTTCTACTGGACCAGCATCATCAACGCCATGACCATGCTCACCATGGCCATGGAGAAGGTGAAGTCGACCGATCCGGTCAAGGTCGCTCCGGCGCTGGAAGGCATCAAGATCGACACCATCACCGGAGAGGTCACGATGCGTGCCGACAACCACCAGGCCGTCCAGCCCATCTTCGTGTCGACGTTCTCCAAGGCGAACGGCAAGGACGTGAAGTTCGACGTCGAGCGCACCGGCTTCGGTTTCAGGACCGACGCGCGCATCGAGGCGAAGGACACGGTTCTGCCGACCACCTGCAAGTTCCAGCGGCCGAAGGGCTGATCGAGCACCACCACTCCACAAGGGGCGCCCGCACGGACGCCCCTTTTGTTTAACCTGCCTTACGGAGCACCGCCCGCGTGGAATTCTTCCTCGTGACCCTGTTGAACAGCCTGTCCTACGGACTGCTGCTGTTCATGCTCTCGAGCGGGCTCACGCTGATCTTCAGCATGATGGGTGTGCTCAACTTCGCGCACGCGAGCTTCTACATGCTGGGTGCGTACTTCGCCTACCAGACCAGCACGTACGTGGGCTTCTGGCCGGCCCTGGTGATCGCACCCCTGGTGGTCGCCGGCCTGGGCGCCATCACCGAACGCTACGGGCTGCGCACGGTGCACAAGTACGGCCACGTCGCCGAACTGCTCTTTACCTTCGGCCTCGCCTACATCATCGAGGAGGTGGTCCACCTCATCTGGGGGCGGGCGCCGGTGCCGTACCGCATCCCGGAGATCCTCGATTTCTCGGCATTCTCGATCTTCAGTACCCAGTATCCGGCGTACCGCGTGTTCATGATGCTGATCTCCGTGGCGATGCTGGTGGCGCTGTATCTGGTCCTCACGCGTACCCGCATCGGCATGATCATCCAGGCCTCGCTCTCGCACCCGGACATGGTGCAGGCGCTGGGCCACAACGTGCCAACGGTGTTCATGCTCGTGTTCGCGGGCGGTGCGGCCCTCGCGGGGCTGGCCGGCGTGATCGGCGGCAACGCCTTCGTGACCGAGCCCGGCATGGCCGTCTCGGTGGGGACCATCGTGTTCGTCGTGGTGGTGTTCGGCGGCATGGGCTCGCTCGCCGGGGCATTCATCGCCTCGCTCATCATCGGGGCGGTGCAGACGTTCTCGGTGGCGTTCGACTACTCGCTGCTGTCGCTGTTCGGAACGATCGGGATCAAGGTGAATACCGAGTCGGGGTGGATGGAACTGTGGAAGGTGACCATCGCGCAGGCGGCGCCGGTGCTGCCGTATCTGCTCATGGTGGCGATGCTGATCGTGCGGCCGAAGGGGCTGATGGGGACGCGCGAGGGCTGATGATGACGAGAACCCGGAAGCACTCGACGCGGCGCAGCGGCACAAACCTCGTGGCGGGAATTGCGGCATGAGCGCCATGTTCCCCTGGCGCAGGTTGCTGGTGTGGTCCGCGACGGCGGCGGTGATGATCGTGGCACCGCTCGTCTTCACCCAGGGCTTCGCGGTGTCGATGCTCTCGCAGATGGGCATCGCGATAATCTTCGCGCTGTCCTACAACATGCTGCTCGGCCAGACCGGCATGCTGTCCTTCGGGCATGCGGTGTATTTCGGTCTCGGGGCGTTCTTCGCGGCCCACGCCCTCAACGCGATCGGTGCGAACACCCTGGGCTGGCCCGTTTCGCTCCTGCCGCTCATCGGTGGGGCAGCCGGACTCGTCTTCGGCGTGATCTTCGGGTACATCACCACCAAGCACTCCGGTACGCCCTTCGCGATGATTTCGCTCGGCATCGCCGAAATGGTGGCGGCGTGCTCGCTCATGTTCCCGAGTTTCTTCGGCGGTGAGGGCGGCATTTCCACCGACCGTGTCGTGGGCAAGGCGGTGATGGGCATCGATTTCGGGCCGTCGATCCAGGTGTACTACCTGATCGCGGCGTGGTGTTTCGTGTGCATGATCGCAATGTTCGCACTGACCCAGACACCGCTCGGCCGCATGGCCAACGCCGTGCGGGACAATCCCGAGCGGGCCCGGTTCGTGGGCTACAACCCGACGCGCGTGCGCTTCCTCATGCTGTCGCTTGCAGGTTTCTTTGCGGGCGTCGCGGGCGCCCTCGAAGTGATCAACTTCGAACTGATCACTGCCGAGCGGCTCGGCACCGTCGCTTCGGGCAACGTGCTGCTGATGGCCTTCATCGGCGGCATCGGCCACTTCTACGGGCCGATCATCGGCGCGGTGCTCGTGACGTTCCTGCAGTCGGCGCTGTCCAACTACACGCAGGCGTGGCTGCTCTACTTCGGCCTCTTCTTCCTGGTGATGATCCTGTTCGCGCCCGGCGGCATCGCGTCGCTGCTCACGCTGCACAAGCCCGCAGTCCAGACGCGCACGCTCGGCCGGCTCCTGCTGCCCTACGCGGGGGCGGCGGCGGCCGCGGCCGTCCTGATGCTCGGGCTGGTGGCGCTGGTGGAAATGCTCTATCACCTCGAGACCAAGGCCGAACAGGTCGGCACCGTGATGTCGTTGTTCGGGCGCCAGATGGATACGGCGACGGCACAGCCGTGGATCGTGGCAGCCGGCATCCTGGTCGTCGGCGGGGTGCTGCTCGCCTTCGTTGCGCGGTTCGTGCGTTCGGGCTGGGCCCACGTCACCGTCGCGGTCAACCGCGCCAAGGGGATCTGACGTGCCCGCCGCCCTGGAACTGAAGGCAGTACACAAGAGCTTCGGCAAGACCGCGATCATCAACGGCGTCGATCTCGCCATCGAAAAGGGCGAGCGCCACGCCGTCATCGGCCCCAACGGTGCCGGCAAGTCGACGCTGTTCAATCTCATCAGCGGCCGGTTTGCCGTCACCTCCGGGAGCATCCTGTTGAACGGCGAGCCGATCACCGGCCTGCAGCCGCAGCAGATCAATCACCGCGGCCTGGCGCGCAGCTTCCAGATCACCAACATCTTTCCGAAGCTGTCGGTCTTCGAGAACCTGCGTTGCGCCGTGCTGTGGTCGCTCGGCTACAAGTACTCGTTCTGGCAGCGCGTGGGCGGCTTGAAGGACGTGCGCGAACGGGCCGATGAGCTGGTCGGGATGATCGGGCTCCAGAAACGCCGCGATACGGTCGCCGGTGTGTTGTCCTATGCCGAGCAACGCGCGCTCGAGATCGGCATCACCATCGGCGGTGGCGCCGACGTCATCCTGCTCGACGAACCTACCGCCGGCATGAGCAACACCGAAACCGCCGACGCCGTCGCGCTCATCCGCAACGTGACCGTGGGCAAGACCCTGGTCATGGTGGAACACGACATGAGCGTCGTGTTCGGCCTGGCCGATCGGATCTCGGTACTGGTGTACGGCCAGGTCATCGCCACCGGAACGCCGCAGGAAATCCGCGGCAACAAGGCGGTCCAGGAAGCCTACCTCGGCGCGGAGGTGGAATAACATGACTCCCCCATGCTCCCTTCGTGTCGCTGCCCCCGGAGGGGGCGCGTCAGTGCCTTGGGGCGGCCCGGCGCCACTCACCACGAGGCTTGGTGCGAGAGGGCCCGTGCGACCCGGCTGCGCCGGCCGCTGGCCTATCGCGACAATGAGCGTCGCACTGACATGCTAGCCGTCAAAGATCTGCACGCTTACTACGGCAAGAGCCACATCCTTCACGGCGTGCATCTGTCCGTCGGCAAGGGCGAGATCGTGAGCCTGCTCGGACGCAACGGCGTGGGCCGCTCCACCACCATCAAGGCCATCATGGGGCAGGTGGTGTCGAACGGATCGGTCAAGTTCAAGGACCGCGAACTGATGGGCACGAAGACCCACCTGATCGCGCGCGCGGGTCTCGGCTACGTGCCCGAGAACCGCGACATCTTCCCGACACTCACGGTGCGCCAGAACCTGATGCTCGGCATGAAGGGCAGAAAGGAATCCGGCCGCTGGAGCATGGACGACATGTACCAGCTCTTCCCGCGCTTGCGCGAGCGGGCCGATGCACCGGCCGGCGTGCTGTCCGGTGGCGAGCAGCAGATGCTGACCCTGTGCCGCACGCTGATGGGTGATCCGGATCTCGTGATGATCGACGAGCCCACGGAAGGCCTGGCCCCGAAGATCGTCGAGCAGGTCGCGAACCTCTTCGACGAGATCGCGAAGCGCGGCATCTCCATCCTGCTGGTCGAGCAGAAGCTCACCATCGCGCTCAAGATCTCGCAGCGGCTCTACGTGATGGGCCACGGCGAGATCGTGTTCGAGGGCACGCCGGAGGACCTGCGGGCGAACGAGGCCGTGCGCAAGGAGTGGCTGGAGGTCTGACGTCGTTCCTGCTGGACGTTCGCGGAACCGCTTTCAACACGAAGGACGCGAAGGACACGAAGGTACACGAAGGAAAAGCGGGAAGGATCGGGCCGGGGCAGCTTCTGGGCAATTCCCGGCTTTCCTTCGTGTACCTTAGTGTCATTCGTGCCCTTCGTGTTTCACGCTTTTCAGGCTGTCTGGAGGACAACACCCCATGCCCAACATCGTCGAATACCAGGTCCAGGGCCACATCGGCGTCATCACCCTCAACAACCCGCCGGTCAACGCACTGTCGGTCGGCAAGGGCCTCCTGCAGGGCATCCTCGATGCGATCAAGGCGGGCGACCACGATCCGGCGGTGCGCGCCTTCCTGCTGATCGGCGGGGGCAAGAACTTCTCCGGCGGGGCCGACATCACCGAGTTCGGCAAGCCGCCCTTCCCCGGCATGGCCACGCTGCGCGACGTGCTGCAGTACATGGACACCGTCACCAAGCCCATCGTCGCCGCGATTTCCGGGCCGACCATGGGGGGCGGTCTCGAGTTGGCGCTCGGGGCCCACTACCGTTGCGCGATCACCGGTGCGCAGATCGGTCTGCCTGAAGTGAAACTCGGCATCCTGCCCGGTGCCGGCGGCACGCAACGCCTGCCGCGGCTGATCGGCGCGAAGACCGCGCTCGACATGATCATCTCGGGCGACCCCGTGAGCACCGAGCGCGCACTGGAACTGGGCATCGTCGACGAGATCGTCACGGGCGATCTGCTGGCTGCTGCCGTCAAGTACGCGAACCGCGTAGTGAAGGAAGGCAAGCCCATCCGCCGCGCCAGTTCGCTGACGGTCGCCGTCGAAGGCGACGCCGATGCGTTCTTCGCCGAAGCCCGCGCCCGCATCGCCAAGGAGTGGCGCGGCTATCCCGCTCCGCTCGAATGCCTCGCGTGCGTCGAGGCGGCGGTGAAGCGCCCGTTCGCCGAAGGGGTGAAGTTCGAGCGCGAACGGTTCGAGTACCTGGTGGGAACCGATGCGTCGAAGTCGTTGCGTCACGCCTTCTTCGCCGAGCGTGCGGCCTCCAAGGTCAAGGACGTTCCCGACGACACGCCGGTGCGCGAGATCCGCAGTGCTGCAGTCATCGGGGCAGGCACCATGGGCGGCGGCATCGCGATGAACTTCGTGAACGTCGGCATCCCGGTGAAGGTGCTGGAGGTTTCGCAGGAGGCGATCGACCGCGGCTTCGGCATCATCCGCAAGAACTACGCGGCGACCGTGGCCAAGGGGCGTCTGGCCCAGGACGCCATGGACAAGCGCATGGGCCTGCTCACGGGCGTCTCCAGCTACGACGACCTGAAGGACGTCGACATCATCGTCGAAGCGGTGTTCGAGCAGATGGACGTCAAGCAGGAGGTGTTTCGCAAGATCGATGCGGTGGCGAAGCCCGGCGCGATCCTCGCCACCAACACCTCGACCCTCGACATCGATCAGATCGCCGCCGTGACCCAGCGGCCGCAGGACGTCATCGGCCTGCATTTCTTCAGCCCGGCGAACGTAATGCGCCTGCTCGAGATCGTGCGCGGCGCGAAGACGGCCAAGGACGTCATCGCCACCAGCATGAAGCTGGCGCGCACCATCAAGAAGGTGGGCGTGCTGGTGGGCGTGTGCGACGGTTTCGTGGGCAACCGCATGGTGCACGCGTACTTCCGCGAAGCGGGCTTCCTGCTGGAGGAGGGTGCCTTGCCGCAGCAGGTGGATCGCGTGCTGGAAGACTTCGGCTTCGCCATGGGTCCGTTCCGCGTGGGGGACCTGGCAGGTCTCGACATCGGCTGGGCGATTCGCAAGCGCCAGGCCGCGACGCGCAACCCGAGCGAGCGCTACACGAAGATCGGCGACCTCATCTGCGAGCGCGGCCGCTTCGGCCAGAAGACCGGTGCCGGCTACTACAAGTACGAAGCGGGCAATCGCAAGCCGATCCCCGATCCGGAGATCGAGGCGCTGATCGTGCAGGCGTCGAAGGACGCCGGCATCGCGCGTCGCGAGATCTCCGACCAGGAGATCCTCGAACGCTGCCTGTACCAGCTCGTGAACACGGGTGCGAAGATCCTCGAGGAAGGCATCGCCCAGCGCGCGAGCGACATCGACATCGTCTACCTGTTCGGGTACGGCTACCCGCGCTTCCGCGGCGGGCCCATGTTCACGGCCGACCTGATCGGGTTGCCGCAGGTGCTCGAAGCCGTGCAGCGCTATGAAAAGGCGGTGGGGCCGTGGTGGAAGCCTGCGGCGATCCTGGAGAAGCTTGCGGCCGAGGGCGGGCGCTTCAACGGCTGAACCTCAGGGCTGCTCCGGCCCCGGTCCCGACAGCCACAGCTCGAGGTTGCCGCCGGCGCTGTAGGGAACGGCGGCATTCCAGGTTCCCGTCGCGGGCGTCGTGTAGACCGACAGGCCGGCAAACAGCCCGCACAGGGCAGCGAACAGGCCGGCATCGGATGTTACCCCGACGGCCTTGCCGCTGATGTCGCACGCGACCGACTGGGTGTTCTGCACGGCGAACTCGACCGGAACCTGCACCGTTCCTCCGAGCAGCCGTGCGTCGGTGAAGACCGCGAGGTAGCGCGCGTCCGGCGGTACCGGCACCCGGAATGCCGAAAACCGCCGGCCATTGCCGTTGAACATGAAGTTGGTCCGTCCATCGATAGGGTGGGACGGGTCGAAACTCGCGTCGAAAAAGACGATGCTCGGCGCGAAAAAGCGGCCGCGCCAATCGTTCAGTCGTCCTTTCTCGACCACGGGAAACGAGGCCACGGTCACGAAGGCGGCGCGCGGCGCATCCGGCAGGGCGAGCGCCTTGAAGAAGCTCCGCCCATGGGGAAACGCATACACGGGACTGCGCTCGTCGAGCGTGAACACGAGGCGCTGCCCGATCGTTGCCGGGTCGAACCGGAATTCGCCTGGGCCGGCACAGCAGGCGGGCGCCCTGGCGAGCGATTTCTCGAGGGCATCGTCCCGGCCGCTCGAGGCGCAACCGGCCATCAGGACGGCGAGCGCGCCGAGCGCGCACGCGCTGACATAGAACCAGGTCCACCGCTGCAGCAAGTCGTTCAGTCCTCTTCGATCAGCACTCGCGGAAGATGATCCCACAGATGCTCGATGCGCCGGATTGTCAATTCGATCGACAAGTGCGCCGATGACTCGGCTATGCCAAGGGCATCTGGACGCTTCGTTGGCGCTGCACTATTCTCGTTCCAGGTTCCGGAGCATGCATCGGGGAAGCCTCCGGTCATTCCAGCAGGAGAGGACGGCGCCATGACGAACGGGATGCGGATGTGTGCGGCGGTGTGCCTGTTGCCCGCCATGTTCCTCGGAGCCTGCGCGACCGCGCCGATGGACCCGGGCGCAGATCCCGGGCCGCTCGCGCTCGTCATGCCGCCGGACGCCCCCACGGTCACCATCCATCCGACGCGGGTCACGGTGAAGAACGGCCGCGGCGAGGTGCTGCTGGACGGCGTTCCCGACAAGGACAACCGGTTGACCGGCAATCCGGCACCGAACAAGTTCGACGGCAAGCTCGAAATCACCACGCAGTACGACAACGGCACGTCGAAGACCCAGACTCTCACGCATGATCCGGCACGCAGCATGTCGCTCGCGTGGGACGACACGACGAAACAGTACGTAGTCCGCCAGTCGGAAGCCCCGAAACCCGCCGACAAGTTCGTGGGCGAACCGGGGTGGGCGATACAGATCTTCGGCGACTACAAGCAGACGCCTTACGATTCCACGACGATCAGTTCGAGCGGGTCGAGCGTTACCGGCAAACCGGACCTGAGCGACAGCATGAGCAGCCTGGGATTCGGCGTGCGCCGGTACTTCGCGCCGATGGCGAACGGCTTCCAGCCGTTCGCGTACGCAGGGTTCTCGGAATACTTCGGCAATGGCGCCAAGGTCACCGACGTCACCTACCACTTCGGTACGACACCCGACACCGGGGCGGAGATCAAGGAGCAGCGCTCGTTGATGCTTGGCGCCGGCGGGCAGTTCCTTCTTGCGCGGAACATCGCCTTGCAACTCATGCTGGGTCTGCACGCCACCCGGATGCAGATGTCCGTGTTCAGCGACGAGACCTCCGGGGGTGGACCGAACAACGTCTTCTCCACCAACAAGTGGATGTTCGGACCGGCGGCCGGGGCCGGTCTGTCGTTCCCGCTGCTCTACTTCAGCAACGGTTCGCCCCTGCTCGGCTTCCTGCAGTACCAGGCCATGATGATGGACGACGTGTCCGAGAGCGTGTCCTCGCCTTTCACGTCCAACACCTACAGCCTGCGTGCCGACGGCGGCATCCAGCACAAGTTCATGTTCGGGGTGGAGAAGCGGTTCTAAGTCAGCGTGCGACGGTTGCGCGCCGTCCGCGCAGCCACTCCAGGGCGAGCATGAGTGCCGTGGTGAAGACGATGAGCAGTGTGGCCACCGCAGCGATCACGGGCGTGATGTTCTCGCGGATCCCCGTGAACATCTGCCGTGGCAAGGTCACCTGAGCGGGGCCGGCCAGGAAGAGAGTCACGACGACTTCGTCGAACGACGTGGCGAAGGCGAACAACGCGCCGGAGATCACACCCGGCGCGATCAGCGGCAGCGTCACGCGGCGGAACGTCTCCAGGGGTGCTGCACCCAGGCTGCTGCTCGCGCGGACGAGGTTGTGGTCGAAACCCTGGAGGGCCGCCGAGACGGTGGTTAGCACGAACGGCGTGCCCAGCGCCGCATGCACCAGGATGAGTCCGGCGTAGCTGTCGGCGAGGCCGAGGCGTGCGAAGAAGAGATAGGTGCCGACACCGACCACGACGATCGGCACGATCATCGGCGCGATCAGCACGGACAGCAGCGCATCCTTGCCGGGAAAGCGGACGCGCGCGAGACCGACCGCCGCCATGGTGCCGAGGACGGTGGCGATCAGTGTCGCGGCCGGCGCGACGATGAAACTGTTCCGCGCGGCGCGCATCCATTCGGCGGATTCGAAGAGCTCGCGATACCACTTGAGCGACCAGTCCGGCACCGGATACACCAGGAACGAACTGGAGGAGAAGGACAACGGTACGATCGCGATGATCGGCAACAGCAGGAAGGCCAGCACGGCGATGCAGAGGGTACGCACCGCAATGTGGCCGATCCGCTCCCACGATGTCGCGATGGCGTTCACCTTCATGCGAGGGCCGGCTCCATGCGTGCGAGCCGGCGGTAGATGGCGTAGAGGACGAGCGTGGCAGCGAGCAGCACGCTGCCCAGTGCGCAGGCCATCCCCCAATCGAGATGGACATTGGCGTACTGCGCCACGCTGTAGCTCAGCATCTGGTCCTCGGGGCCGCCGAGCAGCGCCGGCGTCACGTAGTAGCCGATGGCGAGGATGAACACGAGCAGGCTGCCGGCCGCAACGCCGGCATAGGTCTGCGGCACGTACACACGCAGGAATGCCGCCAGCGGATGGCTGCCGAGCGACACCGCCGCCCGGACGTAGTCGCGTGGAATGCTCTTCATGACGCTGTAGAGCGGCAGGACCATGAAGGGCAGGAGGATGTGCACCATGGCGATCACCACGCCGGTGCGGTTGAACAGCAGCGCCAGCGGCTGATCGATGAGGCCGATCCCGCGCAGCGCCTGGTTCACGAGCCCGCCCGATTGCAGCAGGACGATCCACGCGGCGACCCGGACCAGGATGGACGTCCAGAACGGCACCAGCACGACGATGAGCAGCACGTTGGCGCGCCGCGGGGCCATGGTGGACAGCCACCACGCCAGCGGATAGGCGAGTACCAGCGCGATCGCCGTGACGATCGCCGCGATGCCGAAGGTGCGCGCCAGGATGCGCCGGAAGGCCGATCGATCGGCTTCCATGGTGACGATCGAACCGTCCGCGGCGCGCTTCAGATCGACCGAGGCCAGCAGATAGTCCGGCGTGAGGCGCGCGCCGTTCTTGGCGATGGCCTGCCAGATCCAGGGTTCTTCCCAGCGCGGATCGAGGGCGATGAGTTGTGCGCGAACCGCGGCGGCATCCACCGCGGCAGGCAGCGGCTGCGCCCGCCAGGCGTTCATCACGAGCGAACGGGCGCCACCCACTTCGGTGTTGAGACGGCGGGCCAGCATGCCGGCGTCGGTCTGCTCACGCAGCGCCTGCAGATCCGCCACGAAGGCAGCGTAGGCCTGATCCGGAGGCGGTGACGCGGCATCCCATCGGGCCAGTGCCGCCACCGTGCGCGGGACTGCACGGGCGATCTCGGGATTGTCCACGGCACGCCACAGCAATGCACCGATCGGCACCAGGAACGTCAGCAACAGGAACAACGCCAGCGGCAGCACGAGGATGAGGGCGGTGGCCGTGCGGTGCCGGGCGTCGCGCCGCAACGCCACCCGCACATCCGCCATGGTGTCCGCTACCGCTTCCATGGATCAGACGATCATTGCGTTACCCAGGCGTTGAAGCGCTTCTCCATGGCCTCGCCGTGATCGGACCAGAACCGGAAGTCGAACTTGAGCGCGTCCTTCACGTTTGCCGGAGCGCTCGGCAGCAGCGCCAGGGTCTTCGCGTCGAGCTTCGTCAGCGCCTTGTGCGCGGTCGGGCCGTAGCTGATCAGGCGTGCGAACTCCGCCTGGCGGTCCGGGCCGACAGCGAACGCGATATAGCGCGTCGCCAGATCGCGGTTGGGTGTGCCCTTCGGGATCGCCCAGTAGTCGAGGTCATAGATGCCGCCGGCCCACGCGATCGCGAGATTGCGACCCTCGCGCTGGGCCGCGTCGATGCGGCCGTTGTAGGCGCTCGCCATGACGACATCCCCCGCCACGAGAAACTGCGGCGGCTGGGCGCCGGCCTCCCACCATTGCAGGTGGGGGCGCAGCTCGGCCAACTTGCGGAATGCGCGCTCGACCCCGTCCTTGGTCGCGAGGACCTTGTACACCTCGGCCGGCTTCACGCCATCGGCCATGAGCGCGAACTCGAGATTGAAGCGCGCGTTCTTGCGCAGCGCGCGCTTGCCCGGAAAGCGCTTCACGTCCCAGAAGTCGGCCCAGGACTTCGGCGGATCCTTGAGGCGGCTCGCGTCATAGGCGAGTACCGTGGACCACACGAAGATGCCGATGCCGCAGGCGTGCACGGCGGCCGGCAGGAAATCGCTCTTCGGCCCGATCCTGCTCCAGTCGAGCTGTTCGTATAGCCCTTCGTCGCAGCCGCGATCGAGGTCGGCAGACTCGGCTTCGACCACGTCCCAGGTGACCTTGCCGGTCTCGACCATCGCCTTCACCTTCGCCTGCTCGCCGTTGTACTCCACCGGCAGGATCTTCACGCCGGCCGACTTCTCGAAGGGCTCGTAGTAGGCCTTCTTCTGCGCGGTGCTGTTGGCACCGCCGAAATTGACGACCGTGAGAGTCCCTTCGGCGTGCGCATGGAGTGCGATGACGATCAGGGGCAACAGGGCTGCGAGGCGTTTCATGGCCGATCTCCTTCGAGGAACCTACGGATAGATGCGTACGTGTTCGGCGGGAAATTCGAGATGCGTGCGTGCGCCGATGGCGGGTGCTGCACCGCTGCCGACCGGACGCTTGACGATGGCGGTGGTCCGGCCATCGATGCCGCAACGCAGGCGCAGATGGTCGCCAAGATAGACGACATCCTGAACCGTGGCAGGAACCGTGTTCGCGCCGCCTCCATCGCGCACGATCACGCGCTCCGGCCGGATCGTGACCTGCACCGCCGTGCCGGGTGCCGCGGGCCCGATCAGCCGGCCACGCAGCGTGGCGTGGCAATCCAGGGTGACGTCGGCGAAGTCCGCGTCGATCGCGGCGACGTGGCCAGCCAGCGCGGTGTTGTCGCCGACGAAGCTCGCGACGAATCGATTGGCGGGTTCTTCGTACAGTCGCTCCGCGGTGTCCACCTGCTGCAGAGCGCCGTCATTGAACACGGCGACGCGATCGGACATCGCCAGGGCCTCGCCCTGATCGTGCGTCACGTAGACGAAGGTGACGCCGAGACGGCGATGCAGGTCCTTCAGTTCCACCTGCATGTGCTCGCGCAATTGCTTGTCGAGGGCGCCCAGTGGCTCGTCCATCAGCACCATGGCCGGGTCGAACACCAGGGCCCGCGCCAGCGCGACGCGCTGGCGCTGGCCGCCGGAGAGCTGGTCGGGTCGGCGGGACGCCAGGCCACCGAGACGAACCATCTCGAGCGCGTTGTTCACGCGCGTCGTGCACTCCGCGGCGGACACGCGCCGCACCGTCAGCGGATAGGCAACGTTTTCGCCCACCGTGAGGTGCGGGAACAGCGCGTAGTTCTGGAACACCATGCCGAAGTTGCGTCGATGCGGCGGCGTGCCGGTGATGGGCCGGCCGTCGAACAGGATCTCGCCACCGCTCGGCGTCTCGAAGCCGGCGAGCATCATCAGCGTGGTGGTCTTGCCGGAGCCGGAAGGTCCGAGCAGGGTCAGGAACTCGCCGCGCTGCACGTCGAGATCGAGATCGCGCACGGCGAGCGTGGCGCCGTCGTAGCTCTTGTGCACGCCGGCGAATCGTACCAGGGGCGTCTCGGCCAGGGTCACGGTCCGGACGCGTGCGAACTCAGCCCGCGCAGGGCCGCCCCAAGCGGGCTGGCCCCCTTGGGGGGAGGGGCCGCAGGCACATCGGGGGGGTACTCATCTCAGGCTACGATGCAATGGATCCGAGATGGCGCTCCAGCGCTTCGAGGCCAGCGTGCCACGTGATATCGGCATGCAGCGGCGTGACCGAGATCCAGCCTCCATGGGCCACTTCCAGGTCCGTGCCCTGTTCGGGCGCGCCGGCTTCGTGGATGAACGAGAGCCAGGAATAGGGGAACTGCCGCGCATCCGTCCGTACGTCGACGTTGAGCTTGATGCGACCCCAGCGACCCTGCCGCGCGGACCGGATGCCGCGCACTTCGCCCGGTTCCACGTCGGGGAAGTTCACGTTGTGGAACACGCCCGCCGGCGAATCGAGGGCGAGCAGGCTCTCGATCACGCGCGGGGCGTGGGCTTCGGCGGTGCGCCAGCGCACTTCGCCGCCGAGTTCGAAAACCTGGCTCATGGCAATGGCGCGGATGCCGTGCTGGGCACCTTCCATCGCAGCGGCGACCGTCCCCGAGTAGGTCATGTCCTCGGCGAGATTGGAACCGCGATTGACCCCCGACAGCACCAGTGTCGGCGGGGCGGCCTTCATGATCTCGTTCAACGCCATCACGACGCAGTCGGTGGGTGTGCCGCGCAGCAGCGAATAGCGCTTCTCGGTCAGGCGGTTGACGCGGATCGGTTCGGCGAGCGAGACGGAGCGCGAAGCGCCGGAGCGCTCGAAGTCGGGCGCGACCACCCAGACGTCGTCGCTCAAGTGTCGCGCGATGCGCTCCATGACAGCCAGGCCGGGGGCGTGGATGCCGTCGTCGTTGGCGATGAGAATGCGGTGCTTCAAGGACTTGCCTCCCGGTTCGACCGCCCGCTGCCGGGTCGACTGCGCGGCTGGCGTGCACGGCGGTGCCCCCGAATCATAGCGGCCCGATCCCGCAGGCGATACGTGCCCGGCCCCCGGTCCATGGCGAATTGATACCATCCCGTCCCTTGACCAGAAAAACCCACTCGGAGGACTGCCATGACCGACGCCGTGATCGTTTCCACTGCCCGCACCCCGCTCTGCAAATCCTGGCGCGGTGCCTTCAACATGACCCACGGTGCCACCCTGGGCGGTCACGTCGTGCAGCACGCCGTGGCGCGGGCCAGGCTCGATCCGGCCGAGATCGAGGATGTCATCATGGGCTGCGCGAATCCGGAAGGTGCCACGGGCTTCAACATCGCCCGCCAGATCGCGTTGCGTGCCGGGCTGCCCGTGACCACGTCGGGCATGACGGTGAACCGGTTCTGCTCTTCCGGCCTGCAAACCATAGCCCTGGCGGCGCAGCGGGTCATCTCCGGCGAGGGCGACATCTTCGTCGCCGGCGGGGTCGAATCCATCTCGTGCGTGCAGAACGAGATGAACCAGCACATGGCGAAGGAAGGGTGGCTGAAGGAGCACAAGCCCGAGATCTATTGGACCATGCTGCAGACCGCCGAGAACGTGTCGAAGCGCTACAAGATCGGCCGCGAGGCGCAGGACCACTACGGCGTGGAGAGCCAGCAGCGCGCGGCCGCTGCAAGGGCCGCGGGCAAGTTCAACGACGAGATCGTGCCCATCACCGTCACCATGAAAGTGGTGGACAAGAACACCGGGCAGGAATCGACCAAGGAAACCACCGCGGCCCAGGACGAAGGGATTCGTGCCGACACGACCTACGAAGGCGTTTCCCAGATCAAGCCGGCTCTCGAAGGCGGTGTCATCGCCGCCGGCAACGCGAGCCAGTTCTCCGACGGTGCGTCGGCGGCCGTGGTGATGAATGCGAAGACCGCGGAAAAGAAAGGCCTGAAGCCGCTCGGCGTCTTCCGCGGCTTCGCGGTGGCCGGGTGCGAACCGGACGAGATGGGCATCGGTCCCGTCTTCGCGATCCCGAAGCTGCTCAAGAACACGGGCGTCAAGCTGGAGGACGTGGGACTGTGGGAGCTCAACGAAGCGTTCGCGGTGCAGGTCATCTACTGCCGCGACAAGCTCGGTATCCCGAACGACCGGCTCAACGTGGACGGCGGTGCCATTGCCGTGGGTCATCCGTATGGCACCACCGGTGCGCGCCTGGTCGGCCACGCGCTGATCGAAGGCAAGCGGCGCGGCGTGAAGTACGTCGTGGTGACGATGTGCATCGGCGGCGGCATGGGGGCGGCAGGACTGTTCGAGGTCGTCTGATCCACCCAACCTGTCGAGTCCCGTCATGGATGTCCGTATCGTCAATCGCCGCGATCTCGACTTCGTCCTCTACGAGCTGCTCGAAGCGCAGACGCTGACGCAGCGCGATCGCTATCGCGATCACTCGCGGGAGACCTTCGACGCGGTGATCGACACGGCGCACAAGATCGCCGTGGAGCAGTTCGCTCCCCACGCGCGCGCGGCGGACGAGGACGAGCCGCGCTTCGAGAACGGGCGCGTAGTGATGATTCCCGAAGTGAAGCAGGCGCTCGAAGCGTTCCGCGAGGCTGGCTTCATCTCGGCCAGCTTCGATGCGGAACTGGGCGGGATGCAGTTGCCGGTCACGGTGGCGCAGGCCGCATTCGCGATCTTCAACGGTGCCAACATCGCGACGGCGGCCTATCCGTTCATCACGGTCGCGAACGCCAATCTGCTCTTGGCGTTCGGGTCCGAGGACCAGAAGCGGCGTTATCTGGGTCACCTGCTGTCGGGGCGGTTCTTCGGCACGATGTGCCTGTCGGAACCGCAGGCGGGTTCGTCGCTGTCGGACATCGTCACGCGCGCCGAGCCGCAGCCCGACGGCACGTATCGCCTGTTCGGCCAGAAGATGTGGATCTCCGGCGGCGAGCATGAACTGTCGGAGAACATCGTCCACCTCGTACTGGCGCGCATCAAGGGCGCGCCGGCCGGGGTCAAGGGGATCTCTCTCTTCGTGGTGCCGAAGTTCCTGGTCAACGACGACGGGTCGATCGGTGCACGCAACGACGTCCAGCTCGCCGGACTCAATCACAAGATGGGGTATCGCGGCACGACCAATTGCGTACTGAATTTCGGCGAAGGCGCCGGCGCGATCGGGACGCTGGTGGGTGAACCGCACAAGGGCCTCGCCTGCATGTTCCACATGATGAACGAGGCGCGCGTGGGCGTGGGGCTCGGCGCCGTGATGCTGGGTTATTCCGGGTATCTGCACGCGCTCGAGTATGCACGCGAGCGTTCGCAGGGGCGGCCGGTGCTGGCGAAGGATCCGACCAAGCCGCCCGTCAAGATCATCGAGCACCCGGACATCCGCCGCATGCTACTGGCACAGAAAGCGTATGTGGAGGGCGGACTCGCGCTGAGCCTCTATGCGGCGAGACTGGTCGACGACGAACGCAGCGCACCCGACGACAAGACGCGACGCGACGCGAAGCTGCTGCTGGAAGTGCTGACGCCGATCGTCAAGGCGTGGCCGTCGCAATGGTGTCTCGCCGCCAACGACCTTGCGATCCAGGTGCACGGCGGCTACGGCTACACGCGCGAGTATCCGGTGGAGCGGCTCTATCGCGACAACCGCCTGAATCCGATCCACGAAGGCACCAACGGCATCCAGGCGCTCGACCTGATGGGGCGCAAGGTCGGCATGGACGACGGCATGGCGATCCAGCTCCTCGCGCG